>NZ_JAUCZG010000052.1 GCF_030373225.1 Hydrogenophaga sp. | reverse complement strand
TGCCCCCCGAGGGGGCTGGGCCTGCCTTGGGGCGGCCCGGCGGCTGGCCCGGTGGTGCCCCCACGCTGCCCCGCTGCGCGAGGTCCGCTGCCCCCCGAAGGGGCTGTTTCGCCTTGGGGCGGCCCGGCGGCGAAACTTGTTGCTGCGCTCCACTGATGCAAGGGCTTTTCTGGCTCGTGTTTCATTAAGATGCATTGTTTCCGACATATTTGCCCGTCCATTTTTTCAACCCGAGGTTCACCCATGACAGACCTGAGAAAACGTTCCCTGATCAAGGTTGCAGCGCTGAGTGCGCTGACCAGCGCCGTGCTGATCGGCTGCGGCAAGAAGGAAGAAGCCGTTCCCGCGCCGGCACCAGCCCCTGCCGTGGTGGAGGCGCCCAAGCCCGAGCCGCTGAAGATCGCGTTTGCCTACGTCGGCCCGGTGGGTGACGGCGGCTGGACGTTTGCGCACGACAACGGCCGCAAGGCGATCGAAGCCGAATTCGGCGACAAGATCGTGACCAGCTTCGTGGAGAACGTGCCCGAGAGCGCCGACGCCGAGCGCGTGATCCGCGATCTGGCCGGCCAGGGCAACAAGCTGATCTTCGGTACCACTTTCGGGTACATGGAGCCCATGCTCAAGGTCGCTCCCGACTTCAAGGACGTGAAGTTCGAGCACGCCACCGGCTACAAGACCGCCGAGAACATGCGCACCTACGACAGCCGCACCTACGAAGGCGCGTACATGGCGGGCGTGATCGCCGGCAGCATGACCAAAAGCAACAAGCTCGGTGTCGTGGCGTCGATCCCGATTCCTGAAGTGATCCGCAACATCAACAGCTTCACCATGGGTGCGCAGTCGGTCAACCCCAAGGTCACCACCAGCGTGGTCTGGGTCAACGGCTGGTTCGATCCACCGAAAGAAACCGAAGCCGCGACCTCGCTGATCAACGGCGGCGCCGACGTGCTGTTCCAGAACACCGATTCGTCGGCCGTGCTGCAGACCGCCGAAAAGCTGGGCAAGCGCGCCTTTGGCTGGGACTCCGACATGACCGCCTACGGCCCCAAGGCCCACCTGGGTTCGGCCATCATCAACTGGGCGCCTTACTACATCAAGGCCACCAAGGATGCGCTGGAAGGCACCTGGACCACCGGCGGCGTGTGGTGGGGCGTGAAAGAAGGCGCCATCGACATGGTGTCGGTCGCCGAAGACGTGCCTGCTGACACCAAGGCCAAGGTCGACATGATCCGTGCCGGCTTGAAGGACGGCAGCTTCTCGATCTGGAAAGGTCCGATCGTGGGCCAGGACGGCAAGGAAGTGCTGGCCAAGGACGTGGTCGCCGACGATGCGTTCCTGGGTGGCGTGAAGTTCTACGTCAAGGGCGTTGAAGGCAAAGTCCCCAACTGATTCCGTCCGACGCACATTGACAAGGAAAGCCGCCTCCGGGCGGCTTTCCTGTTTGAATGGGACCTCCATGATCGAACAGCAACTCTGGCACCCGGTGATCGCATCGCATGAGGTGCGCGAGGCGCCTGTGGCCTGCGCGCTGCTCGGGCAGTCGCTCGTTCTCTGGCGCGAGTCGGCTCACGACGGTGACCGTGTGCACGCCTGGGCCGACCAGTGCCCGCACCGGGGTGCGCAGCTCTCGCTGGGCCGTGTGCTGATCGGTGTGCATGGTGCGCGGCTCGAGTGCCCTTACCACGGCTGGCAGTTCGGCCACGCCGGCCAGTGCCACCACATTCCTGCCGCGCCCGACTTCACGCCGCCCGCCACCCATGCGGCGACCGTGTTCGAGGCGCGCGAGCGCCACGGTCTGGTGTGGGTGCGGCTGCAGGCTCCCCGCAGCACCCTGGGCGCGCTGGATGCCGTTCCCGCTTTTGCAGTCGCAGAAGACACTGCCTGGCGACGTGTCGTGTGCGGCCCCTATGCGCTCGACACCAGCGCGCCGCGTCTGGTGGAAAACTTTCTCGATCTCAGCCACTTCGGCTTCGTGCACGAGGGCTGGCTGGGCGAACGCTGCCACGCACAGGTGGACACCGGACAGGTGGAAGAGGGCGACGACGGGCTGGCTGTGGTCAACGCCCGGGCCTGGCAGCCCCGCGCTTACGCGGGCGCCGACGAGGGCGCGTGGATCCGTTACCGCTACGACGTGCCGCACCCTTTCTCCGCTGTCCTGCGCAAGGACGCCACCGCTGGCGACCCGGTGAGCAACGCCATCGCGCTCTTCATTCGCCCTGATGGCGACACCGCGTGCACGGCCTGGTTCGTGATGGCGACACAGGGCGACACGTCAACCGATCTGGAACTGGTCGACTTTCAAGACACGGTGTTCGCGCAGGACCGCCCCGTGGTCGAATCGCAGAGACCGCGCACCCTGCCCATCGGGCGCCTGGCGCCCGTCACCGAAGTGCATGGACCCGCGGACCGGGTTTCCAGCGCATACCGCCGATATCTGAAGCGCCTCGATATCTCCATCGGCACCTGTTGAGAACCAAGACATGACCCTGACCGCCGCCGAACTCGCCGCCGCCATCCCGAAGGCCGAACTGCACATCCACATCGAAGGCTCGCTGGAGCCCGAGCTGATCTTTGCACTCGCACAGCGCAATGGCCTGAGCCTGCCGCATGCCAGCGTCGAGGCCTTGCGCGAGGCCTATGCCTTCACCAACCTGCAGAGCTTTCTGGACATCTATTACGCGGGCGCCAGCGTGCTGCTGCAGGAGGCCGATTTTCACGACATGGCCTGGGCCTACTTTCTGCACGCCAAGGCCGACAACGTGGTGCACGCTGAACTCTTCTTCGACCCGCAGACCCACACCGCGCGCGGCGTGCCCATGGCCACGGTGATCCGTGGGCTGGCGAGCGCCTGCGCACGCGCGCAGGCCGAGCTGGGCATCAGCGCCGGGCTCATCCTGTGTTTCCTGCGCCACCTGAGCGAAGAAGACGCCCTGGCCACGCTGGAAGCCGCCTTGCCGTACCGCGAACACTTCATCGGCGTGGGTCTGGATTCGAGCGAGGTGGGCCATCCGCCGAGCAAGTTTTCCCGCGTGTTCGCACGCAGCCGCGCACTCGGACTGCGCATCGTGGCGCATGCGGGCGAAGAGGGGCCGCCGGCCTACATCTGGGAGGCGCTGAACGATCTGCAGACCGAGCGCATCGACCATGGCGTGCGCTCGCTCGAAGACCCGGCGCTGGTGGCCGAGCTGGCCCGCCGGCGCACGCCTCTCACCGTGTGCCCGCTGTCCAACCTCAAGCTGTGCGTGGTCAACGATCTGCGCGATCACCCCATGAAGCGCCTGCTCGACGCGGGCCTGTGCGCCACCGTCAACTCGGACGACCCGGCCTATTTCGGTGGCTACATGAACGCCAACTTCGTGCAGACGGTGCAGGCGCTCGACCTCTCGCCCGACGACGTGATCACACTGGCGCGCAACAGCTTCGAAGCCAGCTTCGTGAGCGACGCGCGCCGCGCGGAGCTGATGGGCTTGCTGGACGCGGCGATCGCCTAAAATCCAGCTCCTGCGAGCCCGGTGCTTCCCCGGCTCGCTTTTTCATTCACGGAAGCCATGTAGAGGACCACCATGTACAAAAACCTCGTGGCCCGGTGCGCCTGCGCACTGGCGGCCGCCAGTTTTTCCATTCCCTTCCACACCCACGCACAAGCCCCGGCGCCCGCGCCGCTGAAGGCTGCGTTCGTCTATGTGGCACCGCTCACGCCGGCGGGCTGGGTGCGCCAGCACGAGCAGGGGCGCCTGGCGGTGCAGGCCGCGCTGGGCAACCGGGTGCAGACCCACTTTGTCGAGAACGTGGCCGAAGGGGCGGACGCCGAGCGGGTGATCCGCGACCTGGCGGTGCAGGGCCACCGCATCATCTTCACGCCGAGTTTTGGCTACATGGAGCCCACGCTGAAAGTGGCGCGCGAGTTTCCCGACGTGAAGTTCGAGTCCATCACCGGCTACAAGACCGCGCCCAACGTGGCCACGGCGAACGCCCGTTACTACGAAGGCCGTTACCTCGCCGGCGTGGCCGCCGGGCGTCTGGCCACGCAGGCCGGTTACGTGGCGGGCTTCCCCATTCCCGAGGTGATCCAGGGCATCAACGCGTTCACGCTGGGCATGCGTTCGGTCAACCCCGGGGCCACCGTGCGTGTGGTGTTCCTGGGCGAGTGGTTCAACCCGCCGCGCGAGCGCGATGCGGCCATGTCGCTCATGAACCAGGGTGCCGAGGTGCTGGCCTTTCACACCGGTTCCACCGCCGTGATGAGTGCGGCGCAGGAGCGCGGCAGGCTCGCCGTGGCCTACCACTCCGACATGCGCCAGTTCGCGCCCGATGCCCAGATCGTCGCCGTGACCCACCTCTGGGGCGACTACTACACGCGCCGCGTGCAGGCCGTGCTCGATGGCCAATGGCAAACGGGCAGCGTGTGGGGCGGCGTGAAGGACGGCATGGTGCGCGTTGACGGTTTTGGCCCCAAGGTGCCGGTTGCCGTGCGCAACGAGGTGCTGGCGCGCCAGGCCGACATGGCCGCAGGCCGGCTGCAGGTGTTTGCCAGCGTGGCCGGTGTGCGCGACAACGAAGGCCGCACGGCCATTGCGGCCGGACAATCGCTCAGCGACGCCGACATCCTGAACATGAAGTGGCTGGCAGAAGGCGTGCTGGCCAAACTCGACCGATAGGCGCCATGTCCCTACTGGTATGTCGCACGCTGTGCCTGCCCCTAAGGATGCGGTGAATAAGTGGGGTCAAACCGCGCGCGGCTCGCGCAAAAGCT
>NZ_JAUCZG010000051.1 GCF_030373225.1 Hydrogenophaga sp. | reverse complement strand
CGGGTCAGCCCCCTCGGGGGGCAGCGGACCACGCGCAGCGGGGGAGCGTGGGGGCCATCACCTCCCCAGGCGGTAAGGCTCGTCGAAGGCGACGAAGTCGTGTTCGGCCAGGGCATCGTCGATCCAGGCCTTGACACCCGGCAGCGCGCACACACGTTCTACGTAGGACAACAGATCGGCTGGCAGCGGCAGGCCGTAGGTCTTGATGCGCATGCACACGGGCGCGAAGTAGGCGTCGGCGATGCTGAAGTCGCCGAACAGCAGGGCGCCATCGGGCTGCGCCGCGAGCAGCTCCCCCCACAGACCGCCCAGCCGGGCGATGTCGGCACGCACGGCGGCCTGGTCGCGCCAGACCAGTCGCCCCACCTCCGGCAGGGAGGCCTCGATGTTCATGGGACAGTGGTTGCGCAGTGCCGTGAAGCCGCTGTGCATTTCAGCGCAGACGCTGCGGGCCCGCGCCCGGGCCTTCAGGTCTCGCGGCCACAAGGCCGACGCCGGGTATCGCTCGGCCAGGTATTCGGCAATCGCCAGCGTGTCCCAGACGGCAAATCCGTCGTCCACCAGCGCCGGCACCTTGCCCAGCGGGTTGACGGTGCGAAGCGTCTTCTTGAAGGCCGAATCGGCTTCGAACGAGTCGAAGCGGACCATGACCTCTTCGAAAGGAATGCCGGCCTGTTTCATGAGCACCCAGGGGCGCATGGACCAGGACGAATAGTTCTTGTTGCCGACGTAGAGCTGCAGCGCCATGGAGCCTCCTGAAAGAGGCCGATGGTACGGACTTTCCCGGAGACCATTGATGCCGAAAAGGCACCCGATTGATCGCGGGCGGTGGCCGGTCAGGCGTACTTTTCGAGGATCCGGGTAGAGCGCTCGATCTCTCGAAAGGTGTGCACCTCCGAGTCGGAGGTGGAGACGGCTTCCATCACCGTGCTGGCCATCATTCGGTAAAAGGCCTTGTCCATGGCCTTGCGCGCGGCCGACATCTGCTGGGCCACGTCTTCGCAGGACCGTCCGTCTTCCACCATTTCAATCAGGCCGCGCACCTGTCCTTCGATGCGCTTGAGTCGGTTGATCACCTCACGCTGTTGTTCGGTGCGGTACACCGGACGCAGTGTGCCGGTGCGGCGGATGGGAAGTTTCACGCTGGAGACAGTCATCGGGGTTCCTCGGGTTGGAGTTGTACTGTGTACGGTTTACTTTAGATCCCGACGACCCAAATGAAAATGATGCTTTGGTGCTATTTTTTGCGTGAAACCCGCTGGACGTGACCCCTCACACGCGCGGCTCTTCGACCTTGGTTCCGCCCCGGCGGAACGCCAGCAGCTTGCTGCGGCCGCCGCGCTGGCCCAGATAAGCGGGCGCCACGGTGTGAATGCTGGCTGGCTCGATGCCCAGAGCCGACAGTCCGGGCCATTGCCGGGTCGCGACGTTGTCGACCGACATGGCGGCGAGATTGTCCCGGCTCATCAACGGCTCGCCGGGCATGAGCTCCATCACCCGCGCCTGCACCCGGGCGAGCAAGCCGGGCAGCGGCAGCACCGGGCGCTGCCGGCTGCCGTGGCGCCCCGCCAGACGCACCAGGTCGGCCAGTGTCAGCACGTCGGGCCCGGCGCACTCGAATGTCTGGCCCACCGTGCTGCGGGAAAAACCTTGATCGAGCAGACAGGCCGCCACCGCACTGGCCACATCTTCCACCCACACCGGCTGGAAGCGGGCCCCCGCACTGGCCAGCGGGACCACGGGAAAGACCGACTGAAGCCCGGCGAACACATTGAGAAAACGATCGCCGGCGCCGAAGATCACGCTGGGGCGCAGCACGGTCAGGTCCAGACCGGCCGCACGCAACACGTCTTCACCACGCGCCTTGCTGCGCTGGTAACGCGAGGGTCCGTCCAGGCTGACGCCGAGTGCGCTGACATGCACCAGTCGGCGCACGCCGGTGGCCAGGCAGGCTTGCGACAGGGACAGGGGCAATTCCACATGCACGCGCTCGAACGCCTCTTCGGTGCCGTGCAGGATGGCAATCAGGTTGACCACCGCATCGTGCCCCGCCACCAGCTCCATCAACTGGGCGGGGTCGTGCACATTGGCTTCAAGCACGGTCACGCGCGGCAGGTGCTGCACGGCTGCCGCGTTGATGGCGCGGCGCGTGGGAACGGTGATGCGCCAGCCTTGGCGATGCAGTTTTTCACAGACGTGGCGGCCGACAAAGCCGGTGCCCCCGAGGACGAGGATGTTTTTCATGGGTTTGCGCAGGCCGAAGCTTTCAGGGGAGATCACGATCGATGGGGGTTTCACCGCCCGGTCGGGGGCCGACGCTGCCCAGGCGCGCGCGCAGGGACTGGGGCTGGCCCGACAGGAGGGCGGCGTAGCTGGCGGTGTTGGCCAGCACCCGCTTGACGTAGTCGCGGGTTTCCTCAAACGGAATGTTCTCGACCCAGATCTCGCCCGGGAGCACCGGGCCGTTGCGCCAGCTGCGTGGGCGGCCAGGGCCGGCGTTGTAGGCGGCTGCGGCCATGGGCAGCGAGCTGTCGAAGTCGTCAAGCGCCAGCTTGAGGTAGGCGGTGCCGATGAGGATGTTGGTGTCGCGCTCGGTGATCTGGGCGGGCCTGAAATCGGTCAGGCCGATCTTGCGGGCGGTCCACCGAGCAGTGGCCGGCATCACCTGCATGAGGCCGGACGCACCGACACCCGAACGCGCGTCGGTGACAAAGCGGCTTTCCTGACGGATCAGGCCATACACATAGGCCGGGTCGAGGCCGATCTCCCGCGAGCGGCTCACCACCGCCGTGCGGTGCGGCGTGGGAAAACGCTGGGCGTGGTCCTGGGCGATCGGCGTGCGCAGGCTGGTGTTGATGCAACGGTCCCACAGTTCGGCTTCGCAGGCCAGGGCGGCAGCAGCGAGCAATTCGCGCTCGGCCATGCCGCCGGCGTCGTGCAGGTTGACGGTGTAGTTCCACTCGCGCACGCCTTCGCTGCGCAGCCCCAGGCGGATGGCGATCAGGGCACGCCGCAGGCCCGGGTGTCGCTGGGCGGCTGCGATTTCTTCGGCGCCCAGCGGTGCCGGGGCCGGTGGCGTGGTGATCGGGCGGCCCAGGTCTTCGAGCGCCAGTTGTTCGTAGAAGCCGCGCTCCGAGGCGATGGATTCGAGCAGGGCGCGGGCCTGGGTCTGGGCGGTGGCAGCGTCGGGCCGCTTGAGCGCCTGCAGGGCGCGTGCTTTCCAGTAGATCCAGTCGGGCTCGTTGCGCTGCGACTCCGACATGGCGGCGATCGCATCGCTCACGTGGGCCCAGGCGCCCGCCCGCATGCCGGCGCGGGCCTTCCAGGCCAGGTGATCGTCGTGCATGTGGCGGTCTTCGCCGTTGACGAAATGGGCCAGAGCCTGGGTTTCCAGCTTTTGTGCCGAGCGTTTGCCGATCACACCCCACACCCAGCTGCGTTCTTCCGTGGTGAGCTGTGCCTTCCAGCGTGTTCGGTCCATTTCCAGAGCGGCGGCGGCCGGGTCGCTGGACGCAAGCCGGATGATGGCCAGGGTCACCAGCTCCTTGGTGCGCGGGCGGATGGCGGTGAACTTTTCGTCGAGGTACCTGGCGGGGTCCCTGGCCACGTTGTCCACCATGGCGGCCCAGTCCGGGTCGAGCAGACCCACGGCCTGGCTGGCCACGCGCGGGCGGTTGGCGTCCATGGCCAGGCGCGCGCGCTGCCAGGCGACCTCGGGTTTCAGGTGACCGCTGCCCAGCAGCGACTGCGCGGCGGTGGCACAGCCGTCGTCGGCGTCGCGCTGTGCGAGCCACAGTCCGCGCACGCGCTCGGCAGCGAGTTCGGCCGGCATGCGGCCACTGGCTGCGTCGAGCATGAGGGAGTAGCAACTCACCTGGCGGTCGTCGTTCATGCGAAAGCGCGCCAGCTCGGAGGAGAAAGGGGCCCAGTCGCGTGCGCGGCCGAGCAGCAACAGCCAGTCGTTGCGCAGGCGGTCTTCCCAGTAGGTGCCCGCCATCCGGTCCAGGGCCGAGCGGATCTCGCCGGGGCTGGCGGTCTCCAGCCGGGACTTCATCTCCCAGTAGATCGCCAGTGGTTCCAGCGCGTGGCCGCGCATCGACGGCAACAGGCTGGCGAGCTGGGCGGTGTTGTTGCGGCGGAACGCCTCGCGCATCTCGAGCAGGGTGGCGTCTCCACCGGCGCCGCCCTGGGCATGTGCCAGCCCCGGCGCCACCAGCACGGCCATAATGAACCGCAGAGCCCACTGGCGCATGCTGTGCAGCGCCGACGTGTTCTGCGCTTTCGATCCCTGTTTCACACCAACCTGTTTCATGCGTTGATTATGGACACCAAAGACGGACAGAGTTCCCCTGCACCCCACAGGAAACAGGATGAGCGTTCAACGGCGGCGGCGCTGAAAACCGAATGGCGCAAGTCGCTGGTCGAGAAGCGCCTGGGCTTGGCCGACCGCGGTTTTCGCAACGACATGCTGCAGCGGGTCATGCGGGTGTGGCTGATCGAGCGGCCGGATGCCGTGATGGGCGCCTACTGGCCCATCAAGGGTGAGTTCGATCCCTTGCCCGCCTTGTTTCGCTGGCAGGAAGCGGGCCTGGAAGAAGATGCACAGGGTGCCCAGAGGAACCGGCGCATCGGTCTGCCGGTGGTCAACAAGGTCGACAAGACCCTGACCTTCTACACCTGGTACCCGGGTTGCCCCATGGAGGAAGACGCCTACGGCATCCCCAAACCCAAGGACACCGAGATCGTCGTGCCCACGTTGATCTTTGTGCCCTGTGTGGGTTATGGGCCGGGCGGCTTCCGGCTGGGGTATGGCGGTGGCTTCTACGACCGCACGCTCGCCAGTCTGCAACCCAAGCCGTTCACGGTGGGGCTGGGTTACGACTTTGCCTACCTGCCCCACCTGCTTCCGGAGGCGCACGACGTGCCGCTGGACGCGATCCTGAGCGACACCGGGGTGATGTGGCCTGAAAGGTAGTGGTGGTGCCCCCACGCTCCCCCGCTGCGCGTGGTCCGCTGCCCCCCGAGGGGGCTGATCCGGCTTGGGGCGGCCCGGCGCCGGATCTGGGTGCCCCCACGCTCCCCCGCTTCGCGAGGTCCGCTGCCCCCCGAGGGGGCTGGGCCTGCCTTGGGGCGGCCCGGCGGCTGGCCCTGGCCTTGCCCCCACGCTCCCCCGCTGCGCGTGGTCCGCTGCCCCCCGAGGGGGCTGAGCCTGCCTTGGGGCGGCCCGGCGGCTGGCTCGGGCTCTTGCTTGCTCCGTTGATGTTCATGGCTTGTCGCTGATGTTGAGGGCGTTCAATCGGGCCGTTTCGCGGTAGAGCTGGTCCCGCCCGCTTTCGTAGGGGCGTGGCCATTGCAGGGCGCGTGTCTGCAGCCTGGCGGCCTCGTGCAGTGTCCAGGCCGGGTTGGCCAGGTGGGGGCGGGCCACGGCGCAGAGGTCGGCGCGGCCGGCGGCGATGATGCTGTTGGCGTGGTCGGCTTCGCTGATCGCACCCACCGCCATGGTGAGGATGCCGGCCTCGTTGCGCACCCGGTCGGCGAACGGTGTCTGGTACATGCGGCCGTACACCGGCTTGGCCGCGCGCGTGGTCTGGCCAGAGGACACGTCGATCACGTCGCAGCCGGCGGCCTTGAACAGCCGCGCCATCGCCACTGCGTCGTCCGGGGTGTTGCCGCCGGGCGCCCAGTCGTGCGCCGAGATGCGCACGCTCATGGGCCGATCCGCCGGCCACGCGGCGCGCACCGCGGTGAACACCTCCAGCGGATAGCGGCAGCGGTTGGCCAGCGTGCCGCCGTATTCGTCGGTGCGTTGGTTGGTCAGCGGGCAGATGAAGGCCGAGAGCAGGTAGCCGTGGGCCGCGTGCAATTCAAGCCAGTCGAAGCCGGCGGCAGCGGCACGCTTCGTCGACTCGACGAAGGCGGCGGTGAGCGCGTCCATGTCGGCGCGGGTCATGGCGCGGGGCACCTGGTTCTGCTCGCCATACGGCACGGCGCTGGCCGAGATCACGGGCCAGTTGCCGGTCGCCAGCGGCTCGTCGATGCGTTCCCAGCCGAGCTGTGTGGAACCCTTGGGCCCGCTGTGGCCGAGCTGGATGCCGATGTGCGCCTGCTGGCTGTGGCTGAAGTCCACGATGCGCTGGAAGCCGGCTTGCTGCGCGTCGTTCCACAAGCCGGGGCAGCCGGGTGTGATGCGACCCTCCGGCGTGGGGCTGGTCATCTCCACCATCACCAGCGCCGCACCACCGAGCGCGCGCGCGCCCAGGTGCACCAGGTGGTAGTCGCCCACCACCCCGTCCACCGCGCTGTACTGCGCCATGGGCGAGACCACGATGCGGTTTTTCAGCGTCAGTCCGCGCACCGTGAGCGGCAGCAGCATCGGCGGTGTGGGGTGTTGGCCCCCACGCTCCGCCGCTGCGCGGGTCGCTGCCCCCCGGGGGGGCTGATCCGGCTTGGGGCGGCCCGGCGCCGGATCGTTGTGGCCCCCACGCTGCGCCGCTGCGCGGGTCGCTGCCCCCCGGGGGGGCTGATCCGGCTTGGGGCGGCCCGGCGCCGGATCGTTCTCGCCCCCACGCTGCGCCGCTGCGCCAGGGCTGAAACGCGCCAGCCACGACTCGTAGCCTTCGAGCCAACCCGCATCGCGCAGGCGCAGGTTTTCATGGCTGATGCGCTGGCTGCGCGTGAGCAGCGAGTAGGCGAACTGCTCCACCTCCATGCCGCTGTAGCGCTCCACGTTCTCGAACCACTCGGTCGAGTTGCGCGCGGCATTCTGGATCTTGAGCACCTCGACACTTCGGCGTGCTTCGTAGCCACGCAGCACTTCGTCCACATCGGCATTCGCGTGGCGCGTGAATTCGTTGGCCAGGTCGATCGCGTCTTCCAGTGCGAGCTTGGTGCCGCTGCCGATGGAGAAGTGCGCGGTGTGGGCGGCGTCTCCCATGAGCACCACTGGTATGCGCTTTGCCGCGCGATCCGGCGCCGGGCCGCCCCAAGCCGGATCGGCCCCCTCGGGGGGCAGCGGACCTCGCGCAGCGGGGGAGCGTGGGGGCAAAAGACCGGGCCAGCCGCCGGGCCGCCCCAAGGCAGGCCCAGCCCCCTCGGGGGGCAGCGGACCTCGCGCAGCGGGGAAGCGTGGGGGTCAGTTCAAAACGTGCCGGGGTAAGCCCCGCCATCGGCCAGCACGTTCTGACCGGTGATGTAGCCCGCGTGCACACTGCAGAGAAAGGCGCAGATGGCACCGAATTCATCCGAGGTGCCGAAGCGTTTGGCCGGGATGCCCTTGCGCCGGGCGTCGGCGATCGCATCCACCGACTGGCCGGTTTTTTCAGCGGCACCGGCCAGCGTGGTCTTCAGGCGGTCGGTGTCGAAGGCGCCGGGCAGGAGGTTGTTGACCGTCACGCCTTGCGCTGCAAGCGGGCTGCGCGCCACGCCGGCCACAAAACCCGTCAGGCCACTGCGTGCGCCGTTCGACAGGCCCAGGATGTCGATCGGTGCCTTCACCGCGCCCGAGGTGATGTTGATGATGCGACCGAAGCCGCGCTGCGCCATGCCGTCCACCGTGGCCTTGATGAGCTCGATCGGTGTGAGCATGTTGGCGTCGATCGCCTTGATCCAGACGTCGCGGTCCCAGGCGCGGAAATCGCCAGGGGGCGGTCCACCGGCGTTGTTCACCACGATGTCGAAGGCCTTGCCGGGTCCGTCCGCCACCGACAGGGCTGCGGCGCGGCCCTCGGAGGTGGTGATGTCGGCCGCCACCGTCAGCACGGTCCCGCCCGGCACGGCGGCCCTCAGAGCCGTCGCGGCGGCTTCGAGGTCGCGTGCGCCGCGCGCCACCATCACCACATGCACGCCCTCGGCGGCCAGCGCCTGCGCGCAACCCAGCCCCAGGCCCTTGCTCGCGCCACACACCAGCGCCCACTTGCCCTTGATACCCAGATCCATGAACAGTCTCCTGAAAAAAATCGATCAGCTGGCGCGGCCGAAACGCGTCACCAGAAACACCCCCGAGAGCACGAGCGCCGTGCCCACCACGATCCAGCCATTGAACGGCTCGCCAAGAATCAGCACGCCCATGAGGATGGTCGACATCGGACCGACCATGCCGGTCTGGGCCGCCAGGCCCGAGCCGATGCGCTCGATCGCCATCATCACCATGAGCACCGGCGCAAAGGTGCACAGCGTCGCGTTGAGCACCGACAGCCAGATCACCTCGGGCGCCACCAGCGCCGCGCTCATGGGACGCAGCAGCGCGAACTGCACCAGGCACAACACGCAGGCCACACTGGTGGCCAGGCCCACCAGCCGCAGCGATCCCAGTCGTTGCACCAGTTCGCCGCTGTACACGAGGTAGACGGCGTAGCTGATGGCGCTGCCGAACACCAGGGCCGCACCCAGCAGCGCGTCGGGGCCCTGCAGTCCGGCCTCGTGCCCGAACACCACCAGCACACCGCCGTAGCTCACGGCCATGGCCAGCGCCTGCAGGCGGGTGATGCGGCGCTGGTAGAGCACCCAGCCGAGCACCAGCACCAGCGTGGGGTTGAGGTACAGAATGAGCCGCTCCAGGCTGGCGCTGATGTACTGCAGGCCCCAGAAGTCGAGGAAGCTCGCGAGGTAGTAACCGGTGAAGCCCAACCCGAGGATGCCCCACCAGTCGCTGCGGGTCAGCGGCGCCCTGGCACCACCGCCCTGGCGCCAGGTGGCCCACCAGGCCAGCGCCAGGAACAGCGGCAGCGCAAACAGCATGCGGTACATGATCAGCGTGACGGCGTCCACGCCGTGGCGGTACGCCAGCTTCACGATGATGGCCTTGCCGCTGAAGGCGATGGAGCCGGCGGCTGCGAGCAGCAGTCCGGTGGCCAGGTGGGGAGACGGAGCAACACGCATCGGATCACTGCACCGGTGGCGTGCAGGCCAGCACCTCGTCCATGGTGGTCAGCCCCTCGGCCACGCGCATGGCGCCGGCCAGGCGCAGCGGACGCATGCCGTCGGCCACGGCCTGCTTGCGCATCACGTCCAGACGCGGTTCACGGCTGACCTTGTCCTTGAACGCTTCGGTGACCGTGAGCAGCTCATACAGGCCCATGCGTCCGCGAAAGCCGGTCATGCGGCAATCGACGCAGCCCACCGGCTCGTAGGGCCGGTAACTGCCACTGATCTGCCAGGGTTTGACCAGCTCGGCCAGCGACTCGCGCGAACTCGCAGCAGTGGCCTTGTCCTGCTGCGTCTTGCAGGCCGGGCAGAGCGTGCGCACCAGGCGCTGCGCGAGCACGCCGAGCACGGTGGCGTTGATCAGGTAGGGCGCAATGCCCAGCTCCATCAGACGCATGACGGCCGCCGGCGCGTCGTTGGTGTGCAGCGTGGTGAACACGAGATGCCCGGTGAGCGCGGCCTGCACCGCCATCTCGGCGGTGGCCAGGTCGCGCACTTCGCCCACCATGATGATGTCCGGGTCCTGGCGCATCAGGGCGCGCAGGCCCTGCGCAAAGTCCAGGTCGAGATGGGCCTGCACCTGGGTCTGGTTGAAGGCCGGCTCGATCATCTCGATCGGGTCTTCCACCGTGCTCACATTGACCTCTTCGGTGGCCAGGCGCTTGAGCGTGGCATACAGGGTGGTGGTCTTGCCCGAGCCGGTGGGGCCGGTCACCAGCACGATGCCGTGCGGGCGCTTGGTGAGTTCTTCCCAGCGCTGCGCATCGTGGGCGGCAAAACCCAGCGCGCCGAGGTCCTTCACCGTCGACTCGGGGTCGAAGATGCGCATGACGAGCTTTTCGCCGAAGGCCGTGGGCAAGGTCGACAGGCGCATCTCAACCTCTTCGCCCCTTGCACCGGCCACGCCGGGGCGCAGCGTCTTGATGCGCCCGTCCTGCGGGCGGCGGCGCTCCACCACGTCCATGCGCCCGAGCAGCTTGATGCGCGCGGTCATGGCGTTGAGCACGCCGATCGGCATCTGGTAGACCGGGTGCAACACGCCGTCGATGCGAAAGCGGATCACGCCCTGCTCGCGACGAGGTTCCAGGTGGATGTCGCTGGCGCGCTGGTCGAAGGCGTACTGCCACAACCAGTCCACCACCTGCACCACGCCCTGGTCGTTGGCGTCGAGCTGCTTGTTGGCCTTGCCCAGCTCCACCAGCTGCTCGAAGCTCCCGAAGCCACCACTGCCACCACCGCTCTTGCTGGCCGCACGCACCGACTTGGCGAGCGCAAAGAACTCGGCGGTGAAACTGCTGATGGCCTGCGGGCTGGCCAGCACCAGCCGCACCTTGCGCCGCGTCTGGCGCTCCACCTCGGGCACCCAGTCACGAATGAAGGGCTCGGCCGTGGCCACCACCACCTCGGTCGGACTGACCTGCACCGGCAGCACCTTGTGCCGCTCGGCGTAGGCCGCGCTCATCACGTCGGCCACCTTGCCCACATCCACCTTGAGCGGGTCGATGCGCATGTAATCCAGGCCGCTGCGCCGGGCCAGCCACTCGGTCAGCATTTCGACGTCGAGCACGTGGGCGTCTGCCTTGCGCGCCATGGCGACCACCGACAGGCGCTGCAGCGGGTGCTGGGCGCTGTGTGCCGAGGCGCAGCGCGCCTGCGTGCGCTCGGCCTCGGCGCCGGAGATCACACCGTCTTCGCGCAGCCACTGCACCAGCAGGCGCCAGTCCAGCGGGCCGTCGTGATCCATCGCGTCGGAGTGCCTGGTCGGAGTTTTCATGGGCATTTCAAGCAACGGGTTTGAACAGCTTCAGCCACTTGACCGCCGGCAGCCCCCAGCGTTCCTGCACCACCTCGGCACGGGCCAGCAGTTCCATGCGCGTGGGCCGTAGCGGCGTGCGCTGCGCGAGCACCACGGTGTTGCCTTCGCGCGTGGGCTTGAAGGCCCACACGGCGTCCTCGCCGAATGCGGCGCACAGGCTCTGCAGCGAGCGCTCAAAGCTGGTGTCGCGCCCGAACAGGTTCACGGTGAGGCAACCGTCTTCGGTCAGGGCGTTGCGGCAGTCGGCGTAGAAGTCGGGACTGTCGAGCACGGGTGCGGCGGCTTCGTGGTCGTACAGGTCCACCTGCAGCGCGTCGTAGGCGCCCAGGTGGTCGGCGCGGCGGATCTCCTCACCGGCATCGGCCAGCACGACGCGCAGCCTGGGCCCGTCGGCGGGCAGCTTGAACCAGCTGCGGCACACCACCAGCACCTGCGGGTTGATCTCGATGGCGGTGGTGTCCATGCGCAGCTTCTTGAAGCAGAACTTGGTCAACGCCGCCGAGCCCAGGCCGAGCTGCAGGGCACGGCGTTTGCTGACCGAATCGGGCTCGACAAACAGCAGCCAGGCCATCATGCGCTGGACGTAGTCGAGCTCGATGTCGAACGGTGCGTCCAGCAGCATGGACCCCTGGATCCACTCGGTGCCCAGGTGCAGAAAACGCACCTCGCTGTCTTCGGAGATCGTGACCTCGGGCAGTGTTGGCGGGCTGCGGCGTTTGAGCGCGGCGGCGTTGGCGCCGGCCTTCACGTCGGGTTTCCTTGTCGGTGTGGCATCTTCTTCGGGCTTCCTGCGAATGAAATCATTATGGGCACCTGGCGTTTGTCTCCGGCGGCGCCTGTCGCCTGGGCGCGGTGGCTGAGCGAAGCGGAGGAGAACCCATCAAACCTCGGCCGCTTCCACCAGAAACCGCACCCGCCGCTGCCCCTGCCACTCGTCCGCATCCAGACGGAACGCAATCTTCACACGCGCCGGCAAAGGCTCGGTGCGGCCGAACCAGATGCCGTCCACCGGCTCGCCCTGGTGCTTGAGTTTCAGAGCCAGGTGCTTCTCGCCCACCAGCCGCTGCGACACCACCTGCACCTCTTCGCAGAACACGGGTGGGGCAAAGCCCTGACCCCACACCTCCCTGTGCAGCGTGTCCACCAGATCCGCGCGGCGGTACTTTGTGTCCAGCGCACCGTCGGCCTCGATGCGCCGTTGCAGCGTGGCCGCATCCAGCCATTCGTGCGCCACCTGCTGCAAGGCCGACTCGAACGTCTCCAGATGCTCCTCGTCGATGGTGCAACCCGCTGCCATGGCGTGGCCACCGAAGCGCAACAACACGCCCGGATGGCGCTTGGCCACCAGATCGAGCGCATCGCGCAAATGAAAGCCCGCAATCGAACGACCCGAACCCTTGAGCTCGTTCTCCTTGCCCTCGGCGCCGCTGGCGGCGAAGACGAAGGTCGGGCGGTGCAACTTGTCCTTCAGGCGCGAGGCCACGATGCCCACCACGCCTTCATGGAAGTCGGGATCGAACACCACCAGCGCCGGCGGCGGCTCCTCGGACTCGTCGAACATCTCTTCGGCCATCTGCAGCGCCTGCTCGCGCATGTCGCCTTCGATCACCTTGCGTTCGCGGTTGATGCCGTCCAGCGTGCGCGCCAGCTCGTCCGCGCGCAAGGCATCGTCGGTGGTGAGGCACTCGATGCCCAGCGTCATGTCGGCCAGGCGGCCCGCCGCGTTCAGGCGTGGGCCGAGCGCAAAACCGAAGTCGAAGCCGGTGGCGGTCTCGGGCTTGCGCGCGGCCACGTTGAAGAGCGCCGTCATGCCCGGCGGCATGGCGCCGGCACGCACGCGCTTGAGCCCTTGTGCGACCAGGCGGCGGTTGTTGGCGTCGAGCCTGACCACGTCGGCCACGGTGCCGAGTGCCACCAGTGGCAGCAGGGTATCGAGCCTCGGCTCCCCCGTTCGGGCCGAGCCTGTCGAAACCCCCGCCACGGTGCTGGTGAGCCCTTCGACAGGCTCAGTGCGAACGGCCTTGTAGGCACCACGCTCACGCAGCTCGGCGCGCAGCGCCAGCAACACATAGAACATCACGCCCACGCCTGCGATCGACTTGCTCTCGAAGGCACAACCGGGCTGGTTGGGGTTCACGATGATGCAGTCCTGCGGCAGCGTGACCGCACCGTCTTTCAGGGCGGGCAGGTGGTGATCGGTGACGATCACCTGCAGGCCGAGCTCGCGCGCGGCGCGCACGCCGTCCATGCTGGCAGTGCCGTTGTCCACCGTCACCAGCACGTCGGCGCCCTGTGCCTTGACGCGTCTGGCGATCGACGGCGTGAGTCCGTAGCCGTCGGTCACGCGGTCGGGCACCAGGTAATTGACGCGGTCAAACCCCATCGGCGCACCGAGCATGCGCAAACCGCGCAGGCCGACCGCACAGGCGGTGGCCCCGTCGCAGTCGTAGTCGGCCACGATGCAGATCGCCCGGTGTGCAGCCATCGCGTCGGCCAGGGCGCGCGCGGCGTCCTGTGCACCGAGCATCTGCGTGGGTGGGATCAGGCGGGCCAGTGCGTCGTCGAGCTCGTCGGTGCTGGTGATGCCGCGCGCGGCAAACAGGCGCGCGAGCAGCGGGTGCAGTCCGCCTTGCTCCAGCGCCCAGGCGGCACGGGGTGGCACGTCGCGGATGATGATCTTCATAGGGTTTCCAGGGTCTTCCAGGCCGGGGCACGGCCCAGCAGGTTCTTGAGGAGGCGGCCAGCACGCACCATCGCGCCGCGCGGGGCGCTGGTGAAACGCTGGGCCGCGCGCTCGCCACACAGGCTGAGTGTGACCGGCTCGCCGCGGCGCGCACGCTCGAGCAGATCCTTGATCTCGCGGCTGTCCAGAGCGGCCCAGGCGTCCTTCCAGCGTGGCCAGTCGGCCTGCAGCGCTGCGCTGCGCAGCCCGTCGGGCATCCATGGGGCGGGCAGCAAGGGTGTCGGATGGTCCAGCGCGCCGGCACCACTGAGCCAGAAACCGTTGACCGGGTGCAGCCGCTGCGCCTCGCGCGCGTCGAACACCGGGTGCGTGTAGAAGAGCATCTGCGCCTCGCTCTGCAGGCGCTTGAGCAACTGGCCGCCCGCAGGGTTGGCCGTGCTGTCGGTCATCCAGGCCTCCACCGATCGCCCACCCACCCGGTCCAGGCTGGCGCAGGCGATGCCGCGCAACACCTCGCCGCTGGCGTGCCAGCGCGTGGCGGACTCGTAACGCAGCGCGATGCCGTCTTCGGCGCAGTAGGGCGCAAGCGCATCAAACAAGGGCCGGGCGTGTTCATCGGTGAGGCCCAGCTGATCACCTGGCAGCAGGCTCACCTGCTCCATGCCCACCTGAAAGTGGCAGGGTGTGAACCAGGCCTGCGGCAGCTCGGGCGTGCGGCTTTGCGCAGCCGCCCAGGGCAGGAGACCGTCGGGGTAGGCCGACCCGTCAGACCGCAGCAGACCGATGCTGTGCGCCAGCGCACGCTCATGCGGCGCACTCAGGCTGTGGTCGGTGCCGGCATCGGTGTGCGCCGGCTGCAGCCCGGCCAGCAAGGCGGTGAGGTGGGGCAATGGCAGGTCCGGCAATGCGGCCCGGCAAGCGGGGTCGCTGGCGCTGGCGAAAGGAACCAGCAGGTGCGTGGCAGGCTCGGAGGCCATGTGGGGAGCGGGCATCTCGCGATTGTCGGGGATGCCACAATGCCCGCTGGACCTCACATGCAAACTCCCTACGAACTCATTCTCGGCTGGCGCTACACGCGCGCCGGGCGCGCCACCCGGCGCAACGGCTTCATCTCCTTCATCTCGGGTGTGTCCATGCTGGGCATTGCGCTGGGTGTGGCCGCCCTCATCATCGTGCTCTCGGTCATGAACGGCTTTCAGAAGGAAGTGCGTGACCGCATGCTCGGTGTGCTGTCGCACATCGAGGTGTTCGAGCCCGGTGGCCAGGCCATTCCCAACCTGGCCGACACGCTGGCGAGGATCGAGCGCCACCCCGAGGTGGTCGGCGCTGCGCCCTTCGTGGGCGCGCAGGCGCTGATCGCACGCGGTGAAGACATGAAGGGCGCGCTGGTGCGCGGCATCGACCCGGCTCTGGAGCCCAAGGTCACCGAGCTGGCGGCCCAGCTGGCCGACACCGTGCTGCCGCGCCTGGTGCCCGGCGAATTCGGCGTGATCCTGGGCGGTGAACTCGCGCGCAGCCTGGGCGTGATCGCCGGCGACAGCGTCACGCTCATCGCTCCCAGCGGCCAGGTGACCCCCGCCGGCGTGGTGCCGCGCATCCGCCAGATGACGGTGGTGGGCACCTTCGATTCGGGCCACTACGAATACGACTCGGCGCTGGCCCTGCTGCACCAGGAAGACGCCGCACGCATCTTCCGGGTGGAAGGCCCGACCGGTGTGCGCGTGAAGATCCAGGACCTGCACGCGGCGCGCGAGGTGGCCGTGTCCATCGCCGCCGATCTCGACCCCGGGCTGCTGGTGCGCGACTGGACGCGCCAGAACCGGACCTGGTTCGCCGCCGTGCAGCTCGAGAAACGCATGATGTTCATCATCCTCACGCTGATCGTGGCGGTGGCGGCGTTCAACCTCGTGTCCACACTGGTGATGACGGTGACCGACAAACGCGCCGACATCGCGATCCTGCGCACGCTGGGTGCGAGTCCGCAAAGCATCATGGGGGTGTTCATGGTGCAGGGCGCCATGGTGGGCGTGATCGGCACCGGTGCCGGCCTTCTGCTCGGCCTGGGCATCGCCTTCAACATCGACACGCTGGTGCCGGCGCTCGAGAGCCTGCTGGGCGCGAGCTTCCTGCCGCAGGACATCTACCTCATCAGCCGCATGCCCAGCGACCCGCAGCGCGCCGACATCCTGCCGGTGGCGGTGATCTCGCTGGTGCTCTCCTTCCTCGCCACCATTTACCCCAGCTGGCGCGCGAGCCGCGTCAACCCTGCCGAAGCCCTGCGCTATGAGTGATTTGACGATCCCCACGCTCCGCCGCTGCGCGGGTCGCTGCCCCCCGAGGGGGCGCGTTTCACCTTGGGGCGACCCGGCGGCGAAACCCTTATGACACAAGCAGTCCTTCAGGCCACCGGCCTCACCAAGCGCTTCACCGAAGGCCGCCTCGACGTGACCGTGCTCACCGGCGTCGACCTCACCGTGCGGGCGGGCGAAACCGTGGCCATCGTCGGCGCTTCGGGTTCGGGCAAGAGCACCTTGCTGCACCTGCTCGGCGGGCTTGACGCGCCCACCAGCGGCAGCGTGCAGTTGATGGGGCAGACGATGTCGGGCCTGAGTGCCACGCAGCAGGGCGTGCTGCGCAACCAGCACCTGGGTTTCGTCTACCAGTTCCACCACCTGTTGCCCGAATTCAGCGCCCGCGACAACGTCGCCATGCCGCTGTGGATCCGCCGCATGCCGCGCGCGGAGGCGGCCGAACAGGCCCGCCAGATCCTCACCCGTGTGGGTCTGGCCGAGCGCCTCGGGCACCGGCCGGCCGAGCTCTCGGGCGGCGAGCGCCAGCGTGTGGCGATCGCACGTGCCCTGGTCACACAACCGGCCTGCGTGCTGGCCGACGAACCCACCGGCAACCTCGATCGCAACACCGCCGAGGGCGTGTTCCAGCTGATGCTGGAGCTGGCCCGAGACCAGGGCACGGCCTTCATCGTCGTCACCCACGACGAGACCCTGGCCGCGCGCTGCAACCGCGTGCTGCGCCTGACCACCGGCGTCCTGACCCAGGGCCATCCGCTCAGCGGCGAGGCAGGACGACTCAAGGCTTGATTCGTGTGAACCGCAGCGGCTTCTCGAGCCCCTGCACGTGCATCAGCATCGTCGTGCCCTGCACCTCCAGCCGCTGTGCGTTCTGCAACGCATCCAGGTAGCGCGTCTCCTGTTCGTCCACCGCTGGCCCGCAGGCCATTCGCGTGCCGGCCAGCTGGCCCAGCGCGATGCGGTCCTGCATCAGCGTGTACGAGCCAAAGAAGCGGTTGCACGAGCTGTTGCCCGCCACGCGACCGGCCTGCGGAAAAGCCAGCGTGGCCGACACGCGGTCGAGCACACCGCGCCCGCCGAGATCTTCGAGGCGCCATTCGCTGCCCACCAGCGGAGCGGCGCCGGGCGCGCCCGGCACGGCGCAGGCGGTGAGAGACAGCAGGAGGGGAACGGCGAACCAGCACAGGCGTGACATGGGTGGGTCCTTTCGGGTTGAGAAACGGTGCTTGCAGGCATGCCGGCACAATGGGTTCTTATACCGTCATGTGGATCGACACACACTGCCATCTGGACGCGCCCGAGCTGGGCGCCGACCACGCACTGGCGCTGGACCTGCGCCAACGCGCAGCCACGCTGGGCGTTGGCCTGTGCGTCATACCTGCGGTGCAGCGCGCCAACTTCGACACCGTGCGACAACTCGCGCACAGAACCGGCGACGCCTACGCACTGGGCATCCACCCGCTGTGTGTGCCCCAGGCCACCGAGGCCGACCTGGAGGCCCTCGATGCCGCGCTCGGCGCACACAGCGACGATCCGCGCCTGGTGGCCGTGGGTGAGATCGGACTCGACTTTTTCGTGCCGGCCTTGTGCACGCCCGGGATGCGCGAACGGCAGGCCTTCTTTTATCGCGCGCAGCTTCGGCTGGCTCGCACGCACGCGTTGCCGGTGATCGTGCATGTGCGGCGCAGCGCCGACCAGTTGCTCAAGCACCTGCGCGAGCTGCCCACGGACGGCGGCATCGCGCACGCGTTCAACGGCAGCGAGCAGCAGGCGCAAGCGTTCCTTGAGCTGGGCTTCAAGCTGGGTTTCGGTGGAGCGGTGACGTTCGAGCCCGCGCGCCAGTTGCGCCGCCTGGCGGCCGGGCTGCCGCTGTCGGCACTGGTGCTGGAAACCGACGCACCCGACATCCCGCCGCAGTGGCTCTATGCCACGGCGGCCGAGCGTGCCGCCGGACAAGCACAGGGCCTCAACAGCCCGGCCGAGCTGCCGCGCATCGGCGAGGTGGTGGCCGGGTTGCGCAGCATGGCCACCGATGCGCTGATGCAAGCCACCACGGCCAATGCCCTCACCGCCCTGCCCCGGCTGGCGGCGCTTCTGGCCACACCATGAACCGGCTGCAAGGTCTCGCGCCGGTGCTGAACGCGAACACCCGCGTGCTGGTGCTGGGCAGTTTTCCGGGCGTGGCCTCGCTGCGCGCGCAGCAGTACTACGGCCATCCGCAAAACCATTTCTGGAAGATCCTGGGCGCACTGTGGCAGGCGCCGCTGCCGGCCTTGCCCTATCCGGAGCGCGTGGCCAGCCTGCTGGAGCACGGACTGGGTGTGTGGGACGTGTACGGTGCCTGTGAGCGCGAAGGCAGCCTGGACGCCAACATCCGCAATGCCGAGGTGAACGATTTTTCGAGGGTGCTGCAGGCCAGTCCGGGGCTGGAGGCCATCGCGCACAACGGTGGCGAGAGCTTTCGCCATGCGAAGCACACCGGGGCATTCGGCCTGCCGGTGTACAAGTTGCCGTCCACCAGTCCGGCCAATGCGAGCTGGAGTTTCGAGCGCAAGCTCGCGGCCTGGTCCGAGGTGTTGCAGCGCCATGGTGTTGCCTGACGGCAAAGCGACCCGCACGTCTGGAGGCTGTCCTGTCCAGAGCTACCGGGGGTCCGGCTCCGCCGGGCCCAGGTATCGCCCCCCTTCCAGGGCCAGCGCCGAAGGCGCACGGGGGTGACCTGTGTTTCAGCCCATCAGGGCTTCGCGCACCGCAGCCAGCTGCCGGCGCGACACCGCCAGGCGTTCCTCCACGCCGTCCAGCCGAACCGTCCAGCCTTCGCCGTCGACCGGATCGTTGTGCTTTTCCACCGCCCGCACGGCGCGGCGCGACACCAGCGCGTTGCGGTGCACGCGCACGAACAGGTGGGCATAACGCTGCTCCAGATCGCTCAGCGCGCCGTCGAAGATGTGTTCCTTGTCGGCCGTGCGCACCGTGATGTACTTCAGCTCGGCCTTGAGGTAGATCACGTCGGCCAGCGCCACGCGCTCGCTGCGACCACGCTCCTGGATGATCAGGCTCTCGGGCAGGCCCACATCGACCGCGGCTTCGGCACGCAGGCGCTGCACCTTCTGCAAGGCCTGCTGCAAGCGTTCACGGCGCACCGGCTTGGTCAGGTAGTTGTGAAGCTTCAATAGGTTGTATCGGGTGTTCACCCGGATTGAGTCTGAGA
>NZ_JAUCZG010000050.1 GCF_030373225.1 Hydrogenophaga sp. | reverse complement strand
CCAGCCCCCCAAACCCCCTCGTGCCTCACAGCACCTGGGGGTTTGGGCTTTGTGGAAGCCGATTTCTCGGCCACACGCAAACAGATTGGCCAGTGCGATCTGTCAGATGTTGATCAATTGGCCAGCAAGCACGCGCAAGACCTGGCGCGCAGCCAATTCCCCGATCAAGGATTCCAACGAACGGCGCATCGCATCGGGATCAGGGTCGGTCAATCCGCCCTCGATGCTGCGAATAAAGGGCGTTTTGACATACCAGGCGAGCATGTCCGACCAACTGACGGATTGCCACTCCAACAGCTTGAACTTGATGAGCACTTTGAGTGCGTGCCTGCGGTGCAGCTCTGGACTCTTCACGAACTGGTCGAGGCGACTGCGGGCCCGGGTCAGCGCGGCACCGACGTTTTGGAAGACCGAACCATGACCCGGAATGACGGTCTGCGGGTCGAGTGCCTCGATGAGGTCGAGCGTGGCGGCCACTTCGTCGAATGCATCGATGCCATCCAGTTCAGGGAAAACGATGCCGAAGCCGCTTTCCCACAGGGCATCCGCTGAAATCAAAACCCGGGTCGTGGGCTCAAACAGCACCACGGAGTGAGGGTCGTGCCCCTTGGCCGCGTGCACCTCCCATGCCATGTCGCCCAGCCTCATCGCCGTGCCGGGCGTCAAAAGCCCATGAAACGAAAAGCTCGGGCATGTTTGGCCGGTGGGTTCGTAGGTCAGGGCCACCGGGTCCCACTGAGCCACGGACTCCGCCTGCCCCGGTGGAATCCAGGTTTGCATGTCTTGAAAAGTCGCTTGCAGGGCCGCGTTGCCTCCGCAGTGATCGCTGTGCAGGTGGGTGTTGAGCAACATGTCGAGCGACTTGCCTTGAAGGGCATCCCGGACGAGGGCGCAGGTTTGCACGGAGTGACTGCTGTAGCCTGAGTCGACCAAGGCGGATGAGTCGACTCCCTGAATCAGCACGTTGTTGGAAGAGAGCCAACCGCGTTCGAAGACGGTGATTCCGATGCGCTGGAGCTGTGCCGCCAGCGCGAGATCTGCGCGAGGTTCACCCATGATGGGTTGGTGCTTTCTTCAAAGGTTCAGGGTCTGGCTGCAGTGCAGAGCGGCGGGATCAGGCGCCTCGACCGAGCTCATCTCTCAAGGCGCGACTGCACGCCGTCAGTTCCTCTTCAAACAAGGCCTCCACCCAACTTGACTCGCGTTGTGCGATGGTCTCGAGAAAAGGGCGGGCGTCTCCCAGTGCCGCAAAGGCATCAAATCCGCTCTCCAGGAAATGTTGCAACGCGTCGAGACCTGCTGCGCGCGCCGGGTTGCGCATCATGCGCAACCCCAGCCGCAGGCTTTTCATGCGCGTGAGACGCTGCAACTCCAGGCCCATGTGCTGCACAACTGCCAGTTGCCTGAGGCGTGATGCGCGGGCGCCTGTCCGTCGCCAACTCAGGATGTAGCGATTCTCGACGGGAAGGGACGTGTCCAGCGCCAGCCAGTGCTGAGCCAGCTCATGGTCGAGGACTTCGGTCAGTGCGTGGGTCTCGGCCAGGTCCACCGCGAGCTGTGCCACAGCCTCGGGAAACAGGCGCTCCAGTGCGCCGGCAATGCGTGCAAACTGCGCATCGCGCTGGACAAAGTCGTGGACACCGTACAGCTCGTCCAGAAAAAAACGGGTCGCCGGGGCATAGCGGACATGCCCGATAAAGTCTGTGTAGGTGCCCCGAAACCTGCGCGCCTGCAACCTTTTGATGTCGTCCACAGCCGACTGCAGGCCGTCGGCCTGCGCCTGGGCGCGCAACTGCGACACCCGTGCGAGATGCGTGCGAATGCGGTCTGAGGCGTTGGCGTTCGACATCATGAGGGGAAAGTCTAGCCCGCCAGCGAAACCCGGGGTGTCACGAAGGAACTGGGCGTGGACGATTTGCCCGCACATGCGATAGTTTGGCCATGGACCACAAGCCCGCTCCCCGACCTCACACGCAGGCCAAACCGCACGCAGCGTCATCTCTCGCCCGACTGCAACAGGTGTTGGTCGCCGGTGCCGTCACGCTGATTCTTCTCTGGGCCTGGTGGGCGGCGCCGGGCTACTCGCTGGCCAGCTTGGCCGGTCTGACCCTCATGGTCCTGGGCCATGCATGGGTCCTGGGCGTCGAGATTCTGGCTGCGGTGGTGGTCAATCGATCAGACGACTCACCGCGCGCCAGCGCAGCCGAGTGGGTCGGAGCCTGGTGGCAGGAAGTGAGGGTCGCGCCCAAGGTGTTCGCGTGGCGCCAACCGTTCTGCTGGCGAAATCTGCCCGACACCACCGAACGCTTGACGACGAGCGCGCCGGGCGTGGTGCTCATTCATGGATTCTTCTGCAACCGAGGGTTCTGGCTCCCGTGGATGGAGCGCCTGCGAAGCCTGGGGGTGCCCTACCTGTCGGTCAATCTGGAGCCGGTCTTCGGCTCGATCGATGACTACGTGCCGATCATCGAAGCTGCGGTGGCGGATGCCACGTTGTTGACGGGCAAGCCCCCGACACTCATTTGCCACAGCATGGGAGGGCTGGCGGCGCGAGCCTGGCTGGCAGCCACCCCGGGCGCGGCTCGCCGCATCGGCAAGGTCATCACCATCGGCACGCCGCACCGCGGCACCTGGCTGGCCCGTTTCAGCCACCTGGACAACGGTCGCCAGATGCGCCAAGACTGCGACTGGCAACAAGGGTTGGTGGCGCGCGAGCGGGCGCTTGACCCGCGCTGCAACGCCGATCGCTTTGTCTGCTGGTACAGCAACACCGACAACATCGTGTTTCCAGCGTCGACAGCCACTCTGCCCGGTGCCGACAACCGCCATGTGGCGGGCGCAGCCCACGTGGCGCTCGCGTTTCACCCCAGGGTGATGGAGGAGTCGCTGTCGATGCTGGCATCGGCCGCCAGCTCGCCCAGCGATCGCACCGCCGAATAAAGGGGGGCAAAGTCGGGAGCCGTCAGTTTGAACAACTGGTCGAAGCTGTCGATCACGAAGTAGGTGGCCTGATAGTCGTCGATCTTGTAGCGGGTGCGCATGCAGCGCAGCAGCTCCAGTGCGATTCTCCGAGGCGCCTGGTTGGTGACGCTGTGACGCAGTTCGCCCGACGAACTGAGAATCCCGGCGCCGTAGGCGCGCAAGCCATCGGGCTGCCGTATCAGACCGAACTCGATGGTGTACCAGTACAAACGCGAAAGCAGCTCGCCCGCGCCGAGGTCATGGGCCTTGAGGCCGCCTTCGCCGTAACGCTGAACGTAGTCGGCGAACACCGGATTGAACAGCAAGGGCACATGGCCAAACAGGTCGTGAAAGACGTCGGGCTCGACGATGTAATCAAACTCTTCGGGTTGACGGATCCAGTCGGTGACGGGAAAGCGCCGGTGCGCCAGCAAGTCGAAGAAGGGGCGTTCGGGAATCAGGCCCGGCACCGCCACCAGTTCCCAGCCGGTCGTGGGCCTGAGACGTTCGTTGATCTCTTCAAAGCGGGGAATCCGGTCACGAGCACCCAGCGAGGGCAGCGCTTCGATGAAGGCGTCGCAGGCCAGACCTGGCAACAGCGCGGTCTGTCGTTCGTAGAGGCGCCGGTAGGTGTCGTGGTCCGCTTCGGTGTAGGACGACCAGTCCTGCGGGCAGGTGTAGTCGGCACCAGCCCGCGCGTAGTCGCCACGGGGCGGACGCTCGCTCGCGCCATAGACAACAGGTTCAACGGCCATGACGTGGTCCTTCAGGCCTTGAGCACACCGCGGCGGACCTGGTCGAGTTCCATGGTCTCGAACAATGCCTTGAAGTTGCCCTCACCAAAGCCCTGGTTGCCCTTGCGCTGGATGAACTCGAAAAAGATCGGACCCAGTTGGTTCTCGCTGAAGATCTGAAGCAGCAACTCGCCCGGCGTGCCATCGACCAGAATGTTGCGCTGCTTCAGGGCTTGCACGTCTTCGCCGTGGTCGGGAATGCGCTTGGGCAACAGCTCGTAGTAGGTGTCGCTGGTGTTGAGCAGCTTCACGCCATGCATCTCCAGCGCATCCACCGTGTCGTAAAGGTTGGTCGAGCCCATGGCGATGTGCTGGATGCCCTCACCGTGGTATCGGTCCAGGTATTCCTGGATCTGACCCGCCTTCTCGTTGCCTTCTTCGTTGATCGGGATGCGGATCTTGCCGCAGGGGCTGGTCATGGCCTTGCTTTTCACGCCGGTGGCCTGGCCTTCGATGTCGAAGTAGCGCACCTCCCGGAAGTTGAACAGGCGCTCGTAGAAGCCGGCCCATTCGTCCATGCGCCCGCGATGCACGTTGTGCGTGAGGTGGTCGATGTAGGTCAGCCCATGCCCGGTTGGGTTGAGCTGTGCACCAGAGTCGCTGGCAATGGGCTGGAAGTCCACATCAAAGAAGCCGATGTTGCCGATGTCGCCGGTTCTGGCGCCGTTCTTGCCACGCCATTGGTCGATGAAATAGATGATCGAATCACCGATGCCCTTGATGGCCGGGATGTTCAACTCACCCGGGCCGGCCGACTGGGCATAGCCCCATGCGCCCAGTGAGATCGCTCGCTCGTAGGCTGCTTTCGCGTCCTCCACGCGAAAAGCGATCGCGCAGACGCTCGGGCCATGCAGGCGGGCAAAGCGCTGCGCAAAACTGTCGGGCTCCGCGTTGATGATGAAGTTGATCTCGCCCTGCCGGTACAGCGTCACGGCCTTGTGGCGGTGCCGCGCGATCGGCTTGAAGCCCATGCGCTCGAACAAGGCACCCATGGCCACGGGGTCCGGCGCGGCGTATTCGATGAACTCGAAGCCGTCCGTGCCCATGGGGTTCTCCCACTGGGCGGCGGCGGCACCGGTGGCGGTGGGCAAGCTGTCGTTCATGTCGGTCTCCGTTGGACGTGGGGCAAAGCGCCACTGTATCGGCGCAGCGTGTCACGATTCCGGCGTTTTGTGGCGTTCCGCTTGTCTGCATTGCAGGAAAGCTGCATAGTTCGCACCATGGAAGCATTGGACAAGCTGGATCGACACATCTTGCGCAGCCTGCAGGCCGACGGGCGCGCCACCTATGACCAGATCGCCGAGTCGGTGGGCCTGTCGCCCAGCGCGGTGCTGCGGCGGGTACGCCGGCTCGAGGAGTCGCAGGTCATCGACCGCTACGTCGCGCTGGTGCGTCCGGAAGCGGTTGGGCTGGGACTCACGGCCTACGTCAACGTTCGCCTGGAGAAGCACGCGGGCAGCGCCAAACGCAATCCCATGGATGTGTTCCGGGCCAGCGTCATGGCGTGGCCGGAAGTGGTTGAGTGCGCCGCACTCACCGGAGAGATGGACTTTCAGCTGCGCCTTGTCGTGGCCGACATGGCCGCGTATTCGCGTTTCATGATGGAAACCTTGCTCAAACACCCCAGCGTGCAGGACTGCAAGACCAGCTTCGTCATGGACCGGGTGAAAAGCACGACCGCCCTGCCGCTTTAAGCCCGGGCGAACGCGACCGACGGTCGTCTGTTGCCCGCCCATCGGGCGAGTACCCATTTAGGGACGTCAGTCCTTGTCGATATAGGGATAACCCTTACAGTCCTCCCATGGTCAATCCCACCCAATGGTTCAAGTCTGCAGCCCCGCGCGCACCGGCAACGGTGGGTGATGCTGCAACCACTGCGCGGGCTTCTGACGAGCGCCGCTTTCCATCCACCAGCGTGGTGGTGCCCATCCGGTCCATCGGCCCGGGGCAACACGACCGCATCCTGGCGCACCTGTTGGCACTGGAGCCCCACGACCGCTACCTTCGGTTCGGCTACGCCGCCAACGACGAGCAGATCACGCGTTACGTGGATCAGCTCAATTTCGAGCGTGACGAACTCTTCGGCATCTTCAACCGCCGGCTCGACCTGATCGCCATGGCCCATCTGGCCTTTTCGCTCGATCCCCAATACACCAGCTGCGCCGAATTCGGTGTGTCGGTGGCCAAGAGTGCGCGCGGGCGTGGCTACGGCAGCCGGCTGTTCGAGCGGGCTGTCATGCACGCTCGCAACGAAGGCGTGACGCAGTTGTTCATCCATGCACTGTCGGAGAACACCGCCATGCTCAAGATCGCGCGCCATGCCGGCGCCATCATCGAGCGCGACGGGTCCGAGTCCGAGGCACACCTCAGACTGCCGCCGGCAGATTTTGATTCGCGAGTGACCGAACTGGTCAACCAGCAAGTGGCCCTCACCGACTACCACCTCAAGGTTCAGGCCAAACAGTTCTGGGGGCTGTTGAACATGCTGCAGGACATCCGCCAGGGTGTGCGGGACGCCCGGGAGCGGGCGCGGGGCTGACTGAGCATCGAAGCCGCTGGCGGCATGGCCGCCTTTTTTGCTTTGAGTTCCCCGCTTGCGGTATCCTTTCGCACCGTTACAACCCCTCCCAACCTTCAGTGGCCGATTCCCCTCCCAGTGGTGGGCCGCAGCGCAGCCTGCGGCATGTCGACAAACGTGGTTTCCTGCAAAAGCTCGCGGAGTTCATCCATCCCGGGCCGGACTCCAAGGACGAACTGATCGAAACCCTCGCCGACGCCGAGGACAACGACATCATCAACGCCGAGTCCCGGGTGATGCTCGAGGGTGTCATCCGCATCGCCGACATGACCGCCGGCGACGTGATGGTGGCCACACCCCGCATGGATGTTCTGGACATCAATGCGCCCTACGACGAACTCCTGCACCTGGTCATCGACACCGCGCACTCGCGCTTTCCGGTGTTCGAAGGGGAGCGCGAAAACATCATCGGCATCTTGCTGGCCAAAGACCTGCTCAAGCTGCAGCGCGCGCCCGAACTCAACATTCGCGCCCTGTTGCGACCGGCCACCTTCGTGCCCGAGACCAAGGGGCTCAACGATCTGTTGCGGGAATTCCGGGGCAACCGCAACCACCTCGCCATCGTGATCGATGAGTTCGGCCGCGTGGCCGGCCTCATCACCATCGAAGACGTGCTCGAGGAAATCGTCGGCGAGATCGAAGACGAGTTCGATGTGGCCGAGGACGAGGGCGATATCTTTGCCCTGGCCGACAGCACCTGGCGCGTCAGTGGCGACACGCCGATCGAGCGCATCAACGAGTCCTTCGGCCTGAAACTGCCCGAAGTCGACTTCGACACCATCGGCGGCATGATCGCCCACGCCATGGGCCATGTGCCCAAGCGCGGCGAGGTGCACGAGCTTGACGGTCTGCGCTTCACCGTGCTGCACACCAAGGGTGGCGCCGTGAAGTGGTTCAAGGTCCTGCCCGTCCCGGCCGAACCCTGAGGTCGGCCCCGAGCCCGCCCGGTCTATGCGCAGCCTGTTCGGATCGCTTCACACCCCGTCGAGCTTCAACCCGATGAGCCGCCGCCCCCCGGGACGCAGCGCCCGAGGCAGCGGATTTTTCTGGTTCTGCCTCTGCCTGCTCGGCGGCGCGTTGCAGGCCGCGGCCATTGCGTGGCCACTGACCGGGTGGAGCCTGCCCGGCACCCAAACCGGTCAGCCCAGCGGCTTCTGGCAGATCGTCTCGCTGTCCCTGCTCGTTCTCGCCCTGCAATATGCGACCCGTGTGGGGCAGGCGGCTTGGCGGGGCTGGATCTTTTCCACCGTGTGGTTGTCCGGCACCTTCTGGTGGCTGTTCATTTCCCTGCACACCTATGGCGGCTTGTCGGCCTGGCTGGCTGTGCTGGCTGTGCTGGCGCTGGCCGGCCTGCTGTCGATCTACTACGCGGTGGCTGTCGGCCTGCTGTGCAGCTGGGCCCCGGTCTCGCGCACCGCACAGGCCCTGTTGTTCGCCTCGCTCTGGACCTTGGCGGAGTTGGCCCGGGGGCATTGGTTCACCGGCTTTCCCTGGGGTGCCGGCGGCTATGCGCAAGTCGATCTGATGGCCCCCTGGGCGCCACTGGTCGGTGTCTACGGCATGGGTTTCCTGGCAGCGATCCTGGCCTACGCGCTGGCGTCCATCGTCTCGGGGCTGTGGCGGCGACTGAGCCTCTGGATGCTGTCGCCGGTCAGCCGTCCCGCGCGCACCGGCGTGGCAGGCCACATGGCGGCCCAAGGCGCCCGGGTGCAGGCCCGGGTGGTGCCGGGGCTGACCGACGGCCTCTGGGGCATGGTGCGCTCGGCGCTCTTGCTGGCCATCGTGGGCGGCTTGCTCGTGAGCATGCTCGGTGGTGGGCAGGCGTGGCGAACGCTCGGCCAGCGCGGCACCAGCGGCGCCGGTGAGCTTCGGGTGTGGCTGTTGCAAGGCAACATTGCGCAGGACCAGAAGTTCGAGCCCGGCACAGGCATCGCGCAGGCCCTGTTCTGGTACCCGCAGCAGATCGGTCAGGCGGTGGAGGCCGCGCGCGCCAACCCGGCGACCGGTCCACAGCTGGTGGTGGCTCCCGAAACCGCGTTCCCCTTGCTGCCCGACCAGCTGGGTGCCGAGTTCTGGAGACCGCTGCTCGGCAAGCTGGCTGAACAGCCTGCCGGTGGCACCAGTGCACTGGTCGGTTTGCCTCTGGGCAGCCTGCAAGAGGGGTACACCAATTCGGTGTGGGGCCTGAGCCCCGACAGCGCCGCGAAGGCGCGGGACCGGGTCGATGTGCCCGGGGCCATGGCATCCGGCCTCTACCGCTACGACAAGAACCACCTGGTGCCGTTTGGCGAATTCATCCCGCCCCTGTTTCGCTGGTTCACCGATCTCTTGAACATTCCGCTCGGGGATTTCAACCGCGGTGGTCTGGCCCAGGCCCCGTGGACGGTGGCCGGACAACGCGTCTCGCCCAACATCTGCTTCGAAGACCTGTTCGGCGAGGAACTGGCGGCCTCGTTCACCGACGAGGCCACCGCACCCAGCGTGCTGATCAACCTCAGCAACATCGCCTGGTTCGGTGACTCGGTCGCCATCGACCAGCACTTGCAGATCTCGCGCCTGCGGGCCATGGAACTGGGACGGCCCATGCTGCGCGCCACCAACACCGGCGCCACCGCCGTCATCGACCACACCGGTGCCGTCACGCACCAGCTCGACCGGCTCACCCGCGGCCGGCTGGAGGCCACCGTGCAGGGCCGCCACGGCACCACGCCGTACGCCCGCTGGACGGCGCGCTGGGGTCTGATGCCGATGTGGATCGGATGCGTGCTGCTGGTGCTGCTGATCGCCTCGCTGCGCGGCCTGGGTCGGCGGGGTGGACGCACCCGTCGCCGCTGACACCGGTGTCGGGCCGGCGGCGTGGGCTGCGCCCGTAAAATCGCGCTTTGCGCAGCCGGGATCGGCGCGCTCTCGTTCATCTTTCGCGGCCCGCGCGCCAGCCCATGTTGACCTTCCAGCAAATCATTCTGAAACTCCAGTCCTACTGGGACGCCCAGGGCTGCGCGCTGCTGCAGCCCTACGACATGGAGGTGGGCGCGGGCACCAGCCACACCGCCACCTTCCTGCGTGCGCTCGGCCCCGAGCCGTGGAAAGCCGCCTATGTTCAGCCCAGCCGACGCCCCAAGGACGGTCGCTATGGCGAGAATCCCAACCGCCTGCAGCACTACTACCAGTACCAGGTCGTGCTCAAGCCTGCGCCGAGCAACATCCTCGAGCTCTATCTGGGCAGCCTGGAGGCGCTGGGCTTCGACCTGAAAAAGAACGACATCCGTTTCGTGGAAGACGATTGGGAAAACCCCACGCTCGGCGCATGGGGCCTGGGCTGGGAAGTCTGGCTCAACGGCATGGAAGTCACGCAGTTCACCTACTTCCAGCAGGTCGGCGGCATCGACTGCAGGCCCATCACCGGCGAAATCACCTACGGCCTGGAGCGCCTGGCCATGTACCTGCAGGGCGTGGACAACGTCTACGACCTGGTGTGGACGAAACGCGCTGACGGCTCCAGTCTCAGCTATGGCGACGTGTACCTGCAGAACGAAAAGGAGCAGTCGGCCTACAACTTCGAGCACAGCGACGCCGACTTTCTGTTCACGGCCTTCACCGCACACGAGAAACAGGCCAGGCACCTGATGGAGCAGCAACTCGCACTGCCGGCGTACGAGCAGGTGCTCAAGTGCGCGCACAGCTTCAACCTGCTGGATGCGCGTGGCGCCATCAGCGTGACCGAGCGCGCGGCCTACATCGGGCGCATCCGCAACCTCGCGCGGGGCGTGGCGCAGAGCTACTACGAGAGCCGCGAGCGCCTGGGATTCCCCATGGCGCCGCGCGAGTGGGTCGACCAGATGGTGAAGAAGGCCGCGTGAGCGCCCGGAGAAAGAACAAGAATGACCGCACAGAACCTGCTCGTCGAGCTGTTTGTAGAAGAACTCCCCCCGAAGGCACTGAAAAAACTCGGCGATGCGTTTGCCACGGTGCTGGCTGAACAACTCCAGTCCCAGGGCCTGGCCGGTGCCGATGCGGTGGTGACGGCGTTTGCCTCGCCGCGCCGCCTGGCCGCGCATGTCACTGGCGTGTTGAGCCGTGCGGCCGACAAGGCCGTGTCACAAAAGCTCATGCCGGTGAGCGTGGGCCTGGACGCCAGCGGCCAGCCCACACCCGCGCTGCTCAAGCGCCTGGGCGCGCTCGGTGCCGATGCGTCGGCCGTGGCCGGCCTCAAGCGTGCGCCCGACGGCAAGGCCGAAGCGCTGTTTTACGAGAGCGTGGCGCCCGGAGTTGAACTGGCTGCGGGCTTGCAGAAGGCGCTGGACGAATCGCTGGCCAAGCTGCCGATCCCCAAGGTCATGACGTACCAACTGGAGACCGACTGCGAGCTGCCCGGCTGGACCAGCGTGAATTTCGTGCGCCCCGCACACGGCCTGGTCGCGCTGCACGGCAGCAGCGTGGTGCCGGTGAAGGCGCTGGGGCTGAGCTCGGGCAACACCACGCAGGGTCACCGCTTTGAGGCGGCGGTGTCGCCGGTGGTGCTGAAAGACGCCGACAGCTACGCGGCCACACTCGCCGCGGACGGCGCGGTGATCGCCTCGTTCGCCGAACGCAAGGCCGAGATTGCGCGCCAGCTCGCCGCCGCTGCGGCCAAGGTGGGCGGGGGCTGCAAGCCCATTGAAGACGACGCGCTGCTCGACGAGGTGACCGCGCTCGTCGAGCGACCCAATGTGCTCGTCTGCGAGTTCGAAAGCCAGTTCCTCGGCGTGCCGCAGGAATGCCTGATCCTCACGATGAAGGCCAACCAGAAGTACTTTCCGCTGCTCGATGCGGCGGGCAGGTTGACGAACAAGTTCCTGGTGGTGAGCAACATCAGCCCCACCGATGCGAGCGCGGTGACCGGCGGCAACGAGCGCGTGGTGCGCCCGCGCCTGGCCGATGCCAAGTTCTTCTTCGACCAGGACCGCAAGAAGACCCTGGCCTCGCGTGTCGAGGGCTTGGGCAAGGTGGTCTATCACAACAAGCTGGGCACGCAGGGTGAGCGCACGGAGCGGGTGCGGGCGATTGCGCGGGCCATCGGCCAGCAGCTCGGTGGCGACCTGTTGGCAACAAGTGCCGACACCGCAGCCCGGCTCGCCAAGACCGACCTGCTGACCGACATGGTGGGCGAGTTCCCCGAGCTGCAGGGCACCATGGGCCGCTACTACGCGCTGCATGACGGTGAGACCGAGGAGGTTGCGAGTGCCATAGAGGATCACTACAAGCCACGTTTTGCGGGCGATGAACTGCCGCGCAACACGACGGGTGTGGTGGTGGCGCTGGCCGACAAGCTGGAGACGCTGGTCGGCATGTTCGGCATTGGCAACGTGCCCACCGGAGACAAGGATCCGTTCGCGTTGCGCCGTCATGCGCTGGGCGTGATCCGGATGTTGATCGACAAAGACCTGCAGCTGGAGCTGCCCATGCTGCTCGATGCGTGCTACAGCGCGTTTGGCGACAAGCTCCCGGCCGATCGGGCTGAGCCTGTCGAAGCCCTCGCCGGTTTCATCCATGACCGCCTCGCGGGGAGCCTGCGCGAGCAGGGCGGTACCGCGCAGGAGGTCGACGCTGTGCTCGCATTGAAACCCCAGCGCCTGGGTGACGTGCCCAAACGCTTGTCCGCCGTCCGCGCCTTCGCCGCCCTGCCCGAAGCCCCCGCTCTCGCCGCTGCCAACAAACGCATCGGCAACATTCTCAAGAAGTCCGAAGCGACGGGGGCGGTCGTGGACGCGGCGTTGTTCGTCGAAACAGCCGAGAAGAATCTGTTTGCCGCCATGCAGTCCACCGTGCCAGCCGCCAATGCGAAGTTCGACGCGGGCGACTACACCGGGTCCCTGCAGGCCCTCGCCGCGCTGCGCATGCCCGTCGACGCCTTCTTCGACGGCGTCATGGTCAACGCCGATGACGCTGCGCTCAAGGCCAACCGCCTGGGTCTGCTCAAACAGCTGCACGACGCCATGAACCGCGTGGCCGACCTCTCGCGCCTCGCCACCTGAGACCGCCATGAGACTCCTCATCCTCGACCGCGACGGTACGCTCAACCGCAGCCGCGACGACCACGTCGCTTCGCCGGACGAGTGGGAGGCGCTGCCCGGTGCGCTCGAAGCGGTGGCACGGCTCAACCAGGGCGGCTGGCGCGTGGTGCTGGCCACCAACCAGTCGGGCATCGGGCGTGGCCTGTTCGACATGGCCTCGCTCAATGCCATCCACGCCAAGATGCACCGAAAGCTCGCGGCGGCCGGTGCGCGGGTGGAGGCGGTGTTTTTCTGCCCGCACGCGCCCGACGAGGCCTGCACCTGCCGCAAGCCGCTGCCCGGCCTGTTCACCCAGATCGGTGAACGTTTCGGTGTGTCCCTGGCCGCGGTACCGGCGGCCGGCAACGCGTTGCGGCATGTCAAGGCCGCTGCCGCCGCCGGCTGCCCGGCCCACCTGCTGCTCACCGGCCAGTCCGAGCACCTGCGCGGCCGCGTGGGCCTGGGATCGGACGCCGATCTCGCCGCGCTGGCACCCGACCTGCCCGCCGGCACCCACATCCACGACGATCTCGGTGCCTTTGCCGACTGGTTGCTCGCGCAACCCACCACCTGAGCCCGCCATGTACCTTCTCCACCTCCTGCGCTCGATCGTGCACACGCTGTTCATGGCCATCACGGTGGTGCCTTGGGCGCTTGCGGTGCTGATCGCGGCCCCCTTTCTCAACAGCACGCAGATCTACTGGATGTGCGCCGGCTGGCTGAAGCTCGCGGTCAACGGGGGCACGGTCATCCTCGGCATCAAGAACCAGGTGATCGGGTTCGAAAACCTGCCGGTGGGCAGCACCGCGCCGGCCGTCCTGCTGGTCAAGCACCAGTCGACCTGGGAAACCTTCTGCATGCCCGCGCTCATGCCGCACCCGCTGGCCTATGTGTTCAAGAAAGAACTGCTCTACGTGCCGTTTTTCGGCTGGGCCATGGGCCGCATGGACATGATCCACATCGACCGCAGCAAGCGCGCCCAGGCGTTCAACAAGGTCGTCGAGCAAGGCCAGCGCCTGCTCAACCAGGGCACCTGGGTGATCATGTTTCCCGAAGGCACGCGCATCCCGCGCGGCCAGACGGGCACCTACAAGAGCGGCGGCACGCGCCTGGCGGTGGAGACCGGTGCGCCGGTGATCCCGATCGCCGTGACCTCGGCCAAGTGCTGGCCCCGCAAGGCCTTCGTGAAGAAGCCGGGCACGGTGGAGTTCTCCATCGGCAAGCCCATCCCCAGCCAGGGCCGCGAGCCCGACGAGCTGATGCGCGAGGTCGAGGCCTGGATCGAGGCGGAAATGCGCCGGCTCGACCCGACGGCCTATCCGCAGGGCTGAGCCAGGCCATGCAGCGCTTTCTTCAGCTGGCGCTCGATTTCCTCGGCGGCCCCGATCCCGAGCCGCGGCAGCCCGCAGCAGTACCGCGTCCCGACCTGGCCGCTGAGCCGGCTCTGACCATGACCCAGGTGTTCCAGCCCGCCGCCTGGCACCACCCGCGCGCCAACCGCACCTTGCGCCTGGGATCGTGCGACGTGGCCTACGAATTCAAGCGCGGCAAACGCCGCACCATCGGCCTGTCGGTGAGCCCGGACGGCCTGAGCGTGAGCGCGCCACGCTGGACGCCGGTCGGCGAGGTCGAGGCGCTGCTGCACGACAAGTCGGCCTGGGTGCTGGAGAAGCTGCAAAGCGCGCGCGAACGCGCCAGCGATCTGGCGCAGGCCCGCATCACCTGGGCCGACGGCGCCGAGTTCGACTACCTGGGCGAGCGCCTGCGGCTGGTGCTCGATCCGGCGCATGGGTTCACGCAGGTGGGCGCGGTCTTCGAGGCGGCAACCAGCCCTGGTGCGCTGGCCACGCTGCGCCTGGGTCTGGCGGGCAACGCCGTCGAGTCGCAGATCCGCGACGCCGCACAGGCCTGGCTGATGAAACAGGCCAAGGCCTTGTTCGCGCAGCGGCTGGACCACTTTGCGCCGCAACTCGGCGTGCGCTATTCGAAGCTGCGCCTCTCGAGCGCCGGCACGCGCTGGGGCAGCGCCAGCGCCGACGGCACGATCCGCCTGAACTGGCGGCTGATCCACCTCAAGCTGGAGATGGTCGACTACGTGGTGGTGCACGAGCTCAGCCACCTGCACCACATGGACCACAGCCCGCAGTTCTGGGACGTGGTGGCCAGCGTCATGCCCGACCACGCGTCAAGGCGCAAGGCGCTGCGCAGCGCGGCCGTGCCGCTGGGCGAGTGACTAGATGTGAAGAGTCAAGAGGTTGTTTCTTGACGAGCTGAGTCTGGACATGG
>NZ_JAUCZG010000049.1 GCF_030373225.1 Hydrogenophaga sp. | reverse complement strand
GGCCCAGCCCCCTCGGGGGGCAGCGGACCTCGCGCAGCGGGGGAGCGTGGGGGCCCGATAATCGCCGGCTATGTCCGAACTTTCCCAACAGGTGCGCCGGCGCCGCACCTTCGCCATCATTTCCCACCCCGACGCGGGCAAGACCACCCTCACCGAGAAGCTGCTGCTGTTCTCCGGCGCGATCAACATCGCCGGCAGCGTGAAGGCGCGCAAGGCCGCGCGCCACGCCACCAGCGACTGGATGGAGATCGAGAAGCAGCGTGGCATTTCCGTGGCTTCCTCGGTGATGCAGATGGAATACCGCGACTGCGTGATCAACCTGCTCGACACCCCGGGTCACCAGGACTTCAGCGAGGACACCTACCGCGTGTTGACCGCCGTGGACGCCGCCCTGATGGTGATCGACGCCGGCAACGGTGTGGAGCCGCAGACGCGGCGACTGCTGCAGGTCTGCCGTGCGCGCAACACGCCCATCCTGACTTTCGTGAACAAGATGGACCGCGAGGTGCAGGCCCCGCTGGACCTGATGGATGAAATCGAGCGGGAGCTGGGCATGACGGTGGTGCCCTTCACCTGGCCGGTGGGCATGGGCAAGACCTTCCGCGGCGTGTTCGACCGCCGCACCGACCAGATGCGTGTGTTCGCCGCCGGCGAAGACCGCCGCGGCGGCGACGAAGACGTGCTGGTGGGGCTGAACAACCCCGAGAGCGTGAAGCGCTTCGGCTCGGAGTTCGAGCAGGCACGCGACGAGCTGGAACTGGTGGCGGGCGCATCGCCAGCGTTCGACGAGGCGCTGTTCCTCGCGGGCAAACAAACGCCGATGCTGTTCGGCTCGGCGGTCAACAACTTCGGCGTGCGCGAGGTACTCGACGCGCTGGTGGACCTGGCACCGCCGCCCGGCGACCGCCCGGCCATCCAGCGCACCGTGCACCCCGACGAGCCGAAATTCAGCGGCGTCGTTTTCAAGATCCAGGCCAACATGGACCCGGCGCACCGCGACCGCATCGCCTTCGTGAGGGTGGCCAGCGGCCATTTCGAACGCGGCATGAAGCTCAAGGTGGTGCGCTCCGGCAAGGACCTGCGGCCCAACACCGTGGTGAGTTTTCTCTCACAGCGCCGCGAGCTGCTCGACGAAGCCTTTGCCGGCGACATCATCGGCATCCCGAACCACGGCGTGCTGCAGCTGGGCGACACGCTGACCGAAGGCGAGAGCCTGCAATTCACCGGCCTGCCCTTCTTCGCGCCGGAAATCATCCGCAGCGTGGAAGTGGCCGACCCGCTGCGCAGCAAGCAGCTGCGCGCCGGGCTGACCCAGCTCGGTGAAGAGGGTGCGATCCAGGTGTTTCGCCCGGTGGCCGGCTCGGTGCTGCTGCTCGGTGCGGTGGGCCAGCTTCAGTTCGAGGTGGTGGCCCACCGGCTGGAACACGAATACGGCGTGAAGGCCCGCATCATGAACAGCCCCTACCAGGTGGCGCGCTGGGTGACCTGTGCGCCCGAGGACGGCGGCGAGATCGAACTCAAGAAGTTCATCGACGCCAACAGCCACCGGGTGGCACTGGACGCGGTGGACGCCCCCACGCTGCTGGTGGACCACGCGGCCACGCTGCGCGCGGTGGAGGCCAACTGGCCGAAGATCAAGTTCCACGCCATGCGCGAGCACGCGGGGCTGGTGTTCGCCAAAGGCGTGTGATCAGCCGGCGCCGAGCAAACGCTCCACCGCGCGCGGGTAGAGGATGTGCTCCTGCGTCAGCACCCGCGCCGCCAGCGTCTCGGCCGTGTCTCCCGCCAACACCGGCACCACCGCCTGATCGAGAATTTCGCCGTGGTCGAGTTCGGTGCTCACACGGTGCACTGTGGCGCCGGTGAAGCGGCAGCCGGCATCGATGGCACGCTGGTGCGTTTTCAGGCCGGTGAAGGCCGGCAGCAGGCTGGGGTGGATGTTGATCAAGCGTCCCTCGTAGTGCTGCACAAAACCCGGCGTGAGAATGCGCATGAAGCCGGCGAGCACCACCAGCGCGGGTTCGAACGGGTCGATCTCGGCCATCAGCGCGGCGTCGAAGGCCTCGCGGCTGCTGAACTGCGTGTGCTCCAGTGCCCGGGTGGCGATGCCCTGTTCCCGGGCCCACGACAGCCCCTGGGCGGCGACCTTGTTGCTGATGACCGCCGCCACGCGCGCACCCATCCGGGCTTGCCAGCGCTGCTTGAAGGAGGCCTCCACGATGGCGGCCATGTTGGAGCCGCTCCCGGAGATCAGAATCACGATGTTTTTGTTCACGCCAGACATGGCCCGGAAGTGTAATGACCCAAGACTCCACCACCACCGCATCCGGCCGCCCGCGTGGCCACGATTTCACCCAGCGCCAGCTCTCCGTGGCCGAAGCCCGCGTGCTCGGCACGCTGATGGAGAAAGCGCGCACCGTGCCCGACAGCTACCCGCTCACGCTCAACACGCTGGTGATCGGCTGCAACCAGAAGTCCAGCCGTGAACCGGTGATGAACCTGGCGGACGCCGCCGTGCTGGAAGCGCTGGACGCCCTGCGTGCCCTGCACCTGGTGCTGGAGAGCAGCGGCAGCCGCGTGACGCGTTACGAGCACAATTTCATGCGCGCCGTGGCCGTGCCCGAACAATCGGCCGTGCTGCTGGGCATGTTGATGCTGCGTGGCCCGCAAACCGCCGGTGAGCTGCGCCTGAATTGCGAGCGCTGGTACAAATTTCTCGACATCGCCTCGGTCGACGCGTTTCTGGAGGAGCTGCAGGACCGCAGCGAGGACAAGGGCGGTGCGCTGGTGGTGAAACTGCCGCGGGCCCCCGGCGCCCGGGAGCAGCGCTGGGCGCATCTGCTGTGCGGGCCGGTGGATGTGTCCCTGCTGGCCCCATCGCCGCAGCCAGGCTCCAGTGCCGCCACCGAAGACGACCTGATCAACCTCACACGCCGTGTGGCCACGCTGGAAACCACCGTGGCCGCCTTGCAGGACCAACTGCAGAATCTCAGCGTTGCGCTCGGCTTGTCGCAGCCCGGACAGCCTTAAAACGAACGGTCGTGCCAAACTGCCCGGCGTTGTTCAATCTGCCGGCACATTTCCGTGGCGGCCATCAGGAGACACCCCATGGATTTGGCATTCACGCCCGAAGAGCAGGCGTTTCGCGAGGAGATCCGCAGTTGGGTCAAGGCCAACCTGCCGTCCGACATCGCCCACAAGGTTCACAACGCCCTGCGCCTGTCGCGCGACGACATGCAGCGCTGGGCCAGGATTCTGGGCAAGAAGGGCTGGCTCGGCTGGGGCTGGCCGACGGAGTTCGGCGGACCGGGCTGGAATGCGGTGCAAAAGCACCTGTTCGAAGAAGAATGCGCGCTGGCCGGCGCACCGCGCGTGGTGCCGTTCGGCCCGGTGATGGTGGCGCCGGTGATCATGGCCTTCGGCAACAAGGAGCAGCAGGAGCGCTTTTTGCCGGGAATAGCCAGCGGTGACGTCTGGTGGAGCCAGGGCTACAGCGAACCTGGATCGGGTTCGGACCTGGCCTCGGTCAAGTGCCGCGCAGAGCGCCAGGGCGACAAGTACATCGTCAACGGCCAGAAGACCTGGACCACGCTGGGCCAGTACGGCGAGTGGATCTTCTGCCTGGTTCGCACCAGCAACGAGGGCAAGCCGCAAACCGGCATCTCCTTCCTGCTGATCGACATGAAGTCGCCCGGCGTCTCGGTGCGACCGATCAAGCTGCTCGACGGCGAGTGCGAGGTCAACGAAGTCTGGTTCGACAACGTCGAAGTGCCGGCCAACAACCTGATCGGCGAAGAGAACAAGGGCTGGACCTACGCCAAGCACCTGCTCAGCCACGAGCGCACCAACATCGCCGACGTGAACCGCACCAAGCGCGAACTGGAGCGGCTCAAGCGCATCGCCAAGGCCGAAGGCGTGTGGGACGACCTGCGCTTTCGCGACCAGATCGCGCTGCTCGAGGTCGACGTGGTTGCGCTCGAGATGCTGGTGCTGCGTGTGCTCTCGGCCGAAAAGTCGGGCAAGAACTCGCTCGACATCGCAGGCCTGCTCAAGATCAAGGGCAGCGAGATCCAGCAACGCTACAGCGAACTCATGATGCTCGCGGCCGGCCCGTACAGCCTGCCCTTCATCGAAGAAGCGATGGAGGCCGGCTGGCAAGGCAGCTTCCCCGGTGGCGCCAACGCCAACGCGCCGCTCGCATCGACCTACTTCAACCTGCGCAAGACCACCATCTACGGTGGCAGCAATGAAGTGCAACGCAACATCGTCGCGCAAACGGTGCTGGGATGATTCGCCGCCGGGCCGCCCCAAGGCGAATCGCACCCCCTCGGGGGGCGGCGAGCCAAGGGCAAGCCTGGGGGCTCTAACTACTGGAGATTCAAAAATGGACTTCGATTTTTCCGATGATCAAGGCGCATTGCGCGATGCCGTTCAAAAGTGGGTGGAGAAGGCCTACACCTTCGATCGCCGCAGCGCCATCGTGGCCGCCGGCGGCTTCGACCGCACAGCGTATGGAGAACTCGCCGAGCTCGGCCTGGCCGGGCTCTACGTGAGTGAGGACGACGGCGGCATGGGCATGGGTCCCGTCGAGGGCATGGTGGTGATGGAAGAGCTGGGTCGCGGCATCGTGCTGGAGCCGCTGGCCCAGACCCTGATCACCTCGGGTTTGCTCGGCGGCTACGCGCCGGCTGAACTCAAGGCCGCGTGGCTGCCGCGCATCGCGTCGGGCGAAGCGCTGGTGGTGCTCGCGCACCAGGAGCGCAAGGCCCGCTACAAGCTCGATGTGTGCACCACCACTGCCACCCGCAGCGGCAGCGGCTGGACCGTCTCCGGCAACAAGAACGTGGTCCCGGCCGCCGATCAGGCCGACGCCTTCGTCGTCCCCGCCATGGCCGACGGCAAGCTGGCCCTGTTTCTCGTGGAGCGCACGGCCGCGGGTGTGAGCACCAGCGGCCACCACACGCAAGACGGCGCCCGCGCCGGCGATGTCAACCTCAAAGACGCAGCGGCCGTTCTGATCACGACCGACGGACTGAGCGCCCTGGAACATGGCGTGGACATCGGCATCGCTGCCGCCTGCGCCGAAGCCGTGGGCGTGATGGACAAGACCGTGGCCATCACGGTCGAGTACATGAACACGCGCAAGCAGTTCGGTGTGGCCATCGCCAGTTTCCAGGCACTGCGCCACCGGGTGGCCGACATGAAGATGCAGCTTGAACTCATGCGCTCCATGAGCTACTACGCCAGCCTCAAGCTCAACGCGCCGGCGCCCGAGCGCCGCGCGGCCATGGCGCGTGCCAAGGTGCAACTGGGCACGTCGATGCGTTTTGTCGGCCAGCAGGCGGTGCAATTGCACGGCGGCATCGGCGTGACCGACGAGTACATCGTGAGCCATTACTTCAAGAAGCTCACGCAACTGGAAATGAGCTTTGGCGACACCTTGCATCACCTGGGCGAAGTGTCCAGCCGCATGCAGGACACGGCCGGCGTGTTCGCCTGATCTCACCGAGCGGTACGCAACGACATCCAGAACGGCGGTGGTGGCAAAAGGGTGAGGCCGCGCTGCCGGGCGGCGACAGACAACCGCGCGGTGATCCTCGAGCTGACGGACTGAAGCAATCCACGCTCCGCCGCTGCGCGGGGCGCCGCCCCCCGAGGGGGCCGGTTCGTCGCAGCCTCAGGCGTGCAAGCGCGAGGACTTCGGCAGGTGGGACATCAGGAACTCCATCTGGTCCGCCAGGATGCGGCGGTTGCGCAGGATGAAGTCTTCCCACAGGCTGGGCACATAGGGTGCGTAAAGCAGTGCCATGTGAGCCTGCTCGGGCGTGCGGTTGCCCTTGCGGTGGTTGCACGAGCGGCAGGCGGTGACCACGTTCATCCACAGGTCGCGTCCGTTCTGGCCGAGGGGCACGATGTGCTCGCGGGTCAGTTCTTCTTCGTGAAAATGTTCACCGCAGTAGGCACACACGTTGCGGTCCCGCGCGAACAGCTTGCTGTTGGTCAGCGTGGGACGCAGGTCGAACGGGTTGATGCGCGGCACGCCCTGGGTGCCGATGATGGAATTGACATTGATGACCGACTGGCGCCCTGTGATCGCGTTGTGCCCGCCATGAAACACCGCGATCTCGGCCCCCATCTCCCAGCGCACTTCATCCGCCGCGTAGTGCAGAACCGCTTCTTCCAGGCTGATCCACGATTGGGGCAGACCCTGGGCCGAGAGCTTCAAGACCTTCAAGACGGACTCCTTTGTGCAATGGCATCACCGGAAAACAGGCCTGGGCCGGCCCGACATCGCCGACAGGCCGGGCCTGCGGGTGTGTATCGTCGTGTGTCAATATAGCGCGCTTTGGTGACGCAGCCCGTCACGCCGGCAGTTTCCCAGCCGCACACGGGCTTGCAACCGCTTCCTCACCCCAACCATCCGGCATGAAAATCTTTCGCGGCTTGCGCGGCCGTCTTCCCAGCAACCCGCAGGCCGCCCGCGGTGGCTGTGCGCTCACCATCGGCAATTTCGACGGCGTTCACCGCGGCCACCAGGCCATGCTGGCGCTGCTCGACAACGAAGCGAAGCATCGGGGGGTGCCGAGCTGCGTGATGACCTTCGAGCCGCACCCGCGCGATTACTTTGCCGCCCTGCACCAGCAGCCCGACCTCGCGCCGGCGCGCATCGCCACCCTGCGCGACAAGCTGCAGGAGCTCGAACGCTGCGGAGTGGACGAATGTGTGGTGCTGCCGTTCAACGCACAGCTCGCGGCACAAACCCCGCAGGCCTTCATCGAAGACATCCTGGTCGGCTCGCTGGGCGTGAAGTACGTGCTGGTGGGTGACGACTTCCGTTTCGGCGCCAGACGCGCTGGCGACTACGCCATGCTGGACGCCGCCGGCAACCGCCTGGGCTTTGACGTCGCGCGCATGCAGAGCTACGAGGTGCACGGCCTGCGGGTGTCGAGTTCGGCCGTGCGGCAGGCCCTGGGTGCCGGCCGCATGGACGATGTTGCCGCCCTGCTGGGCCGGCCCTACAGCATCAGCGGGCACGTGGTGCACGGGCGCAAGCTCGGCCGCCAGCTGGCGGAAAGCGCGCGCGGGCGCGGCGACGGCTTTCGCACGCTCAACCTGCGCTTTGCCCACTGGAAGCCAGCGGCCAGCGGCATCTTCGCGGTGCTGGTGCACGGCCTGGGACCGCACGCCACCTCGGCGCCACTGCCCGGGGTGGCCAACCTGGGCGTGCGCCCTTCGCTGGACCCCGACGATGTCAACGGCGGGCGGGTGCTGCTGGAGACCCACTGCCTGGACTGGCCCGAGGCACTGAGCGGGAGCCTGCCCGGCGCAGAGGCCTACGGTAAAATCGTGCGCGTGGAACTGCTGCACAAACTGCATGACGAACTGAAGTACGACAGTCTGGACGCCCTGACCCAGGGCATCGCACGCGACTGCGACGACGCACGCGCCTTCTTCGCTTCGCTGCACACCCAAACCCACCGCCAGACCACACGCGACCGAATTTAGACCTCGCGTCTATCCGGTCGCTGCCCTTCGACAGGCTCAGGGCGAACGGTGTCTCCTTCTGTCTCTCCTCACTCCCCGTTCGGGCTGAGCTTGTCGAAGCCACCACGGAATCCCCGCCATGTCTGAATCCACTGCCGCTGCCGCCGACTACCGCAGCACCCTGAACCTGCCCGATACCCCGTTCCCGATGCGCGGCGACCTGCCGAAGCGGGAGCCGGGCTGGGTCGAGAGCTGGAACGAGGGCGGCCTCTACAAACGCCTGCGCGATGCGCGCCAGGGCGCTCCCCTGTTCGTGCTGCACGACGGCCCGCCCTACGCCAACGGCAAGCTGCACATCGGCCACGCGCTCAACAAGATCCTCAAGGACATGATCGTCAAGAGCCGCCAGCTCTCGGGCTTCGATGCGCAGTACATCCCCGGCTGGGACTGCCACGGCCTGCCGATCGAGAACGCGATCGAGAAACTCCACGGCAGAAACCTCAGCCGGGACGACATGCAGGCCAGAAGCCGCGCATTTGCCACCGAGCAGATCGGCCAGCAGCGCGAGGACTTCAAGCGCCTGGGCGTGCTGGGTGACTGGGAGCGCCCCTACCGCACCATGGACCCGGCCAACGAGGCGGGGGAAATCCGTGCGTTCAAGCGCGTGATCGAGCGCGGTTTCGTGTACCGGGGCCTCAAGCCGGTGTACTGGTGCTTCGACTGCGGCTCGTCGCTGGCCGAGTTCGAGATCGAATACTCGGACAAGAAAAGTGAAACGCTGGACGTGGCGTTCGAGGCTGACGATGCCAGGCAGGTTTACGCCGCGTTCACCCACTCAGCCCGAACGGAGGCAGGCTCGGCGGATGGTGTCAAACCGGTGTTCGCCGTCATCTGGACCACCACCGCCTGGACCATCCCCGCCAACCAGGCGCTCAATGCCCACCCCGAGTTCACCTACGCCCTGGTCGACACGCCCATGGGCTGCCTGGTGCTGGCCGAAACCCTGGTCGACAAATGCCTCGAGCGCTTCGGCCTCGCCGGCACCGTGATCGCCACCGCACCGGGCAAGGCCCTGGGCGGCCTGAACTTCCGCCATCCGCTGTTCGATGTGGACGCCGGCTACCGGCGCCTTTCGCCGATGTACCTCGCCGAGTACGTGAGCGACGCCGACGGCACCGGCATCGTGCACTCCTCGCCGGCTTATGGCGTGGACGACTTCAACTCCTGCGTGGCGCACGGCATGTCGGTCGACGACATCCTCAACCCGGTGCAGGGCAACGGCACCTACGCAGCCGACTTCCCGCTGTTTGGCGGCCTGCACATCTGGAAAGCCGTGCCGGTGATCCTGGAAGCGCTCAAAGGCGCTGCACGCCTGATGGCCACGCAAACCATCACCCACAGCTACCCGCACTGCTGGCGCCACAAGACGCCGGTGATCTACCGCGCTGCGGCGCAGTGGTTCGTTCGCATGGACGAGGGCGAGGGCGTGTTCACGAAGGACAAGGCGCCCAAGACCTTGCGCCAGCTCGCGCTCGAGGCCATCGACGCCACGCGCTTCTACCCGGAGAACGGCCGCACCCGCCTGCGCGACATGATCGCCAACCGGCCCGACTGGTGCATCAGCCGCCAGCGCAGCTGGGGCGTTCCGGTGCCGTTTTTCCTGCACAAGGACAGCGGCGAGCTGCATCCGCGCACGATGGAGATCCTCGACCAGGCGGCCGACATCGTCGAGAAGGGTGGCATCGAAGCCTGGAGCCGCGTGACGGCGCAGGACATCCTGGGCGCCACCGACGCACCGCACTACACCAAGAGCACCGACATCCTCGAGGTCTGGTTCGACTCCGGCTCGACCTTCTCTCACGTGCTGCGCGGCAGCCATGCCGACGCCTACCCCAACGGTGCGTTTCATTCCCAGGGCCCCGAGGCCGACCTCTACCTTGAAGGCCACGACCAGCACCGCGGCTGGTTCCACAGCTCGCTGCTGCTGGGCTGCGCGCTCTTTGACCGCGCGCCCTACAAGGGCCTGCTGACCCACGGCTTCGCCACCGACGGGCAAGGCCGCAAGATGAGCAAGAGCCTGGGCAACACCGTCGACCCGCAAACCGTGACCAGCAAGCTCGGTGCCGAAATCGTGCGCCTGTGGGTGGCCAGCACCGACTACTCGGGCGACCTCAACATCGACGAGAAGATCCTGGCGCGTGTGGTCGACGCCTACCGCCGCATCCGGAACACGCTGCGCTTTCTGCTCGCCAACGTGAGCGACTTCGATCCGGTCACAGACGCCGTGCCGCTGGACCAGATGCTGGAGATCGACCGTTACGCGCTGGCGCGCGCGGCGCAGTTCCAGGCCGAGGTGCTGGCGCACTACGAGGTGTATGAGTTCCACCCCGTGGTGAGCAAGCTGCAGGTGTACTGCTCGGAAGACCTGGGCGCGTTCTACCTCGATGTGCTCAAGGACCGGCTCTACACCACCGCCCCGGGCAGCCTGGCGCGGCGCAGCGCGCAGACGGCGCTGCACCAGATCACGCACGCCATGCTGCGCTGGATGGCGCCGTTCCTGAGCTTCACGGCCGAAGAAGCCTGGCCGGTGCTGGCCGGTGCGCAGAACCGGGGTTCGATCTTCTTCGAGACGTTTGCAAAGCTGCCCGAGGTGGACGAAGCGCTGCTGGCCAGGTGGTCGCGCATCCGCGAGGTGCGTGAAACGGTGAACAAGGAGATCGAGACCGTGCGCAGCGCCGGCGGCGTGGGCTCGTCGCTGCAGGCCACGGTGACGCTCACCGTGCCGGCCGACGACCATGCACTGCTGGCCTCGCTGGGCAACGACCTCAAGTTCGTGCTCATCGTCTCGCAGGTCACCCTGCTCGAGGGCGATGCCCGGGTGGAAGTGACCCCCGCCACCGCCAGCAAGTGCGAACGCTGCTGGCACTACCGCGACGACGTGGGAGCGGACGCGGCGCACCCCACGCTGTGCGGCCGCTGCACGAGCAACCTGTTCGGTGCCGGCGAAGCGCGGCAGGTCGCCTGATGGGCACGACGTCCAACGCACGCAGCCTCTGGCCATGGCTCGGACTGGCCTGCATGCTGTTGCTGGCCGACCAGATCACCAAGCTGCTGATCCTGGCCAACTACCAGTTGGGCGAGAGCACCTTCATCACCGGCTTCTTCAACATCGTGCGTGTGCACAACCCGGGCGCGGCGTTCTCCTTCCTCGCCGGCGCCGGTGGCTGGCAGCGCTGGTTCTTCACCGGGGTGGGGGTGGCGGCATCGGTGTTCATCGTCTGGATGCTGCGCACGCACCCTGGTGAGAAGCTGTTCGCGTTCGCGCTGGCCTGCATCCTGGGCGGCGCCATCGGCAACGTGATCGACCGCGTGCTCTATGGCTATGTGGTGGACTGGCTGGACTTCCATTGGGATGTGCTGGCCGGCCTGTTCCCGGGCGGTCATTTCCCGGCCTTCAACATCGCCGACGCGGCCATCACCGTGGGCGCGGTGTCGCTGATCCTCGACGAGATCCTTCGCTGGCGCCGTCACCGCTGACCCGGTGCCTGCCACGGGGTGACCATGCCGGTCGAGCGGCGCCGCACCCGGGCGTATAGTTTCCTCGTCCATGAAACACCTGTTGGATCTTCTGGCGGCCATCGCCCTTCTCGTCTGGGGCACGCACCTTGTGCGCAATGGCGTGCTCCGAGTCTTCGGCAGCAACCTGCGCCAGATACTCGCCGCAAGCATGGGCAACCGCTTCACCGCCGCTCTGTCGGGCCTGGGCGTGACGGCGCTGGTGCAGTCCAGCACCGCCACCGCGCTCATCACCGCATCGTTTGTCGGCCGTGGCTTGATCGCCCTGCCCGCCGCCCTGGCGGTGATGCTGGGCGCCGACATCGGCACCAGCCTGATGGCGGTCGTGTTCTCCTTCGACCTGTCGTGGCTGTCGCCACTCTTCATCCTTGTCGGTGTGACCTTGTTCATTTCGCGGCAGGGCACATCGGCGGGCGACTTCGGGCGCGTGCTCATCGGTCTGGGCCTGATGCTGCTGGCCCTGCGCCTGATCGGTGGCGCCACCAGCGTGCTGACGCAAAACCCGGCGGTGCAACTGATGCTGGAGTCCCTCGCCAGCGACCGGCTGCTCGAGATCCTGCTGGGTGCCACGCTGGCGGTGGTGGCTTACTCCAGCCTGGCGGTGGTGCTGCTGGCCGCCACGCTGGCGCTGCAGGTGGTCGGGCTCGATGTCGCCCTGGGCATCGTGCTGGGCGCCAACCTGGGCAGCGGCCTGCTGGCCGTGATCACCACCGCCAAATCCGGCATCAGCACCCGCCAGGTGCCGTTGGGCAACCTGCTCTTCAAGGTGTTCGGGGTGTCGATCGCGATCTGGCTCATACCGTTGTGGCTTCGGCTCATGCAACCGCTGGTGCAGGACCCGGCCACGCTCACCGTGCTGTTCCACCTGAGCTTCAACCTGCTGGTGGGTGCCGTGTTCATCGGCCTCACGAGGCCGGTGGCCCGGCTGGTGGAACGCCTGCTGCCCCTGCAGGCCAGCAAGGGACCGCTGGACCGCCCGAACCACCTCGATCCCTCGGCGCTGGCCACCCCGTCGCTGGCCATCTCGTGCGCCGCACGCGAGGCCATGCACCAGGCCGACGTGGTTGAAACCATGCTGCGCGGCGTGGTCACCGTGATCAAGACCAACGATCTCAAGCTGGCGCAGGACCTGCGCAAACTCGACGACACGGTGGACAGCCTGTACTCGGCCATCAAGTACTACCTCACCAAGATTTCAAGACAGCAACTCAGCGAGGCCGAGGGCCGGCGCTGGACCGACATCATCAGCTTCACCATCAACATGGAGCAGATCGGCGACACGGTCGAGCGCGTGCTGCTCGACATCGAGGACAAGAAGATCCGCAAGGGACGCGACTTTTCCGAGGCCGGCATGGCCGAGATCACCGAGCTGCACGCGCGCCTGATCGACAACCTGCGCCTGGGCATGAGCGTTTTCCTCAACGGCAATGTGCGCGACGCGCAGCGCCTGCTGGAGGAAAAAGTGCGCTTTCGCGACATGGAGCGCGAGTACGCGGCCACCCATCTCGACCGCCTCTCGGGCCTGAGCCAGCAGAGCATGGACACCAGTGCACTGCACCTGGACCTGATCAGCGACCTCAAGCGCATCAACTCGCACATCTGCTCGATCGCCTACCCCATCCTCGACACGGCCGGTGTGCTGGCCCCGAGCCGGTTGCGTGAGCCCCCCTCGGCCGACGTCAGCCGGCTCTGAGGGCGCCGCGGCAAAACCGCAGGTGCTGTGCTACGCTGACCCTCCCGTTTTTGACCCGCCCAGGAGACAACCCCATGCCCGGACTGCTGCCCCTCGTCGACCCCGACGGCCTGCTCGAGTTTTCGGTGGTCTACACCGACCGCGCGCTCAATCACATGTCCCGGCGCTTCCAGGGCGTGATGACCGACATCTCCGCCATGCTCAAGCGCGTGTACGGCGCGCACTCGGCGGTGCTGGTGCCGGGCAGCGGCACCTTCGGCATGGAGTCGGTGGCGCGGCAGTTCGCCCATGGCAAACATGTGCTGGTCATCCGCAACGGCTGGTTCAGCTACCGCTGGACGCAGATCTTCGACATGGGAAGCATCCCCGCCAGCCACACGGTGATGAAGGCGCGGCGCACCGGCGCAGGCGCGCAGGCCCCCTGGTCGCCTGCGCCCATTGACGAGGTGGTGGCCACCATCGCGCGCGAGAAGCCCGCACTGGTGTTTGCACCGCATGTGGAAACCGCCGCCGGCATGATCCTGCCCGACGACTACCTGAAGTCGGTGGCCGACGCGGTGCACGCGGTGGGTGGACTGTTCGTGCTCGATTGCATCGCCTCGGGCGCCATGTGGGTCGACATGAAGGCCACCGGTGTGGACCTGCTGATCTCTGCCCCCCAGAAAGGCTGGAGCAGCTCACCCTGCTGCGCCATGGTGATGCTCAGTGAGCGCGCGCGCGTCGCCATCGACGCCACGCAGAGCACCACCTTCGCCATGGACCTCAAGAAGTGGCTGCAGATCATGGAGACCTACGAAGGCGGTGGCCACGCCTACCACACCACCTTGCCCACCGATGCGCTCACACGGCTGCGCGAGACGATGGTGGAGACCGAGGCCTATGGGTACGAGCGGGTGCGCCAGGAACAGATCGCCCTGGGCAAGCAGGTGCGCGCCCTGCTGGAGCGCCAGGGTTTCCCCAGCGTGGCGGCCCCGGGCTTCCAGGCGCCGGGCGTGGTGGTGAGTCACACCACCGACCCGGAGATCCAGTCAAGCAAGAAGTTTCTGGCGGTGGGTCTTCAGACGGCCGCGGGCGTGCCGCTGCAATGCGACGAAGGACCGGAGTTCAAGACCTTCCGCATCGGCCTCTTCGGGCTCGACAAGTGGCACGACGTGCCAGGCACGCTGGAGCATCTGGAACGGGCTTTGGCCGAAGTGGCGCCACGGCAGGCACAAGCGGCCTGACTTCGCACATCGGCCTCGCGAAACGGAGCGTGATGGCGCTCCGCTGCGCGAACGGCCCCCGGGGCCTGCGGCCCCTCAAGGCAGCAGGATGGTGCAACCCGTGGTGGCTCGCGCCTCAAGGCTCTCATGCGCCTTGCGCACATCGGTCAACGCGAATCGCTGGTCGATGCGGATCTTCACCTGACCGGCTTCCACCACGGCAAACAGGTCGTCGGCCATGGCCTGGGTGCGCTCGCGGCTGGTGATGTGCGAGAACAGGGTCTGGCGCGTGACGTACAGCGAGCCCTTGGGGCCCAGGATGCCGGGTGCGAACGGGGCCACCGGGCCCGATGCGTTGCCGAAGCTGGCCATCAGGCCGAAGGGGCGCAGGCAGTCGAGCGACTTGTCGAACGTGTCCTTGCCCACCGAGTCGTAGACCACCTTCACGCCCTGGCCGCCGGTGATTTCTTTCACCCGGGCGGCAAAGTCCTCGGTGCGGTAATTGATCGCGTGGCTGGCGCCGTGCGCCAGGGCGAGCCTGCATTTGTCGTCCGAGCCCGCCGTTCCGATGAGCTGCAGACCGAGTGCCTTCGCCCATTGGCAGGCGATCAGGCCCACGCCACCGGCGGCGGCGTGAAACAGCACGAAGTCGCCCCGATCCAGGCCTTCGACCGGGCGGCAGCGCTTGAGCAGGTACTGGGCCGTGAGGCCCTTGAGCATCATCGCGGCCCCGGTTTCGAAGTCGATGGCGTCGGGCAGCTGGCACACGTTCATGGCCGGCATCACCCGCACGTCGCAATAGCTGCCCGGGGGGTTGGCCGCGTAGGCCGCGCGGTCGCCCTCCTTGAGATGCGTGACGCCCTCGCCCACCGCCTCGATCACACCTGCGCCTTCCATGCCGAGCGCGAGCGGCATGGGGAAAGGGTAGAGGCCGCTGCGCTGGTAGACGTCGATGTAATTCAGGCCGATGGCGTGGTGGCGGATGCGCACCTGGCCCGGGCCGGGATCGCCCACGCTCACGGTGTCGATGACCAGTTGCTCGGGGCCGCCGGCGGCGTGGATGCGCACGGCGCGGGATTCTCGTGTGCTCATGGATGGTCTCCTCGTTGTTGAAAGCCCCTGAATGCTGCCACGAATGCGCCGGATCGCCTGCGCGACAAGGCATCGACCCCCGGGCACAGGCGGGGATGCCCGGGTTGCTACAGTCCAGCCGATGCCTCTTACGTCTTCCTCCCGCCTTTCGCCAGCCACCCTGGCCCTGCTGCTCATCCCGCCGCTGATGTGGGCGGGCAACGCGGTGGTGGGCCGCCTGATGCAGGGCGTGGTGCCACCGGTCACGCTGAACTTCCTGCGCTGGGTGCTGGCGCTGCTGATGCTGCTGCCACTGGCGGGCTGGGTGCTGCGTCCGGGCAGCGATTTGTGGCCGCACTGGCGCCGCTTCGCCCTGCTGGGCCTGCTGGGGGTGGGCATGTACAACTCGCTGCAGTACATGGCGCTGAAGACCTCCACCCCGCTGAACGTGACGCTGGTGGCCTCGAGCATCCCGGTCTGGATGCTGATCATGGGGCGGGTGTTCTACGCCGTGCCGATTTCGCGTCGCGCCGCGATGGGCGCCTTCATGTCGCTGTGCGGGGTGGTGGTGGTGATCGCGCGGGGTGACCTGGGCGGCTTGCTGTCGGTTCGGCTGGTGCCGGGTGATCTGCTGGTGCTGCTGGCCGCCGTGGCCTGGGCCTGGTACAGCTGGCTGCTGGCAAGGCCACCTGCCAACGAGCCGACGGCGATCAAGGCCGACTGGGCCGCTTTCCTGCTGGCCCAGGTGGTGTTCGGACTGCTCTGGTCAGCGGGCTTCACGGCCGGTGAATGGCTGACCATGCCGGCACTGGCGCCGGGTGACAGCGCCATCCAGTGGGGCTGGCCGCTGGTGGCCGGGCTGCTGTTTGTGGCGGTGGGCCCGTCGCTGCTGGCCTACCGCAGCTGGGGCGCGGCGGTGGGGCGCGTCGGCCCGGCCATGGCCGGCATCTTCTCCAACCTCACGCCACTCTTCGCAGCCCTCATGTCGGCCACCCTGCTGCGCGAGCCGCCCCAGCTCTACCACCTGGCCGGCTTCGTGATGATCGTGGGCGGGATACTGGTCAGCTCGCGACGCTGACCCATACCTCGCAAGGGCCAGCCGCCGGGCCGCCCCAAGGCAGGCCCAGCCCCCTCGGGGGGCAGCGGACCTCGCGAAGCGGGGGAGCGTGGGGGCACCCAGATCCGGCGCCGGGCCGCCCCAAGCCGGATCAGCCCCCTCGGGGGGCAGCGGACCACGCGCAGCGGGGGAGCGTGGGGGCACCACCACTACCTTTCAGGCCACATCACCCCGGTGTCGCTCAGGATCGCGTCCAGCGGCACGTCGTGCGCCTCCGGAAGCAGGTGGGGCAGGTAGGCAAAGTCGTAACCCAGCCCCACCGTGAACGGCTTGGGTTGCAGACTGGCGAGCGTGCGGTCGTAGAAGCCACCGCCATACCCCAGCCGGAAGCCGCCCGGCCCATAACCCACACAGGGCACAAAGATCAACGTGGGCACGACGATCTCGGTGTCCTTGGGTTTGGGGATGCCGTAGGCGTCTTCCTCCATGGGGCAACCCGGGTACCAGGTGTAGAAGGTCAGGGTCTTGTCGACCTTGTTGACCACCGGCAGACCGATGCGCCGGTTCCTCTGGGCACCCTGTGCATCTTCTTCCAGGCCCGCTTCCTGCCAGCGAAACAAGGCGGGCAAGGGATCGAACTCACCCTTGATGGGCCAGTAGGCGCCCATCACGGCATCCGGCCGCTCGATCAGCCACACCCGCATGACCCGCTGCAGCATGTCGTTGCGAAAACCGCGGTCGGCCAAGCCCAGGCGCTTCTCGACCAGCGACTTGCGCCATTCGGTTTTCAGCGCCGCCGCCGTTGAACGCTCATCCTGTTTCCTGTGGGGTGCAGGGGAACTCTGTCCGTCTTTGGTGTCCATAATCAACGCATGAAACAGGTTGGTGTGAAACAGGGATCGAAAGCGCAGAACACGTCGGCGCTGCACAGCATGCGCCAGTGGGCTCTGCGGTTCATTATGGCCGTGCTGGTGGCGCCGGGGCTGGCACATGCCCAGGGCGGCGCCGGTGGAGACGCCACCCTGCTCGAGATGCGCGAGGCGTTCCGCCGCAACAACACCGCCCAGCTCGCCAGCCTGTTGCCGTCGATGCGCGGCCACGCGCTGGAACCACTGGCGATCTACTGGGAGATGAAGTCCCGGCTGGAGACCGCCAGCCCCGGCGAGATCCGCTCGGCCCTGGACCGGATGGCGGGCACCTACTGGGAAGACCGCCTGCGCAACGACTGGCTGTTGCTGCTCGGCCGCGCACGCGACTGGGCCCCTTTCTCCTCCGAGCTGGCGCGCTTTCGCATGAACGACGACCGCCAGGTGAGTTGCTACTCCCTCATGCTCGACGCAGCCAGTGGCCGCATGCCGGCCGAACTCGCTGCCGAGCGCGTGCGCGGACTGTGGCTCGCACAGCGCGACGCCGACGACGGCTGTGCCACCGCCGCGCAGTCGCTGCTGGGCAGCGGTCACCTGAAACCCGAGGTCGCCTGGCAGCGCGCGCGCCTGGCCATGGACGCCAACCGCCCGCGCGTGGCCAGCCAGGCCGTGGGTCTGCTCGACCCGGACTGGGCCGCCATGGTGGACAACGTGGCCAGGGACCCCGCCAGGTACCTCGACGAAAAGTTCACCGCCATCCGCCCGCGCACCAAGGAGCTGGTGACCCTGGCCATCATCCGGCTTGCGTCCAGCGACCCGGCCGCCGCCGCTCTGGAAATGGACCGAACACGCTGGAAGGCACAGCTCACCACGGAAGAACGCAGCTGGGTGTGGGGTGTGATCGGCAAACGCTCGGCACAAAAGCTGGAAACCCAGGCTCTGGCCCATTTCGTCAACGGCGAAGACCGCCACATGCACGACGATCACCTGGCCTGGAAGGCCCGCGCCGGCATGCGGGCGGGCGCCTGGGCCCACGTGAGCGATGCGATCGCCGCCATGTCGGAGTCGCAGCGCAACGAGCCCGACTGGATCTACTGGAAAGCACGCGCCCTGCAGGCGCTCAAGCGGCCCGACGCTGCCACCGCCCAGACCCAGGCCCGCGCCCTGCTCGAATCCATCGCCTCGGAGCGCGGCTTCTACGAACAACTGGCGCTCGAAGACCTGGGCCGCCCGATCACCACGCCACCGGCCCCGGCACCGCTGGGCGCCGAAGAAATCGCAGCCGCCCAGCGACACCCGGGCCTGCGGCGTGCCCTGATCGCCATCCGCCTGGGGCTGCGCAGCGAAGGCGTGCGCGAGTGGAACTACACCGTCAACCTGCACGACGCCGGCGGCATGGCCGAGCGCGAATTGCTCGCTGCTGCCGCCCTGGCCTGCGAAGCCGAACTGTGGGACCGTTGCATCAACACCAGCCTGCGCACGCCGATCGCCCAGGACCACGCCCAGCGTTTTCCCACGCCGCACCGCACGGCGGTGGTGAGCCGCTCGCGGGAGATCGGCCTCGACCCGGCCTATGTGTATGGCCTGATCCGTCAGGAAAGCCGCTTTGTCACCGACGCGCGTTCGGGTGTCGGTGCGTCCGGCCTCATGCAGGTGATGCCGGCCACTGCTCGGTGGACCGCCCGCAAGATCGGCCTGACCGATTTCAGGCCCGCCCAGATCACCGAGCGCGACACCAACATCCTCATCGGCACCGCCTACCTCAAGCTGGCGCTTGACGACTTCGACAGCTCGCTGCCCATGGCCGCAGCCGCCTACAACGCCGGCCCTGGCCGCCCACGCAGCTGGCGCAACGGCCCGGTGCTCCCGGGCGAGATCTGGGTCGAGAACATTCCGTTTGAGGAAACCCGCGACTACGTCAAGCGGGTGCTGGCCAACACCGCCAGCTACGCCGCCCTCCTGTCGGGCCAGCCCCAGTCCCTGCGCGCGCGCCTGGGCAGCGTCGGCCCCCGACCGGGCGGTGAAACCCCCATCGATCGTGATCTCCCCTGAAAGCTTCGGCCTGCGCAAACCCATGAAAAACATCCTCGTCCTCGGGGGCACCGGCTTTGTCGGCCGCCACGTCTGTGAAAAACTGCATCGCCAAGGCTGGCGCATCACCGTTCCCACGCGCCGCGCCATCAACGCGGCAGCCGTGCAGCACCTGCCGCGCGTGACCGTGCTTGAAGCCAATGTGCACGACCCCGCCCAGTTGATGGAGCTGGTGGCGGGGCACGATGCGGTGGTCAACCTGATTGCCATCCTGCACGGCACCGAAGAGGCGTTCGAGCGCGTGCATGTGGAATTGCCCCTGTCCCTGTCGCAAGCCTGCCTGGCCACCGGCGTGCGCCGACTGGTGCATGTCAGCGCACTCGGCGTCAGCCTGGACGGACCCTCGCGTTACCAGCGCAGCAAGGCGCGTGGTGAAGACGTGTTGCGTGCGGCCGGTCTGGACCTGACCGTGCTGCGCCCCAGCGTGATCTTCGGCGCCGGCGATCGTTTTCTCAATGTGTTCGCCGGGCTTCAGTCGGTCTTTCCCGTGGTCCCGCTGGCCAGTGCGGGGGCCCGCTTCCAGCCGGTGTGGGTGGAAGATGTGGCCAGTGCGGTGGCGGCCTGTCTGCTCGATCAAGGTTTTTCCCGCAGCACGGTGGGCCAGACATTCGAGTGCGCCGGGCCCGACGTGCTGACACTGGCCGACCTGGTGCGTCTGGCGGGGCGCCACGGCAGCCGGCAGCGCCCGGTGCTGCCGCTGCCCGGCTTGCTCGCCCGGGTGCAGGCGCGGGTGATGGAGCTCATGCCCGGCGAGCCGTTGATGAGCCGGGACAATCTCGCCGCCATGTCGGTCGACAACGTCGCGACCCGGCAATGGCCCGGACTGTCGGCTCTGGGCATCGAGCCAGCCAGCATTCACACCGTGGCGCCCGCTTATCTGGGCCAGCGCGGCGGCCGCAGCAAGCTGCTGGCGTTCCGCCGGGGCGGAACCAAGGTCGAAGAGCCGCGCGTGTGAGGGGTCACGTCCAGCGGGTTTCACGCAAAAAATAGCACCAAAGCATCATTTTCATTTGGGTCGTCGGGATCTAAAGTAAACCGTACACAGTACAACTCCAACCCGAGGAACCCCGATGACTGTCTCCAGCGTGAAACTTCCCATCCGCCGCACCGGCACACTGCGTCCGGTGTACCGCACCGAACAACAGCGTGAGGTGATCAACCGACTCAAGCGCATCGAAGGACAGGTGCGCGGCCTGATTGAAATGGTGGAAGACGGACGGTCCTGCGAAGACGTGGCCCAGCAGATGTCGGCCGCGCGCAAGGCCATGGACAAGGCCTTTTACCGAATGATGGCCAGCACGGTGATGGAAGCCGTCTCCACCTCCGACTCGGAGGTGCACACCTTTCGAGAGATCGAGCGCTCTACCCGGATCCTCGAAAAGTACGCCTGACCGGCCACCGCCCGCGATCAATCGGGTGCCTTTTCGGCATCAATGGTCTCCGGGAAAGTCCGTACCATCGGCCTCTTTCAGGAGGCTCCATGGCGCTGCAGCTCTACGTCGGCAACAAGAACTATTCGTCCTGGTCCATGCGCCCCTGGGTGCTCATGAAACAGGCCGGCATTCCTTTCGAAGAGGTCATGGTCCGCTTCGACTCGTTCGAAGCCGATTCGGCCTTCAAGAAGACGCTTCGCACCGTCAACCCGCTGGGCAAGGTGCCGGCGCTGGTGGACGACGGATTTGCCGTCTGGGACACGCTGGCGATTGCCGAATACCTGGCCGAGCGATACCCGGCGTCGGCCTTGTGGCCGCGAGACCTGAAGGCCCGGGCGCGGGCCCGCAGCGTCTGCGCTGAAATGCACAGCGGCTTCACGGCACTGCGCAACCACTGTCCCATGAACATCGAGGCCTCCCTGCCGGAGGTGGGGCGACTGGTCTGGCGCGACCAGGCCGCCGTGCGTGCCGACATCGCCCGGCTGGGCGGTCTGTGGGGGGAGCTGCTCGCGGCGCAGCCCGATGGCGCCCTGCTGTTCGGCGACTTCAGCATCGCCGACGCCTACTTCGCGCCCGTGTGCATGCGCATCAAGACCTACGGCCTGCCGCTGCCAGCCGATCTGTTGTCCTACGTAGAACGTGTGTGCGCGCTGCCGGGTGTCAAGGCCTGGATCGACGATGCCCTGGCCGAACACGACTTCGTCGCCTTCGACGAGCCTTACCGCCTGGGGAGGTGATGGGCCCGGTCCGCTGCCCAACCCCATCCCGGCGAGCGGGCATCTCCACCAGGGCACCCGAGGATCCGGCTTTGCCGGTCCCAGGGTGCGCCCCCCTTGAGGGGGGACGCGCGCCAGCGCGGCGGGGGGTGCTCCTTGACCCGAGGATCCGGCTTTGCCGGTCCCAGGGTGCGCCCCCCTTGAGGGGGGACGCGCGTCAGCGCGGCGGGGGGTGCTCCTTGACCCGAGGATCCGGCTCTGCCGGTCCCAGGGTGCGCCCCCCTTGAGGGGGGACGCGCGTCAGCGCGGCGGGGGGTGCTCCTTGACCCGAGGATCCGGCTCTGCCGGTCCCAGGGTGCGCCCCCCTTGAGGGGGGACGCGCGTCAGCGCGGCGGGGGGTGCCCTTTATCATCGGCCCATGACCCCGCACCTGGACGCCAAGATCTACCTCGTCGATGACGATGCGGGTGTGCGCGAGGCGCTGGCCTGGCTGTTGCGCACGCGCCGGCTGGTCAGTGACGGTTACGACAGCGCCGAATCGTTCGTGGCCGACGCCAGCGTCTGGCACCACGAGCCCAACGCGCCTTGCTGCGTGCTGCTGGACGTGCGCATGCCCGGCATGAGCGGACTGGCGGCGTTCGAGTTGTTGCAGGCCCTGCCCTGGCAGGCGAGCCTGCCGGTCATCTTTCTGTCCGGGCACGCCGACGTGGCCACTGCGGTCGATGCGGTCAAGCGCGGCGCCTTCGATTTCTGCGAGAAGCCGTTCTCCGACAACGCACTCGTGGACCGGGTGGAGCGGGCGCTGGAGCAATCGGCCCAGGTGCTGGCCCGGCGCCGCGTGCAGAGCGAGTTGCAGCAGCGCCTGGGCAGCCTGACCGATCGTGAGCGCGCCGTGATGGACCTGGTGGTCGCCGGCCTGCCCAACAAGCTGGTGGCCGACCAGCTCAACATCAGCGTGCGCACGGTCGAAGTGCACCGCTCGCGGGTGTTCGACAAGATGGGCGTGAAGTCGGCGGTGGAACTGGCCAATGCCCTTCGGCCTTGACGGTCCGGGCGCCTCAGCGGTCGTCGGACGGTGCCTTGTCCGGACGCGGCTCCCGTTTCTGGCGTTCCACCTCCTCGGGCAACTCGCCCCCCTTGCGCCCTGAGAACATGGTCCACCAAACGATGAACACCAGCAACACGAGCGCGCCGAGCGCTTCAAGCAACAACAAGGTCATGGATCGGATTCGTCGGGGTTCGAGGGTGTGGATGACGGGGCTGGCGGGCGCTGCCATTGTAGGAAGCCTGGCGTCCTGCGCGGTGGGGCCGGTGCGATTGCCCGATGCTGCGCCGGGGCCTGGTGCCTCCTTGCCTGCGCCACCCGATGCGCCCGGGCGCGCCGACCTGCAGCGTGGCAAGAGCCGCTGGACGCCGGTGTCGTGGGACGACTTGCCGGGCTGGGGACAGGACAGCCTGCACGAGGCCTGGAACGCCTGGGTGCGCGGCTGCGAGCGGCCGGCCCCGGGCCAGGCCGGCCCATGCGCCGAGTTGCGCCAGCTCGCCATCGGCACGGCCGCCGAGCAGCTGGCCTGGGTGATGAAGCGCTTTGCGCCCTACCGTGTCACCGAGACCGATGGCAGCCTGCCCGAGGGACTGCTCACCGGCTATTACGAGCCGATCATGTCGGCCAGCCGCGTGCCCACCGCCACGCATCGAACCCCCTTGTATTCACCGCCCGCGGGTTTCGTGAGCGGTCAGCCCTGGTACAGCCGCCAGGAGATCGACACCCTGCCTGCTGCGCAGGCCGCGTTGCGCGGCCGCGAAGTGGCCTGGCTGGCCGATCCGATCGACGCGTTGATCCTGCAGATCCAGGGCTCCGGGCGGCTGAACCTGCTGGAGCCCGACGGCCGCACGCGCCAGGTGCGTGTGGCCTTCGCCGCCCACAACGGCCAGCCCTACCTGAGCGTGGGTCGCTGGCTGCTCGACCAGGGTGCGATCCGCGAGGCCTCGTGGGCGTCCATCAAGGCCTGGGCGGCGCAAAACCCGCAGCGTCTCAACGAGATGCTGTGGAGCAATCCGCGCACCGTGTTCTTTCGCGAGGAAGCCCTGTCCGAATTCGACGCCCGCTTTGGTCCGCGCGGTGCGCAGGGTGTGCCGCTGACGCCCGGGCGCTCGATCGCGGTCGACCCGCAGAGCATTCCCTACGGCACACCGGTGTGGCTGGCATCGAAGGGCCCCACCCTGAACGTGCAGAAGCTGGTGATGGCGCAGGACACGGGAGGCGCGATCGTGGGCGCCGTGCGCGCCGACCTGTTCACGGGTTGGGGGGGCTGGAGCGACGAGGCCTACCTCACGGCAGCAGCGCTCAAGCAGCCGCTGCAGATGTGGGTGCTGGTGCCGAAGCAGTGAGGGGGGAGCGTGGGGGCACTGTTCAGAGTGCGGTCAGGTCGGTTTGCACCGGCCAGCGCAGCGATTCGGTGGCGTTTCTGGTGGCCTCGAAGTCATGTTGCAGAAGCAAGGTGTAGCGCCCGGCGCGTGGGGTGCAAACGCGATAGCCATCACTCACCGGGCTCAGCGTGATGCCACCCGACTGCTCGGTCTGCAGGCGCCACGCTTCCACGTCGGGGGAAGTCATGCGCAGGGTCACGCAGAAACCGCGTTTCATGTTGGAGAGCACCACCACGCGCTGTTCCGCGCTCCAGTCGCCACCGGCCACCGCGTCCATCCGGGTGGGGTGGCTGTTTTCCAGCACGCGCATGACCGGTGGAATGATGATGCGGAAGTCGAGCGACGCGCCCGCCCTGCCCTGGGTGACCAGCAGCGCCTCGCTCATGCCCGGCGCCGGGGCCAGCAGCAGGGTGCTGAAGCCGAGGCAGGCGAGAAAGGGGCGCAATGTTCGGGACATGTCCCACTATCGGCCCGCTGTGCGCGAACTTGAGGGGCGCGCCGCCCCCGCGCGTCATTCGTTGCGTTGGACCGGAATTGTCAGCGTCACGCTCTCGCGCAGGCGCACATCCACCCGGGCCTGACCCTGGTCGACCACGTTCCACGGCAGGGGCAGGGTGTCGCCGCGCACGCTCACGGTGCGTGCTCCGCTGGCCACGAAGGGGAATTCGAACCGGCCCTGGCTGTCGGTGCGCACGGCGTAGCGGTTGTCCAGGAACACCGTGACGTTGGGAACGCCGGTTTCGCTGGCCTCCTGGGTGCCGCTGCGGTTGGCGTCGAAGTACACCGTGCCCTCGATGCGGCCGCCCCCCTCGGTGCCCTTGCCGCCCAGAGGAACGTCGCGGCTGCCCGCCTCGAACTCGTAACGGAGCACCGCGTAGAACGAGCGGTCGTTGTCCGCAAGCACCAGGCCCACCGGCGCCAGCGGGTCCAGCGATGCATTGGTCCGGCTGCGGCCGGTGGACCGGTTGTAGTTGCCCTCCAGGCTCCAGCGTGCATCGATGCGCCAGTTGGCACCCACGTTCAGGCTGTGGCGGGCAGGCCCGGCGTTGCTGCGCTCGGTGTTGAGGTTGCCGCGCAGGCTCGCGCGGCTGGTCAGAGGAGCGGCCACGCTCGCTGCGGCATTCCAGGCGGTTTCAGCCGGCAGGTTCGCGCTGGCGCCGTAGCGGGTGGTGCCCAGGCTGGTGGAGAGCGACCATCCCTGCGGCACCAACCATTCCTGGTCCCAGACCAGGGCACGGGAGGCGGCCTGGCTGTCCCCGTCGGTGAGCTCCACCCGCAGCCCGCTGGTTCCCCATGCGTTCTGGAAGCGCCAGTCGGCAAAGCTGCTCCATGCGTTGCCGTTGAAACGCCGCAGCGCTCCCCCGGCGCCCAGGGTGTGGTCGCGGTTGATGCGCCAGCGCGCCGAACCCGTGGCGAAGAAACCGTTGCTGCTGCGTCCGCTGATCGAATCGAGCCAGTCGACCGAGCCCTCGGCCGACCACTGGCGCGTGCGCCAGTTCGAGCGCACATAGGCTCCCAGGATGTCGCTGGCCAGCGGCAGGTTGGCCCAGGTCAGGTCGGCTTCCAGGCGGTAGGCGCCCACGCCGTGCCGCCGTGGTCCGTCTTCCCATTCGCTGTCGATCCAGAACCCGTGCCGGGTGCCATCGAGGTTGCTGGCCTGGGTGCTGATGAGCTGACCCTGGATGCGGTGCTCCGCGCCTTCGTGGCGCAAGGCCAGCAGGGTGGAGTTGGCGTCGACGCGGCTGCCGCCCGGTTGCAGGTTGTCCAGCTCGGCAACGCCGCGTGCGTCTTCGTGTTTCAGCGCCGCCGTCCAGCCTTGCCTGGAGAGCGGTTCGGCGCCGGATGCGTTGATCCGCCACTGGCCGCCCAGTGTGGTGCGCCGGCCCGGCAGTTGACGGAATCCGCTGGCGGGCAGGAAGTCCAGCTGCCCGGGCTCGCCGGTGGCGGCCTGCAACTGAAGACCTTGTTGCGGGTTTTCCCACTCGGTGCTCAGGCCCTGAAGGATGGCCGAAGGCAGGTAGATCCGCGCCGGCAGGCGCGTGATCTCGGGCCCCGGCGTGTTGATCACGCCGAGCTCGTTGCTGGTGAGCCAGCCACCCTCCAGCGGCATCGCCCGCTGGCGCAGGGTGAGCGTGCCGCTGCTGTCGCGCGGTGCGTAGGTGCCGTCGACCGACAGCGTGCCGTGGTTGGGTGTTTCCAGCAGGCCGTAGATGCCGTAGCCGATGCGCGTGCTTCGCGCCTGATCGAACGGCTGTGTGCCCAGTCGGGTCTCCAGCCGCAGGAAACGTGGCCAGCCTTCGCGGTTGTATTCATAGCCGCCGTCGGTGGCGGGCGCTTCGGGCGGCAGGTTCTCGATCACCCGGTCCACGTAGGCCGGCGCAGCCGGGGCTGCCGCCGGGATGGGGGGCGCTGCCTGCGCCCAGGCCGCCAGCCAGGGAACAAAGGCCCCCACCATGACGAGCACGCAACGGACCGGACGTGTCGCGCCCCGGCTCATGGAGCGAAGCGCGTGTCCAGCGGCACGCTGTTCCTGCCCCATTCAAGCTTGCCGGTGACCACCAGCGGGAAACGCACCACAGGCGCGGGTTTACCATCTTCGACCACCGGGCTGAGCGTCACGGCACGCGTCTCGCCCGGCAGGATCGGCAGGTCAGCCGGCGCCAGTTCGAACCGGGCGCCGCTGGCGTCGATGCCATTGACAAAGCCTTCCAGCCGACCGTGTGCGTTGCCCCGGTTGCGCACATCGACCACGGCGGTCGACTGGCCACCCTGCGCCATCACCCGGGTGCCGGCGATCTCCAGTTGTGGCGCGGCGTCGCCGATGGCGGCGTAGACGATCACCCCGATGCGTCCCCCGACCGGGAAATTCAGGCTGCCCTGCACCAGGGCGGGCTCCAGGCCTTCCACCATGATGGCAAACCGGCATTCGCGCGCCGGCGTGCCGGGTGGGGGGGTGATCTCGAAGCGGAAGCGGTAACGGGCACCCGGCTCGATCACGAGTTCGCGCCGCTCGATCGCCACCCAGGGCCGGCAGCTGTCGGGAAACAAGGCGTCGCTGAAGGTCACCGAGTTGTCGGCGTTGAGGGTCCAGTCGCTGGTGTAGACGCGGTAATTGCCCTTTTCCTGTCCCGCGTGCTGGATTTCAAGCACCTGGCGCAGCGGCTGACCGGGCACGGCCTTGACCTCAAAGCGCGGCGGGGTGATGTAGGCAGCAAAACCCTGGGCATGCCCGGTCAGCGGCGCCGACAGCAGCACGCAGGCCAACGCCGAACCCAGCAGGGTATTCAAACTGCGAAGCAATGATCCTGGAAGCACGGTCCTCATGGCGTATTCAGTCGACGTCGAGTTCGAAGTGGAAGTTCAGGCGCCGGCTGTTGGAGGACCAGTCGGCGTTCGAGCGCAGCCGCACCTGCATCTGGTCTTCCAGCATGGCGCCAGGGATCGGACCGGCATGGACCAGGGTGCGTTCGCCCGACACGAGGCGCCCGGCCAGCAGCCGGCCCTGGGTGGTCCAGACGGCCTCGATGCTGGAGGCCTCGTCGCGCGGCAGCACCATGTAGATGCGCCCGCTGCGGCCGACCCAGTTGCGGGTATCGATGCGGATGTTGACGCGCACCCAGGCCTCCATGGCGCCCGCGCCGGACTGGCCCCGCGTCGCCGGCAGCCACTCCATCCGCACGTTGGGGGGCAGGGTGTGGCTCAGGGAATCGTCCAGGCGGTGCGGATTGGCCAGCGCGGCGCCGGCGATCAGCGCGCCCAGTGCAGCCAGGAGCAGCCGGCGGAAGAAGGTCATGGCGCGGTCAGGGTGTAGGTCACCGTGCCGTTGTAGGTGCCGGCCGCCCGAACCGCGCTGTTGGCGTAGCGAAAGGTGTGGCAGTTCTCGATGTAGGTGTTGGCCGCAAACGTGGTCAGGGTCTGGGTGCCGCCGTTGAAGGTGCCGGCCGGGATCACGTTGGGCACACCGCTGCCTGGCGCAGAGACGGTCCAGCTGATTTCGGTGAACGGGATGGTGTCGCCGCTGGAATTGGTCAGGTTGGCCGGGGAGGCCACGCTCAGCGTGGCATTGGCGCTGCCCCCGCCATTGCGCCGGAAGCCGGCGCCCACCATGACCTGGCTGGCTGGCGTGGGGCAGGTGTTGTTTCCGTCACCGTACAGGCTGATGTTCTGCGTGCTGTTGCTGGTCATGGCCAGCACCGTGCCACTGCCCAGCAGGGCCTGGGGCACCGTCACTTCCACACGGTTGCGGGTGGGGTTGGTGGTGGGAGAAGGGCCATTGAGCCTCCCGCTGGTGCCACTGACCGTGCCGTTGCCCACGTGCAGGAACAGCCGGCGGTCGCCCCCGGTGACGCCCAGCGACCAGGCGTGGGCGCTGCCGATCTCCACCACGCACAGCAGCGCCAGACAGGCGCTGGCCGCCAGGCGGGCGGTGGTGCTGCGGGTCGTGCGCTTCATGGTGTCGTTGGGTCGGTGGCTGTCGAAGGGAGTTCCGCTCCGCGCTCTGTGCACGGCGGCAGGGCGGCTGCCGGAAACGGCAACGGAGGGTTGCGCTGTGCAAACCCTCCGTCATGTCGATGCTGGAACGGTTTCAGGGCATGGTGGCGGTGTAGGTCACCCGGCCGTTGTTGGCCACGGTGGCACCGTAGATGCCGGCCGGCACCACGGTCGAGTTGGCGAAACTGAAGGTCCAGTCGGCCGAGCGGTCGGTGATCTTGGTGCCGGAGGACAGCGTCACGTTGCTGCCTGCGCCGGTGCCGGTCGCGGGAATCACCGGGCTGGGCAGGGTGGCGGCGCTGGTGGTGGCGGTGATCTCGGTCCATGGAATGGTGTCACCGTCGCCGTTGGACAAGCCGCCGGTGGTGGCCGCCGTGAGAACGATCTGACCGTTGTTGCCCATCACGCGGACCGGCACCACGGCGCCGGTGATGCTGCCGGCGACTGCGCCCGAGCCCACGGCGCCGGGGTTGGTGGTGTAGTCGAAGGTCACCAGATCCACGGTCGTGTTGGTGGCCTCTGGCACCGCGGTGGCACCCGTGCCCACACCCAGGAACAGCACGCGAGGGATGATGACGCGGAAGTCCAGGCGGGCCACGGCGGGGCCGGTGTTGACCAGTTGCGATTCCGCGGAAGCCAGCAGCGGGGTGGCCAGCGCCAGGGCCAGGGTGGATTTGAGAAGCAGGGCTTTTTTCACGACGTTTCCTTCAAGTGGAAGTGGGAGGTGTGGGCTGAGCACTTTCAGGTACCTACTCCACGGGGTTAAGTAGCCTGATGTTACGAAATGGCACAAGCGCTGGCAAGCGTCCAGTGGGAAAAAATTCACATATCTCAAGGACTTACGACGACTTTGTGACCCAACGGTCGAAAATTTTGGACGAATGGACCCGAAAAACTTCAAGTTTTGCCGCTTCCTGCCGTGCTCGTACTTTTTGCCAGCAGGTGAGACAACGGAAGTGCACTTCCCGACTTGACTTCCCCGAGCGAAAAACTGGTGTGCAGGTCCTTCACGTTGGGCAGGTTGAGCAGCACCTCGCGTGCGAACCGGCTGAAGTGGTTGAGATCGCGGCTGACCACCTGCAACTCGAAGGTGCCGGAGCCGCTGATGTAGTGGCAGGAAACGACCTCCGGGATTTCGCGGATCGCGTTCTCCAGTTTGCGGGTGACATCGCCGCTGTTGCGGTCGGCGTCCAGGCGCACGAAGGCCAGCACACCCAGGCCGATCTTTTCGCGGTCGATCTCGGCGCGGTAGCCGCGGATGAAACCGGCCTCTTCCAGCGCGCGCACGCGGCGCCAGCAGGGGGCGGCCGACAGCCCCACGCGCTGGGCCAGTTCGGCATTGGTGAGGCGGCCATCGCTTTGCAGTTCTTGCAGGATCGTGATGTCGAACTTGTCGAGTGTTTCCATATGGGGTCGCCAAAAGAAAGAAGATTGCTCGATCATCAATAAATCGGGCATGAAACGCAAACACCTGTCGCGCGACGGGGCATACACTGTGCGCCACACTGGAGTGGCCAGCCCATGAGGCGCGCCGCTGCGGCCCACGAAGCGCCCACGAGGCGACCCTGCCCATCACGGAGACAAACGATGAACGCCCCCCTGCCCGACCACATTCGCCGCGCCCTGGAAACCGTGACGCTGGACGACAAATACGCGCTCGACCAGGGCCGTGCCTTCATGAGCGGCGTGCAGGCGCTGGTCAAGCTGCCGATGCTGCAGCGACAGCGCGATGCGCTGGTGGGCAAGAACACCGCCGGCTTCATCAGCGGTTACCGCGGCTCCCCGCTGGGCGGCTACGACCAGGCCTTGCAGAAGGCCGCGCCTTACCTCAAGGCGCAGAACATCGTGTTCCAGCCGGGCGTGAACGAAGAACTGGCTGCCACTGCGCTCTGGGGCACGCAGCAACTGGGCTTCGCGCCGCCCGGCAGCAACCGGTTCGACGGCGTCTTCGGCATCTGGTACGGCAAGGGCCCGGGTGTGGACCGCTGCTCCGACGTCTTCAAGCACGCCAACATGGCCGGTACCACGCCCTGGGGCGGCGTGATCGCGGTGGCGGGTGACGACCACGTGGCCAAAAGCTCGACCGCGGCACACCAGAGCGACCACATCTTCAAGGCCTGCGGCCTGCCGGTGTTCTTCCCGACCTCGGTGCAGGACATCCTCGACCTCGGGCTGCACGCCATCGCCATGAGCCGTTTCAGCGGCGTCTGGGCCGGCATGAAGACGATCCAGGAAATCGTCGAATCGAGCGCCACCGCCACCATCGACCCGGACCGCGTGAACATCGTGGTGCCCGAGTTCGACATGCCGCCCGGCGGCGTGCACATCCGCTGGCCCGACCACGCGCTGGACCAGGAAGCGCGCCTGTTCGATTTCAAGTGGTACGCCGCACTGGCTTACATCCGCGCCAACAAGCTCAACCACAACGTGATCGCCGGGCCGAACGACCGTTTCGGCCTGATCGCCAGCGGCAAGGCCTACAACGACACGCGCCAGGCCCTGCTGGACCTGGGGCTGGACGACGACACCTGCCGGCGCATCGGCCTGCGCCTGCACAAGGTGGCGGTGGTCTGGCCGCTGGAGGCGCAGACCACGCGCGAATTCGCCACCGGCCTGCGCGAAATCCTGGTGGTGGAAGAAAAGCGCCAGGTCATCGAATACCAGCTGAAGGAAGAGCTCTACAACTGGCGCCCCGACGTGCGCCCGAACGTGCTGGGCAAGTTCGAGGAGGCCGAAGGGGATTTCAGCGGTGGCGAGTGGTCCGTGCCGAACCCGAGCGCGCGCACCCTGCTGCGCGCCAATGCCGACCTGTCGCCCAGCATCATCGCGCGCGCCATCGCCAGGCGGCTGAAGAAGATGGGGCAGGTGCCTGAAGACGTGATGGCTCGCATCGACGCGCAACTCGCGATCCTGACCGCCCAGGAGCAGTCGATGCAGACCCTGCTCACGCAGGGCGTGTCCGGCGCCGAGCGCCAACCGTGGTTCTGCTCGGGTTGCCCGCACAACACCAGCACCAAGGTGCCCGAGGGCTCGCGCGCGATGGCCGGTATCGGCTGCCACTTCATGAGCATCTGGATGGACCGCGCCACCGTGGGCTTCACCCAGATGGGCGGCGAAGGGGTGCCCTGGGTCGGCCAGCAGCCGTTCAGCAAAGACCAGCACATGTTTGCCAACCTGGGCGACGGTACCTATTTCCACAGCGGCCTGCTGGCGGTGCGCCAGAGCATCGCTGCCGGTGTGAACATCACCTACAAGATCCTCTACAACGACGCGGTGGCCATGACCGGCGGACAGCAGGTCGGTGAGCGGCCCGAGGGCCACAGCGTGGTGCAGATCGCGCAGAGCATGCGCGCCGAAGGGGCTGCCCGGATCACCATCGTGACCGACGAGCCCGAGAAGTACGCCGGCGTGAGCGGCCTGCCGTCGGGCATCGCCATCCAGCACCGCGACCTGCTCGATGCGGTGCAGCGCGAGTTCCGCGAGATCCAGGGCACCACCGTCATCATTTACGACCAGACCTGCGCCACCGAAAAGCGCCGCCGCCGCAAGCGCGGCACGCTGGCGGACCCGGCCAGGCGCGTGGTGATCAACGAGCTGGTGTGCGAGGGTTGTGGCGATTGCGGCGTGCAGTCCAACTGCCTGTCGGTTGAACCGCTGGAGACCGAATTCGGTCGCAAGCGCACCATCAACCAGAGCTCCTGCAACAAGGACTATTCGTGCACCAAGGGCTTCTGCCCGAGCTTCATCACGGTTGAAGGCGGCCAGCTGCGCAAGAAGGACAAAAAGGGCAGTTCCGCCGAGTGGAGCGGCGGCCCCTTGCCCGCCCCGGTGCTGCCGGTGCTGGGCGCCGAGGCCTGGGGCGTGATCGTCGCCGGCGTCGGCGGCACGGGTGTCATCACCATCGGCCAGTTGCTCGGTGTGGCCGCACACCTCGAAGGCAAGGGCATCGTCACGCAGGACGCGGCTGGCCTGGCACAAAAGGGTGGCGCCACATGGAGCCACGTGCTGATCGGCGCCCGTCAGGACGACATCCGCACCACCCGCGTGTCGGCCGCGTCGGCCGACCTGATCCTGGGATGCGACCCGATCGTGAGCGCCAACAAGGAGACCTGGCAACGCCTGCGGGCCGGGCGCACCCATGTGGCGCTGAACGTGAGTGCAACACCCACGGCGGCCTTCGTCCGCAATCCCGACTGGCAGAACCCGGCCCAGGCCTGCGTCGATGCGCTGGTGAACAACCTGGGGGCCGACGCTGTCGGTGCCTTCGACGCCGAGACCGCCGCCACCCGGCTGATGGGCGACAGCCTGTACACCAATCCCATGATGCTGGGCTACGCGTGGCAAAAAGGCTGGCTGCCGCTGGGCCTGGACGCGCTGTTGCGTGCGATGGAACTCAACGCCGTGCAGGTGGACAAGAACAAGGCCGCGTTCGAATGGGGTCGGCGCGCGGCGCACAACCCGCAGGCCGTGGCCGCGCTGTGGCAACAAAGTGGCAGCGGCGAACAGGTGATCCAGTTCAAGAAGCGCGATTCGCTCGATGCCCTGGTTGCCCGCCGGGTGGAGTTCCTCACCGGCTACCAGAACGCCGCCTATGCCGCCGACTACCAGCAGTTTGTCGCCCGTGTGCGCGCGGCCGAGGCTCCGCTGGGCAAGGCCACGCTGAGCGAAGCGGTGGCCCGCAACCTGTTCAAGCTCATGGCCTACAAGGACGAGTACGAGGTGGCCCGTCTTCACAGCGACCCGGCGTTCCATGCCCGCCTGGCGAGCCAGTTCGAAGGCGACTTCAAGCTCAAGGTGCACCTCGCGCCTCCGCTGATCGCGAAGAAAAACGAACGCGGCGAGCTGGTCAAGCAGCCGTTCGGGCCGTTCATGTTCACGGCGTTCAGGTGGCTGGCACGCTTCAAAGGGCTTCGTGGCACCGCGCTGGACATCTTCGGCCGCACCGAGGAACGGCGCACCGAGCGCGCACTGATCGGTGAATACCGCGCCGACATCGAGGCCTTGCTGCCCCGGCTCGCCGCCACCAACCTCGAACTGGCGGTGGAGATCGCCCGCCTGCCGGAACACATCAAGGGCTTTGGCCATGTGAAGGAGCGCAACCTCGCGGCCGCCCGCCTGCGCCGTGATGGCCTGCTCACGCAATGGCGCCAGCCCGCCGGCCAGACCGCCGAGGCGAAGGCGGCCTGAGCGCCGGGTTCCGGCAGCACCGTTCCCCGGTACCCCCCGGCATACAATCGCCGGTTGTGTTCCTGCGCCCGGCTCCACCTGCATGGGGGCCGGGCGCTCGGCCTTTTCATGATCCTGAACCTGTTGGAGACCGCCTGTGTTCATTTCCTCCGCTTACGCCCAAGCCGCCGCCGGTGGCGACACCCAATCCACCATCCTGGGCCTGCTGCCGCTGGTCCTGATGTTCGTGGTGCTCTATTTCGTGATGATCCGGCCCCAGCTCAAACGCCAGAAAGAGCACAAGGCCATGGTGGAAGCCCTGGCCAAAGGCGACGAGGTGGTGACCGCCGGCGGCTTTCTCGGCAAGGTGTCCAAGATCGGTGAAATCTATGTGGGTGTGGAACTTGCCGATGGCATGGAAGTCCAGATGCAGCGCACTGCCGTGGTTCAGGTGCTGCCCAAAGGCACGCTGAAAAACGTCTGAATCGGCGCCGCCGGGGTGGTCTGACCACCCGCTTTGCCCTGATTCAAGACCCGTTCACCCAACCCTGACCGACGAGCGGCCTCCCGGCCCGGCTGCAACATGAACCGATACCCCCTGTGGAAGTACGCGATCATCCTGGTCGCCCTCTTGATCGGTGCGCTCTATGCGCTGCCCAACCTGTTTGGCGAATCGCCAGCGGTGCAGGTCTCGGCGGCGCGTTCCACGGTGCGGATCGACACCGGCACGGTGACCCGGGTGGAACAGGCGCTGGCCGCGCAGAACATCGAGACCTCGCTGATCCAGCTGGATGCCAACTCGGTCAAGGCGCGGTTCAACAGCACCGACGACCAGATCAAGGCCAGGGACGCCCTGGAGCGGGCGTTCAACCCCGATCCGGCCGATGTGTCGCATGTCGTGGCGCTCAATCTGCTGCCCCGCACGCCGGGCTGGCTCGCCAGCCTGGGTGCTTCTCCGATGTACCTCGGCCTCGATCTGCGCGGCGGGGTGCACTTCATGCTGCAGGTGGACATGCCCGCGGCGCTGCAACGCCGTGCCGATGTGCTCGCCAGCGACGTGCGCACCCTGATGCGCGAGAAAAACGTCCGCCACAGCGGCATCAGCCGCAATGGCCAGACGATCGAGATCCGGGTGGCCGACGCCCAGACCGCCCAGGCTGCGCTGGGCCTCTTCCAGGACCAGTTTCCCGACCTGCAGGTGAGCGAGACACCCGACGGTGCCGGCGTGCGGCTGACGGCCACGCTCAAGCCCGAGGCCGCGCGGCTGGTGCAGGACCAGGCCCTGAAACAGAACATCACCACCCTGCACAACCGCATCAACGAACTCGGCGTGGCCGAGCCGGTGATTCAGCAACAGGGTGTCGACCGCATCGTCGTGCAACTGCCCGGCGTGCAGGACACGGCCAAGGCCAAGGACATCCTTGGCCGCACCGCCACGCTCGAGGTGCGCCTGGTGGACGAGTCTGCCGACGGCCTGTCGGCCGAGCGCGGCGCCGGCCCGGTGCCGTTTGGTTCCGAGCGCTACCCCGAGCGCAACGGTCAGCCCGTCATCGTCAAACGCGAGGTTCTGCTGACGGGTGAAAACCTCACCGATGCGCAGGCCGGCTTCGACAGCCAGACCCAGGAGGCGGCCGTGCACCTCACGCTGGACGCCAAGGGCGCGCGCATCTTCCGCGATGTCACCCGCGAGAACGTGGGCAAACGCATGGCGATCATCCTGTTCGAGAAGGGTCGTGGCGAAGTGGTCACGGCCCCGGTGATTCGCGGTGAGATCGGTGGTGGCCGGGTGCAGATCTCCGGCGCCATGACCACCGTCGAGGCCAGCGACACAGCGCTCTTGCTGCGCGCGGGTTCGCTGGCCGCGCCCATGGAGATCATCGAAGAGCGCACCATCGGCCCGAGCCTGGGTGCCGAGAACATCGCCAAGGGCTTCAACAGCGTGGTCTGGGGCTTTGCCGTGATCGTGCTGTTCATGTGCGCGTACTACGCCATGTTCGGCGTCTTCTCCAGCCTGGCGCTGGCGTTCAACCTGGTCCTGCTGGTCAGCGTGCTGTCCATGCTGCAGGCCACGCTCACCCTGCCCGGCATTGCCGCCATGGCGCTGGCGCTGGGCATGGCCATCGACTCCAACGTGCTCATCAACGAGCGCGTGCGTGAGGAACTGCGCCGGGGATCCGCGCCGCAAGTGGCCATCAACACCGGCTACGACCAGGCCTGGGGCACCATCCTCGACTCCAACGTGACCACCCTGATCGCGGGCGTGGCCTTGCTGATCTTCGGCTCCGGGCCGGTGCGCGGCTTTGCGGTGGTGCACTGCATCGGCATTCTGACGAGCATGTTCTCGTCGGTGTTTTTCTCGCGCGGACTGGTGAACTTCTGGTACGGCCGCAAGAAGAAGCTCAAGACGGTCTCCATCGGCACCGTGTGGCGCCCCGACGGCCAGATTCCCGCCGTCAAGGCCGATTGAAGCAGGACACGCAACATGGAATTCTTTCGCATCCGCAAGGACATCCCGTTCATGAAGCACGCGGTCGTGCTCAACGCGATCTCTGCCCTCACCTTCGCTGCCGCCGTTTTCTTTCTCGTCGTTCGTGGCCTGAACCTCTCGGTCGAGTTCACCGGTGGCACGGTCATGGAGGTGGCCTATGTGCAGCCGGCCAACCTCACCGAAGTGCGCGAAGTGATCGAGTCGCTCGGCTATGCCGAAGTGCCGGTGCAGAACTTCGGCACCTCGCGCGATGTGCTGCTGCGCCTGCCGGTGCAGGCCGGCAAATCGTCGGGCGAGCAGAGCGCAGTGGTGCTGGCCGCGCTCAAGGCAAAGAATCCCGAGGTGGAGCTGCGCCGCACCGAGTTCGTCGGGCCCCAGGTCGGGCAGGAACTGGTGGAGGACGGTCTCAAGGCCCTGGGCCTGGTGATCGTGGGCATCATGATCTACCTTGCCATGCGCTTCGAATGGAAGTACGCGGTCTCGGCCATCATTGCCAACCTGCACGACGTGGTCATCATCCTCGGCTTCTTTGCCTTCTTCCAGTGGGAGTTCTCGCTCGCGGTGCTGGCGGCGGTGCTGGCCGTGCTGGGGTATTCGGTCAACGAGTCGGTGGTGATCTTCGACCGCATTCGCGAGAGTTTCCGGCGCCACCGCAAGAAGACCACGCCGCAGATCATCGACAACGCGATCACCTCGACCATCAGCCGCACGATCATCACGCACGGCTCGACACAGATCATGGTGTTGTCCATGCTGCTGTTTGGCGGACCGACGCTCTTCTACTTCGCGCTCGCGTTGACCATCGGCATCCTGTTCGGCATCTACTCGTCGGTGTTCGTGGCCGCGGCCATTGCCATGTGGCTGGGCATCAAGCGCGAAGACCTGATCAAGTCCTCGGGCAAGAACGAAGGCGATCCCGATGACCCGAACGCCGGCGCTGTGGTTTAAGCGCGAAGACCGCGTCGGGCAAGCCCGCACGGGGGCTTGCAGCCGGGGTCGCTGAAACCTTTCATGTCATACTGAAAACATTGTGTCGACCCCCGATCAGCAGGTCTCCTCCCTGGCCAAACAGGCACGTGAACTCTTCGTGGTTCACGTGGGTCGTGCCCTTCCCGAAATGGTCAAGGCCTGCGACACGCGCCTGACCGCCATCCTTGACCAGGCGGGTTCGGCGCGCGACATGCAGGCCCGTCGCGATGCCTGGACAGCCTTCCAGAAACAGCAGACCACCTGGCTCAACCAGAGCCGCAAGGCGCTGCAGCGAACCTTGCTGCCTCGCACATCGAGCAGTGGCCAACCGGTGAGCCAGTCGGGTGCCCTCGAACTGGTGACAGAGGGCGCGATCGACGACCAGATCATGGCGTCGCGCCTGGCCATGCGGGTGCTGGAAAAATCGTCCACCGAACTCAACGAACTGCGCCTGCGCGTGCAGCATCTGGAGAAGCGCCAGGAACTGTCGCGCGGCGACGTGTTGCTGCCCGATGTCACCGCGCGCATTCTGGTGGACCAGTGGCTGGAGGCCCAGATGACGCGGGATGCCTGGGCCCTGATCCAGGATGCGCTGGCGCCGGTCATGTCCGCCAAGCTGCACGACGCCTACAAGGCCGCCAACGAGTTTCTGGTGGCCAGCGGCGTGATGAAGGAGATCGACCTCCAGTCCCTGGTCAAACGCGCGCCCGGGTCGCGCTCTGAAGGTCCTCCCGCAGCGCCTCCCCAGTCGAGTCCGGTGGGAGCGCGTGTTCCGCCCAGTGGCTCTGGACGTCCAGCCGCCGGCGCAGGATTCCGGCCCGCTGGCGGTTCTGCCGGCGCGGAGTCGGGCCCGGGCGGACATTCCGGCGGCAGTCAAAGCGACTTCAGTGGCTCGGGTGGCTCGGGTGGCTCGGGCGGTTCGGGCGGCTCCGGAGGCTCGGGCGGTTCGTACCCCTCGGGTCGCACCGGCGCCACCGGCTCGTCCGGCATGGGCGTGCAGGACGAGACCCGCATGATGACCAGCGCTTCCCCGCTGGCACGCGCCCGCATGCGCGCCCAGGGCGTGGTGGGGTGATTGCGGCGCATGCTGATCGACAAGGTCGGCGGTGACTTCGAGGCCACACAGATCCTTCCACCCTCTCCCGGCTTGGCGCAGGCCATGCAAAGGGTGGTGCCTGGCGACAGCGCCGGGGCCGGTTATTACGTCTCGGGCAGCAGCCGGCCGGGCGCGGTGTACATGGATGCCTCCCATGTGGAGAAGGCCGCGGTCGCGCTGCGCCAGCGCACGGTCGAGCTGAAGCAGGCTGCCAGCACGCCCACCGAGAAGGCCACCATCGAGGTGGTGGCCCTCATGTTCCAGAGCATCCTGGCCGAAGAGCGCATTCCACCGAGCGTGAGGGTGTGGTTTGCCCGGCTGCAGATCCCGGTGCTGCGTGTGGCGCTGGCCGAGCCCGAATTCTTCAGTGCGCTGCAGCACCCGGCCCGCCGCCTGATCGATCGCATGGGTTCGTGCGTGATGGGTTTCGAGTCCAACGTCAGTTCGGCGGCGCTGGAGGCCGAGATCAAGCGCGTGGTGCAGGTGATCGAACAGTATCCCGAGACCGGCCGGCGCGTCTTCCAGCTGGTGTTCGACGAATTCCAGAAGTTTCTCTCGACCTACCTGAGCGAACAGGGCAGCGCGAGCCGGTTTGTGAGCGTGGCGCAGCAGGTCGAGCAGAAAGAAACGTTGTCTGTTCAGTACACGATCGAGCTGCGCAAGTTGCTCGACGATGTGCCGGTGCGCGACGAGGTGCGTGACTTTCTCTTCAAGGTCTGGGTCGATGTGCTGGCCGTGGCCAGCGTGAAATACGGTTTGCGCCATGAAGAAACCAGCGCGCTCAAACAGGTGGCCTCCGACCTGCTGTGGGCGGCGAGCGCCAAGCCCAACCGTGACGACCGCGCCCGCGTGATCCAGCAACTGCCGGCGTTGCTGCAGCGGCTGCGCCAGGGCATGGGGCTGCTGGGCTTCACCACCGGCCTGCAGGACAAGCACATCAAGTCGGTGAGCGACACCCTGGCCGACGCCTTCATGTCGCGCACCGAGGCCATTTCCCAGGAGCAGCTGGACAACCTCTCCGACCGTCTGGCCAACCTCGAAGAGTACCTGCCGGCCAATGGTCTGGGAGACCTCGACCTGGACACCGAGAGCATCGAGATGATCACCGGCGTGGACGCCAGCAACATCGAGGTGATCAACCAGGGCGGCAGCCAGCCCAACGAAGCCATGCGGTCCTGGGCCGTCGAGCTTCAGATCGGCTCATGGTTCGGTCTGGACCACAACGGCAAGCTCAACAGTGTGCAACTGGCCTGGCGCAGCCAGCGCGGCCAGCTCTACCTGTTCGTCACCAACGGCGGCCGCTGTTTCCTGATTCAGGCGACACGCGTGGCGTCCTATCTGCAGGCCGGCCTGCTGGTGCCCAGCGAGGAAGAGGCCCTCACCGTGCGCGCCACCCGCGACGCGCTCTCCAAGCTCGACGCCAATCCGGAGCGCCTGCTCAACTGAACGGCTTCAACCCCTGCGGGCCTGTTCGTAGAGGCCTTGAACCCGGGGCACGTTGGCCTCGAGTTCACGGATGCGGTTCGGGCCGCTGGGGTGTGTGGACAGAAAGCCCGGACCCGCACCACCGCCCGCCGACGTCATCTTCTGCCACAGGCTCACGCTGGCTTGCGGCCGGTACGCGGAGCGCGCAGCCAGTTCCAGTCCCACCAGATCGGCCTCGGTCTCGTCTTCGCGGCTGAACCGCAGGGTCAGCAACTGCGTGCCGAGGTTGGCCGCCACGTCACCGAGCTGGCCCAGGCCGAACAGCTGCGCGGCGATCGACAGACCGATGCTGGTGGCGCTGCTCTTGGCCACGCGCGCCCGTGCGTGCTCGCGCAGCGCATGGGCCATTTCGTGGCCCATGATCATGGCGGTCTCGTCGTCGCTGAGGTTCAACTTTTCCAGAATGCCGGTGTAGAAGGCGATCTTGCCGCCGGGCATGCAGAAGGCATTCACCTGATCGCTGCGGATGAGGTTGACTTCCCACCGCCAGTTGCTCGCGCGTTTGTTCCATTGCGTCGAGTGGGGAATGATGCGGCGCGCGATGTTTCGCAGGCGCTGCACCTCGGGATGACCCGCCGGCAGCAGCACTTTTTTGGCGTTGGCCTCGCTCATCATCTGCGCGTACTGCTGGCTCGCCGCGCCTTCGAGTTCCTCGGCCGGCACGAGGTTGCGCAGCGCCGAGGCCTGACCCACATCGACCTGCGCGGTGGCCGGCAGCACGGCCGAGGCCGCAGCGGCCGTGCCCGCCAGCAGAAAACCCCGACGGGCCGACCAGACGTGATCGGGTCGGGGAGCGGGAGCGGCGTTGGACTTGAAGTCGCAGATGAAACAGGAGGGTAGGGCCATAGCATTTCTACTATAGCCCCCCCAGGGAACCGTACGTGCGCCTTTCAGCGCATACGGCTCTTGCACGTCCTTTGACTACGCGGAGTAAACGGGTTGCAAACCCTGTGCCGCTTCATCAAATTAAAGTCCCCGTACTGGGACCCGGCGCGCGTCAAGGTAGTTGTCGCCTGAGTCACGCAGCTTTGAGCTGAGTAT
>NZ_JAUCZG010000048.1 GCF_030373225.1 Hydrogenophaga sp. | reverse complement strand
TGCCCCCACGCTCCCCCGCTTCGCGAGGTCCGCTGCCCCCCGAGGGGGCTGGGCCGGCGGCGGCTCGTTGTTCATGGGTGCTCGGCGTTCGCGTGCACTTCGGTGATGCGCTTCTCGCGCCGCACCAGATAGAGTCCGCTGCCGATGATGATGGCCGCGCCCAGCCAGGTGTGCGAGGCGGGCAGCGTGTGCCAGATCAGCCAGTCCAGCCCCAGGCCCCAGGCCAGCGCGCTGTACTCGAACGGGGCCACGGCGGACGCCTGGCCGTGGCGGAACGCTTCGGTGATGGCGAGTTGGCCGCCGAAGCCGGTGATGGCCAGGGCGAGCAGCAGCGGGGCGTCGCTGCGCTCGATGGCCACCCAGTCGGGCCAGGCGAACGCGCCGGCGCCGATTGACATCAGCACCATCATGGACAGCACCATGCTCTCGCTGCTGTCGGTGCGGCTGGCCAGGCGGCCGGTGACGGCAGCGACGGCGTAGCACAGCGCCGCGCCCAGCGTGGCCAGGCCGCCCACGGTGACGAAGCCACTCTGCAGTTCGTCACCACTGGGCCGCAGGGCGATCAGGACACCGACGAAACCGACCCCGATCAGCCACCAGTGCGCCGCGGGAACACGCTCCTTGAGCACCGGCACCGACAGCATGGTGATGAGCAGTGGCGAGATGAAGAACAGGGTGTAGGCGGCCGACAGCGGCAGCTCGCGCACACCCAGCGTGAACAGCGAGAGCATGGCGATTCCGAGCATGCCGCGCAGCAGGTGCAGTGGCCAGCGGATCTTGAAGACCGTGTGCCACGCGCCGCGCCAGGCGATGTAGAGCAGCACCAGCGGTATCGCGGTCATGCCGCGCAGCGCGGCGATCTGCAGCACCGGGTAGCGCGCCGACAAGGTCTTGAGCACCGCGTCCATGAGTGCAAAAAAGCCCACCGCCACCAGCATGAAGACGATGCTGCGCAAGTTGCCGGCGGCGAGTTGACGAGGTGTCGACATGGGGTCAGTCCATCTGATCGACGGTGTCGGGGTCGGGCACATCGCCAATGGCTTGCCGCGTGGCGGCGGCCTGCAGCAGCAGCCAGTCGCAAAAGGCCTTCACTTCCGGGCGCTGCACGCTGCGCGGCGCCACCATCAACCAGTAGGCCAGTGGCGAATCCAGCCGGGCATGCGGCAGAGGCTCCACCAGTGCTCCGCTGGCCAGGCTCTCGGCCACCAGTGGCAGGCGCGCCAGCGCCACACCCTGGCCGGTGAGCGCGGCCTGCACGATCTGGCTGGCGTAGTTGAAATACATCCAGCGCTGCGGCGAGATCTTTGCCGGCCTGGAAGGCGCGCGGGCGCGCTTGCCAGGCACGACGGCGGTCGGTGTGCCGAAGGTGTCGAGCCAGCGTTGCCAGGTGAGCCATTCGAGGTGGCGTGTTCGGTGGGCATCACCGGCCTCGATCAGGGCGCAGGTCGACAGGTCTTCAATGTTCTTGATCGGGTGGGTCTTGAGCAGCCAGGGACTGGCCACCGGGGTGAGCTGTTCGCCGAAGAGGCGTCGGGCGCTGGCCGGCATGGCTTGCGGCACGGCATAGCGCAGCGCCAGATCGACGTCGGAGGTGGCGAGGTCCACCGCGTTGTCGGTGGCGTCGATGCGGATGTCGATGTCGGGATGGTCGCGCTGAAAGGCCTCCAGCCGCGGAATCAGCCACATCGAGGCGAACGACGCCCAGGTGGTGATGGCCACGCTCTTGCGCCCGGCGCTTTGCCGGATCTGCCGCACGCTCGCATCAATGCGCTCCAGCGCCGCGGCCGCAGCGCGCAGCAGTTGCGAGCCGGCACTGGTGAGCTCCACGGCGCGGGTGTGGCGCAGAAACAGGGCGGTACCGACCTCGTCTTCCAGCGCCTGGATCTGCCGGCTGACCGCGCTCTGCGTGAGGGAGAGCTCTTCGGCCGCCGCGCGGAAGTTGAGGTGACGCGCGACGGCTTCAAAGGCGCGCAGGTGGCCCGCCGCGATGGGCCGGGTGCGTGGATGGCTGCTGGTGAGCTGCATGGGAGGCTCCTGGCATTGATGCGCTTATTGAATCAATAGCTTACTGCGTCTTCATTGGACGGACAGGGCCTGCGGCCCGAACATTCAGTCCCAGGATGAGCTTCATCCCTTCTCAGGAGTCCGTCATGAACACGCTCTGTCCCCAAGCTCTGCCCGCCTTGAATGGCCTTGTCCCTGCGCCCGGCTGGTGCCTCGACGCGCGTCGCGCGATGACCCTTCGTCCGCAGGTGCCCAGCCGTCTGCACATCACCCAGGGTCGCGCCTGGGTGACGCTGGGCCTGCCGCACCGGGGATCGGGCAAGGAGTCGGGCGACGTGGTGCTGGCGGCCGGTGAAAGCCTGTCCGTGCCGGCCGGTGCGCGCCTGGTGATGGAGCCGTGGCAGCCCGCCAGCTCAGGACCCGTGCGCTTCGACTGGTGTGCCGAGCCGCAGGACCGCGCGGTGCGTCGGCCCGACCGGTTTGCCCGCGAGGTGGTGGCGCCGGCGCGTGACCTGGCACTGGCGCTCGGGCAGGCCGGTCTGGCTTTCGGGCGTTTGCTGCGCGGGTTGTTCGGCTACAGCGAATACCTGGTGGCGGGCCGAGGCCGGGTACTCAGGCCGTTCGAGTCCAATCCCCCGTGAGCCGCGCCATGCGCGCGCCGACCTCCTGCGGGATGGACGGCCCGGGGGGCCGCCGCGGGGTGGGAGAATGAAGCATGGCCCGACCAAAATCCGCTTCCCACGACTTGAAACGCGATCAGATCCTGGACGTGGCGGCCAACTGTTTTGCGCGCCAGAGCTTTCCCGCCGCCAGCATGAACGACATCGCGGCGGCCTGCGGCACCAGCAAGGCCCGGCTCTACCACTATTACGAAAGCAAGGAAGCGATCCTGTTCGACCTGCTCGACCGGTACACGCAGCGCCTGCTGGCGCTCATCGGCGAGGCCGAAGCGCGCGCGCAGCGCAAGAACCTGAATGAGCGCGATGCCCTGAGCGAGCTGGTGCGCGCTTTCCTGACCGAGTACGAAACCTCGGCCACGCGCCATGTCGCCCTGGTGTCGGACACCAAGTTCCTCGGCGAGCAGCAGCGCGAACTCATCCTCAACCGCCAGCGCGACGTGGTGGCCGCCTTCACCCGTTTCCTCAAGCGCGCCTACCCCGAGCGCGTGACGCCGGCCAACCAGACGGCCTTGACGATGATGCTGTTCGGCATGATCAACTGGACATTCACCTGGCTGCGCCCGGGCGGCGCCATGAGCTACAGCGCGTTTGCCGACGAGGTCGTCTCCATGATGGAGCGTGGCCTGAGCGATCCGGCCCAGGCTTGAAACGCGTTCACCTATGCGAAATCAATTTCGTTTAGGTAAAATTAGCCACTTCCCCACACGGAGACCGCCATGAGCAAAGCCTTCGCATCCCAGGCCGACCTGGACGACAAGAAAACCACCTTCGAGCAACTCAGCGAGCACTGCTGGGCGTACACCGCCGAGGGCGACCCGAACTCGGGCGTGATCATCGGCGAGAAGTTCATCATGGTCAGCGACGCCACCGCCACTCCGGCCATGGCGCGCGACCTGATCAAACACATCCGCACCGTCTCGGACAAGCCGATCAAGTACGTGCTGCTGACCCACTACCACGCGGTCCGGGTGCTGGGTGCGAGCGCCTACCTCGCCGAGGGCGCGACCGAGGTGATCGCCAGCCGGGGAACCTACGAGCTCATCGTGGAGCGGGGTGCGCAGGACATGCAGAGCGAGATGGAGCGCTTCCCGCGCCTCTTTCGCGGCGCCGACAGCGTGCCCGGCCTGACCTGGCCGACGCTGGTCATCGGTGATGGTCAACCCGGCCGCCAGGGCAGCCTGGAGGTGGACCTCGGCGGCGTGAAGGTGAGCATCTGGCATCCGGGCCCGGGCCACACGCGCGGCGACACCATCGCCTGGGTCGAAGCAGAGAAGGTCCTGTTCAGCGGTGACCTGGTGGAGTACGAGGCCGGTGTCTACACCGGTGACGCACAGCTCGAAGAGTGGCCCGCCACCCTCGAAGCCCTGCGTGCCCTGGGCGCCGAAGCGATCGTGCCCGGTCGGGGTGAAGCCATGAAGGGCAAGGACGACGTCAACAAGGCGCTGGACTACACGAAGCGCTGGGTCACCACGCTGTTTCAGGCCGGCAAGGAAGCCGCTGCCGCGGGCATGGACCTCAAGACCGCGATGGCCCACACCCGAAAGAGCATGGATCCGGTGTTCGGTCACGTGTTCATTTACGAACACTGCCTGCCGTTTGACGTGAGCCGCGCCTTTGACGAAGCCCAGGGCATCAAGAACCCGCGCATCTGGACCGCCGAGCGCGACCAGGAAATGTGGAAGGCGCTGCAGGCCTGAGGGTCGGCAGACAAGCCACCAAGCCGCCTGCGGGCGGCTTTTTTGTTGCGCCGCGCTGCGATGGGCCGCGCTCTCTCCCGCACCGAATGCCCACCACCACCCTCAACCACACCGCCGCCGACCGGGGTGTCGTGGCCGTTTTGCCATCGTCTGCCTGGGCATGTTTCCGGGCGGTCTGCCGCGCCTGAAGCTGGACCGTTCGGGTGTGGCGCCGGGCGCGCGCTCAGCGCTGTGCGCTGAGCACCCGAAGGTCGTCTTCATAGTCCTTGAGCACGCGCACGGCGTTGGCGCGCTGCCCGGGCGTGGTGGTGTTGTGCAACTGGGCGAACTGCGCACAGCCCTGTCGCACCAGTTCCTGCGAATAGGTGCGGTAGCCCGGCGTGGGCGATTGGCCGAGGCGGGCGATGTGGCTTCGCACCCGCTCCACCGCGGTGTCGGGCGCCGCCTGAGCGTCCTTCACGGTTTGCAGCAGGTCGGCCTGGCGGCGCAAGCGCTCGGCCTGGGTCCGCTGCGGGTCGAACGGCGACACCCGGATGCTGTTGCGCACCAACTCCTTCTGCCCGTCGTTGAGCGGGCCGTAAAGCCTCTCGCTGCGGCTGATCGCCCGCTCCAGGCGCTTCTCGATGCGCGCCTCGGCCGACGCCTGCATGAAGTCTTCTTCGAATTCTTCGTTGCTTCTGGCCTGGCGGCTCCTGAGGTGTTCGAGCTGGGCCGCATCGAGCTGCAGCGCCAGGCGGGCCATGGGCTGCACGCCGGCCTCTGCTGCCCGGTCGAGGCGTTCCCGGATCACGTCGAACTCGGCACAGACCTGTGCTGCGGTGATGTCCTGCGCGGCCAGCGCCTGCCAGCGCTGCAGCAGGCCGGCATACAGCGGCAGTTCGCTGGTGCGGTGCCACTGAAAGAAGGCGTTGATGTCGCCGCGCACCGGGATCGACTGGCCGTTGTTGAAGTCGACGTGGCTGTCGAGCCACCAGTAGGTGGCGTTGTGCGCCTGGTTGTAGGCCAGACGGGTGGTGGCGCAGGCGGCGATGGCGCCCGTCATGATCACCAGCGCACAGATCCGGACCACCCTGAGGGCGATAATTCGGCGCACGTGAGGCCCGGCAAGAACGCCGCGCAACGATTCCCCGAAAGAGGTGTTCATGTCGTTCCCTGTGGATGTGGTGGTGATGGCGGCCGGCAAGGGCACGCGCATGAAAAGCCAGCGGCCCAAAGTGTTGCATCGATTGGGCGGTCGCGCACTGGCCCAGCACGTGATCGACTGCGCCGCGCGGTTATCGGCGCGTTCGGTCGTGGTGATCACCGGGCACGGCGCCGCGCAGGTCGAAGCCGGCCTGACAGCGAGTGCCACCACGGCCCTGCGTTTCGTGCGCCAGGAGCCGCAACTGGGCACCGGCCACGCGGTGCAGCAGGCCGCCCCGGTGTTGCCAGACGACGGTGTGACGCTGGTGCTATCGGGGGATGTGCCGCTCACCCGACCCGAGACCCTGCAGGCCTTGCTCGACCTGTGCGCTGGCGATCGACTGAGCCTGCTCACGCTGGACATGCCCGACCCCACCGGCTATGGGCGCATCGTTCGCGCGGCCGACGCGTCGGTGCAGGCGATCGTGGAACACAAGGACGCCAGCGCCGCGCAGCGCGCCATCACCGAGATCTACAGCGGCATCATGGCCGTGCCCACCCGCTTGCTGCGCGGCTGGCTGCAGCGGCTGGACAACCGCAACGCGCAGGGCGAGTACTACCTGACCGACGTGGTGAAGTTCGCCGTGGCCGACGGGCTGACGGTGGCGGCGCATCGCATCGACGACGCGGTGCAGGTGGCCGGTGTCAACAGCCCGGTGCAACTGGCCGAGCTGGAGCGCGCCTATCAGCGGCGCGGCGCCGACGCCCTGATGGAACAAGGCACCCGGCTGGCCGACCCGGCGCGGCTGGATGTGCGCGGCGAACTGCTGTGCGGCCAGGACGTCGAGATCGACGTCAACTGCGTGTTCGAAGGTCGCGTGCAGCTCGGCGATGGCGTGCGCATCGGCGCGAACTGCGTGATTGCGAACGCCGTGATCGAAGCCGGCGCGGTGATTCATGAGTTCACCCACATCGACGGCGAGAAGATGGGCGTCAAGGTGGGGCCGGGCGCGCTGGTGGGCCCGTTCGCGCGGCTGCGGCCCGGCGCCGACCTGGGTGCCGACGTGCACATCGGCAACTTCGTGGAGGTCAAGAACAGCACACTGGCCGCCGGCGCCAAGGCCAACCACCTCGCCTACCTGGGCGACGCCACCGTGGGCGAGCGGGTGAACTTCGGTGCGGGCAGCATCACCGCCAATTACGACGGCGCCAACAAGCACCGCACCGTGATCGAGGCCGACGTGCACGTGGGCAGCAACTGCGTTCTGGTGGCGCCGCTGACCATCGGAGCGGGCGGCACGGTGGGTGGCGGATCCACCATCACCAAGGACGCGGCGCCTGGCGCCCTGTCGGTGGCCCGTGGCAAGCAGGTGGTCATCGACAACTGGCAGCGCCCCGGCAAAAAGAAACCGGTTCCCTGAGGCCCGGGCGTTCGGCCAAGGTGATGTTTGAGGGCCCGTGTGCCTCGAAGGCAGGTGGGCTCTGTTCTCAACCGGCGCCGGGTGGCAGCGAACCGTCGTCGCCGGAGTCCCACTCAAAAAATCCAGCAACCTCCAGTGCGTGCAGAGACGCTGCCCGAAGCGCGACCATGGCCTCGGCCGGCGATGGCCCGAGTGCCGTTGCAAGAAGATCCGCAAGAAGCGGCTCGTCCTGAGCCAGCAGGTGCAGACGTTCCTTGGGTCGCGGCAGGAACCGGTTCTTGCTCAGATACGCGTGGCGCACGAGAGCATGCACGGCCAAAGCCCGGGCCTGCGTCGCGTCTGGAGTGCCTGCGTCGATGAAATCCAGGGCGTCTTCAACTTGTGTTGCTGCGGCATAGCGGTCGCGCAGAAGCGCGGCCGGACCCAGACCGGGGCCGCGCTGCAGGATGTCATGCGAAAGCCGCTTCAGGGCGCCGAGGCGCCCGTCCACATCGAGAAGCAGCTTGCCGGTTGCAAGCATGTGGGCCATGACCGGACGGCCTTCGTCTGCCTCGCTCTGGATGCAGTGCATCAGCCAGGCCTCAGAGTTGAAGAACAGCTCGACCGGCGTTCCGTTGAACCACCGCTGTACCCGTCGGCGCCACGGTTGGTCGTGCAGGATGACCAGGTCAAGGTCGCTGGAAGGGCCCGGGTTGCCCCGGACGATGCTCCCGGATGCAACGATGCCGACAGGCTGGGCGACGCTGGGCAACCACCCAACCGCTTGCTCCAGAGAGAGGCGGTGCTGTTCCCTCAGCGGCGGTTCCAGGACAGTCTGAAGTGTTTTCATGGCGACAACGCGGCGGTCGATGGCAGGGAGGCCCCCAGGAAACAGAAGAAACCCTCGCCAGAAAAATGCCCTCTGAACCGTGGTGGCTCAAAGGGCAATCTGGTGGTGAGTCAGGGCGTCGGCACCAGCGCTTCAACCGGGCGCCTGGTGCCTGGGGAACCCGTGTGAGACGGGGCCGCTTGCTCAGCGGCCGCGCACGTCCAGCGAATCGAAGCGGCTCTCGCCCGGCGACCTGCTGTTGGGGCCGCTGCGTTCGCCCTTGCGCGACGGGCTGAAGCCGCTGTTGCTGTAGGCGCTGCTGAACCCGCTGCGGCGTCCTTCCTGGTCGAGGTCCATCAGCCCGGTCAGGCCCATGACCTCGGAGTCACGGAAGCCGGTGTGCGAGTTGAGCGAATCGAATTCCGAGAACTGGCTCTCCAGCTGTTGCAGGCGGCTGTCCCGGGAATCCTTGTCACGCACTTCCCCCACCGCCTTGGGCTTGGGCAGCTCGGCCAGGTTGAGCTGTTTGCGAAAGTCGGCCGGCGAGGGCATGCGGTGCAGGCCGTTCTTCAGGAACACAAAGCGGATGCCCGCCGTCTTGAGGATGCGGTTCTTCAGCTTCACCAGGTGGGCCTTGTGCCTTGCATTGCTCAGGGGATGCTGTTCGATGTCGAAGGCGAAGGTGGGCTTGCCGTCATCGCCGCAGACCACGAAATCGACCTTTTGCTGACTCAGGCGCTCCTCGGCGCGCTTGCGGTTGCCGGCGCGGCGCACGGAGAGCATGTTTTTCAGCATCAGGTTGGGCAGCACCACCTGGCCAGGAAAAGTGTCCTGCAGGTAGTCCAGCATTTGCGCCTGCTCCTGCGTCAGCAGGCGTTCCGGGCTGTACCGGTCGTCCCGGCCCGACGACTGGGTCGTCCTGCGGTACCACCAGGCCAGCGCGGCGAGTCCCAGCAGGGCCAGCGTACCCAGCACGGCAATCCAAGTCGTGTCCATCAAAAACCTCCAGAAAACAGACTGCCCTGCAATTGGGCAGAGGGCGAAGGTTGTTACATAAAGTATTTTTCGTCAACTCACACAAGGGGTAAAAGCGGTTCCAAGTGTGCGCTAAGTAACAACTTATCAGTCATCCGGCTCGCCGGTGTGGTTTGGGCGAGTCACACCGCAGGTTTGGCCGGTAGCGCCAGGCGGGGCTCGAACTTGGCCCGTTTGAGGCTGAAAAACGCCTTGATGTTGCGCACATTGGCATCGCTGGTGAACAGGCGCTGGGCCAGCGCGAGGTAGTCGGGCATGTCCCGGCAATGCACCACCAGCACGAAGTCGGGCCCCGGGCTCACGCGGTAGCACTGCTGCACCTGAGCCACCGGCAACACGCGGGACTCGAACGTGTCCAGCTGCTCGGCACCCTGGCGCTCGAGCGTGATTTCGACCAGGGCGGTGAGCCCGTGGCCCAGCACCGGGGCCAGGCGGTCGACGCTCAACAGCGCCACCTCGCGCTCGATCAGGCCCAGCTGGCGCAGCCGTTTGACACGCCGCAGGCTGGTGGGTGGTGACAGGTGCGCCCGCTCGGCCAGGGCCTGGTTGCTCAGGGAGGCATCGTTCTGCAGCAGGTCCAGCAGGCGCAGGTCGGCTTCATCAATGACGATTTGTTCCATGAAGATTACATTCTTGAATTATTTGTACTGAAGTTCGAGTCTGAGAAATGGATGTTGATTTTTCGGCTCATTTTGACTCTTTATTTCATGTGGTAGTCACTAGCATCGGCGTTCCATCATTTTTTTGGAGTTCGGCATGTGTGGCATCGTCGCTGGGGTATCGGGTCGCAACATCGTGCCTGTGCTGGTTCAAGGCTTGCAACGGCTGGAGTACCGGGGGTATGACTCCTGCGGGGTGGCGGTGCACACCGGTGGCCTGCAGCGGGCCCGCAGCACAGCCCGGGTGGCCGAGCTCGCGCAGCAGGTGCAGGCCGAAGGCATCGCCAGCGGCACCGGCATTGCGCACACGCGCTGGGCCACCCACGGCGCACCGGTGGTGCACAACGCCCACCCCCACTTCAGCCACGGGCCGGGATCGGCGGCCGGCACCCTGGGCCGGGTCGCGCTGGTGCACAACGGCATCATTGAAAACCACGACGAACTGCGCGCGGCCTTGCAGGCCAGGGGCTATGTGTTCGAAAGCCAGACCGATACCGAGGTCATCGCGCATCTGATCGACTCCCTGTACGAAGGCGATGTGTTCGCAGCGCTGCAGACCGCCGTGGTGCAGCTGCACGGCGCCTACGCGCTCGCGGTCTTCCACAAGGACGAGCCGCACCGTGTCGTGGGTGCCCGCGCCGGATCGCCGCTGGTGCTGGGCGTGGGCACGGTGGACGGCGTGCCCGGTGGCGAGCATTTTCTGGCCAGCGACGCCATGGCCCTGGCCGGCGTCACCGACCAGATCGTCTACCTTGAAGAGGGTGATCTGGTGGACCTGCAGCTGGGCCGCTACTGGGTGCTCGATGCCCAGGGCCGTGCGCTGGACGCGGCCAGGCGGCCTGTGAAGACCGTGCTGGCCCACAGCGGCGCGGCCGAGCTCGGCCCCTACCGCCACTACATGCAGAAGGAAATCTTCGAGCAGCCCCGCGCCATCGGCGACACGCTCGAAGGCCTGGAAGGCATCACGCCCGAACTGTTCGGCGACGGCGCCTACCGCATCTTCAAGGACATCGACAACGTGCTCATCCTGGCCTGCGGCACCAGCTACTACAGCGGCTGCACCGCCAAGTACTGGCTGGAGAGCATCGCGAAGATTCCCACCCAGGTGGAAGTGGCCAGCGAATACCGCTACCGCACCAGCGTGCCCAACCCGCGCACGCTGGTGGTGACCATCACCCAGAGCGGCGAAACTGCCGACACCCTGGCCGCGCTGCGCCACGCCCAGGGGCTGGGCATGAAACACACGCTGACCATCTGCAACGTGTCCACCTCTGCCATGGTGCGCGAATGCGAGCTGGCCTACATCACCCGGGCCGGTGTCGAAATCGGTGTGGCATCGACCAAGGCTTTCACCACCCAGCTCGCCGGCCTGTTCCTGCTGACGCTGGCGCTGGCCCAGGTGCGCGGGCACCTCGGCGCGGCCGAAGAAGCCGGGCACCTCAAGGCCATGCGCCACCTGCCGGTGGCGCTGCAAGCCGTGCTGGCACTCGAGCCGCAGGTGATCAGCTGGGCCGAGGACTTCGCCCGCATGGACAACGCGCTGTTTCTGGGCCGCGGCCTGCACTACCCCATCGCCCTTGAAGGAGCCCTCAAGCTCAAGGAGATCAGCTACATCCATGCCGAGGCCTACCCGGCGGGCGAACTCAAACACGGCCCGCTGGCCCTGGTGACCGCAGCCATGCCGGTGGTGACCGTGGCCCCCAACGACACCCTGCTGGAAAAGCTCAAGAGCAACATGCAGGAAGTGCGCGCGCGTGGCGGCGTCCTGTATGTGCTGGCCGACGCCGACACCCGCATCACCAGCAGCGAAGGCATCCACGTGATCCGCATGCCCGAACACTACGGCGCGCTGTCACCGATCCTGCACGTGGTGCCGCTGCAGATGCTGGCCTATCACACCGCGCTGGCCAAAGGCACCGACGTGGACAAGCCGAGGAACCTGGCCAAGAGCGTGACGGTGGAGTGAGGGCGCCGTTGCATCAAGCACGGACAGCTGGCCCAATCAGCGTCATCATCCGGACATGCAAGTCGCCATCTTCAGCACCCGACCCTACGACCGCGAATTCCTGACCCGTGCCAATGCCGCTGGCCGCCACGAGCTGGTTTTCCATGAGGCCCGGCTCGATGCCGGCACCGCCGCCGCCGCCCAGGGCGCACAGGCGGTCTGTGCCTTCGTCAATGACCGGCTCAACGCCGAGACGCTGCAGCGCCTGCATGGCCTGGGTGTGCGCCTGATCGCCCTGCGCAGCGCCGGCTTCAACCATGTGGACCTGCCCGCCGCTGCGGCGCTGGGCATGGCCGTTGGCCGCGTGCCCGAATATTCTCCCCACGCCGTGGCCGAGCACACCGTGGCGCTGGTGCTGACGCTCAACCGCAAGATCCACCGCGCCTATAACCGGGTGCGCGAAGGCAACTTCGCGCTGGAAGGCCTGCTGGGCTTCGACCTGCACGGTCGCACCGTTGGCGTCATCGGAACCGGCAAGATCGGCGCCTGTTTCGCCCGCATCATGGCTGGCTTCGGCTGTCGGGTGCTGGCCTTCGCGCCCGAGGTCAACCCGGACCTCACGGCGCTCGGTGCGCGCTACGTCCCGCTGCCCGAGCTGCTCGCCAGCAGCGACATCGTGAGCCTGCATTGCCCGCTGACGCCGCAGACCCACCACCTGCTCGACGACGAGGCGCTGGCCACCATGAAGCGCGGCGCGATGCTGATCAACACCAGCCGCGGTGCCGTGGTCGATGCGCGGGCGGCGGTGGCCGCGTTGAAGAGCGGGCAACTCGGCAGCCTGGGCCTGGACGTGTACGAGGAAGAGGCCGATCTGTTTTTTCGCGATCTGTCGAACACGGTGCTGCACGACGACGTGTTCGCCCGGCTGCTGACCTTCCCCAATGTCATCGTCACCGGCCACCAGGCCTTCTTCACCGAGCAGGCGCTCACGGGCATCGCTGAAACCACTGTGGCCAACCTCGACCACTTCGAAGCCGGGGGCCGACCGCTGCACCCGGTCTCGGTCGAGCGCATCGTCTGAGGGGCGGCGCAAGTGCAGGGGCTGGGCTGGGCCGCCACGCTGGCGGCAACACCGATCGCCGCGATCCTCGCGCTGATGCTCGGCCTGCAATGGTCCGCTGCGCGGGCCGGCGCTGCGGCGCTGGCGCTGGCTGCCCTGCTTGCCGTGACCGTTTTCGACTTCGCGGCAACCGATGCCGCGCCGCTGCAGGCCTTTGCCGGGGTGGCGGCCGAGGGCGGTTTTCTCACGCTGACCATCCTGTGGATCCTGTGGCCGGCACTCGCGCTGCACCGCCTGCAGCAAACCCGTGGCGCCATCGACACGCTGCGCACCAGCCTCACCCGCCTGACCGGATCGACCGGCTTGCAGGCCTTGCTGGTGGGCTGGCTGATGGCCTTGTTCTTCGAGGGGGCGGCCGGCTTCGGCACGCCGGTGGCGCTGGCCGCGCCGCTGCTGGTGGGGCTGGGCATTGCGCCCGTGCCGGCGGTGGCGCTCGCCCTGCTGGGCCATGCGGTGGGGGTCTCGTTCGGTGCGCTGGGCACGCCGGTGCTGGCGCAGGTGGCCCTGACCGGGCTGGACGGCGTGCAGATCGCGTGGCGCACCGCCCTGCTGCACACGCTGCTGGGCGGCGTGATGATGGTGTTCTTCGTGCGCACGCTGGCCGCCAGCGGACACCGGCCCGGCTGGCGCTGGGCCGCGCTGGCAGCGGCCGGCTTCCTGCTGCCCGGCATGGCGCTGGCTGCGCTGCTCGGGCCGGAGCTGGCCACGCTGGGCGGGGCCCTGGCCGGTGGGGCGCTGTTCATTGCCGTGCTGCGCCGCCAGGCCGTGGCAGCTGTGGCGCCCAGCGATGGCGGTGAACCAGCGGGCGCCGCCAGCGGCCTGGCCCAGGCGCTCGCACCCTATGGCGTGCTGGTCATCGGGGTGGTGGCGCTGGCCCTGGCCCGGCGGTGGCCGCCGGTGGCCGACGCCTTGTCTGCTGTGGAGATCGCCTGGCAAGGCTTCGGTGGCTTTGGTGGGCGCATGCAGCCCCTCACACACCCCGGCACGCTGCTGCTGGTGTCGCTGCTGATCGGCGCGAGGCTGCAGGGGGTGCCGCTGCGCGATGTGGGTGCTGCGCTGGCCCACTCGGCCAGGCAACTGGTGCCGGTCACGCTGGCCCTGCTGGCCATGCTGGTGCTGTCCCGGCTGATGCTGCACGCCGGGTTCATCGGCACCCTGGAGCAGGCGGCGGTGCAGCGGGTCGGGCCGGCCTGGCCCTGGGTGGCGCCTGCCGTCGGTGCCCTGGGCAGCTTCGTCACCGGGTCGGCCACGGCCTCGAATGTGTTGTTCACCTCGCTGCAGGCGCAGACGGCGCAGGCCCTGTCGCTGCCGGTCACGGCGATCGTGGCGGCCCAGGGTTTTGGTGCCGCGGTGGGCAACATCGTGTGCCCGCACAACATCGTCGCCGGGGCCGCCACGGTGGGTCTGGCCGGCCGCGAGAGCGATATCCTGCGGCGCATGCTGCTGCCCTGCGCGATCTACCTTGCGCTCGGTGGCGCCGTGCTCAGTGGATGGTTGTGGAGCGGTCTGTTGACCGGGGTCTGAAGCCGGCTTGCGGTGTCACGGCACATTGGCCACATGCCGGTCCCGGCCTCCTTCCGGAAGACAGGATCCGGGTACGCACGAGGGGCAGAGGGTGGGCTGAAGTGCTTCTTCGCCGAAGCCGCGTGGTACCCGGCGGGGCTGTGCCGCCGACGATGGGATTCACGTTCGCCGGGTGGGTGCTGAGGCCGGCACCCGGCGAAGTGCATCGTGCTTGACTACTTCACATCGATATCGATATAGACCTCGGTGTCGGACACGCGCACACCGTTGGTGGCCGTCTTCATGAAGGTGTTGTTGGCCGGGGCGCCGGTTCCGAACGATGACGTCGGATCGAGCTTGAAGGTCACCCGGTACTGGCCGGCGGTGGAGCCTGAGGTGGCGGGATCCCACACGAAGCCATAGGTGAAGTTGCCGGACACCGGGATTTCGCCAGAGAGCTTGTTGAGGCCGTCAGGGATGGCCGGATCAAACAGCGCCTGGTCCACCACCATGGGGCCGGTGGGCAGGCCGCCGGCGTCCAGCCGCTGGAGCGTCAGGCGGGCATTGGTGGCGAAGACAAAGGCGGTGGTGGTTGGGGTGGCCACGCCGGTGGTTCCCTGCAATTCGGTCGTTCCCGAGCCCGACAGAAGCAACATCGGGTAGACCGTCATGGGGGTTGCGGTCACGTCCTTGGTCAGCACCATCTCGATCCTGATCTTGGCGCTCGAGCTGAGGCTGGCGCTGGACAGGTTGTCGCCCCACTTGGCGTTGACTTCCTGATCCACGCCGTTGGCCCTGGCCCATTCACCCTGCCAGGTGTTGATGGACTTCTGTTCGTAGTACAGGGGGTTGATCCTCGATGGCTGGGGCAGATACGGCAGGGTCGTCTGGGGGACCGGGAGGGCCTGCATGGCCGTCACTTCAGTGGCCAGGGGACGCAGTCCGGTGTTGTAGTCGATGGCCGTCAGGTCGGAAATGGTCCAGCTTTTGGCCGGATCGAGGGCCAGGTTGCTGATGCCGATGTCGTCCGCAAAGATCAGGGCCGCCGAGAAGTTGTTGCCATAGATTCGGGGGTTGGGTGGTCCGGTCACCGAATCGCTGGCCACCGCAGACGGCGTCTCTCCACCGCCATTCCTGGCGGTGACCACGTAGTAGTAGGTGGTGTTGGACCCCGGCAGGCCGATGTCGGTGTAGCTGTAGGGGGTGGTCTGTGCGGCAACCGCAGGTACCGAGGCGACGAAGTTGGCCGGGGCGACCAGCGTCGCTGGGATGGTGGTTGCGGTGGTGCTGCGGTAGATCTCGAAACTGTCCGGCAGGCCGGTGCTGGCCGAGACGGCTGGCGGCGACCACACCAGGGTGGCCACATTCTCGCCACCGGTCACGGTCAAGCCGGTGGGCGCTCCGGGTGCAGCGATGGTCACCGGTGGCGGTGCCGGGTCGGATGAACCCCCACCACATCCCGAGAGGGACAAGGCCGCAACGGAAGCCACGGCAAACGCAGCGACACCGTTCAGGAACCGGTGCCAGCGAGAAGGGTCTGTTTTGCATGTTTTCATCAAAATGCTCCTTTGATAGAAGGGAAAAGCGGGTCTTGAAAACCGGCGGCCCGTGATGACCGGACCCTCTGAGCGATGCCTGCGCAAGCCGCTGGCTCCGGTTGCCAATGTCGCGCGTACAAGCCAGGCGCCCATTGACTGCACGCAATGGCTCGCGTGAAAAGTCCGCGCCAGGCTTGAACACCTTTTTCAGCCCTCAAGGCCGCGGGGGCGCATCACCGGCTCGCCGTGGGATGCGCCGTTGCACGACCGGCGCCATGGTGTTGGCGGCGCCGCGAGCACGTTTTGCTGCACTGCGACAAAATGCCCTCGATGCCCACACCGTGTGGGCATGTTTTTTTGGAGCACACCCGATGAGCGACCTGTCGCAACCCACCCATGCCACCGACCTGCTGGACAAACTGCAATGGCGCTACGCCGCCAAGAAGATGGACGCCACCCGGGCCGTGCCGCAGGACAAGGTGGACCGCATCGTCGAGGCTGCGCGCCTGGCGCCCACCTCCAGCGGCCTGCAGCCGTTCGAAATCATCGTGGTGACCAGCCAGGCGGTGCGCGAGCAGATCAAGCCCATCGCCTGGAACCAGGCGCAGATCACCGACGGCTCGCACCTGCTGGTGTTCGCCGCCTGGGACAACTACACCGCAGAGCGCATCAACCACATGTTCGATCTGACCAATGCGCAGCGCGGCGGCACCAACGAAGGCTGGGAGAACTACCGCCAGATGCTGCTGGGCAGCTACCCGCAACGCGATGCCGAGCTCAACTTCAACCACGCTGCACGCCAGGCCTACATCGGCCTGGGCGCTGCGCTGATCGCAGCCGCCTTTGAAGCGGTGGACAGCACGCCCATGGAAGGATTCGACCCGGCCAAGCTGGACGAGATCCTGAAGCTGCGCGAACGCGGTCTGCGCAGCGTGGCGATTCTGCCGCTGGGCTACCGCGCCGGCGAAGGCGACTGGCTGGTGAACCTGAAGAAGGTGCGTCGCCCACTGGAGCAGTTCGCCACCGAAGTGAAGTGATTTCAGGCGCCTGGCGCCTGCCCCTGAAGCCCGGCCAGCCCGCTGCGCGCATTGGCCCGGGCTGCCAGTGCGCGTTCCTCGGCGCTCGCGTGCTCCCGGTCCCATTGCAGCACCTTGGGCGTCATCAGCCAGTGCCACAGCGGGGGCACCATCGCGACCACGACCGTGGTCAGGTAGCCCCCGATCATCATCGGCGCATCGGGGAAGGGTTTGAGGTCCTGGTAGGGCACCTCTCCCTGGGCATGGTGGTGTGAATGCCGGGTGAGGTTGAACATGCTCCATGAACTGAGGCGGCGATTGGTGTTCCACGAGTGACGCGGCTGCACCGGCGTGGCCGGGTTGCGCACCATGCCGTAGTGCTCCATGTAGTTCACGATCTCCAGCAGCGCCTTGCCCCACAGCGCGCACAGCACAAAGAACAGCGCTGCCGGCCAGCCGCCCATGGCCCAGGCCAGCGCCACCAGGCCCAGGCTCATGCCGTGGCCGCGAATCACCGCGTTGTGCCATGAAAACACCGCGTGGCCCTTGCGGCGCAGGCGCTGACATTCGATGTTCCAGGCGCTGCGGTTGCCCTTGATGGTGGAGGCGACGATGTGCGCATAGACGTTGCGTCCGCGCGGTGCCGTGGCCGGGTCTTCCAGGGTCGAGACATAGCGGTGGTGGCCGTACACATGCTCGATGGAGAAGATGGTGTCGAAGCTGAACGCCAGCAGCCAGCGCCCGATGGCCATCGAGACGCGGTCCCAGGTGCGGTGGGTCAGTTCGTGTGCGGTGATGGTGCCGACCAGCCCGATCATCAGCCCGGTCAACAGCACCGCCGACAGGTGGTGGCCCCAGCCCGCCGCCGCCCTGGCGCCCAGCACGTCGTGACCGCTCCACTGTCCGACCCAGGCGCCAAACCCGAGCGGGTCGCCCGGGCTCACGCCCCACACGGCGGCGAACACGATCAGCGCCAGCAAAGGCAGCGCAAGCCACAACTGCGCGGTCAGGATGCCCGGATGCCGGTAGCGCGGTGTCGAGGTGTCGTCGCCGCACACCGCGTCCCCCACCAGGTAGAACGCCAGCACAGCCAGCAACCCGGCCGTGATGGCCGGGCCGCCCGCGATCAGCGCCACGGCGCTGGACAGGCTCACCGCGTGGAACAGGAAAAACTTCAGGTAGTCGAACACGCTGGCGTTGGTCACCGCCGGTGCCGCCCTGTTCTCGCGCGCCGCGTGCCTCAGGGGTGTCGGGGAGGGCGGCTGCGTGGTGAAGCGATCGGCGTGGATGTGCTCGCGCGCCAGCCCGTGCTGCACCAGCAGCGGCAGCGCCTCGTCGATCATCGCGGGGGGGCCACACAGGTAGGCGTGGGCGGTCCGGGGCAGGGCCTCTGTGAGGAAGTCGGTCACCCGGCCGCGCGCGCCGGTCCCGTCCGGCTCCTGCTCGATGCCCGAGAGCACCGGCACGACACGCAGACCGCCATGCCAGCGGCTGGCCAGGTCACCGAGCTCGTCGAGCAGGGCCAGGTCGCGCCGGCTGCGCGCACCGAACAACAAGGTGGCGCTGCGCCGGTCGGCGTTCGAGTCGATGGCGTCCTTCAGCATCGCCAGCACCGGAGCGAGCCCACTGCCTGCGGCCACCAGCAGCAACGGGGCGTCGCACCGGCGCAGCCAGAAGTCACCATGCGGGCCGTCGACCTGCACGGTCTGGCCCACCAGGTCTTCGGTGTGGACCAGGGTCGAGAACACCCCTTGCGGGACCTTGCGCACCAGGAAGCCGACCCGTCCGTCCGGCCGCGGGGGTGCCGCGAACGAGTAGTTGCGGCGCACCCCCGGCAGCAAGCCCAGGCTCAGCTGCGCATGCTGCCCCGCCTGGTACGGCAGGCCCTGGTCGAGCTGCACCTCCAGCGCCGTGATGTCGTCGGTGAGCCGGCGTTGGCCGATCACGCGCCCGGCCACGCTGCGCCGCGCAGCTGACGCGGCCAGATCGACCTCGATGCACACATCGGTTTGCGGCACGCTCTGGCAGGCCAGGATGCTGCCCCTGTGAATGTCTTCGTCCGACAGGATGTAGCCGGTCTCGGTGAGCTCTTTCACCCGGCCTTCGACGAGCCGGCACTTGCAGGTGCCGCAGCCGCCCACCCGGCAGCTGAACGGCAGCGCGATGCCCTGGCGCAGAGCGGCCGACAGCAGCGTCTCGTGCCGCTCGACCAGGATCGCCCGACCATTGATGGTGGCCGTGGTGGGGGGCAGGCGGGGTTGGAAGAAGGGCATGGAGGAGAAGACCAGGCGCCAAGCGTACCGGTTCAAGCCGTCTGGCGGGTCGCTTTCGTGCGCCGCCGCGCCGGTTCGACGAACAGCTGGTTGCGCGCCGCTTCGGTGATCGCGGTCACGCAGGGATGCGTGATGCGGCGCTCGATCGAGATCGCAAAGAATTCCTCGACCACGTCGGGCGTGGCACCGAGCGCGCGAACGCCCAACTGCTTTTCGATGTCCCGCTGCAGCACGGTGGGGCCGACGAAGACGCCCATCCCGCGCCGGCCCAGCTCCTTGGCCAGGGCGCTGTCGTCACACTCCGCCACCACGCGGGGGTGCAGCGACTGTGCCCCGAGCCAGGACCGCAGGCGCTTGCCCACCGCAGACTCCTCGGCCGGCATGATCATGGGCGCACCATCCAGGCAGTGCGGGAAGCTTGCCGCCTGCGCCGGTGTGAGCAGCGATGGCGCCGCGAAAAAGCTGACGCCGCAGCTGCCCAACCGGTGGTTGAACGCACGCACGCTCACAGCGGAGGGAATCGGTGCGTCGGCGATCACGAGGTCGAGGCGGTGCAGGGCCAGCTCGCCCAGCAGCATGTCGAGCTTCCACTCGCGGCAGACGATGCGAACGGGCTCCGGCAAGCGGGAGGCGGGTTCGATCAGGCGGCAGGCGATGGTCTTCGGCACGGCATCGGCCACACCGACACGAAACTCCAGCAACCTGCCTTTGTCGGGGTAGCCGCGCAGGACTTCTTCGAGCTCCGCGCCGATCGAGAAGATCGACTCGGCATAGCCGAGCACCATGCGCCCCGCGTCGGTGAGCGCCAGACCGCGCCCGCTCCTGATGAACAAGGCCGTGCCCAGCGCTTCCTCGAGCAGCTGGATCTGCCCGCTGATGGTCTGCGGCGACAGGTGCAGTTGCTCACTGGCGCGCAGCACACCGCCCAGTTTGGCCACCTGCAGGAAGTAGTGGAGGTGCTTGTAGTTCATGGGCAGGCCTGTGCGGAGGGTGTCTTGGAATTGTGCCGTTTTCCCGGATGATGGTTCCGAACAATCTGATTTTCACGGAGACCTGTTGCTTCTAGATGTGAAGCTTCAATAGGTTGTATCGGGTGTTCACCCGGATTGAGTCTGAGAGACT
>NZ_JAUCZG010000047.1 GCF_030373225.1 Hydrogenophaga sp. | reverse complement strand
AGCGTGCGGTTCCGATAATGGGGGACATAGTCTGCTGCGGGAGATAGTCCAGCCTGGAGTGCCCGAGAAGCCGCTGAACCGCCCGAAGGTTCCTGGCGCGCTTGCAGATCAGCGTCGCCTTGGTTCTGCGCATCGAATGCGTGCCGTGGTCTGCGCGGTCCAGACCGAGGTCGTCAACCCAATGTCCGAGGATTCGAGCGCACTGCCTCGTCCCGAGGTGCGGCGAGTCGTGTTCCGGCTGGGGAACAAAAAGCCCTCAGGCCTCAATCCGGCTTGCTTGACCCATGCCTGCACAGCCTCCCGGGTCGCTGGTGTGACTTCGAACTGAACCGGGCGCCGGGTCTTGATCTGCATGAGGGTGGCTCGTGTCGCGACTTGGTCGCCGTGGCAGACGTCGCGGACCTTGAGGTTCACAAGATCGCAACCTCGCAGCTGGCTGTCGATTCCCAGGGTGAAGTGTGCAATCTCGCGCACGCTGCCCTCCATCTGCGGGCGCACGCGCAGCGCCCAGATGTCCTTGACCTTGTAAGGGGCCTTCTGGCCGACGATCTTTCCCTTGTTCCAGGGCTCGCGATGAACGCCTTTTTCTGCTGTTTCCTTGATGGTCTCCCATCGAATTGAGGGGTTGGCAGCATGCGCTTGCCATGCGCCGGGTTCAAGTCCGGCCGGTGCGTGCGGCTGGGCCGCAGGACCGCTTCTGGGCGCCGCCATGGCCTGCTTGCGTTGCTGGCCATATGCGGGCCCAGTATGCAAACACGCAGAGTCTTCTGATGGCTGTGCTGATGCACGCCAGCTACACAGGCTGGCTGTTCGTGCTGTACCCGGCCACATCGGTGGAGCAAGGCCTCGTCTGGCAAACCGGTTTTACCGTTGCGCTGTGGGTAGCGGTGGCCATGGTCATGACAGGGCGTTCGGGTCGCGGGTCTTGGCTTTCGCTGCAGCGCCCGTATACGCCCGATGTCTTCGGCGCGCCCGATGAGCCCCCTCCCGCAACTGGCCCAGCAGATCGCCCACAGTGAACTGGACAAGGAATGCTGGCGACTCTCTCCCTCGCGCCGCTCACGCTCACACTCGGAACAAGTCGGTCCAGCAGGTTGGCGAGTTCGCTGCCACCATCGAGTCCACCTTTGAGCATCGGCAGTAGCGGTGGCAATCGCTGCAAACTGACCACAGGCCGAGCCTCGCCAGAGGACTGCAACCGGCCCGCGGCAGCCCCCTGAATCGTTTGACTGAGTGGCGACTCATTCGCAGTCGGTTTGAAGCAGCCTGGCACTTCAATGGACTGTGGAACCGACATGCAATGTCGTGCCACTGTTGATTCGAGTCAACATCGCCAAGACGCCGAAGCCTTACAAAGCAACAGCGGCCTCAGCAAGAGGGCGCCATGGAGGGCTCACGATGAAATGGCGGTCTTTCTTTGCTTCTCTGTTGCTCCTGCTGACATTCTTCTCGCCAGCATGGGCCCAGACGGACACCTTGCCCGATGGTCTGGGGAATGAAATCCGTACGCCCGAAGGTTTGAAGGCGGTCATCGACCGAAGAGACCCGCGCTTTGTCATCGTCGACGTCCGTTCGCCTGCTGAATATGCGGCAGGGCACATCCCGACTGCGATCAATGTTCCGGGCGGTGTCATCGGGGATGTCAAAGCACCACCCCCGAAGGACAAATACATCGTTGTCTACTGCCACGGCGGGATGAAAGCTCCTTCGGCCTGCGAAAAGATGCTGGCCGATGGATACCGGTACGTTTTTCTCTGGGGTGGCATCGTGAACTGGCCTTACCCAAAGGAAACCTCATCCCAATAGACTCCGATCGAGCCGGGCTCATCCGAAGCCAGGCGGGCCCGGACCCTGGCACGGCGCAGCGCTGCTTCGACGGCACCTCTGGCAGACGATGACCGCCGAGGGCGCCGACTCAGGCGTCAGGTCTGTGGCTTGATCGGCGTGAACTTGCTTGCGGCTCAATGAACCCGCAGCACCTCAAACTGCTGCCGGATTGGCGCAACCTGTATCGACACCTCATCACCCTCGCATTTTCCCAGCATGGCCCGGGCCAAAGGGGCTTCGCTGCTGATGACCTGCACGAACTGAGCGCCGCTGACCAGCCTCATGCCGCCCCCATCCGGGCCGAGAAAGAGCTGTTGCTGCCTGTCGTCGGCATCGACCAGGCAGACCAGCGCCCCGAGCTGTATGCCTTTGCTGGCGTCGTAGGGGTGCGGGCGGAACTGGCGCCAATTGGCCATCGCCTGGCGGATGGCTTCAGCGCGCCGAGCTTGGCCGGTGGCCAGGTAGGCGGCCTCGAGTCCCAATGTGTCGTACTTGTTTTCGGCGATGTTTTCTTCGTGAGTCGCCGTTTCATGAGCCGACCGCACTGCCTGTTCGGCTTGCAGCAGGTCTTCGGCGAGCCGTTCCAGTACCTGCTGCTGCAGCAAGAATTTATCGATGATCAAAGGTAGGCGTCTCGAACAAGCGGCGGGGCAAGCCTTGATTATGAAAGGATCCACCCGCCTTCGTCGCTGCTGTTGGCTGGAGATGGACATCAGCCATGGGCACTGTCCTGTCGCCCATTTCGGTGCATCGAACGGCAGGCATTGGCCGACTCCGGAAGTCCAGCCTTGGAGCTGGCGAGCGGCTACCCATCAAGATGGGATCGCCAGCTGCTTGCGTCTGAATTCCCCGATGGTGCAGGACACCAAACGACGCAGGGCCGGTGATACTGTTGCCATGAAAAAAGTGACGCTTCCCTGCGGTGAACTCGTTGCGGCGCTCGGCCAAGGTACCTGGCGCATCGGCGACGACCCTACCCGTCGCCAGGAGGAGATCGACTGCCTGCGGCGCGGCATCGACCTGGGCCTGACGCTGATCGATACCGCCGAGATGTACGGGGAAGGCCTTTCGGAAGCACTTGTTGGTGAGGCCATCGAAGGCCGGCGCGATGAAGTCTTCATCGTGAGCAAGGTCTACCCGCACAACGCCTCACACCGCTCGATGCCGGTCTCTTGCGACAACAGCCTGAAGCGCCTGCGCATCGATGCGATCGACCTGTACCTGCTTCACTGGCAGGGAGACGTGCCGCTGGCGGAGACGGTGGAAGCCTTCGAAGCGCTAAAGCGCGCTGGCAAGATCCGCCACTGGGGTGTGAGCAATCTCGACACGGCGCTCATGCGCGAATTGAACGATGTGCCCGGTGGCGCGGCTGTGCAGACCGACCAGGTTCTCTACAACCTCGGCCGGCGCGGCGTTGAATGGGACCTGTTGCCATGGCTGCGTGAGCGCCACATTCCTGTGATGGCGTACTCGCCACTCGAAGAAGGCCGGCTGGTGCAGCGGCGCGAGCTCATGGACTTCGCAAAAAGGCATGGAATGACGCCATCGCAAGTGGCCATCGGATGGCTGCTGGCGCAGGATGGTGTGATCGCCATCCCCAAAACAGGCAACCGTCAACGGCTTGAGGAAAATGCACTTGCGCTGGAGCATCCCCTGACGACAGCCCCGTTACGGGAACTGGACGCGCTCTTTCCGCCGCCCAGGGGGCCCTCGCCACTCGAAATGATTTAAGTCGCACGTGACCGGCGCGCCGCCGTGGGCTGCGTGACGACACGTACTTCCAGCGGGCCACCGGAGCGCCAGCCCGGGCACAAGGGGCGGCTCCGCGAACATGACGGTGTACCGCCGCGGGCTAGTCCCCCAACAGCTTGTCATGCAGGCGCTGAACTCCGGCGGAGCTCAGCCCGACGGGTCCGCGCAAATAGTTCTGCACCCCCCCGAACTCGTCGTCAATGCAGCGCCAGGCGGCGTTCAGGAAATCCGGTTGTACCTTCCAAAGCACATCCAACACCTCCGCAGGCGCTTCTTCGACCAGCTGATGATCGCGCTTGTAAAGGTGGTTGGTCAGCAGGTAGTCTTCCATCACGTCATCTCGATGAACACCCAGCAGTTCAAGCAGCAGCGCGGCGGCCATGCCGGTACGGTCCTTGCCGGCGGTGCAATGGAACACCATGGCTTCATCGTGGGCGCCGATGCGCCTCAGAAGTCGACCAAACACCGGGCCTTGCTGCTGAACGAACGCACGGTAGGTGTCGCGCATGATGTCCACGGCCTCGAGGCGACCCGGATGCAGGTCCCTGGCCCGCAGCTCGCGCAAGCGCACCAACACCGTGGGCTCAATGGCCAGGTGCTCTTGCTCAGCGCCCGGCAGGTGGTAGGAAGTGACCTCGCGCTCAAGGTGTCCTCGCAAATCCACACAGTGCGTCACACGCAGCGCAAGCAGGCGATGGTGGTCCGCGGCGCTCAGTCGAGCCAGATGATCGCTGCGGTAGACCAGTGCCCGCCGGACGAGTGGCCCATGCGATGTTGCCAGCCCTCCCAGGTCGCGAAAATTTGAGGCACCATCAAGTGCAACGACGATGTTGGAGCGATCGGTCTTCATTGGGTAGTGGGGCTGGGGCAGGCAGAAATGGATGGTCCGTTGCTGGAGGCTATCGCGTCCACGCTGTCGAAACGCCAAAGACCATGCAAAGCGTGCAGCGTCACAGGGCTTCCATCAATCTGGTGACGTTGGCGCCAGACGGTTTCGAAGCTGTCCCGGAGGTGTCGGCCCGTCGAAGCCGTGTCCAGCGAGAGCCTTGCAGCCTGCCGGGTTGGCTTGCTGGTTGCGCGTGATGGCGGGCCTGGAACGAACGTCCGCATTGACCCAAGTTGCGGACTCTCACCAACTCCCGCCTCCCGCCGGGCACACTGCTAGACTGAAACAAAGTGTCAGTCCGAACCCGCAGCGCCCCGCCCCATGCCGCACCTGTGAACACCACCCCACCCGGCGAACCGGGCGCCCAGACGCCGGTGAACCTGCTGCCCGCTGCGGTCGCGCGCGATCCGCAGCGCATCTGGCTCCGCGTGCTGTCGGTGGTCGCCATCGGGCTGTTCCTGCTCCTGGCCATCGGCCTGCTGGTGACGCAGCGCGAAGCGGCGCTGGACATGGCCAAGGCACAGGCGCAGCGCGAAGTCAAACGCCTGACGGCTGAACTGGACGAATCGCTGCGGGTGGCGCGGGCCGGCATGGACATCGTGCTGCAGTCGCCCGAACCGGCCCGGGGCGCGCTGCTCGGGGATCAAACCCCGCTGGTCAGGTCGTTGAACCTGCCTTTTTCCCTGCGCCAGACACCGGCGGCATCGCCCGGGCAACCCGCCGGCCAGTGGCTGCCCGGCCTGGCCCGCGAAGAAGCGGGTCAATGGGTGATTCCCCTGACCTGGCAACACGCCCCCGAACAGGGCGGCCAGACGTTTGAGGTCCTGCTCGACCGCCAGGCCTTGCTGGACCGGTTTGCCTCTGAAGGCATGTCCCCGGGCGGCAGCATGAGCCTGTTCCGCGTCGAAGACGACGGGGCCGTGACCATCCTGACGCGGTACCCGGTGGTCGAGGGGGACCAGGGGCGCACGCTGCGCGGCCATGTGACCACCGCCCTTCAAAAGGCACCCGGCGGGGTCATGCAGGTGGTGGCCGTCATCGACGGCGTGGAACGCATCGTGGGCTACCAGCGCCTGAACGAAGGGGCCGGGCGACTGGTGATGGTCTACGCGCTGCCGCTCGACGGTGTGCTGGCCGCCTGGATGGCGGTGCTGCCCCTGGCCATCGCGCTCAGCCTGCTGGTGGCCGCCGCCATGGCCTTTGGTGCCTGGCGCCTGGACCGGGCGATGCACCAGCGGCAGCGCAGCGAACGGCACTTCCAGACGCTCAATCGGCACCTGCCCGATGTGGTGGTGCGGTACGACCAGACGCTGCGCGTCCTCTATGCCAACCCGGCCGTCGAAGCGGCCAACGGACTCAAACCCGCTGACATGCTGGGCAGAACCCTCGGCGAGATCGGTGCGCCACCAGACATCGCAGCGAAGTGGAGTGCGTACATCGAGGGTGTCTTCAGGACCGGGCAGAGCGAAACGCTGTGTTTCTCCTACCCCGGCCCCCAGGGCATGCGCCACTGGGAAGCCCAGGCCCTGCTCGAACCGGCGCTCCCCGGTGACAGGCCCACGGTGCTGGCGGTGAGCCGCGACATCACCGAACGCCACGAAGCCGAAGCCCGCCGCCTGTCCGCCCAGCAGTTGTTCGAGACGGTGTTTCGTGCTGCCCCGGAGGCCATGTCCCTTTCCGAATGGCAGACCGGCCGGCTGCTGCTGGTCAACGATGCGTTCTGCGAGCTGTTCGGTCGCCCGCGCGAGCAGCTGATCGGCCGAACGACCATCGAGCTGAATCTCTGGCAGTCGCCTTCCACCCGGCAACAACTCATCGAACGCCTGGAGTGCGGTGAACAGGTGCGCCACGCGGCCGCCAGCAGTTCGCGCCCGGACGGGTCCCTCATCCACGTGCGGTACAGCGCCGAGCGGGTGCAGCACGATGGCACGCAATGCCTGTTGCTGATGTTCCGCGACGTCACCCAGCTCGAAAGCGAGCAGCGTGCGCTGGTGCGCAGCGAGTTGCGCTTCAGGCTGGCGGCGGCCCACGGCCAGGTCTGGGAATGGGATTTCGACGGCGGCTTCATTCAACCCAGCGACGGCTTCTTTCACTCCCTCGGGCACCCGGCTCCGTCCGCGCAGCAGATGGGGCTGATGTTCCTGGACCTGTTGCATCCCGAAGACCTGCCGCGCCTGCGCATGGCGCTGCAGCGCTTCTTCAAGGGAGAGGCCAGCTACCAGCTCGAGTTCCGCGCACGCGATGCACAGGGCCGCTACCACTGGTTCGACACCCGGGGCAGCGGCCTGCGCGAGGCTGGCGGGCGCGTGACCTACCTGGCCGGCACCACCTTCGACATTTCCGACCGCAAGGCACTGGAAGAAGCGCAGCGGCAAACGCTGGTCCAGCTGGAAACCGTGGCCAACGCTTCGCCCGCGCTGATCTGGACCAGCGGGAGTGACAAACGGGCCGACTGGTTCAACGGTGCGTGGCTGGCATTCACCGGGCGAACCCTGGAACAGGAAGTGGGCGAGGGCTGGCTCATGGGCATGCACCCCGACGACCAGGCCCAGTGCAGGGCCACCTATTTCAGCGCCTTCGAAGACCGCGAACCGTTCAGCATGGAACACCGCCTGCGGCACCACAGCGGCGAGTACCGGTGGCTGCTGGCCCAAGGTCGACCCCGATTCGATGCCGACAACCGGTTCATCGGCTACATCGGTTCCTGCCTGGACCTGACCGAGCTGCGAGAGGCAGAAGCCACCGCCCGCGAGCGCGGCGTCATGCTCGAACAGGTGTTCGATGTGCTGCAGGACATGCTGTTCGTGGTTGACGAACAGGAGCGCTTCGTCCACCACCAGGTCGGACGGCAGGACCTGTTGTACGCCGCGCCCGAACAGTTCCTGGGCCGCGCGATCGCCGACGTGATCCCGCCAGAACCGGCCGCCCGGCTGCAGGGTGCCCTGGCCCGCGCCCGCAGCGAGGGACTGCAGGAGATCGAATACAGCCTGGCGCTGCCCGATGGCATGCACACCTTCAGCGCCCGTCTGGCCTGGTTGCCCGAAAGCAGGCACTGCATGTTCGTGGTGCGCGATGTCACCGAACGGCGGGCGGCGCAGCTGGAGAGCGAACGCCTGCACCAGTTTGTCCTGTTGCTGTTCGGGCTGGCCAACCGTTTCATCAACCTGCCGGTGCACCAGGCGGACGCCGCCATCAGCGAGGCGCTGGGCGACATCGGCGAGTTTCTCCGCGCCGACCGCACCTACCTGTTCGAATACGACTTTGCGGCCGAGACCGGCAGCAACACGCACGAATGGTGTGCCGAGGGCGTCAGTCCGGAAATCGGCAACCTCCAGAATCTGCCGTTCGAGCTCATCCCCGACTGGATCGGCAATCACCGCCTGGACAAGGAGATGCGCGTCCCGGACGTTCAGGCGCTGCCCCCGGGCCATCTGCGCGACCTGCTGGAATCCCAGGGCATCCGCAGCCTGATCGCGCTGCCCCTGACGCATGGCGAGCGCTGCATGGGTTTCGTGGGCCTCGACACGGTGCGCAGCACCCATGACTACGGGGAAGAAGAAACCACGCTGCTGCTGCTGTTCGCCCAGATGCTGGTGAACATCCGCCTGCGGGTGGAAGCGGAGGAGCAGATCCGGGGCCTGACCGAAGGCCTTGAGCGCAAGGTCGTCGAACGCACGGCGCAGCTCGAAACCAGCGTTCAGCAGCTCCAGGCGGTCAATCGGGAGCTCGAATCCTTCACCTATTCGGCCTCGCACGACCTGCGCACACCCCTGCGCGGCATCGAAGGCTTCAGTTCGCTGCTGCTCGACGAGCACTCGGAACAGCTGGACGACCAGGGGCGTGACTACCTCAGGCGAATCCAGCGGGCAACGATCCACATGTCGCAACTGGTCAACGACCTGCTGGCCTATTCGCGGCTGCAGCAGCTGACCGATCACATCGAGCCCGTGGACCTCGCTGCGGCCGTGCAGGCGGTGGCAACGCCGTTTCAAGACGAGATCGAGGCACGCGAGGGCGAGCTGCAGGTGGCGATGGGCGACGGCCTGGCGGTGCGAGCCAATCCCCAGGGGCTGGCCATCGTGCTGCGCAATCTGATCGACAACGCCCTGAAGTTCACGCCCGCTGGCGAAGCTCCGCAGATTCGCATCGAGGCGCAGGCCCTGGGCGCCCGGGTGCTGCTGAGCGTGAGCGACCAGGGCATCGGTTTCGACATGAAGTACCACGACCGGATCTTTGGCATGTTCCAGCGCTTGCACCGGCAAGAACAGATTCCCGGCACCGGCATCGGGCTGGCACTGGTGCTCAAGGCGGTGGAGCGCATGGGCGGGCGCATCTGTGCACAGAGCGCACCTGGCCAGGGTGCGCGCTTCGAGATCGACCTGCCCAGCACCTGAGCCCGCCCGGTGGGGTGCCGACAGCGGCAGCTTGAGTGGCCGGTTTTGCGGCTCGGGGTCGGCCTCGCACCCAGGGCTCAGCGCCCCAGCGCTTGGTTCGGGGTGGCTCCGGCGGGTGCGCGTGCGCGTGCCAGGAACTCGTCCCTCGTGGTGCGGCCAAACCACGGGTGCCAGCGCCGCTGCTCCAGCACATTGGACACGGCGCGGCCCTGCACGGCATGGCTGCAGAACAGCAAGGTTTCGCCCGGCAAGGTGAACACCTGGCGCGTCGCGCTGTCCCACAGCGCTTCGGGCAGTGCCGGCCGGGGTTGATGGGGACAGGCGTCGACCGACAACAGATCGCCGCAGAACAGCCTGTCTCGCCACAGAAAGCTCAGGCACCCCGGTGTGTGGCCCGGTGTGGAAAGGGTGCGAAGCAGTTCGTTGCCGAAGACCAGCGTGCCGGTCCCGCCATCGGCCCGGTTCGACCCGGCTGAGCCCGAGCGCTGAATGCGCGGTGCTCCGAGTTCGTCCAGTGCAGCCGCTTCGCCGGGCAGGCGTTCGTCGTGCTCGTGCGTGCGCAGCAGCCAGCACAGGCGCAACTGGTGTTCGTCGAGCATGGCGCGAAGCACGGGCACGTCGGCGCCCCGTGCATCCACCAGCACGCAGTCGCGGGTGTCCAGGTCTGCGAGCAGATAACTGACCGCGCCGCTGGCCTCGTCGCTGAGGATCCGGAAGTACATGCGCTTGCCGCCGGGTTGCTGGCCGCGGTGGTTCAGGCGCGGGCGTGCCCGTGCCGCCAGGCGAACACCGGCCAGGCGAAGGCGGCTGCAACGCCGCCCAGCGCCGCTGCCAGGCCCAGCAGGGTGGCCCAGTCGAGCCAGTAGCCCATGTCGGACAGCGTCGAGCGCAGCCATCCGGGCACCAGCAGCACTGCCACCAGCGCCGTGACGACTCCGATGGCCAGCGCCGGCAGCAGGCCTGCGCGCCACTGGGAGCTGGCGGTGCGCCAGCTCGCGCCCATCAGCGCCAGCCACAGCACCGCCGCGCCCAGCAGCAGCGGCCACAGCTCCAGTGCGATCTCCCAGACAATGTTCAGCATCAACCAGATCTCATACATGGTTCGTCTCCTCGGGGTTGCGGGGGGTGGTGGTTCTCAGACGCGGCCCTTGAGCACCGCCAGGTAAGCGGGCTTGAGCATGCGGATCTTCATCAGCCAGGCAAAGAAGCTGTCCTGCAAGGGCTCGATCACCGGCAGGGTGGGCGTGAGCCGGCCTTCGTAGTCGAACTCGATCAGCATGGCCGAGCCCTCGCGCGTGATCAGCGGGCACGAGGTGTAGCCGTCGAAGCTCTGGTCGGGCGCGCGACCGGCGAGCACCTCCACCAGGTTGTGCGCCACCAGCGGCGCGCTCTTCTTGACGGTGGCCGCGGTCTTGCCGCGCGGTGTGCCGTTGATGTCGCCGATGCCGAACACGTTGGGGAACCGGCGGTGCTGCAGCGTGTTCTTGTCGACCTCCAGCCAGCCACCGGCGGCAAACGGACCTTCCTTCCAGGCCAGCTCGCTGTCCTTCACCACGTCGGGCGCGCGCATGGGGGGCACCACGTGGATGAAGTCGTAGGGCATCTCCTGGGTCTCGCCCTCGGGTGATGCAAACGTGGCGCGGCGCGCTCCGATGTCGATCGCGGTCAGCTTGCGCGAGTACGCCACGTCGATGCCCAGCGCCTTCCAGCGATCGAGCACGTTGTCGTTGACCACCTTGACGCCGAACACATTGCCCAGTGCCGACTCGAAGTGGATCTTCGATGCGCCCAGCGTGCCGGCCTTGAACAGCCGGTCACGCAGCATGAAGGTCATCTTCAGCGGAGCGCCCGCGCACTTCAACGGGGTGGCGGGCAGCGTCATCACGGCGGTGCCGCCCTTGGCGGTGAAGGTCTGCATGGCCGCCCAGGTCTGCTGGGCGGCCTGCGGGCCGGGGTAGACGCTGGTCAGGCCCTCGCGGCCGATGGCGGACACATCCATGCCGGCGATCTGCGCGAAGTCCAGGTGCACGCCGGTGGCCACCACCAGAAAGTCGTAAGGGATGCGCTGGCCTCCCGCGGTGGTGATGGTGTTGGCTGCGGGATCGAAGCTGGCGACCATGTCCTTCACCCACTCGATGCCGGCGGGCTGAAAGTCGGCATTGCGGTCGCGCACCTTGGCCACCGGCCACACGCCCGTGGCCACCAGGGTGTAGCCGGGCTGGTAGTTGTGTTCTTCCTTGCGGTCGACGATGGTGATCTTCGCGCCGTCGAGTGCCTGCGCCAGCCGGTTGGCCACCGCAATGCCGCCCAGGCCGCTGCCGGCGATGACGATGCGCGCGTTGGTCTTGATGGCCGCCCTGGCCGGCAGCGGCGCGGTGGCGCCGGTCGCCAGTGGTGCCGCTGCCAGGGCCTGCAGCCAGCGCCGGCGGGCGGGGTCGATCGATGAAGGAGCGGGTCTGTTGTTCATGCGTGTCTCCTGGTGCTCGGGGTTGGCGATGGAATGGAAATCAGGCCTTGGTGACGGGTGACGGTGTGACGGGTGCTGCGCCGAACAGGCGATCGGTCCAGCGCACCGACCAGGCGGCGGCCTGCACCTGGACGATGTAGGCCAGGGCGATCAGCAGGGCGGCGTCGGCGCCCTGTTCGCGAAACACGCCGATGGCGATGGCCAGCGCAATCGACAGGTTGCGCATGGCGGTGCCGTAGAGCAGCGCGATGGCATCGCCGCGCCCGAACAGGGCGCGGCCCACCAGGGTGGAGAGCGTGAAGTTCAGCGCGTACATCAGCACCAGCGGCCACAGCAGCGTGACCAGCAACTGCGGCGAGCGCAGGATGTCCGGCGCCTTCAGGGCCATCGACACGAACACGATGCCCAGCACCCCCAGCGTCGACCAGGGCGGAAACATCGGCTTGAGTTCGCTGTTGAAGCGCTGCTGGCCATGGCGCGCGATCAGCCAGCGCTGCGTGACGTGACCCAGCGCCATCGGCAGGAACACGATGAGTGCGATCTGCAGCGCGACCTGCAGCACCGGGATCTCCACGACCGCGCCCAGCAAGGCCTTGAGGTAGAGCGGCGCGAGCAGCGAGCCGGCGATCAGGCCGAGCACCGTCATCTTGACCGCGGCCGGCACATTGCCCCTGGCAAATCCGGTCCATGAGATGGTCATGCCCGAGGTCGGCAACAGCGCGGTCAGCAGCAGCGCCAGCCGCGCTGCCGGCTGCTCGGCGAAGAACAGCAGGCCGAGCCCCCAGCCGATGCCCGGCATCACGAGAAAGTTGATGACCAGGGCCGCACCCTGCAGGCGAAGCCCGCCGGGTGAGGCCAGCGCCCGCAGGTTCATCGTCACCATCATCGGGTAGACCATCAGGAAGGTCAGCGGCAGGATCCACCAGCGCAGCGCGCCTGCGTCGGTCAGCGAGCCGAAGCCCAGGCCGAGCAGCATCGCGCCGGGAATGCTCCAGACGAGGTGTTGTTGCAGCCGGGCCAGCAGGGCGTTCATGGTCGGGTTCTCCAGCGGTGCGTTGCCGTCAGGCCTTGTCCTCGCCGATCAGCAGGCGCGTGGCGGCGATGTAGTGGTGCGGCGGTATTTCCAGGTTGGTCGGCGCGGGCTTGTTCTTGTAGACCCGCCCGGCGCCATCGAAGGTGGAGCCGTGGCAGGGGCAGAAGAAGCCCCCCGGCCAGTCCGCTGGCAGGCTCGGGTTGTTGCCTCCTTTCGGGGCGGTGCTGGGCGAACAGCCCAGGTGGGTGCAGATGCCGATGGCCACGAAGAATTCGGGCTGGATCGCGCGTTCCGGGTTGGTGGCGTAGTCCGGCTGCTGGCGCTTGGCCGACAGCGGGTCCGCCAGTTCGCTGTCGTGGCCCTGCAGTGCGGCCAGCATCCCGGGTGTGCGGCGCACCACCCACACCGGCTGACCACGCCACTCCACGGTCTTCATGTCGCCGGGCGCCAGTTCCGACACATCGACCTCGACCGGCCCGCCCGCGGCGCGGGCCCGCTCGCTCGGCGCCAGGGTGGAGACGAAGGGCACGGCCGTGGCCACGGCGGCGATGCCGCCCGCTGCGGCGGTGGCCAGCAGCCAGACACGGCGTTCGGGATCGCCAGGGGCGGGCATGGGCGGATGAATCGGGCTTGCAGTCATGGAAATTCCTGTTGGGTGGTGGCGGCGGTTTCAGGTTTTCAGCACCCAGCGCAGCACCATGGCCACCGCTGTCAGTGCGGCGATGCTGGCGAGCCAGATGCCCGCCATCCACAGCAAGCGGTTCCACAGCGGGGGCAGCGCCTCGTCGCAGCCCTGGGTGGTGATGGCTGGCCAGCGAAAGACAGGGGTTTTCATGCGTGGTACCCGTCTGCGTTGACCTTGCCGCGGAACACCCAGTACGACCAGGCGGTGTAGCCCAGAATCATGGGCAGCACGAAGGCCGTGCCCCAGAGCATGAAGACCTGTCCGCTGCGGTCGGTGGCCGCGTCCCAGATGGTCACGGCGCCGGGCACGACGTACGGGAACACGCTGATGCACAGGCCGACGAAGCTCAGCAGAAAGATGCCCAGCGTGAGCAGGAAGGGGGCGGTCTCGTGGCCGGCCTTGAGGCTGCGCACGAAGGCCACGCTGGCCAGTGCCACCAGCACCGGCACCGGGGCCACCCACAGGACCTTGGGCCAGTTCAGCCAGTTGCTGAAATAGTCGGCGCTCAGGAAGAGGGTGGCGATGCTGACCGCCCCGATGGCCGCCAGCGTGGCGCCACCCAGCCACCAGGCCATGGAACGGGCCTGGCGCTGCAGCGCGCCTTCGGCCTTCATCACCAGCCAGGTGGAGCCGAGCAGCGCATAGGCCACCACCACGCTCACGCCGGTGAGCAACGAGAAGGGCGTGAGCCAGTCCCACCAGCCACCGGCATAGGCCCGTTCGCTGATGGCCACACCCTGCAGCAGCGCACCCAGGATCACACCTTGCGAGAACGCGGCGAGCAGCGATCCACCGGTGAACGCGAAATCCCAGAAGCCGCGGTGGGCCGGGTCGCGCCAGCGGAATTCGAACGCCACGCCGCGGAACACCAGGGCCAGCAGCATGGCGATGATGGGCGCATACAGCGCAGAGAAGATGAGGCCGTAGGCCAGCGGAAAGGCCGCGAGCAGCCCGCCGCCGCCCATCACCAGCCAGGTCTCGTTGCCGTCCCACACCGGCGCGATGCTGTTCATGGCCGTGTCGCGGTCGTGGCCGACCTCGAAGGTGTTGAACAGGATGCCGATGCCGAGGTCGAAACCGTCGAGCACCACGTAGATGAAGACGGCCACCACGATGATGAGGGCCCAGATGACAGTCAGGTCGAAGTTCATGCGGTTCCCCTTATTCGGTGGCCAGGGCGTCGGGGCGCAACGCCACGGCGGGCGTGGTGCCGGCGGCGCGCGCGGGGATGTTGGGCGGTGCCGATTCGTGCACCACCGGCGGCTTGGCCATCAGCTTCAGGATGTAGAGCACACCGGCACCGAAGACCGCGAAGTACACAACCACAAAGGCCACCAGCGAGGCCGCCACGGCGGGGGCCGCCAAGGGTGAGGCCGACTCGGCCGTGCGCATCAGGCCCTGGATGGTCCAGGGCTGGCGGCCCACCTCGGTGGTTATCCAGCCCGCGAGCACCGCCACCAGACCCGAGGGACCCATGGCCAGCGCGAAGCGGTGCAGCCACTTCCATTCGTACAGACGGCCACGGGCCCGCGCCCACAGGCTGAGCATGCCCAGCCCGGCCATCAGAAAGCCCAGGCCGACCATGATGCGGAAGGCCCAGAACACCATGCCCACCGGCGGGTGGTCGGCCTTTGGCACGGTGTCCAGGCCCTGCATGGGCGCGTTCAGGTCGTGCTTGAGGATCAGCGATGACAGCTTGGGAATCTCCACCGCGTAATCGACCCGTCCTTCGGCGCTGTTGGGGATGCCGAACAGGATCAGGGGAGCGCCCTCCGGGTGGCTCTGGTAGTGACCTTCCATGGCCATCACTTTCACCGGTTGGTGCTCCAGCGTATTGAGCCCGTGCAAGTCACCCAGAAATATCTGCAGCGGTGCCACGATGGCCGCCATCCACATGGCCATGGAGAACATGAGGCGCGCGCGCGGGTTGGCGCGGTCTTTCAGCAAATGCCAGGCACCCACCGCGCCCACCAGAAAGGCGGTGGTGAGGTAAGCGGCCGAGAGGGTGTGCACCAGCCGGTAGGGAAAGCTGGGGTTGAAGATGATGGCCAGCCAGCTGCCGGCCGAGATGAACTGCCCGTTGGCGTTGATCGCGTAGCCGGCCGGGGTCTGCATCCAGCTGTTGACCGAGAGGATCCAGAACGCCGAGACGAAGGTGCCCAGGGCCACCATCAGCGTGGCGGTGAAGTGCAGCTTCTTGCCCACGCGGTTCATGCCGAACAGCATCACGCCCAGGAAGCCGGCTTCGAGGAAGAAGGCGGTCAGCACCTCGTAGGCCATCAGCGGGCCGATGATCGGCCCGGCCTTGTCGGAGAACACCGCCCAGTTGGTGCCGAACTGGTAGGACATCACGATGCCCGAGACCACACCCATGGCAAACACCAGCGCGAAGATCTTGATCCAGTAGCGGAACAGGTTCATGTAGTCCTCGCGACCGGTCTTGAGCCACAGGCCTTCGAGCACCGCGAGGTAACTCGCCAGGCCGATGGTGATGGCCGGGAACAGGAAGTGGAAACTCACCGTGAACGCAAACTGGATGCGCGCCAGCAGGAGGGCGTCGGGCAGGTCAAACATCGGGGGTTTCCTTGAGTCGGTGAAGTGGCAGACGCCTTTCACTGATCAAGACCCGTGCCAGCGGTTGTTGGCGAAAAAAACCGAATGAATTCAAGGGTCAGGGCGCGTCAGGCAGCCCGGCTGCCAGCGTGCGACAGGGATTTGTCTGCCAGGACAGCCGGTTGTCTGCCAAAATGGCAGTCTGTTCTGGCAGTCCGGTCCGGCAGCCCATGTCTGCCGTTCCCCCGCTCGAATCTCTTGCAACGTTCCTGAAAGACCGACCCGATGAGCACTGTGTTGCCCGAACTGCTCTCGTACCTTGAAAGCCTGGCCGAGCCGCACATCGTGCTGGACCGGCAGTACCGGATCATTGCCGCCAACACCGCCTACCGCAGCCAGTTCAGCCCGCGCGCCTCGGTGATCGGGCGCACCTGCTACGAGGTGTCCCACCACTTCAGCGTGCCCTGCGACCAGGCGGGCGAAAGCTGCCCACTGGCGCGCGCGCGCGAATCGGGTCAGCGCGAGCGTGTGCTGCACCTGCACCACACGCCCCAGGGCGAGTCGTACGTGAACATCGAGCTGGTGCCACTGCTCGATGCAACGGGTGAGCAGGCCTATTTCGTGGAGAAGATGGAGCCCTTGCGGGTGGCGCAGGGCCGGCCTGCCGGGCGGGGTCTGGTGGGGCGTTCGCCAGCCTTCCAGCGCATGCTGGAACTGGTGGCGCGGGTCGGGCCGTCGCAGGCAAGCGTGCTCTTGCTCGGCGAGTCGGGCACCGGCAAGGAGCTGGTGGCGCAGGCGCTGCACGATGCCAGCCCGCGCGCAGCCCACCCGCTGGTGGTGGTCGACTGTGCGAGCCTGCCCGAGAACCTGTTCGAGAGCGAGCTGTTCGGCCATGAGCGCGGCGCCTTCACCGGCGCCAACACCAGCAAGCCAGGGTTGGTGGAGGCCGCCAGCGGCGGCACGCTGTTCCTCGACGAGGTGGGTGACATACCGCTGGCCATGCAGGTCAAGCTGCTGCGCCTGCTGGAGAGCGGCACCTACCGCCGTGTGGGCAGCAACGAACTGCGGCGCACCGACGTGCGCGTGGTCTCGGCCACCCACCGCAGCCTCAAGGCGATGGTGGCCGACGGGCGCTTCCGCGAAGACCTGTACTACCGGCTCAGCACCTTCCCGATTGCCTTGCCGGCCCTGCGCGAACGGGCGGACGACATTGCGCTGCTGGCGCTCGCGCTGCTGGAGCGCGTGGCGCCGCAGCGGCGTCTGAGCCTGTCTGCGGACACGCTGGAGATGCTCAAGCGCTACCCGTTCCCGGGCAATGTGCGGGAGTTGCGCAACGTGCTGGAGCGCGCCGCCTTGCTGGCCGACGGCCACATCATCGAGACGGTGCATGTGGAGCGGGCGCTGGATGTCAACCCGTCGCTGGCGCCTGTGACCGCCCCGCGCACGACCGCTGCGGACACTGCCGCAGCCGGCGCGGGGTTGTCCCTGCGCAGTGTGGAGCGCGCCGCCCTGCGGGCCCAGCTGGAGACCCACCGCGGCAGCCGCGCCGAACTCGCGAAGAAACTCGGGATCAGCGAGCGGTCGCTCTACCGCAAGCTGCGCGAGATCGGTGAGGGGCCCGACGCGGCTTGAACGGCAAACACCGGGCCTTCAGGCGCACGGCAGCACGAGGGAGCCTGCAACTTGCGTTTTGGCGCGTGGTCCAGCGGTCAGGCGATCCACGGGAGAAACCAGCGCGTGTGCTGCCGATAGGCCGCGTAGCCGGGATGCACGAGCAGCATCCAGCGCTCTTCCAGCACCGCCTTGGTCACCAGCACCGCGGCCAGGGCGACCAGTGCCAGCCAGGCCACGCCGCTGGTGCTGGCCCAGGCGGCCGCAGCGCCACACGCCATGACAGCGGTGTACATCGGATGGCGGATCCACCGGTACGGACCCTCCTGCACGAGGCGCGCACCGGCACGCGGCAGGGGCCTGATGTGGAAGTTGCCCGGCGGGTTGGTGCGCACCGCCCACACACCCAGCAGCACGCCCAGGGCAGAGACGGCCCAGGCCCCGCCGGGCACCTGGTGCGACAGGAACGCGGGCAGACCCAGCCCTGCCAGCACGACGATCAAGCCGAACTGCAGCGCGACCAGCACGCTGCCCACCCGGCGCCGGACGCGCTCGGTGCTCATGACGATGTCCGTTCCTGGCCCGGGCACCCGCCGGCCGGGACCGGCTCGGCTGCGTGGTCGCGCAGGGCAGCGCCCGTGGTTCGAACAGATGTCATGCAGGACCTCAATAAAATAAGCAAAAAACGATATATTGACAAATATATTGTTCGTCAATACAGTCGGCCGCAGGGCTCGATTCTGCGGGGTGCTCGCGAAGGCCGATCAGAAAAGTCCATGACAACCCGGTTCCATGCCGATGCACAACGACCCCTTTGCTGTGGGTGAGATGCAAGCAGCCGTGGCGCTTGATCGAATGTGGCCCTGTCTGAAAGACGTTCAGGCACCAGACCCATCCGCGCTGGCGCACCCCCAACAAGGCCAATGAATGAAGATGACTCCACAAAACTCGCGGCGATGGCTGTTGGGTGGTCTTGCCCTGGTGTTGCTCGCGGCATTGGCCTGGGTGGCCTTGCGCACCGGGCCACTGGCGCCCGTGAAGGTGCAGACCACCGAAGTCACCAGCGGGCGTGTTGAGGCCGCGATTTTCGGCATCGGCCAGGTGGAAGCCCGGCGCAGCTGGATGGTGGGGCCGACCGTGGCCGGGCGCGTGTCGCGCGTGCAGGTGGACGTGGGTGAGGTGGTGCAGGCTGGCCAGGCGCTGGCCGAGATGGACCCGGTCGATCTGGACGAGCGGCTCGCGGCGCTGGACGCTTCGATGGCGCGAGCGCGCAGCCTGCAGCAGGCCGCAACCGCCCAGGTGAACGATGCAACGGCGCGCCGTGCGCTGGCTGCGGCCAACCTGAAGCGCAATGAAGACCTGGCGCGGCAGAACTTCATCAGCCCGGGTGCGCTGGAAGCGCGCGCACAGGAAGTCGCCTCGGCCAACGCCGGCCTGCAGGCGGCACAGGCCAATGCGGGCGCGGCCTCGCAAGACCTCACGCGGCTGCAAGCCGAGCGGGCCGCGCTGGCGCGGCAGCGCGAGAACCTCCGGCTGGTGGCGCCCGCTGCAGCGGTGGTGAGCGCGCGTGACGCGGAGACCGGCACCACGGTGGTGGCAGGGCAGCCGGTGCTGCGCCTGCTCGACCCGGCCAGCCTGTGGGTGAGGTTGCGCGTTGACCAGGGCCGATCGGCCGGCCTGGTGCCCGGGCTGGTGGCCCGCATTGAACTGCGCTCGCTGCCCGGCCAGGTGCTGCCGGGCCGGGTGGCGCGCGTGGAGGCGCTGGCCGACAGCGTGACCGAGGAGCGCCTGGCCATGGTGAGCTTCGACGCACCGCCCGCGGGCATGTCGGTCGGCGAGATGGCCGAGGTGACCCTGCAGTTGCCGGCCACGGCCGAGGGCCTGCAGCTGCCGAACGCCGCGGTGCACCAGCACGAAGGACAAACCGGCGTCTGGCGCCTGAACGATGGCGCACTGGCGTTTGTGCCGGTCAAGCTGGGCGTGCAGGGGCTGGACGGGCAGGTGCAGGTGCTCGATGGGTTGAACGAGGGCGATGTGGTGGTTCGGTACAGCCAGAGCGCCCTGAAGCCCGGCACGCGCATCGCGGTGGTGGACCCGCTCGTGCCCGCCGGAGCCAGCCGGTGATCAGCCTGGCCGGGCGCGACATCCTGAACGGATGGAGCAAGTACGTTCTCACCGGGCTGGGGCTGGGCTTGCTGATCGGCGTGACGCTGACGATGGCCGGTGTGTATCGCGGCATGGTCGACGACGCGCATGCCTTGCTGGCCAACAGCCGCGCCGACCTGTGGGTGGTGCAGAAGGACACGCAAGGACCGTATGCCGAGTCGTCGAGCATCAAGGACGACGTGGTGCGCAGCGTTCGCGGCATGCCCGGTGTGGCCGCAGCGGCGAACGTGACCTACCTGACCATGCAGGTGGCGCGCCAGGGACAGGACAACCGGGTGATGGTGGTCGGCATGGAAAGCGGCATGCCGGGTGCGCCCGGTTACCTGGTCGCCGGGCGCCATCCCACGCGCAGCCACTTCGAGGCGGTGGCCGACGTGAAGACCGGCTTTTTGCTGGGCGAGACGGTGCGCATCCGGCGACACGACTACAAGGTGGTGGGACTGACGCGGCGCATGGTGTCTTCGGGCGGCGACCCGATGCTGTTCGTGCCCCTGAAAGACGCCCAGGAAACCCAGTTTCTGAAAGACAACGACGCCATCGTCAACGACCGCGCCCGCACGGCGGCCAACCCCGCCTTCAACCGGCCAGGCAACCCCGGCTTGCTCGATGCGGTGCAGAACCTGCAGACCAGCAGCCGCAATGTGAACGCGGTGCTGGTCCAGCTGGCGCCGGGCTTCACGCCGGAACAGGTGGCGCAGCCCATCCGGCGCTGGAAACACCTGAGCGTGCACACGCGCGACGGCATGCAGGACATTCTGGTGGTGAAGCTGATCGCCAATTCGGCCCGGCAGATCGGCATGTTCCTGGTGATCCTGGCCATCGTCAGCGCGGCGATCGTGGCCTTCATCATCTACACCATGACGATGGGCAAGCTGCGCGAGATCGCGGTTCTCAAACTCATCGGCACACGCGACCGCACCATCGCCGGCATGATCCTGCAGCAGTCGCTCGGCCTGGGCCTGATCGGCTTTGCGGTGGGCAAGGTGGCGGCCACCTTCTGGGCGCCGGCCTTCCCCAAGTTCGTGCTGCTGCTGCCGGGCGATGCGCTCGCCGGCCTGGCCGCCACCCTGGTGATCTGTGCCCTGGCCAGCACGCTGGCGATCCGGGTGGCGCTGAAGGTCGACCCGGGAGCGGCGATCGGATGAACGCGATGAACCCCGGTTCCCAAGGCGGCATCCTGATCGAAGGACTGCGCAAGGTTTACGGACACGGCGACACCGCCGTGGAGGCCCTCAAGCACGTGAACATGCAGGTGGCCCCCGGCGAGGTGGTGGGTCTGGTCGGGCCTTCGGGCTCGGGCAAGAGCACGCTGCTCAAGTGTCTGGGCGCGATCATCGAGCCCACCAGCGGCCGGATGACGCTGGGCAACGAGGTGATCTACGACAACGGCTGGCGAGTGCGCGACCTGCGGGCGCTGCGGCGCGACCGCATCGGTTTCGTGTTTCAGGCGCCTTACCTCATTCCGTTTCTGGACGTGACGGACAACGTGGCCTTGCTGCCGATGCTGGCCGGGCGGACGAATGCCGAGTCCCGCGCCCGTGCACTGGAGTTGCTCACCGCGCTGGACGTGCAACACCGCGCCGCAGCCGAGCCGTCGCAACTCTCGGGCGGCGAGCAGCAACGCGTGTCGATCGCCAGGGCACTGGCCAACAAGCCGCCCGTCATCCTGGCGGACGAGCCCACCGCGCCTCTGGACAGTGAACGTGCACTGGGCGTGATGCGCATCCTCAACCAGATGGCCCGACAGGCCCACACCGCCATCATCGTGGTGACGCACGATGAAAAGATCATCCCGACCTTCAAGCGGATCTATCACATCCGTGATGGCCAGACCGTGGAGGAAGCGGGACAAGGTCGCTCCCTCGACGAGGTGTCGGTGAAGCAAAACCTGCAAGCGGGCTAGCGGTCTCTCGAGACAAAAAAAGAGGCTGCCGGATCGGCAGCCTCTTCAGTGCATCAGCACCTCAACAGAACTACGGGCTCACGATCGACGTGATGCTGCCACTGGCGTATTCCGCCACGGTCCGGGGCACGCCCGGCACCACCTCGACGGAGGCATCGGCCTGGTTCCAGACACCGTAGAAGCGGCCGCCGTCAGGGCGGGTGACCACCTGCGACTCGTAGGCCGACTCGTCATCCTGGAACAAAGGTCCTGCAGCGACCGAATAACGGACCGGGGTGGCCAAGGACTGCGCACCATCGATGCTGGCCGTGATGTAGATACCCAGGTCGGAACCCCCCTCCGGCACGAACGGCGAGACGTTTTCCTGCGTTCCCCAGGCCAGGTAGATCACGTTGGTGTTCTGGCACAGCGTCGCATCGGTTGTGGTGGGATCGCCGGGCAGACCGGTCGGGCAGGCGGTCGCACTGCTCTTGGGCGTACCGAAGATCCGGGGCTCACGCACGTTGATGCGCTTGTCGGTGATGTTGGTCACGTTCTTCGGCAAATCCCAGCTGCCGCTGCCGCCGGCAAAGCTGTACTTGCGCAGCCAGAAGTTGTAGTTGTCCAGCTGGGCCCAGAGTCTCACCAGGTCGGGGGTGTAGTTGTAGCCGATCCACAGGTCACCGCCACGCAACACGCCGCGGTGCGCCAGGGCGTTTTCGGTGAAGTTGGTCTCGGTGCCATCGGCAAGGCCGTTGTCGGCCACCGTCAAGCTGGGCGCCCGGCTGCTGATGTTCTCACCGGGCAGGTTGCTCAGGCCGATGGCGGTGGTGTAGTCGGAAGTCGCGCAGGCGGCGTCCACCGAAGGCACCATGCTGCTGGCCTGCAGGCCACCCATGCCGCGGCGCACCACGATGTCGGACGGACCGCCCTTGTCGTAGATGCCTTCCTTCCAGAAGATCGCGATCTGGATGCCACCCGTGCCGGCATCGGTGGGGCTCTGGGTCAGGAAGCGCACCCGGCGCGCATTTTTCAGCGGGTTGCTGATGACGCAGCCAGCCTTGCCTTCGGGCGTCGCCGGTGGCGTTGCGAACGGGAAGGTGTGGTAGCGCACGAACTTGCCTTCGTCGAGTCCTTCAGAGCCCTTGGTCTCTTCGTACGCAACGATGGCAGTGCCGCCGACCATGCCGATGTTCGCGCGAGAGGCACCTGCCTGGCCCTTTTCGATCAGGTCCGGATCCACGTTGACACCTGCGCCATCGAAGATGGGGTTGACCGAGCCCGACAAGCCGAATCCCGTCGAGTTGTCGGTGAGACGCACGGGTGTTGCCAGCACGAAATCATCGGCAGGGGTGGCAGGCACGGCCAGATTGACAGTCGCGGAGGTGTACCAGATGTCGGTGCCTTTGCCCGCATTGGCACCCGAGGCACCATCGCCCGGGCCGTCAGCCTCACCGAGCTGCAGGCCCTGCGGGTCTTCCTGCCAGGAGATGTTCACCTGCCCCAGTCTGGTCTCGGTGTTGAAGCCGCCGCTGCTGGAGTCCTGGATCGCGTCGCGCTCACCGGTGCTCAACTGAACCGCCGGGCTCCAGGCGACACCGTTGTTGATGGAGCGTGCCACCCAGGTGCAGGAGAAAGGAATGATGCGGCTGTCGCGTTCCAGGTAGCGAATGGCGCGCTGGACCGGGGCCTGCACGCCGACGGTGGTCAGGTCACCGTCGGGGCAGTATTTGCTGACCCAGGTCAGGACCATCACCGGGCCACTGGTCTTGATGTTGGGCTTGTCGATGTCACCAGGGAAGGGCAGCTGCCCAGGGGCCAGGGTGCCGCGCCACTCGGTGTTGATGCTGCTCTGGGCGGAAGACTGGGAAACGTTGGTGGCTGTTGACCAGTCTGTCAGCAGGTCGCAGGTCTTGGCGGGCACGGCTGCAGGATCGGGCTTGCAGGACTTCACAAAGATGTCGCGCGCGGGCCGCTCGACCTGCGCCTTCACGTCGTACACCAGGCGCGCATTGTCCGGCGCATCGCCGTAGGCCACCACCAGGGTGCCGTCGCCGGCGCGTTGGATCTTGGGCTTGTCGCCCGAGTCGAAGTCGCTCAGTGCAAACGGTGTGTTCACCTCCAATGGCGACGTGGTCACAGGCGGCACCACCGGTGGCACCACCGCCGCGTCACCACCGCCGCCGCAGGCGGTCAACAGGGGCAAAACGCAACCCATTCCCAAGGCCGACTTGCCCCACGGGGTTTTCCAGAACCTGTTTCCTTGAACTTTCATCATTGACTCCGCTTTTTCGTTGATCGGTCGGGCTTGCAAACCCGGGACAAAACAGGGCCGATTCATTGCCTCGCAACCTGTTGAAACAAGTGTCTTCAGGGGGCCACAGCAGACGATTGATCCAACTCAATACATCTGGATACATGCCAGCCGTGCAGTGAGCGGGCACCTATCATTTGCCCCCCGCGTCAGAATAGTTGTCGCCCCGATAGAACCAAGAACCTGGGGGCG
>NZ_JAUCZG010000046.1 GCF_030373225.1 Hydrogenophaga sp. | reverse complement strand
CGCCCGGTTGCTGCTAGCGATACCCAGTAAAGCTGCCTGGTCTTCGGTACTCAGCCTCCAGTGGTCGAACAACCCCATAACCATCTTGGCCAGGGCGCCACGGTCGTCTGCCGTGGTCACTTCACGCTCCGCAACTGCGCTCATGGTGGGCTCCTTGTGTTGGCTTGGTAACGGTCTTGAGTATCACACGCTGTTGTTATAAATACAAATATTGTTTGCTTTAGAACAAATTAGAGGCATGGGTTAGTCCACCCAATAGCGCTACTGAGACAGGGTAGCCAGCCTGCTCACAGCTGCGCTTGTAACCCTTGGCACCACACAAGACCAGCGTGAGTAGCTGACTCTATTGGTTCAGGAGCTGACGCACGTTTTCGGTTTCGCCACGGGTAGTCTTCGCTCGTTGCCTTTGTCGGCGCGTTCTTCGTCTATTTGACCCGCAGCTCAAGACTTGAGACCTTGCGGTTGGCATCGCAGCGTGCATTCCTCGACCGTTGTGGTGAATTCACCCGCTGACTCGCCTCCTTCCGGTGCACGTCGTTCGATGGCAGCGAACTGTTGTTCGAGGACATGCGGGTTCGGATAGTCTTTCGGATGAGTCGGATCCTGAACATACTCACCAGTACCTAACACTGGTCAGAACATAGCATAAACCCCAATAGGCTGAGCGTTATAAAGCAACATACCATGCAGTATGTTTTGTCGTGATATTTGTTTTTCGTCAGCAAAGGATTTGCCATGACCGCCCCCCGCTGGAAACACCGCCCTGAAGGTTCGAACTGGGGTGACTTCGGCGCCGATGACCAGATCGGCCGCATGAACCTGTTGACGCCCGAGCGGCGCCTTGCGGCCATTCGCACAGTCGAACACGGCCTGGCCTTCTGCCTGAGCCTGCCGCTGGACTATCCGGGCGGAAACACGCTGTTCCAGCACCGCAAGGCGCCCCAGTTTGTGCACGAGCGACGCGGAGAGGGCTTCAACTTCAACTTCAAGCTCAGCAGCGTGTGCAGCTGCTTCAGCGACGTGGTGTCCGACGACGCGGTCCTGATGTACACCCAGTACTCCACGCAATGGGACGGCCTGGGTCACGTCGGCCAGATGTTCGATGCCGACGGTGACGGTTTGCCGGAGAAGCGTTACTACAACGGCTTCCGTGGTGGTGTCGACGTGGTGGGCCCGGACGATGTCTCCAGCGGTTTTGGTGCGCACGCCATCGGCATCGAGCATCTAGCCACTGCTGGCGTACAAGGCCGCGGCGTGCTGGTGGATCTGGAGAAGATCCACGGGCGCCAACGCGCCCTGGTGGGTTACGACGGCCTGATGGCCGCACTGGACGCACAAGGCGCCACGGTGGAGATTGGCGACTTCCTGTGTCTGTACACAGGGTTTGCCGATCTCATCCTGGAGATGAACAAGCAGCCCGACGGTGAGGTTCTCAAGAACAGCTGCGCCGTGCTCGACGGCCGTGACGAGAGGCTCCTGCAGTGGATCACCGATTCCGGAATCGTCGCCATTTGCGCCGACAACTTTGCGGTCGAGGCCTACCCGGCACAGCCGGGCAAGGGCGATCAGTATCCCGGCCTGCCGCTGCACAACCACTGCCTTTTCAAGTTGGGTCTGAACCTGGGTGAGCTTTGGTACTTCGCCGAACTGGCGCAGTGGCTGCGGGCGCACCAGCGGTCCAGCTTCCTGCTCACAGCACCTCCGTTGCGCCTGCCTGGCGCAGTGGGATCGCCGGCCACTCCCGTGGCCACAGTTTGAAGATCGTCCATCCCAACACAGAGAAAGCTTTCATGCGCATTCGAATCAAGACCTTGGCCTTTGCAGCTCTCGCCACCCTGGGCGCACTCCCCACACTGACCTTTGCCCAGGACAGCTGGCCGAACAAACCCATTTCACTCGTTGTGCCCTATCCGCCTGGTGGGACCAGCGACATAGTAGGTCGTCAGATCGCGCAGCGGCTGCGCGAAGAACTGGGTCAACCCGTTATTGTCGAAAATCGGGCTGGCGCGGCAACCGCCATCGGCGCGGCTTACGTGGCACGCGCACCGAAAGACGGCTATACGCTCCTACTGAGTGCAGGGACCACCTTCACAGTCAATCCACACCTTAACGACAAGCTGCAGTACAAGCTCGAAGATTTCGCGCCTGTGTCCTTGGTCTGCACCGTGCCCTTTGCCTTCGTTGTCAAAAAAGACTTTCCAGCGAAGACGCTGAAGGAGTTCACCGCCTATGCAAAAGCCAACCCCAACAAAATTAACAATGCCACCAATGGTCAGGGAAGCATGGTTCACTTGTTGGGCGAGATGATCGCCACCGGTCTAGACGTGAAGATGGCACAAGTCCACTACAAGGGAGCGGCGCCCGCAATGGCTGACCTTATGGGCGGCATCGTCGACTCCAATGTCGAAGCACTGACCAACGCGGTGCCGAACGTCAATGCCGGGCAGTACCGCGCTCTTGCGGTGTTGAGTCTCGAGCGCCAGGCTCTACTGCCTGACGTACCCACCTTCCGGGAATTGGGCTATCCCGACATCGCAGGCGACACTTGGTATGGTGTGTTTGCTCCTGTGGGAACGCCCGAACCGGTAGTCACCAAGCTGAACGCTGCCTTACGCAAGATCACCAGCTCGCCCGAGTTTGTTGATGGCATGCGCAAGCTGGGAAATGAGGCCAAGTCAGGCTCGCCTGCAGACCTTCTGACAACTACTAAAGAGCAGAACAAGGTCTGGGGCGGTCTCATCAAGCGCCTGAACATCACCTTGCAGTGACGTCGCGGTGGAGGGCGGCACCGAAGTGCTTCCTTCCATCCAGGCGCTTTGGCCATTCAGCGCGGCAGGTATCGATGGGCCTGCATGATTTGCAGGTGCTCCACAATGCACTCTTCAGTATCGATGCATGCGTGGAATCCAGCTTGTCGCAGCTGCACTGTCGACACTATGGGCGGAACAGGCAGTGTCTTGCGCGAGGCAAAAGTTGCCTCCGCGTATTGCCACGACAGACCCATCAGGGTGTCGAGGTCATTGATCCGAAGCCCGTCCCGCTCCGCAAGGCGTTGCCACACGTCAGCCTGCGCCGGCATGAAGTCTCTGAGCCGCTCTTCGCTCGGCTCGCCCAATGCCATTCCGAACAGCTGCGCCATTCGCGGCCACAAGGTCGACCAGACAATGATGTCGCCGTTGGTGATGTTGAACGCGCGTCCGTGGGCATGCGGCTGGCCCCAGCTCCAGTCAATGGCCTGAGCGATCAGCCTCGCATCTGTGCACTCGGTGAGCAACTGCGGGTGACCCACTGGCTGCAGGGGCAGGCCACGCTCACGTTGAATGACCGCGTAAGCACCGAGCGCTGCCACCGGGTTCATTGCGCTTCCCAAGGCGACACCCAGCACAATCTGGGGTCGCCAAGCAGTCCAGGCGCAGCCACTGCGCTGCGCATGCTGCTCCACCAGGTCCTGCTGGTCGAAGTAGAAATTGGTGTGGTCGCGGAGCGCGTCCTGCTCACGAGCAGGCACTCGCATCGGTCGACCGGTGTGCACTCCATAGGCCTTGGTCCCCTGCAGCAGCGACACGTGCTGCAAGGGCGCGCCTTCCAACGCGGCAAGCGTGTGTTTCAGCATTTCCGTGTTCAGCGCCGCGTTTGCAGCATCTCGCCAGCCCTGCACCAGATTGGTCTGTTCGTTGAGAGCGGCATAGACCAGATGCGTGGCATCGCGATGCGGTGCCAGGGCGCGACGCGTGGCCTCGGGATCACGCAGGTCGGCCGATACCCAGGTGACCTGCGGCGCAAAGTCAGCAGAGCGCCGTGCCAGCCCCACCACCTCAAGGCCGGTGCGCTTCGCGAAATGTTCCACCACCGCGCGGCCGACGACACCGAGCGCGCCGGCCACCACGAGCTTTTTGGGGGTGCCGGATGTTGTCATGGCTGTCCCTCCGTGACCAGCACCGCCTTGCCCTGCACCCGCCGGTGCACCAGATCATTCAGTGCGTCCACCGCGCGCTCCAGCGGGTAAACCGCCGACACGTGAGGCTTCAACTTGCCTTCGCTCCACCACAGCAACAACTCTTGGAGATTGGCTGCGTTGCGTTCAGGTTCGTTTCTTGTGAAGGCTCCCCAGAAGACCCCGACGATGGCGCAGCCCTTGAGCAACGGCAGGTTCAACGGCAAGCTGGGAATCCGTCCAGCTGCAAATCCCACCACCAGGAAACGCCCGTTCCAGGCCATGCTGCGCAGCGCGGGCTCGCTGAGATCGCCGCCAACAGGGTCGTAGACCACGTCGATGCCGCGCCCATCGGTCAATGCCTTGATGCGCGCGCGCAGGTCCTGGGTGGCGTAGTTGATCGTGGCATCTGCGCCGTGCGCTGTGCACAGCGCCAGCTTCTCGTCGCTGGAAGCGGCGGCGATGACCCGGACGCCCATGGCCTTGCCCAGTTCCACGGCGGCCAGTCCCACCCCGCCAGCTGCGCCCAGCACCAGCAGGGTCTCGCCGGGTTGCAACCGGGCACGGTCTTTCAGTGCATGGTGTGAGGTGCCGTAGGTCAGCGTGAACGCGGCGGCGGTCCGGAAATCCATCGCGGCCGGCATGGGGATCAGACGCCCGGCCTCGGCCAGCACCTCTTCCGCATAGCCGCCCCAGGTCGTGGCGGCGATCACGCGGTCGCCGACGGCGTACCCGGTGACGCCCTCCCCCAGCGCCTGCACCACGCCGGCCACCTCGCCACCCGGCGAAAACGGCATCTCGGGCTTGAATTGGTAGTTGCCCTGAATGATCAGGGTGTCGGGGAAGTTCACGCCGCAGGCATGCACCCCAACCCGCACCTGGCCCGGGCCGGGTTGTGGCGAAGGCCGCTCTTCAACGACCAGGCTTTCCGGGGGCCCGTAGGCTTTGCACAACACGGCTTTCATGCGACCACTCCCTTTTCCTGCAATGCAGCAATCGCGTTGTCGTCCAGTTGAAGCAGCTCGCGCAGCACTTCCGCCGTGTGCTCACCCAGCAGCGGAGGGCCTCGGTGGTAGGTCACCGGTGTGGCCGAGAATTTCAACGGGTTTCCAATGATGGGCAGAGTGCCCGCCAAGGTGTGCGGCACCCTCTGCAGCAGCTCGCGGTGGCGGATCTGCGGGTCATTGAGGACCTGTTCGAAGTCGTTGACCGGGCCTGCAGGCACGTTGGCTGCCCGCAGTCTGGCCATCCAGTGGTCGACCGACTGGCGCCGCAGGATGTCGGCGATCACCGGTACCAGCTGTTCGCGATGCTCCACACGCAGTGGGGTCGTGGTGTAGCGAGGATCGGTGGCCAGTTCTGGGCGCTCCAGCACCTCGGTGCAAAGCTGCTGGTATTGCTTGTCGTTACCAACAGCGATCATCACCTGACCATCTGCGCAATCGAAGTCCTGGTAAGGGCAGGTCAGTTGCGAGCGTATGCCCACCCGTTGCGGCATCTCGCCTGCGACCACGTAGCTCATGGCCATCGACGACATCGCCGCCACCTGAGCGTCCAGCATGGCCAGATCGATGTACTGGCCAGTGCCGGATACCGTGTCGCGGTGGTGCAGCGCAGCCAGGATACCGATGCTGGCGTAGAAACCGGCCGTGGTGTCGCTGATGGGGTAGCCCGTGCGTTGCGGCCCTGCCCCGGGTTGCCCTTCGGGGACCCCGGTCAGGCTCATCAGGCCGCTCATGGCCTGGAACACGAGGTCGTAGCCTGGGAGGTGGCTGTACGGACCAGTCTGTCCAAAGCCACTGATCGAACAGTAAACGATGCGCGGGTTGATGGCTCGCAACGCCACATGGTCGAGGCCATAGCGCACCAAGTCTCCAGCCTTGAAGTTCTCCACCACCACGTCCGCCGTTGCAGCGAGCTGGCGGATCAGGTCCTGGCCCTCCACGCTGGCCATGTCGATGGCGATGGAGCGTTTGCCGCGGTTGAGCGCGAGGAACACTGTGCGCTCCGCGGTGGGCTGACCATCGCGGTCCTTCAGGCGCGCTCCCTGGTGGCGCACGTCGTCGCCGCCGCCGGGACGCTCGACCTTGATAACGTCTGCGCCAAAGTCAGCGAGCATCTGCGTCGCCCATGGGCCTGAGAGGACGCGGCTCAAGTCGAGCACGCGGATGTTGGAAAGCAAACTTTTCATGCCTGAAACTCCACAAAGCCGTTGTTCATGACCACCGCGCCGCGTGTGGGCACACGCGCGCGAAAAGAAGCGCGACCTGGGCCTTCGCGCCAAAGATCGAGCTGGAGCGACTCGCCCGGAAACACGGGCGCAGAAAAGCGCCCGCCCATGGCCTGGAGCATCTCCGGAACGCCACCACACAAGTGCTTGACCAGGCCGTGCCCGACGACGCCGAATGTCGCCAGTCCGTGCAGGATGGGCCGCTCGAACCCGGCCGCTCGAGCGGTGGCAGGATCGCTGTGCAGCGGGTTGAAATCGCCGGAAAGGCGGTAGATCAGCGCTGCCTGCGGTGACGTGGGCAGCGTGATCGTGGCATCGGGATCACGCTCGGGCACGGCGTGGGCTGGCGTGGCCTTCGCGTTGCCTCCAAAGCCACCGTCGGCACGGCAGAACACCGTCTGCTTCACCGTGGCCAGCAGTTCATTGCTGGCTGTGTCAACGATGTCGCGCTCCACATACACCAGCGCACCTTTGCCGGCGCCCTTGTCCACCAGGGCAGTGATGCGACTGGTGCCACGTACCGTGCCACTGGAGGGCAAGGGCCTATGCAGGCGCAAGGCGTGTTCCCCATGTACCGTCTTCGTGGCGTCGATGCCGTAGCGGGGGTCACGCATCCAGAAGCCCGGGTAGCCCATCACGTTGGCCATGGTGGGCTGCACCCGCAGGCGGGTTTCATCGAGGTAGCGCAGGTCACCGTCGTCCAGAGGGTCGAGGCCGACACCCAGGCCCAGCGCATACAGCGCACAGTCGCGCCAGTGCAGCGTCTGCTCGACCACGGGCAGTGCTTCGGCAAGGAGTTTTTCGGGATGGATCATCAGAGTGTGTCTTCCGAACCCAGGATGGCCGTGGCCTGGCTGGACAGCACACCGCCGTTGGCATGGGCCAGCGCCAGCTGGACACCCGGCACTTGCCGAACGCCGCAGTTTCCACGCAGTTGCTCCACCGCTTCCATCACGGTGAACAAGCCGTACATGCCCGGGTGGTTGCACGACAAGCCTCCACCGTTGGTGTTCACCGGCAGACGCCCACCCGGCGAGATGGCGCCGCTGGACACCAGGGGTCCGGCTTCTCCCTTGTTGCAAAAGCCCAGGTCTTCCAGGAACAGCAGTGTGTTGATCGTGAAGGCGTCATACAACATCAGGTGCTGAATGTCCTGCGGCCCCACACCCGCCATGGCGTAGGCACGGCGGCCCGATTCCACCGCGGCGGTGGTGGTCAGATCGGGCATGGCGGAAATCTGCCGATGGCTCACGCCGATGCCTGTGCCAAGCAGGTACGCCGGCTTGCGGGGCAGGTCGCGCGCGCGGTCGGCGCGTGTCAGCACGAGTGCCGCGCCACCATCCGTGACCAGGCAGCAGTCGGCCTTGCTCAGCGGGTCGCTGACCATGCGTGATGCGAGCACCTGTTCGCGGGTGAGTGGTTCGCGCATGAAGGCGTCGGGATTGAGTTGTGCCCAGGCGCGCGCTGCCACCGCCACGTCGGCAAGGTGTTCGCGTGTGGTGCCGTGCTCGTGCATGTGGCGCGCCGCGGCCAGCGCGTAGCTGCTGATGGGGTAGCGCGGCTTGTACGGGTTTTCATACGGCTGCGGGTCGGGCATTGAGGCCAGCTTGCCACCGGCGGTGAGCTGGTTGCTGCCGTAGCAGATCAGCGCCACGTCGCACAGCCCGTTGACCAGTGCGGACATGGCCGACTGCAGGTGGAAAATGAAGGAGGCGCCACCGACCATGGTGCCGTCGGCATGGCGCGGGCGGATGCCCAGGCGCTCGGCCACGTTGAGCACTGGCAGCCCCGAGGTGGACAGCGAGCAGAACAGGCCGTCCACGTCCTTCAGCCGCAGGCCCGCGTCTTCCATCGCCAGCACACTGGCCTCCTGCAACTGGTCGAAGGGGCTGCGGTCGGGCGCGTTCCAGCGCCGCGTGTTGCCGATGCCGACGATGGCCGTTCGGCCGCGCAAGGGGTGGCTCATGCGGTGCCTTCTGCGATGGGCGTGAAAACCACGAAGGGTTCATCACCGGGCACGATGTGCGCCTGCACCTGCAGGCCCATGCGTACCGCGTCGGCCGCGATGCCGTCAATGCGGCTCATCATGCGTGCGCCTTGTTCAAGTTCGACGATGGCGACGTTGTAGTCGCCCGCGCGGTCGCGCACCGTGGTGGTGGCATAGACCTCGCCGGCGCCCGGCGACGCCCGCCAGGCCAGGCGGGCGCTGCCGCAGTTGCGACACACCAGCGCAGGTGGAAAGCGGGCGGCGCTGCAGTCTTCGCAGTGCTGCAGCACGAAGCGGCCTTCCAGCAAGGCCTGGCGGTACTGGGCATCCGGGCCGGGGCCGTCGAACCGGGGGTCGGTGGGGGCGGTGGATTCCATGCGCTCACTTCCCCTGCCATTGGGGTTTGCGCTTTTCGGCGAACGCGGCCGAACCCTCGCGTGCATCGGCCGAAACGAAGATGTGCTCGGTCAATGCCGTCTGGCGATCCCACAGCTCGTCGGCTGGCCAGTCCTGCGACTCGACCACCACGCGCTTGCTGGCAGCCACCGACAGCGGGCCGTTGGCCGCGATGCTTTGTGCCAGCTTCTTGGCCTCGGTCAGAGCTCCCCCGGGCGGTGTCAGGCGGTTGACCAGTCCACAGGCATGTGCGCGCGTTGCCGGGAACATGTCGCCCGTGAGGATCAGCTCCATCGCCACGCGGTACGGCAGCTGGCGCGGCAGGCGCACCAGACCCCCGGCGGTCGCAGCCAGGCCACGCTTGACCTCGGGCACCCCGAACTGTGCGTTGTCGGCCGCCACCACCAGATCGCAGGCCAGCACCAGCTCGAAGCCGCCCGCCAGCGCATAGCCTTCGACCGCCGCGATCAGCGGTTTCTTCGGTGGCCGCTTGGTCAGGCCGCCAAAGCCGCGATCGGGCAGGCTGGGGCGTTCACCGCGGAGAAAGCCTTTGAGGTCCATCCCGGCGCAGAAGCTGTTGCCCGCGCCGGTGAGGATGCCGGTGCGCAGATCGTCGCGGGCATCGAGTTCGTCCAGCGCGGCGGCAATCAGGTGGGCAGCGGCCAGCGTCATCGCGTTGCGCGCCTCCGGCCGGTTGATGGTGATGATCTGGACGCCGTCTTCAACGGTGACAAGCACTTCTTCGGTCATGGTGGGTTCCTTGTGGGGTGGTTTCAGCGTGGCGCCATGCGCAGCGCACCGTCGAGGCGGATGGTTTCGCCGTTCAACATCGGGTTGCTGACGATGTGCATCGCCAGTTGCGCAAACTCGTCGGGCGTGCCCAGCCGGGCCGGGTGCGGCACCGAGGCGCTGAGCGTTTTGCGGGCTTCGGCGGACACCCGAGCCAGCATGGGGGTGTCGAAGATGCCGGGGGCGATGGTGCAGACGCGGATGCCCTTGCTGGCCAGATCGCGCGCCGCGACGATGGTCATACCCACGACGCCGGCCTTCGACGACGCGTAACCGATCTGTCCGATCTGCCCTTCGTACGCCGCCACCGACGCCGTCAACACGCAGACCCCGCGTTCGCCCTCATCGGTGACTTCGTTGCGAACCATGCGCGAGGCCGCCATGCGCAGTGAGTTGAAGGTGCCGATGAGGTTGATGCGCACGATGTCGATGTAGGTCTCCAGAGATCCCGGGTTGCCCTCCTTGTCGAGCAACCTCACCGGGCCGCCGCGGCCGGCGCAATGCACCAGAACGCGAAAGTTGCCCAGTGATGAAGCCAGGTCGCAGGCCGCGGCCATGTCGCTTTCACTGGTGACGTCGGCTGCCGCGAAGTGAACCATCGGCCCCAGTTCGCGCGCCAGCTCGGCGCCGGGAGAAGCAGGCAGATCGGCGATGACCACGCGGGCGCCGCCCGCCAACAGCCGCATGACCGAGGCCAGGCCCAGCCCGGATGCGCCGCCTGTGACGAGGGCCGTGATGTCTTGTGTCTTCATGTGCAAATGCTCCAGGAACAGAAAAAAGTGGATAAGCGATGCTACGTACTGTTCGGTATGTTTGCAACATTCTAGAACCAGGACAGAGTGATGTGCCCCCCGTTTTCCATGGGTATTCCCTAGGCATCATCCATCTGATTCCCGGTTGACGAGATGACATACCTGTTGGTATGCTTTGCCACTGCTCATGGACAAACCGCTCTGCATGGAATGCGCTGCCGAGGGTCGGATGCGGTCAAGCAGGCACGCCTTCAAGGTGCAAGACGGCCGCGTCGTCGAGCAGAAGTGCCCCACCCGGGGGCAGCCCTGGGCCAGTGGCCCGCAACAACGAGATGGAGACACACATGAAGCTGATCCGCACCCTTTTCGCCGCCGCAACGCTGGCCTTGGCCGGTAGTGCAGTTGCCCAAAACACCGTCAAGGTGGGCACGATCTTCCCGCTGTCAGGTGGCGCTGGACCACAAGGTCAGCACGTCACGCAGGCCATCACTGCGATGGCTGCAGTCATCAACGAAAGTGGTGGCGTGCTGGGCCGCAAGATCGAAATCGTTTCGCGAGACGACGAGTCCACACCGGCGGTGGGTGTGTCGCGTGCCACTGAACTGGCCAGCGCAGGCGTGGCCGTGGTCATCGAGGGTTGGAACAGTCCTGTGACACTGGCAATGCAGCCCGTGCTGGCGCGTGCAGGCGTGCTGGACATCACCGCCATCAGCAAGGCCGACCCGATTCTCTCGGGTGAGGGAAACCCATTTGCGATCCGACTCAACAGTTCGAACTCGCAGGACGGCGCTGTCATCGCCAACTACATTGCCAACGTTGCCAAAGCCAAACGCGTGGCCTTCCTCACTCAGAACGACGCCTATGGCAACGGCGCGCAGGCTTCCATCGAGGCCGAGCTGAAGAAGATGGGGTACGCCTATGAAAAGGTGGCGGAAGAGAAATTCCCCTTCACACAGGCGGATTTCCGTGTGGCGATCACCAACGTTCGCGCGGCCAATCCGGAGGTCACCGTGGCGATCAACGCCAACGAGGGTCTGGGCATGCCAGCGACCATCCGGCAGGCGCGCCAGAGCCGACTGCCGGGCCAGTTGGTCGCCGCCGTGGGCACCGTGGCCCCAAGCGTCATTTCCGTGGCTGGCGATGCAGCCAACGGACTGGTCGGCGCGGACATCTACTTCCCCGATGTTGAGCCCTTTGCGTCCAGCGCGGCGAACCAGAAGTTCATTGCCAAAACGCAGGAGATGTTCAAGTACACGCCCGACAAGTTCATGGCCCTGGGTGCCACGTCGCTGCAGGTCTGGGCCATGGCGGCCAACGAGCTGAAGACGCTGGACCGCGAGGCCATTGCCAAGCGCATCCGCGGCGGCAGCTTCAAGAACACCATCATGGGCGACGTCACCTTCGAGCCCAACGGCCAGCTCGGCAGCAAGCACTACCTGTTCACCGTGCAGGGCGGCAAGATCGCCGTGCAGAAGTAAGGCTGGGGCGAGGACCATGAACACCACCGGCAGCCCCGCGCTGCGTGTCGACGGTCTGGGCGTGCGTTATGGAGCCCTGGTGGCACTGGACGGCGTGAGCTGGGACGTGCACCCGGGCGAGCTGCTGGGCATCATCGGCCCCAACGGCGCAGGCAAGAGCAGCTGCTACGACGCCGTGACCGCGCTGGTGCAGCGCAGCGGGCGCGTGATGCTGGCCGACCGTGACGTGACCCAGGTGCCACCCCATGGCCTGGCCGCGCTGGGCGTGAAGCGGGCGTTCCAGCAGAACGCCTTCTTCGATGACCTCAGCGTGCTCGACAACCTGGTGGCGGTGCTCGGCAAGCGCGCTCACCCAGGGCTGCTCGGCAGTGTTTTCAACCCCGCCGGCGCTGCGCGCCGGCGGGCCAATGCCAGCGCCTATGCCGCGGAGCAGCTGCTGCGTTTTGGTGTTTCATCGGATTACCACGGCATGAGCCCGAAGGAAATCCCCTACGGCGTGCAGCGCATGTTGTCCATCGCGCTGGCCTATGGCGGCGGCGCCACCGTGCTGCTGCTGGACGAACCCGCCGCCGGGTTGGGTGGCGAGGACATGGCGGGCCTGGTGCAGCTGCTGGGTGAACTGAAAAAGGAAGGCGTGGCGCTGGTCGTCATCGAACACCACATGGAACTGATCATGGCCGTGGCCGACCGCATCTGTGTGCTGGACCTGGGTCGTCAACTGGCCTACGGCACGCCGGCGCAGGTGCGGGCCGACCCGCGGGTGCTGGAAGCCTATCTGGGGAAAGCAGCATGAGCGCGCAGGTGGAAGCCATGGCGGGACCGGTGTTGCAGGTGCAAGGCCTGCAGGTGGCGTATGCGGGCAACCGCGCGCTCGACCTGAAGGCGCTGCAGGTGGGGCGGGGTGAAGTGGTGGGCGTGGTCGGTGCCAATGGTGCCGGCAAATCCACGCTGGTGAACGCCTTGGCTGGCTGGTCCCGGGGTGATCCCCGCGTGAGCGGCGAGGTGACGCTGGACGGCACCCGCATCGACAGCTGGGTACCGCACGAGCGCATCCGTGCCGGTCTGGCGCTGGTGCCCGAAGGCCGGCTGGTGTTCGGCCGCATGTCGGTGGAAGAGAACCTGTCGACCGCTTTTGTGCCGCCCGCCGGGCCTGGCCGGCGCATCTACAGCCGCGAAGAGATCTACGACCTGTTCCCGCGTCTGAAGGAACGCCGCCAGCACCTGGGCTCACAGCTCTCGGGTGGCGAACGGCAGATGCTGGGCATCGGTCGCGCCTTGATGATGGGCCCGCAGCTGCTGCTGCTGGACGAACCCTCGATCGGTCTGGCGCCGATGCTGGTGGCGCAGGTGCTCGGCACCATGCGAACGCTGGCGGGCCAGGGACTGTCGATCCTGCTCGTGGAGCAGAACGTGCGCGCGGCCATTGAAGTGGTGGACCGGCTGGTGCTGCTCGAACGTGGCCGCGTCGTGCTGGAGGGACCGGCGGCGCAGATGGGAAACGATCCGCGCATTGCGCAGGCTTACCTCGGAGCGCATGCATGAACCTGACACAACAAATCATCAACGGACTGGTGCTGGGCCACGCCTACGCGCTGGTCGCCATCGGCTGGACCTTGCTGCTGGGCGTGGCCCGACTCGTCAACTTCGGCCATGGCCAGATGTACATGGTGGGTGCGTTTGTCACCTGGTGGGCCGTGGCCAAGGCCGGTGTGCCGTATGCGCTGGCTGTGCCCATTGCCATGGGCGTGGGCGCGGTCTTCGGTCTGATCATGCAGCGCGTGATGCTCAAGGCCACCTTCGAACAGAACCTGGTATCCATCATGATCATGACGCTGGGCTTTGGATACGTGATGCACGGTGCCGCCGCGCTGGTCTTTGGTTCCACGGGGCAGATCCTGGAGACCAGCCTGTCGCTGTACGAAGTCAACATGGGCGATCTCTGGTTCACCGGGCAGGACGCGGCCATCGTGATTGCGGCCATCGCGCTTTTTGTTGCGCTGAAATGGGTGCTGGACGGCACGCGCATCGGGCGTCTCGTGCGCATGGTGGCGGAAGACCCCAAGCTGGCGCAGCTCGCCGGCGTCAACGTGCGCCGCGTCTACTACGGTGTGTTTGCCTTTGAAGGTGCTGCCGTGGCCTTTGCCGCCGGCATGGTGGCGCCGCGCACGCCCATCCTTACCTCCATGGGTTTCGAGGAAGTGATCATGACCTTCGTCGTGGTCGTGTTCGGCGGCATCGGCAGTGTCAAGGGCAGCTACTTCGCGGGTGTCGCGCTGGGGCTGTTCACCGCGCTCTTCGGGGCCCTGGTGTCACCGGCATACACCACGGCGGCGGCTTTCCTGGTGCTGATCGCGCTGCTCGTGCTGCGTCCCGGTGGCCTGACTTCCGGCGCTGCAGGAGCCCACTGACATGACCCACACCCAGCTTCGAAACATCCTGCTGCCCCTCGTGGGCGTGGGGGTCCTGGCCGCACCGTCCCTGCTGGGCGGTGCCGGCTCCGTGTACAGCGCCGCCGTGTTGATTGCGATCTTCGCTGTCATGGCGTACGGCCTGGACGTCATCGTCTCCGACCTGGGCGAGGTCAGCCTGGCGCACACGGTGTTCTTTGCCGCGGGCTGCTACACCACCGCGATGCTGTCCACCCGCGCCGGATTCGACGGCTGGGGCACGCTCGCCGGTACCATCGTGGTGGCCCTGGGCCTGGCGCTGCTGATCGGCCTGGTGACGCTGCGGCTGCGCGAATTCGTGTTCTCCCTCGTCACCTACGCCGTGGGTGTGGTGGCGGTGAGCCTGGCGCAGAACTGGCAGTTCCTGGGGGGCTCCGATGGCCTGCGTGGCATCCCTCCGCTGGACCTGTCGTTCGCCGGTTTCACGCTCACCGCCAGCAACGACCAGGAGCTGTGGCCTTACGCCTTTGCGCTGCTGGCGATCACGGTCTACCTGATCGACCGCTTCCGCCACTCCCACCTGGGGGCGGCCGCGATCATGACGCACCTGAACCCGCGCCTGGCCACCATGGGCGGCACCGACCCGGCCCGCGTGCGCCTGCAGGTCTTCCTGTTTTCCGCCCCCATCAGCGCCGCTGCCGGCTGGCTCTATGCCTACCAGAGGGCCTATGTGAGTGCCGACGTGCTGGAAAACTACTTCCTGATCCTGATGCTCACGGCCGTGGTGTTGATGGGTCGCCGGCAGCTGCTGGGGCCATTGGCAGCCGTGGCACTGATCCTCATTCAGGAGAAGTTCTTTTCGCTTGGCGGCTATGTCGACAAGATCATTCTCGGTAGTGTGCTCGTTCTCGTCCTAGGCTTCTTCCCCCAGGGGTTGATGGGGCTGGCCAAGCCTCTGTCGAGCCTGTTCCGAGGCTATCGTCGCCCCGCTACCCAACCTTCCACCTCATCCATTGGAGACATCAAGTGACCGTCATCTGGCAACCCACCCTTCCCGCCGATGCCCAGCGCTGGCAGCAACTCGCCGACGATCTGGGCAGCAGCCACTGCGCACCCTTGGCTGCCGAACTCGACCGCGACCAACGCTACCCCTGGGAGACCATCGCCAAGCTGGTCGAGCACAAGTTCACCGGCCTGTTTCTGCCTCAGCAGTGGGGCGGAGAAGGCGCGAGTTTGACTGCCACTGTGGCAGCTGTGGAGACGCTGGGTTCGCATTGCTCCTCCACCGCCGCCATCATGTGCGCCTACCAGCTGGGCGCCTTCCCCTTGCTGCTGGCCGGCACCGACGAACAGAAGGACTTTTACCTGCGCGAGATGGCGCAGGGCCGCGCCACCAGTTTCGCCTTGAGCGAGCGCATCGCCGGTTCGGACGCAGCCGCCATTGAAGCCACGGCGGTGCGCGAAGGCGACGGCTGGCGTCTGAAGGGCGAGAAGTACTGGATCGGCAACGGCGGCGCCTCGCGTTACTACGTCGCGTTCGCCAAGACCGATCCCGCCGCCGGTGGCCGCGGCATCACGGCCTTCATGGTCGACAAGGAACAGCCCGGCGTGGTGATCGACGAACTCAACGACAAGATGGGCATTCGCGGCACGCAGACCTCGAACCTGAAGCTGGATGTTGCGGTGCCCGACAGCGCCCGCGTCGGCGACCTCAACCGCGCGCTGCGCCTGGCGCTGCAGACGCTGAACGTGGGCCGCATCATGGTCTCGGCGCAGTGCCTGGGCCTGGCGCTGGCCTGCTACCGCGAAGCCTCGCTGCGCGCGGTTCAACGCAAGACCTTCGGCGCGCCCATCATCGACAACCAGGGCATCGGCTTCATGCTGGCCGACATGGCCACCGAGATCTCGGCCGCCCGCATGATGCTGTACCAGGCGGCCGCCGCCTACGACCGTGGCGAGGATGTGTCCAACCTCGGCGCCATGGCAAAACTGTTCACTTCGGAGGTCTCGCACCGCGCGGCCGACAATGCGGTGCAGATCTGGGGTGGACTGGGCTATTGCAAGCCCACAGTGGCCGAACGGCTCTACCGCGATCAGCGCATTCTCGAAATTTACGAAGGTGCCTCCGAAATCCAGCGGCTCGTGCTTGCGCGCGCCATTCGAAAGGAGGCTGAACAACGGGTCTGAAGACCCACCAGCACAAGGCAGGAAGAACCATGGCCGCACCGGCGACAAGCAACAAACCCGCCAGCAATGCATCGCGCGACGAGATCCTGCGAGCCGCAGCCGAGCACTTCATGGAGTACGGCTATGCGGCCACGTCGATCGACGCGGTGGCTGAAAAACTGGGCGCCACCAAGGGTCGCATCTACCACCACTACGCCAGCAAGGCCGACCTGTTCTTCGACGTGCAGGTGGCCGCGATGACGCGGCTGACCGAAGCGATCGAGCCCATTGCACGCGGCCCCGGTAGCGCCATTGCCAAGCTCTCGGCCATGGCCTTGTTGCACACGCAGATCATCCTGACCGACCTGCCGATGCAGAAGGTGGCCGTGCAAGGTCTGGAGCGGCACCTGCTGGGCGCCTCGGCCTCGTCGGCGACGAAGCGGCTGCGCTCGGTGGTGAAGATGCGCGACGACTACGAGTCGATGTTCGCCGAGGTCATCGACGAGGGCATGCGCGAAGGCGTGTTCATCGAACTGCCGGCCAAGCTGGCCACCAAACCCTTCTTCGGCGCGCTGAATTGGGCCACTGTCTGGTTCAGCCAGCGGCGGCTGCAAAGCGCCGAAGCCATCGACGAAATTGCCCATGCCCTTGCAGCCTTTGCGCTGCGAGGCCTTCTGAAAGTTTCCCTCCATGACGCAGCAGCCCAAAGCCCCATACTCCGAGACGATCTGGGATGAAGCCGAAACCTGGTCGCGCGACCGCATCGAGAGCTTCCAGCTCGATGCACTGCGCCGCCAGCTCGCCCGGGTGCAACAGACCAGCGTTCATTACCGCAAGGTCTTTGCCGAAGCCGGCTTCGAGCCCGGTGACCTGAAAAGCCTGGTCGACCTGCGCCGCCTGCCTTTCACACGCAAGTCCGACTACGTGGCCGGCCTGGAAGCCGCGCCGCCATTCGGCAGCCTGGCGGCTGTGGCACCGGGCGAAGCGGTTCGGGTGCACTTCAGCTCGGGCACCACGGCGCGACCTGCGCCGGTGCTGTGGACCCAGGTCGACATCGAACGCTGGGCCGATCTCTACGCCCGTTACCTGTACGCGCAGGGCCTGCGCCGCGGTGACGTCTTCCAGTGCATGTTCAATTACGCGTGGTTCGTCGGTGGCCTGGGTGCCACGCTGGCGGCCCAGCACCTCGGTGCCCTGGTAATTCCGGCATCCTCCGGCGACACCGAACGCCAGATCGAAACCATCTTCCAGTACGGCAGCCAGTGCGTCATCGGCACCCCTTCATTCATGGCCCACATGGCCGAAGCCGCAGAGAAGATGGGCCGCGACCTCACCACCTCCCGCGTGAAGATGGTGTGCGTGGGCGGCGAGCCTGGCGCCAGCATCCCCGGCACGCGCGAGAAGCTCGAACGCGCCTGGGGCGCCAAGATGTTCGACTGTTATGGCGCGCTGGAGTGCCAGCCCATTGGTTGGGACACAGCCCTTCAGCTCGGCCCCACGCTGGCCGAGGACTTCATCTACGTCGAAGTGCTGCACCCCGACACCCACGAGCCCGTGGCCGATGGTGAGCGCGGTGTTCTGGTGCTCACGCACCTGGACAAACAAGCCTGCCCGCTCGTGCGCTGGTGGACCGGCGACATGGTGGTGCGCGACAGCAGCGTCGCCCCCGACGGACGCACCCATGCACGCTTGAAGGGTGGCGTGCTGGGCCGCGCGGACGACATGCTGATCATCCGCGGCGTCAACCTCTTCCCCACTGCGGTGGAGGACATCGTGCGCGCCTTCCCGGGCCTGAGCAACGAGTACGTGCTGGTCATCGACGGCAGCGTGAAGGACCCCAAGACGGGCTTCCTGACCGGTGTGAAGCTGCGCGTGGAGCCAGATGCGCAGGCCGCACCCGACGTGGGCGAACGGCTGTCGCAGCGACTGCGGGAGAAGCTGCAGGTGCGTTTTCACGTCGAAGTGGTGCCGCCCGGCACTTTGCCACGCACGGTACACAAGGCCAAACGCGTGATCCACGAGTGATCGCAGCGTGACAACCAGCGAGTCCTCCGCGACCCCCCAGCCGCTGCGCGGCAAGCAGGTGGTCGATCTGTCCCAGTTCATCGCGGGCCCCACGGCGGCGATGACACTGGCCGACTTCGGCGCCACTGTGATGAAGATCGAGTCGCCGGCCGGCGATGGCTCGCGCACCTTGCCAGGCACGCGCTTTGGCAGTGTCTATGCCCGCAGCTTCAATGCCGGCAAGGCCAGCCGCGTGCTGGACCTGCACGACAGCACCGACCGCGCGGCGCTGGACACCCTGCTGGCCGAGGCCGATGCCTTCGTGTGCAACCTCGCGCCACCCTCGCTGGTGGGGCTGGGGCTGGACGGCGCGAGCCTGCGCAAGCAGTTCCCGCACCTCGTCATCACGCTGGTCTCGGGCTATGGTCAGCAAGACAACCGGCCCTGCATGGACACCGTGGCGCAATGCGAGTCGGGTTTCGCCCTGCTCAACGGCGCCGAAGACGGCACGCCGCGCTTGTCCACAGGCTGGCCGGTGGACATGTTCACCGGCCTCTATGCCGGGATGTCGTGCGCGATGGCGCTGCTGGACCCGCAGCGCCAAGGCTGCCTGATAGACCTGTCGATGATGGAGGTCTCGGCCGCCATGTTGCTGGGCCCGGCGATGTTGACCCTGGCCGAAGGCGACGCGCTGTCGCCCCCGGCCGGCAACCGCGACCGCGCGTCGGCACCGTCCAGCATCTACCGCTGCGCCGACGGCCACGTCTACATCCTGGGTGGGCTGGACGCATACTGGCGCCGCCTGCATCCCCTGGTTGGCGGGCCTGATGCGCCGATTGCCGAGCGCATTGCCCGAGCCGCCGAGTTCGACGCGCGCGTCGAAGCCTGGACCTTGGCGCAGCGGCGCGACGACGTGCTGGCCCACATGCAGGCGTTGCAAGTCCCGGCCGGCGCCGTGCGCGCACCGGAAGAAGCGCTGCCGATGATCCGCGCGCTGCGCCCGGGTGCGGTGTCGGTCGCCCTGCCGTCGGGCGAACACGTGCCCGCTTTTCCTGCTCTCTTCGACGGTGCGCGCCCCCCGCGCAGCGCCACACCCCACATCGGCGGCTCCCGCAGACCCGTGCCAACCCCATTGGACACTCCATGAATCCACTTGACACCCAGGTGCTGCGCCCCGGGCTGCACAGCGGCCGTTCGGCCTTTGTTTCCGGTGCCGGCTCAGGCATCGGGCGCGCCATTTCCTTGCGCCTGGTGGCGCTGGGCATGGACGTGTTCGGCACCGGCCGCCGCGCCGAAGCGCTGGCTGAAACCGCCGAACTCGCCCAGGGCCTGCCGGGCAGTTTCCGCTTCGAACCCTGCAACGTGCGCGAGACGGAGGCCATCGAAGACCTGGTGAATCGGGTGGGTGAAGCGCATGGCATCGACCTGCTGGTGAACAACGCCGGCGGCCAGTTTTTCGCCCCAGCCACCGGCATCAGCCGCAAGGGCTGGGACGCGGTGATCGACGTCAACCTCAGCGCCATCTTCGTCGTCACGAAGGCGGCCTACCCTTACCTGAAGACACGACAGGGCACCGTGGTCAACATCTCGCTGTCGGGTGTGGACCGTGGCTCGATGGGCATTGCGCATTCCATCGCCGCGCGCGCCGGCGTGCTGGGACTCATGCGCACGCTGGCGCTGGAATGGGCGCCGGACAACATCGCCCTCAACTGCATCGGCCCCGGCGCGGTGTTCACCGAAGGCCTGGCCGGCGAAGCCGCGCAGGCCATGCTGGACCGCCTCGTGAGGGCCACGCCCATGGGCCGGGCCACCCGCGTGGAAGAGGTGGCCGAGCTGGTGGCTTTTCTGGCCAGCCCGGCGGGTCACCTGATGACGGGGCAGCTGATCCAGCTCGACGGTGCTGCCCACCTGGGCAGCGGCCTGCATATGCTGGAGGCCTGACATGGGTGCACTCTCCCACCTGAAGATCCTGGACCTCTCGCGGGTGCTAGCCGGCCCGTGGGCGGCCCAGTTGCTGGCCGATCTCGGCGCCGAGGTCATCAAGGTCGAGCGCCCGGAGGTCGGCGACGACACGCGCACCTGGGGGCCTCCCTTCCTGCACGACCGCGATGGCGAGCCTACGCGCGATGCGGCGTACTTCCTCTGCACCAACCGCAACAAGCGCTCGGTGACGATCGACATCACCACCGAAGAAGGCCAGGCGCTGGTGCGCGACCTCGCCGGCCAAGCCGACGTACTGATCGAAAACTACAAGCTCGGCGGCCTGGCCCAGTACGGCCTTGACCACGCCTCGCTGCACGCGCTGTACCCGCGTCTGGTGTATTGCTCCATCACCGGCTTCGGCCACACCGGCCCCTACGCGCCGCGCGCGGGCTACGACTTCCTGGTGCAGGGCATGGGCGGGCTCATGAGCGTGACCGGTCGCGCCGATGGTGAAGAAGGCGCCGGACCCTTGAAAGTGGGTGTGGCCGTCACCGACATCCTGACCGGCCTCTACGCGGCCAACGCCATCCAGGCCGCGCTCGCGCACCGCGACCGCACTGGCGAGGGCCAGCACATCGACCTGGCGCTGCTGGACGTGGCCGTGGCCTGCATGGCCAACCAGGCGATGAACCAGCTCTACGGCGCAACACCGAAGCGTCTGGGCAACGGCCACCCGAACGTGGTGCCGTACCAAGACTTCCCCACCGCCGACGGCGACGTGATCATTGCCGTGGGCAACGACGGCCAGTTCGCTCGCCTGTGCGGGGTGCTCGGCCACCCCGAGTGGGCCGGTGACGCACGCTTCTCGACCAACAAGTCGCGCCAGGCGAACCGGGTTGAGCTGGTCCGTTTGCTGCGCACCGAAACGCTGCAACGAAGCACCGCCGACTGGGTCTCGGCCATGGAGGCTGCCGATGTGCCGTGCGGCCCGATCAACACGCTGGCCCAGGTGTTCGAGGATCCGCAGGTGCAGGCCCGTGGCATGCGCGTGCAGGTGGAACATGCCAGCGCCGGCTCGATCCCGCTGGTGGCCAACCCGATCAAGTTTTCCGCCACACCCGTGGACTACCGCCACGCCCCGCCCACGCTGGGCCAGGACACCGACGCCGTGCTGCGCGACACGCTGGGGCTGGACGCCGCCCGCATCGCCGCACTGCGCGCCAACAAGGTCATCTGAATGCTCTTCGACAACCTCACCCTCACCACCCTCCCGCCCGAAGACGAGGCCCTGCGCGCGCCCGTGCGCGCTTTCCTGGCAGAACACATGGCCGGTGTGCCGCCCGATCGGCGTGCGCGCTCCTGGAGCGGTTTTGACGCCGACTTCAGCCGCGCGCTGGGCGCGCAGGGCTGGATCGGCCTGACACTGCCCCAGTCCCATGGCGGCGCCGGTCGCAGCCTGCTGGCGCGTTTCGTGTTGGTCGAGGAACTGCTGCGCGCCGGTGCGCCTGTGGCCGCGCATTGGTTCGCCGACCGGCAGAGCGCACCACATATCCTGAAGTTCGGCACTGCTGCGCAGGCCGATTTCTACCTGCCGCGTATTTGCCGGGGCGAGGCATTTTTCTGTATCGGCATGAGCGAGCCTGGCTCCGGCTCGGACTTGGCCAGTGTTCGCACCCGCGCCACAAAAACCGGTAACGGCTGGCGCTTGGATGGGCAAAAAATCTGGTCCACCAATGCACACCACTCACACTACATGATCGCGCTGGTGCGCACTTCAGGCGACGCGGATAGCCGCCACAAGGGTTTGTCGCAAGTCATCGTGGACCTTTCACTCCCGGGCGTGACCATTCGCCCCATCGCCGACCTCACCGGAGATGCCCACTTTTGCGAGGTTTTTTTTGACGGCGTGGAGCTGGCTGAGGATGCGTTGATCGGCAATGAAGGCGACGGCTGGCTGCAGGTGACGTCGGAACTGGCTGTCGAACGCGCAGGGCCTGAGCGCATCTACTCCAGCGTCGTGCTGCTCGATGCCTGGTTGCAGCACCTGCGAGCTCAGGACCGTCCGTCTACCTCGTCGTTGGCGCTGGCTGGTCGGCTGCTGGCAACCACCACGGTATTGCGCGGACTGTCGATTTCTGTCAACGGCCTGCTCGCCCAGGGCCAGAGCCCGGTCGTGGAAGCCGCGTTGGTGAAAGACCTGGGCACAACGCTGGAGCAGTTCGTGCCCCAGGCGATAGCCGACGCACTCGGCGAAGACCCCGACGCACCACTGTCCGACGACCTGCTGCGCACCTTGACTTACGTGGCGCAGATCTCTCCCACCTACTCGCTTCGCGGCGGCACCCGCGAAGTGCTGCGCGGCATGATCGCCCGCGGCCTGGGTCTGCGTTGAAAGGCCAATGAACATGAACAACGAACTCGACGCCGCTTTTTCCGATCTGCTGGCCGCACGCTGCGCACCCGACGTGGTGCGCCTCATCGACAGTGGAAACAGCGCCAGCGCCAACACTCTGTGGCAGGACCTGGAGGGCAGCGGATTCCTGGACGCGCTGGTGCCCGAGGACCAGGGCGGCGCCGGCCTCGCGCTGCGCGACGTGCTGGGCCTGGTGCAGGCCTGCGGCCAGCATGCGCTGCCACTGCCCTTTGCCGAGACGATGGCCGCGCGCGCTATCTGCGCGCTGGCCGGCCAGGCATTGCCGATCGGCCCGGTGAACTTGGCTGCCGTGGCTCAATGGTTGCCGGCCGACACGCTGCGGACCTTGCAGGCGACGCTGAACGCTGGCCTGATCGCCGGGGCAGGCACGCGCGTGCTGCAACTCTCGCTGGACCACGCCCAACAGCGGGTGCAATTCGGCAAACCCATCGGCAGCTTCCAGGCCGTGCAGCACCAACTGGCGGTGATGGCCGAACAGGCCAGCAGCGCACGCATGGCGGCGCAGTTGGCGTTCTCGTCCAGCACCCACCTGCCGCAGCCCTTGCTGGCTGCGATGGCCATGACGGTGGCGGGCGAGGCCGCGACCACGCTGGTCGCCGGCAGCCATGCCGTGCACGGCGCCATCGGCATCACCGCCGAGTACGAGCTCCAGCTCTACACCCGCAGGCTGCTGGCCTGGCGCACCGCCGCCGGATCGCCAGCCTACTGGTCGCAGCAGGTGGCCGCGCACTGGCTCCACGGCGGTGGCTGCGACACCGTTGACTTTGCCATCCACGCTTTTGAACAGGCCGCCACATGACCGACTTCCTGCAGATCCAACAAGACGGCGGCGTGCTCACCGTCACGATGAACCAGCCAGCCACGCGCAATGCGCTCACCGGCAACAGCGCGGTGGCTGAATTCGTCGCACTGGCCGAGCGGGTGGCGCGAGACGCTTCGGTTCGCGCCGTGGTGCTCACAGGCGCCGGCCCCGTGTTTTCCTCGGGTGGCAATGTCAAGGACATGCAGCGCTTCTTTGACGATGCACTCACGCCCGCGATGATCCGCGACGAGTACCGCCACGGCATCCAGCGCCTGACCAGGGCGATCTACAACCTGGAGGTGCCCGCGATTGCTGCCGTCAACGGCGCGGCCATTGGAGCCGGTTGCGACCTGACCTGCATGTGCGACATCCGCATCGCGTCGGAAACGGCCACGTTTGCCGAGAGCTTCATCAAGGTCGGCATCGTCCCGGGCGACGGCGGCGCCTGGCTTCTGCCGCGCGTGGTCGGTCTTTCGAAGGCGCTGGAAATGAGCTTCACCGGCGACGCACTCACGGCCGCCGAGGCGTTGCAATGCGGGCTGGTCTCGAAGGTGGTGCCGGCCGATGCGCTGCTGGCCACCGCGCAGCAACTGGCCACCCGCATCGCCGCCAACCCGGGCCCGACGCTGCGCCTGACCAAGCGGCTGTTGCGCGAGGGTCAGCAGAACAATCTGGACAACGTGCTCGAACTGTCGGCCAGCGCTCAGGCGCTGGCGCACAAAACCGCAGAACATCGCGAAGCGGTCACGGCGTTCATCGAGAAACGCGCGCCCGACTTTCACCGGGGGCGCTGAACCGCCGCGAGGCACCAGAGTATTTGCTCTGGCGCATCCGAGAAATCAAGTCAGGACCGACAGCCTCGTTCCTCACCCGAAAGTGGACGGCATACGCTCGTCTACCGCTTTGCCTCCGGGACTCGAAACTCATCGAGCTGTGCTGGCTTGAGTTTCACCTCGGGCCCGACGCAGAGCGTGCACTAATTCTTGCTCGCCGAGTGCATGGACTGTATGTACGCGGTTCCAGTTTTAAGGACGTGGCGAAACAGGATCTCGCCTGCGAATCGCGCGTCGCGCATCTCCATCGCAGACATCACCAGTTCGTGCTCTTTCACAGATTCGTCCCAACGACCATCGGTGGTGATGGCGACGAAGCGTGGACGCCTTGCCCGTGTCATGAGATCGCCATGCGTTCGCGTGAGCTGAGGGTTGTTTGCCATCTCAATGATGGTTTCGTGGATGCGGTGATTGAGTTCGAAGTACCGGTCTCGATCGTGCTCAGCGTGCCGACGCAGCATCTCGTCGTGCAGTTGGCGAAGCTGGGCAAGTTCAGGTACCGAGGCCTGCAATGTCACCGTCTCCACTGCAAGACGCTCCAACGCCGCGATCACTGCAAACAGATTGACGATCTCTTCTGTCGAAGGCGTCGTCACACGCGACCCTCGGTTGGGCAACAACTCGACCAAGCCTTCAGCCGCCAACACCTTCAAGGCCTCTCGAATGGGCGTGCGCGAGACTCCCAACACCTCGCACAACTCAAGCTCGTTGATGCGCTCTCCCGAGTCAAGTTCGCCCCGCACGATCATGTCCCGGATCCGTCCGCAAGTATCTGCATGGACACCGTGCCGACGCCGTCTGTCCTCGGTGTTCACATCAGTCGCCGACGCATCCATCTTGTTCGCCACCAACGTGGGGAGGCTTGATGAATCCACTATCGAGTTGTCCATTGGGAGCTCCATTTGCATGCACTTTCAGTGAATGCTTAACTTTTTGCATTATATAGGTGCACGAATGCCTAAAATATAAGCACTTTGCGCCCTGTTATGGTGCTTAAATTGATTCTTGACACCATGCAAGATCCAAAGATAATTAACTTTGCGCTGACTTGACTCAGAGCCTGCGCCGACATCCGCAAATTCCACCTCACTCACATCCTAGGGAAGGTCTGCACAACCTCCCCGTTGGCACGGGACATGCGACATTGACGC
>NZ_JAUCZG010000045.1 GCF_030373225.1 Hydrogenophaga sp. | reverse complement strand
CCGCCCCAAGGCAGGCCCAGCCCCCTCGGGGGGCAGCGGACCTCGCGCAGCGGGGCAGCGTGGGGGCGCCACCGGGCCAGCCGCCGGGCCGCCCCAAGGCAGGCCCAGCCCCCTCGGGGGGCAGCGGACCTCGCGCAGCGGGGCAGCGTGGGGGCGCCACCGGGCCAGCCGCCGGGCCGCCCCAAGGCAGGCCCAGCCCCCTCGGGGGGCAGCGGACCTCGCGCAGCGGGGGAGCGTGGGGGCCACAATCATGCGCCGGGATAGAACGGCTTTCCGATGGAGGTCGGCATGTTGATGCGGATCCAGGTCGGGTTGCGCGAGATCAGCACCAGCACCACGATGGTGGCGAGGTACGGCATCATGGTCAGGAACTGACTGGGCACATTCACGCCGATGCCCTGCAGATGGAACTGCAGCATGGTCACGCCGCCGAACAGATAGGCGCCGAGCAACACGCGTGCCGGGCGCCAGGTGGCAAAGGTGGTGAGCGCCAGCGCGATCCAGCCCTTGCCCGCGATCATGCCCTCCACCCACAGCGGCGTGTACACGGTGGACACATAGGCGCCGGCCAGGCCGCACAGCGCGCCGCCCGCCATCACGGCCATCAGGCGAATCCGGCGCACCGGATAACCCAGCGCATGGGACGACTCCGGGCTCTCGCCCACGCTGCGCAGCACCAGGCCGGCGCGTGTGCGGTAGAGAAACCAGATCAGGCCGAACACGAGCGCCACGCAGGCATAGACCATGGGGTGGTGTCGAAACAGCGCCGAGCCCAGCAGGGGAATGTCGGACAGCCAGGGAATGGCGAACTGGCTTTGTTCGGGCAGTTTTTCCTGCACATAGCGCGAACCGGCAAAGGCCGAGAAACCCGCACCGAACAGGCTGAGCGCCAGCCCGGTGGCGTACTGGTTGGTGTTGAGCCAGATCACCAGGCCGCCGAAGATGGCCGCCAGCAGCGCGCCCGCGCCCATGCCGGCGGCAAAACCCAGCGCCGTGCTGCCGGTGTGCACCACGGTGGCAAAACCGGCCAGCGCGGCGCACAGCATCATGCCCTCGGCCCCCAGGTTGACGATGCCGGCCTTCTCGTTGATGAGCAGGCCCAGCGAGGCGATGGCCAGCACGGTGCCGGCGTTGAGCGAGGCGGCGAAGAGCAGAGCAAGGGGTTCCATGGTCATTTCTTCCAGACGAGACGGTAGGCGATGAGCGTGTCGCAAGCCAGCAGCGCAAACAGCAGCAAGCCCTGAAACACCCCCGTGATCGATTTCGGCAGCCCCATGCGCGACTGCGCGAGCTCACCGCCGATGTAGAACATGCTCATGAGGATGGCCGAGAACACGATGCCCACCGGGTGCAGGCGACCCACAAAGGCCACGATGATGGCCGCGAAGCCATAGCCCGCCGGCACATAGGGCGTGAGTTGGCCGATCGGCCCGGCCACCTCCAGACCCCCGGCCAGGCCGGCCGCACCGCCCGAGACCAGCAAGGCCGTCCACAGCGCCCTGCGCGAGGAGAAGCCGGCGTAGCGCGCCGCTGCCGGCGCAAGTCCCCCGACCAGTTGCGCGTAGCCCGCGTAGGTGCGAAACAGAAACACCCACACCGCAGCCACACCGGCCAGCGCCAGCAGCAGGCCGATGTTCACGCGCGACCCGTCCATCAGGCGCGGAATCTGCGTGGCCGCCTCGAAGGTCTTGGTCTGCGGAAAGTTGTAGCCCTGCGGATCCTTCCAGGGGCCGTACACGAGGAAGTTGAGCACCTGGATCGCCACGTACACCAGCATCAGGCTCACCAGGATCTCGTTGGCGTTGAAGCGGTCGCGCAACAGCGCCACGATGCCGGCCCACAACATGCCGCCCACCACCCCCGCCGCCAGCACCGCCGGCACGATCCACGGGCCGGTGGTCTTGTCGGCCGTGAGCGCCACGCCAGCGGCAAAGATCGCGCCCAGGATGTACTGCCCCTCGGCGCCGATGTTCCACACGTTGGAGCGGAAACACACGGCCAGGCCCAGCGCGATGATCAGCAGCGGCGTGGCCTTGACCATCAACTCGGACAGCGCGTAGCTGCTCTTGATCGGCTCCCAGAAAAACACCTGCAGGCCGCGCACCGGGTCTTTGCCGAGCACGGCGAACAGGATCACGCCGATGACCACCGTGATCGCGAGCGCCATCAGCGGCGAGGCGTAGCCCCAGGCCCGGGACGGTTGCGGGCGGACTTCAAGCCGCAGCATGGGCGGTCTCCTTCTTGTTGTTCTGCTGGTCGTCCCACAGCCCGGACATCCATTCACCGATGCGCTCGATGGTCGCGTCCGCCCGGTCCAGGCTGGGCGAGAGTCGCCCTTTGGCAATCACGTGCAGCCGGTCGCAGATCTCGAACAGCTCGTCGAGCTCTTCGCTGACCACCAGCACCGCACAACCCGCATCGCGCAGCGCAAGGATCTCGCCGCGGATCTGCGCCGCCGCACCCACGTCCACGCCCCAGGTGGGCTGGCTGACGATCAGCAACCTGGGCCGCGCTTCGATCTCGCGCCCGACGATGAACTTCTGCAGATTGCCGCCCGAGAGCGACTTGGCCGCCGCGTCCGGACCGTTGGCCTTCACGTTGTAGCGCGCAATCACCTCGGCCGCCTGTTTCTTCAGCGCGCCCAGCCTGATCCAGCCGCCCGCGCCCAGGGCGTCGCGGCGCGACAGCAGCAGGTTGTGCGCGAGCGACAGCGTGGGCACGGCGCCGCGCCCCAGGCGCTCTTCGGGCACGAAATGCAGGCCGAGCGCGCGGCGCCGGCCCGGGCTCAGGCGCGACACGTCGTTGCTGCCCATGCGGATGCTGCTGCCCGGCGCGCGCGTGTCTTCACCCGACAGGCAATACAGCAGCTCGCTCTGCCCGTTGCCCGACACGCCGGCGATGCCCACCACCTCGCCGGCGCGCACCGTGAGCGTGATGTCGGTCAGGTGGGTGCCGAACGGGTCGTCGCTGGCCAGCGTGAGGCCGCTCACCTCCAGCACCGGAGCACCGGCGTGCAGTTCGCGCACGTTGAGCGCCGGCGGCTCGGCGCCGATCATCAGCCGCGAGAGCGAGGCGTTGCTTTCCTGGCGCGGATCGCACACCCCCGTGACCTGGCCGCCGCGCAGCACCGTGCAGGCATCGCACAGCTCGCGGATCTCGTGCAGCTTGTGGCTGATGTAGAGGATGCTGCAGCCCTGCGCGGCCAGCAGCCGCAGCACGACGAACAACTTTTCCACCGCCTGCGGCGTGAGCACCGAGGTCGGTTCGTCGAGGATGAGCAACTGCGGCCGCGTGAGCAGCGCGCGGATGATTTCCACCCGCTGCATCTCGCCCACGCTGAGCGTGTGCACCGGCCGCGAAGGGTCGATGTCCAGGCCGTATTCGGCCGCCTTGGCGGTGATGCTCGCGCTCACCTCGGGCAGGGTGAGGCTCTTGTCCAGCCCCAGCCAGACGTTTTCGGCCACGGTGAGCGTGTCGAACAGGCTGAAGTGCTGGAACACCATGCTGATGCCCAGCGCCCGCGCTTCCTGCGGATTGCGGATGTGCACCGGCTGGCCGTTGAAGTTCACCGTGCCTTCGTCGGGCTTGACCGAGCCGTAGATGATCTTCATCAGCGTGGACTTGCCGGCGCCGTTTTCGCCCAGCACGGCGTGCACCGAACCCGGCACCACGGTAAGCGAGATGCCGTTGTTGGCCACCACGCCGGGGTAGCGCTTGGTGATGCCGGAGAGCTGGAGTCGGGTGCTGGTCATGCGGTTGCGTCGAGTGGAGGGTTGGCGCTGACAGCAGGTTCGGGCTCCGGGCGGCGAAGGGAAGCCGCCACGGACTTGATCTGCTCGCGCAGCCAGCGTCCCGCGGTCGAGGCGTGGGTGCGTTCGTGCCAGAGCTGGTAGTACATCATGCGTGGGAAGGTTACCGGGCAGGGCATCACCTGCACCGGCAAGGTGCCGACAAAGCGCTCGCAATACTGGCGCCCGGTGGTCAGCACCAGCAGGCTGCCCGCCACCATGGCCGGGATCAGCCCGAAATGCGGGCAGCGCGCGGTGATGTTGCGCACCAGGCCCAGTGTGGCCAGGTGGTCGTCGATGACGCCGCGCGCTCCGGGGTGGGTCGGCGTGGGCGCGATGTGCTCGGCATCCAGCCAGGCCTGCACGTCCCAGCCGCGGCGCGCCGCCGGGTGCTGGGTGGACACCAGGCACACCACCTCGTCGCCAAACAGCCGGCCCAGGTGCAGGTCGTCCGGCGGCTGCGCCCAGTTGCCGATGACCACGTCCACCGTGCCCTGGGCCAGATGGTTGCGGTAGTCGGAATCACGCGAGAGCGGGTGGATATCGATCGGGCAGTGGGGTGCGGCGCTCTTGAGCTGCGACACCAGCTGCGGCAGAAAGAACGGATCGAGGTAGTCGCTGGCCGCCAGGCTGAAGGTGTGGTGGGCGGTGGCCGGGTCGAAACTGCGGGCGTCGGAAAACAGCACCTCGGCGCTGCGCAGGATGTCGGCCGCCGGCTCGATCATGCGCAGGCCGGCGACGGTGGGCACCATGCCCGAGCCCGAACGCACCAACAAGGGGTCTCCGGCGAGCTCGCGCAGGCGCTTGAGGGCCGCACTCACCGCCGGCTGGTACATGCCCATGCGCAATGCGGCACGCGAGACGCTGCGCTCGGTGAGCACGGTGTGCAACACGCGGATGAGGTGCAGGTCAATCTTGTCGAACATCGACACGTATTTCATACCCGGGTCAGCGTCGTGGTGATGGTGGAATCGGCATTTTCAACATATGGCTGAGCATATGTTGTGCCATGGGGCCCGGCGTATGCTGGCGCGCATGACCGCCTTGATTTCACCCCAAACCCTGACTTTCTGGCGCCGCGGCCATGCCGTGACGCTGGACAACGTGGCTCCCGACCGCACCCTGCTGGAGGTGCTGCGCGACGACCTGGGCTGCACCGGCACCAAGGAAGGCTGCGGCGAAGGCGACTGCGGCGCCTGCACCGTGGTGCTGGGCGAGGCGGTGGGCGGGCAGCTCCGGTACAAGGCCATCAACAGCTGCATCCGGCTGGCGCATTCGGTGCAGGGCATGGCGGTGTGGACAGTCGAGGACATCGGGGCGCGGGACGACACCGCCGCCGGGCCGCCCCAAGGCGGGGTCAGCCCCCTCGGGGGGCAGCGACCCGCGTCAGCGGCTGAGCGTGGGGGCCTGCATCCCGCCCAGGAAGCCATGGTGCAGTGCCACGGCAGCCAGTGCGGTTTCTGCACGCCGGGCTTTGTCATGAGCCTGTTCGGCATGTTCCAGAACAGCGCAGGAAAGCCCATCGACCGCGCCCAGGCCGTGGCCGACCTGTCGGGCAACCTGTGCCGATGCACCGGCTACCGACCCATCTTCGACGCGGCACAGCAGATGGGCAGCCTGCCCCTGCCGGCCGGCTGCGCCGTGAACGAACCCGTGGTGGTGGCCGCGCTGGAAGCGCTGGGTGAGCGCCCCGCCCCCGCCACCGACGGCGCCTACCTGCGCCCCACCACCCTGGCCAGCCTGCTGCAGGCGCGCAGCGCTCACCCGAACGCCCAGGTGGTGGCCGGTTGCACCGACGTGGGCCTGTGGGTGACCAAACAACACAAGCGCTTTGCCCGGGTGCTCGACGTGACCGGTGCCGAAGAGCTGCGCCGCGTGGAAACCTGGCCGCACCACATCGCCATTGGCGCGGCGGTGTCGCTGCACGAGGCCTTTGCCGCGCTGGTGAGCGAGCGTCCAACGCTCAAGACCTTCGCCCAACGGTTCGCCGGCCTGCCGGTGCGCAACTCGGGCACGCTGGGCGGCAACGTGGCCAACGGCTCACCGATTGGCGACAGCATGCCGCTGCTGATCGCGCTGGGTGCGAACGTGGTGCTGATGCGCCGGGATGCACGGCGCCAGGCGGTGGCCCACCGCGAGTTGAAGCTGGAGGACCTGTACACCGGGTACCGGACGAATGTGATGAAACCCGATGAGTTGCTTTGCTGGATCAAGGTGCCCAGGCCGCAGGACAAGGAGTTCCTGCGCGCCTACAAGATCAGCAAACGCTTCGACGACGACATCTCCGCCGTCTGCCTCGCCATCCGCCTGACGCTGGACGACGGCAAGGTCGGCTCCATCTCCATCGGGGCCGGTGGCGTGGCCGCCACACCGGTGCGCGCCCGCCAGACCGAAGCCGCCCTGCTCGGCCAGGTGTGGGACGCCGACACGGTGATGGCGGCCATGGCCACCCTGCGCGCCGAGTTCCAGCCCATCAGCGACATGCGCGCCAGCGCCGCCTACCGCCAGACGGTGCTCGGCAACCTGCTGCAGCGCTTCTGGCTGGAGAGCCAGGGCATGCAGGCGATCAACCTCGAATCGGTTTCGATGGAGGCCCTGGCATGAATTCACGAGACCAAGCACAGGCCACCCCCGTTCGCCCTGAGCCTGCATCCGTTCGCCCTGAGCCTGTCGAAGGGCTCACCAACCCCTTGGCGGGGGCTTCGACAAGCTCAGCCCGAACGGAATCTGGCTCAGCCCGGACGGCGTTGCGTGCCGCCGGCGTCTCCCGTCACCACGAAAGCGCACGCGCCCAGGTGGCTGGTGGCGTCACCTACATCGACGACATTCCCGAGGTGCGCGGCACCTTGCACGCCGCGCCCATCTTCTCTCCCGTGGCCCACGGCCGCCTGCGCGGCATCGACGCCTCGGCCGCGCTCGCCCTGCCCGGCGTTCGCGGCATCGTCGATGCGCGCGACATCCCGGGCGACCCGGTGCTCGCTGCGTTCGCACACGATGAACCGGTGTTCGCCAGCGACACCGTGCAGTTCGCCGGCCAGGTGGTGGCCCTGCTGCTGGCCGACGACACCATGACCGCGCGCCGCGCAGCCCGGCTCGTCAAGCTCGACATCGAACCCCTGCCCGCGGTGATCAGCGTGCACGAGGCCCATGCCCTCGAAAGCCACGTCCTGCCGCCGGTGCATGTGAAACGCGGCGATGCCGCCGCCGCGCTGAAGCGCGCGCCCCACACGATCGAAGGTCACTTCGAGGTCGGCGGCCAGGAGCACTTTTACCTGGAAGGCCAGATCGCCTTTGTGTTGCCGCTGGAGCAGAACCAGTGGCGGGTGTACAGCAGCACCCAGCACCCCGGCGAGGTGCAGCACTGGGTGTCGCACGCACTCGGCATTGCCAACCACGCGGTGACGGTGGAATGCCGGCGCATGGGCGGCGGCTTCGGCGGCAAGGAAACGCAGGCCGGCCACCTGGCCGTGTGGGCCGCCGTGGCCGCCCACAAACTGCAGCGCCCGGTGAAACTTCGGCTCGACCGCGACGACGATTTTCTGATCACCGGCAAGCGCCACCCCTTCGCCTACCACTACCGCGCCGGGTTCGACGACACCGGCCTGCTCTGTGGGCTGGAGCTGGAGATGCTGGCCAACTGCGGCTTTTCAGCCGACCTCTCCGGGCCGGTGGCCGACCGCGCCATCTTTCATGCCGACAACGCCTACTTTCTGGAAGACGTGGCCATTGCCAGCTACCGCTGCAAGACCAACACCCAGAGCCACACCGCGTTTCGCGGCTTCGGCGGGCCGCAGGGCGTGATCGTGATCGAGCGCATCCTGAGCGACATCGCGCGCACGCTCGACATCGATCCGCTCGATGTGCGGCTGCGCAACCTGTACAGCGACGAACCCACCGCCGGGGCCCTTCGATCCTTCGACAAGCTCAGGACAGGCCGAGCTCAGGGCGAACGGGGAGGTTCCGTTCGGGCTGAGCCCACCGCCGTTCGGGCTGAGCCTGTCGAAGCCCTCGCACAACGCAACGTCACCCACTACCAGATGAAGGTGGAAGACAACATCCTCGAACCGCTGATGACCACGCTGGCCAACACCAGCCACTACCGCCAGCGCCGCGAGCAGATCAAGGCCTGGAACGCAGCAAGCCACGTCATCAAGAAAGGCATGGCGCTCACGCCGGTGAAGTTCGGCATCAGCTTCACCGCCACCTTGTTCAACCAGGCCGGCGCGCTGGTGCACGTCTACACCGACGGCAGCGTGCAGGTGAACCACGGTGGCACCGAAATGGGCCAGGGCCTCAACACCAAGGTGGCGGCCATCGTGGCCGACGAACTGGGCGTGCCGTTCGGGCAGGTCCTGTCCTCCGCGGCCGACACCAGCAAGGTGCCCAACGCCAGCGCCACCGCTGCCAGCGCCGGCACCGACCTCAACGGCCGCGCCGCGCAGTTCGCCGCGCGCCACGTGCGTGACAACCTCGCCGCCTTCGTGGCCGGGCTCGACGGTTGCGGCGCCGGCGCCGTGCGGTTTGAAGCCGGCCAGGTGATCACACCGAAGGCCGCACGCGCCTTCAACGAGGTGGTGCGTGCGGCGTATGCCAACCGCATCCAGCTCTGGAGCGACGGCTTCTACCGCACGCCCAAGATCCACTACGACAAGACCACCATGCAGGGCCGGCCGTTCTACTACTTTTCGTACGGCGCGGCGGTGACCGAAGTCGCCATCGACACCCTCACCGGCGAGAGCCGCGTGCTCAAGGTCGACATCCTTCACGACGTGGGCCGCAGCATCAACCCCGCTATCGACATCGGCCAGATCGAAGGCGGCTTCGTGCAGGGCATGGGCTGGTTGACGACAGAGCAACTCGTCTGGAACGACAAGGGCACCCTGCAAACCCACGCCCCCAGCACCTACAAGATCCCTGCCACCGGCGACATTCCCGAACACTTCCAGGTGGACCTCTGGCCCGAGCCGAACCGGGAAGACAACGTGCACGGCAGCAAGGCCGTGGGCGAGCCGCCGTTCATGCTGGCCATCAGCGTGTTTGAAGCGCTGCGCGATGCGGTGGCGCAGGCGGGTGGCAAGCCGGAGGGAATGAATGCGCCGGGAACGGCGGAAGAGGTGTTGAGGGCCTTGGGCGAATAGCGGGTGCCCCGGGCGCAGAGAAGGACGGACACCTTTTGGCATGTCCCGCTCGCCGATCTGAACGACAGGCACCACAGCAGGACTCGGTAAGACTGGCGGCCTTCGCACGACCAAGTGGTGAGCGGTCACTTTTCGCGGCCGGGCTGGAGCCTGTCATGTTCAACACACACCCAGCACACCACGGCGTAGCCACCGGGTGTTTGCACCAGCGCCGGTGGGCGTGGCTGGCCGGGGTTTTGCTGCTGTTTTTCGTCGCCCTGGTGCAGAGCCCGGCCGCAGCGCAGACCCGGCAACCGGCCCCGCTGCTGGACAAGAACCGCCAGCCGTTTCCGCCGGCGCCCGCGGTGAAGGACGGGCCGCTGTCGCCCGCCGTGAAGCGCGCGCTGGCGCTGGCCTCGGCCGACTGGAAGGACTACCGCTTTCCGCAGGCGGCGGTGCGAGCGCTGGGGGCGTCGCGAGACCCGCGCATGGCCTGGTACCTGTTCGACGTGCTGCGTTTTGCCAGCAGCGGACGCCAGCTGGAGGTGGTGCGCGCGTTCGAACAGCTCACCGGCGCCTCGCTGCCGCCCGACCCCCACACGGCCATGGGCGACCGCCTGCTGGCCTGGAACCTGCCGGCCCCACCCGGCTACCGCGAGATGAAGCGCGACCTGTACCTGCTGATCGAACCCCGCTGGGCGCCCCTGTTTGCCGACGCGGAGTCGGCCGTGGACTGGCGGCATGTGGGCTGGGGCGGGGTCTATATCGACGACCGCCCCGACGCCACGGCCGGACAGCCATGCCCGCGCGGTTGCATACCGGCGCTGGACCAGCCCAAGGTGACGCCCGCGAGCGAAGGCGGCTGGTACCCGGCGGACGCCGTCGTTTTCGGCGTGGTGGTCAATGGCCAGGCGCGGGCCTACCCCAAGCCCATGATGGAGATTCACGAGATGGTGAACGACACGCTGGGCGGACGGCAGCTGGGCATTCCGTACTGCACGCTGTGCCTGTCGGCCCAGGCCTACTTCACCGACCGGGTGCCGGGCTTTGCGCCGCTGCTGCGCACCTCGGGCCTGCTCTCGCGCTCCAACAAGCTCATGTATGACCTGCGCAGCGGGTCGGTCATCGACACGTTCACGGGCAAGGCCCTGTCGGGCCCGATGCGCAAGGCCGGCGTGACACTGGAGCAGACGACGGTGGTGGTGACGACCTGGGGCGCCTGGCGGGCCGCCCACCCCATGACCACCCTGCTGGCGCAGGACGGCGGCATCGGCCGCAGCTACCCCCTGGATCCGCTGGGCGGGCGCGATGCGCAGGGCCCCATTTTCCCGGTGGGCGACGTGGACCCGCGGCTGCCGGTGCACGAGGTGGTGCTGGGCGTGACCGGGCCGCAGGGCCAGGCGCTGGCCTTTGCGCGCGCCGCGGCGCAGCTGGCGCTGGCGGCCGGCGAGCCGGTGGGGCTGGGCGGGGTGGAGGTGCGCAACGAAGCTGGCGGGCTGCGCGCCTTTGCCGGCGGCCAGGAGCTGACGGCGCAGCAGTCGTTCTGGTTCGCCTGGAGCCAGTTCAAGCCGGGCACGCTGCTGTGGCAGCGCTGAGCACCGGCCGCGTGTCAGCCTTTGGGCCGGCGGCGTTCACTGCGCAGCGGCGGGCAGGCCGATGCCGAACCACCAGGCGAACAGCGATGAAACCACCGCCATCGCCCCGGCGCGCTTCAGGCGCCTTGCACCCGGGCTTCGTAACCGGCCTCGGCCAGCGCGGCCGCCATGTCTTCGGGCGCGATCATGGCGGTATGGCTGACCCAGGCGGTCTGCTCGACCAGGTGAACGTCGGCCTGGTTCACACAGGGCAGGTCTTGCAGTTCGAACATGACAGCGTCGGCGTCGTCCTGCGTGAGCATGTTGGGGATGTGGAAGGTGGTTTCGGGCATGGGGTGCAAGGGTCAGCGCGGGCTCATGCGCCCGGCTTCGATTCTGAGGCATCGGTCCCGGACCGAATCGAGGCCGGCTCCGGTGGCGATGCGGTCGGCCTTTAGGCTGCGCAGGCCCATTTGCCGCCACAGCGTTCTGGCACCCCCGGCCACCGCGCTGCGCGCGATGTCGGGAACGCATTCTTCGCGCCGCAAGACCTTGCCCCGGTCGACGGGACAGGGGATGTTCTTCAGGCGTGCACGGACAGGAGTTCCAACCGCATGAGGGACGAGGGACTGCTCCAGGCGTGCACCCAGGCCCCTGGCAGTCACCGCTATTGAGAGTCCACTCAAGGGGGCGCTGCAGACCGCGTGGGCCTGTGTGTGGCACGAACGCGCCGCTTTGATGCGCCACCCCAAATGTCCAGGCCTGGCAAGCGCACCCCAATGGCATGGCGGTCGTCGGCCAAGAGTCGATGTCTCCGCTCCCACCGGCAGTGGGTGGTCCTGATCCGCCGCGAGAGGCGTCAGCTCCGAACTTTGCGGGTCGGAATGGGCCGCATCAGCACACTGTCAAAATAGATCGCGGTGAACTGGTCGATAGGCTGCAAACTGCGCATCAACTTCGCCCGCAATATGGCCCCTTCCCACCCCACCCAGAAAAAGCGGGACAGAGCTTCGGGATCTTGCCCTGGGGCAAGCTCGCCAACCTCTATCGCTTCTTTCAAACAACCCGACACGCGCCGCTCCCAAGACAGAAGAACACTCTCCAACCGCTCACGAAATTGCGTGTCAAGTGCAGCGAGCTCTTGTCCGAGATTGCCAATCAAGCAGCCTCTCTTGAAGTCGAACTTCACCATGCCATTTTTTGCGTTGAGGACAAAGTCCCTCAGGCGCTGCAAAGGAGATCGGTCGACATTGCCGAAGATTCGATCCATTTTTCTGGCGTAGTACTGCTCGTAGTTGTCTATCACGGCATGCCCGAAGTCATCCTTGCTTTTGAAGTAGTGGTAGAAGGATCCTTTGGGCACGCCCACCCGTTTGAGCACCTCTTCGATACCCGTGATCTGAAAACCACGCTCTGTCAGCAACTCGGTGCCACACCACACCAAATCCTTTCGCGTGTCCACCCGAGCCGCAGAGCGCATGGCTCTTTTTCCCTTTTCGACAACGAATGAAGTTTGGTGGGTGATATTCACGAGATGCTCTCTGTCTTTCACAGCTTGGTCGAAGCTCTGAATTTTACTGGGGCCAGTAACGCTGTTTGACCAGCTTTTTGTACAGTTTCCCAGTGGGCAAGCGAGGTAGTTCCGGGTCGAAATCGATCGAGCGCGGGCACTTGAAGTCGGCCAGATGGTGGCGACAGAAGGCCAGCAATTCGTCGGCCAGAGCTGGGCCAGCATCTTGATCGTTGATCAGTTGCACCACGGCCTTGACCTCCTCACCCCAATCGGGGTTAGGAACCCCAATGACCGCAGCGTCCAAGACCTTGGGGTGTTGCAGCAAAACGTTCTCGGCTTCTTGCGGATAAATGTTGACACCCCCGCTGATGATCATGAACGCCTTGCGATCCACGAGGTACAGGTAGCCCTGCTCGTCCAAGTAGCCAATATCCCCCAAGGTCGTCCAGCCTTGCGCATTGCGCGTCTGGGCTGTTTTTTCAGGGTCGTTGTGGTACGTGAACTGAGGGCCGTCTGCGAAATAGACGGCGCCCGACTCTCCTTGCGCCAACGGCGCGCCTTCGTCATCGCAGATATGCAAAACACCTTGCGAGGCTCGACCGACCGAGCCTTTGTGCGCCAGCCATTCAGGCGTGGTGATGCTGCAAAAGCCGTTGTTCTCCGTGCCCGCGTAGTACTCGTGAATGATGGGACCCCACCACTCGATCATTTGCTCTTTGACATCCACCGGGCAGGGCGCCGCCGCATGCACCGCCATCTTCATGGACGACAAATCAAACTGCGCCCGCACAGCCGGGTCCAGCTTGAGCATGCGCACAAACATGGTGGGCACCCATTGGCTGTGGGTGATGCGCAAGCGCTCGATGGTTTGCAGCGCCAGCAACGCGTCAAAGCGCTCCATCACCGTCACCGTGCCACCCATCTTGATCACGGTCATGCTGTGCCGCAGCGGCGCGGCGTGATAGAGCGGTGCGGTGGAGAGGTAGTGGCTGTTGGCGTCATACCCAAACAGCGGCGACAGCAGCGCCACCAGCATGGTGCGTTGACCCGCCGGGGTTTTCGGCAGCGGCCACAGAACGCCCTTCGGCCGCCCGGTGGTGCCCGATGAGTACAACATGTCGGCGCCCTGCAGGGGCACAGCGGTGGGGGTCACGGGCTCGGTCGCGCATTGCGCAGCCCAATCGCCATGACCGTGCCGCGCTCCGCCATCGCCCAGGCAGAAACAGCGTGTGGTCTCGGGCAGCTTGTTGATCAGGCCTTGATCCAGCACCTCCAAGCCTGTCGCATAGACGAACAAACGGGCTCCACAGTCGGCCACGATGTAGACGATTTCTTCGGCCGTCAACCGGGTGCTGATGAGTGTGTAGTACACGCCACTGCGGTCGAGGCCAAAACACAACTCCAGCAACTCCCTGCAATTGCCCATTAAAACGGCCACATGGTCGCCCGGCTGCAGTCCCAAGCGGGTCACCAGATGGGCCACCTGGTTGGCACGGGCGTCGAGTTGGCCAAACGTGACCCGCTCACCGCCTTCACACATTTGAAAGGCGACTTTTTGCGGGTCTGCGGTGAGCGCTTGAAGGGGAAACAACATCGGCGTCGCTCGTGACTCAGTGTTGAACGCAGACTTTTCCAAACTGCGCGCCGCTCTTCAAATAGGCCATGGCCTCTTTGAGTTCTTCAAAGGCAAACACTTTGTCCACCACCGGCACGATGCGGTGCTGCGCCATGGCGCGCAGCATCGCTTCCATGCCGTCTCTGTGGCCCACAGTGATGCCTTGCAATCGCACCTGGCGGGTGATGATGTGGCCCAGCGATGTGTTGACGCTGCTGCCCGAAAGGATGCCGATCATGGCCAGCGTGCCGCCAGGGCGGATGCAACGCAGGGACTGTGGGAGCGTCTTCTCTCCACCCAGCTCCAGAATCAGGTCGTATCCCCGCCCCTGGGTGAACCCGCGGGTGGCTTTGGCCCACTCGGGTTGTTCACGGTAGTTGAGTACCTCATCAGCTCCAAGCGCTTTGGCGCGGGCCATGCGGTCTTCTGTTGAGCTGATCACGGTGACATGGGCGCCCAAGCATTTGGCAAATTGCAGCGCAAACAGGGCCACACCGCCGCAGCCTTGCACGAGGACATGATCGCCCGCCTTGACATGGCCGTAAGTCACGACGGCGCTCCAAGCGGTCAATGCGGCGCAAGGCAAGGAGGCGGCCTGCAGGTCGCTCAAGTAGTCGGGGACCACCACCACGCCCTGCTCCGACAAACACATGGTCTCGGTCATGGTGCCATCAATGGGGCCGCCCAGCGACTGGGTCAGGCGCTGCAGATCCGGCTCGCCCCCTTGCCAGTTCTGAAAATAGGTCGGGCACACCCGGTCGCCCACCTTCACGCGGGTCACGCCAGGGCCCACCGCGCTGACCACGCCCACACCGTCTGAAATGGGAATCAGTGGCAATTCGCCGGTGTAATTGCCATAGCCGCGCTCAGGCACCACCAGATCGCGGAAATTCAGCGAGGACGCACGCATGCTCACCAACACCTGACCCGCACCTGCTTGTGGCTGCGGCCGCTGGGACAGTCTCAAGTTGTCCAATCCCCATTCACCTTCGATTTGAAAAACACGCATTCAGCTTTCCCCTGGTTTGAGTCGAAAATTCTGGGCAACGCGCTCAAGCAACATGGCCGTTGAGCCGTCGGCCAAAGCGGCCGCGTGGGTAGCGGCCAGATGCCGCAAAAAGGGGTGACGGTCCAAAAAGCCTTCGGCCCCCATGGCATGCAGGAGTTCCCCCAGCTGAGTCTGTGCCATCGATGTGGCGTAGAGCTTGGCCTGAGCGGCCTCGGCTTGAACATCTGCACCCTGGTCAATTCGTGCGCAGGCATCGGCCACCAAGAGCTCACCGGCTTTCAGGGCTGTGGCGGCTTGCGCCAGCTGCCAGCGCCAGCCTTGGTGTTGCGTCAGCGGTTTCCCAAAAGCCTGCCTCTGCTGCCCATAAGCGCTCGCTGTGGCCAGCGCTTGCGCCACCATCCCGCAACACATGGCGGCCACATAGGTGCGGGCGCGGTTGATGCCATCCATGATGTCTGCGAAGGCCACGCCCGGCGGGCACACCATCTGCTCGGGTTTGCAAAACACCTGATTCAAGACAAAGCCGCCCAAGCCCATGCTGTTGAAAGCGCCGCTGGAGGACACGGGCCGGCGCTCAAAGCCCGGCGCGTGCGCGTCGACCCAAAAGGCCGCCATGCCTTTGACCCCGGCGCCCGCCTTGGTCTGGGCATAGACCACGACGCCGTCGGCATGCGCGGCATTGATGATCCAGGTCTTTTCACCACTGAGCAACCAACCGTCGCCAGAGGGACTGGCCAGGGTTTTGAGTTGCGCAAGGTCAGAACCCGTGTCGGGCTCGGTCAGTGCGGTGCAAGCCACCGTCCGCCCGCTCAAGAGGTCGGGCAGACAAGCTGGAGCCAGACCATCTGGAGAATACCGAAGCAGCAGCGTCGCCACATTGTGGGAGTTGACCAAGGCCATGGCCGCGCCAAAGTCGGCGCCGGCCAGGCGATGCAAGACCTGAGCCGTGTCGGTGAAAGACAAAGCCAGACCGCCCCTTTCGTGCGGAACTTGCAGACCAAGCAGGCCCGCTGCACCTGCCGCTTCGAACAAGGCTCTGCGTTCCCAACCCCCACGCGCCCACTCGGCTGCGTGGGGCACCAAACACTGTGTCGCAAAGTGCTCGGCAACCGTGCGGGAGGCACGGCCTGGCGTCGCAACATCAGGATGAGAAGCAGCTTGCATCACAGGGTGATCAAGCTTTTGGCGAAGACGCTTGTGCACGCAGCCGGCGCCAGAGCCCCATCGCCAACGGAACCAAACCCTTGGGCAGGAAGATGGTGGCAACCACCAGGATCAAGCCGTAGGTAATGAGTCGGAAGCTGTCGGCAAACCTCAGGATTTCAGGCAAAAATGTCACGCTCACAGCACCCACAATCGGTCCCATCAAGGTGCCGCTCCCTCCCAGAATGACGGCCAGAATGACGTTCAAGGACTGGTCGACCCCAAAGGGCTCTGGATTCAGGAACCCGATGTAGTGCGCGTAGAGCGTGCCGGCCAGACCCGCCAGCATCGAACTCAGCACAAACGCAAACAGTTTGTAGCGCGAGGTGACGACGCCCATGGCTTCGGCCAGATCCTCGTTTTGACGGATCGCCAACATGACACGCCCGACGCGCGAATGCAGGACCATCGCACAAAGCCCCGTGACCAAGGCTGCACAGAAGAGCGCCAATGCGTAGTAGTTGAGGTTGCTGCGCCCCTCAAAACTGAAGACATGGCCGAACAGGTTCAGCTCGCCGGGTCGCGGCACGTTGGGTATGCCTGCCTCACCACCGGTGAGCGCGCTGAAGGTCATCAAGACAATGAAGATCACCATGTTGTAAGCGAGCGTCACGATGGAGAAGTAGTGACCCTTGACCCGCAGACTCGGGTAGCCGGCCAGCAAGGCTGCGAACCCGGTGAACAGGGGGGCCAGAAAAAGCGTCACCCAGACCGAGAACCCCCAATTGACAGTGAGCAAGGTAGAGGCATAGGCCCCAATACCCATGAAACCCGCCTGCGCAATCGAGACGTAACCGACAAAACCCTGCGTCAGGTTTTGACCTTGGGCCAGCACAATCCAGATCAAGGCCAGGGTCAACAAATGGATGTAGTAAGGCGTGGACATGGCATGCGGCAGCGCCAAGGCGCCCAACACCATTGCCACACCCACCACCAGCGGGAATCCGGGATTGCGTTTCATTTTTTCCCCAGCAAGCCTTGCGGCATCACCAGCAAGACAAGGATCATGACCAGGAACGAGATGACGTCTTTGTAGGCCGAAGAAAGGAAGCCTGCAGCCAGCGACTCACTCACACCGAGCACCAGTCCGCCCAGGATGGCCCCAGGCAAAGAACCCAGGCCACCGAGAATCAAGACGGCGAATCCTTTCACGGCGAAGCTCTCTCCCACACCGGGAGCCAACGCCAGCAAGGCACCGATCAACGCACCTGCAGCCACTCCCAGCGCAGATGAAATGGCAAACACAACAGAGGAAACGAAGTTCACGTTCACGCCCATCAGAACCGCCGCATGACGATTCTGTGCCACGGCGCGCACCGACTTGCCGGTCTTGGTTTTCAACAAGAGCACCGTCACCAAAGCCACCAAGCTGACGGCCGTGATGAACACCACCAAACGCAGCTGCGAGACAAAAAGGCCACCGAACTCAAACACCTGCTGATAGGGCGTCTGGATGATCACCTGGTCGGCTCCAAACATGAGCAGGTTGCCGCCCTCGAGCATCATGGTCAGGCCCAGCGCAATGATGAATGCGTTGATGTGCGGTGCATCGCGCACGGGCCTGTAGGCCAGGCGTTCGATCAACATGCCCATGATCGCGCCGACCGGCATGGCCAGGGCGATGGCGGCAAAAAAGGGCATGCCCATGGTGGTCGAGAACACGAAGGTCAAGTAGCCCCCGAACATGGCCAAAGAGCCATGCGCAAAGTGCGCTATGCCCAGGATGCCAAACACCACGGTCAGCCCGAGGGCCACCAGGGTATAGACCGACCCAATGGCCAAGCCATTGAGCACTTGTTGCAGCAGCTCGATCATCGCAATGAACCCTTGTTGTGCGCTGGCGCGGCAGAGCGCCTGAGCAGTCCCCGGGCAAGCCCGGGGACTGCGCCCCACCACCATGCAGTCGGCTGCTTTACTTGCGCAGACCGCGCAAGAAGCCGGAGTAGGCCTTGTTGTCAGAAGGCAGCTCTGCCACGAAGACCCATTTGTCCTTTTGCCATTGGAAGGCGCCATTGGACGTATAGGCCTGACCGTTCTGGTCGAACATCGCACCTCCATCGTTTGCCATGTACTTCATGACAGCCTCCTTGGGAATTGGCAAAGTGCGCACGGCTTCTGCGACTTTCTTGGCATCCTTGGCACTGCCCGCGCGTTCGATCGCATTTTTCAGCACATAAACCTGGTCATAGGCATAGGGCGAACTGGGTGTCGGCGATTGGCCAAACTGCTTTCTGTAATTGGCATCGTATGCTTTGGCCTGAGGCCCCAAAGCTTCTACGGTCAGCTCTGTGGGGCGAAGATCCCAAACGCCTTCCATTTGCGCACTTGATGCCACCCTCAAAAACTGCTCTTCGCTGCCGCTGGTGAAACCGTAACGCGGCACATTCAGGCCCAACTCCACCGCCTGGCGGTATACAAAGGCAGCAGGCTCAACATAACCGACGACCAAGATTGCATCCGGTTTTAAGCCGCGGATTTTTGTCAGTTGCGGCGTCATATCACGATCACGAAGACCAAATGCTTCTTTTGCGATGATCTTGCCGCCAGCCTTGTTCAACTCCTTTTCAAATGCCTCCACGTACTGGGTATAAAAGCCGACTTCCAAAGCGCCGATGACCGCGACATTGCGTGCACCTTTTTGTGCAACAAAGGTACCGGCTGCGGCACCAGTGAAGTCTGCTGGTGGACGTGTCCGAAAGACGTTGGGAATGCCCTGCGCCGTGATGGCACGTTCAGCGGCATTGCCCACCAACATGACGGCGTCCTCTTTTGCAATGAAGGAAGCAACAGCACTGGTTGAACCGGAGCAGCAAAAACCCAGCAGGTATTTCACGTTGTCACGGTCGATCAGCTTTCGCACACTGTTGGTGGCCTCTGTCGGGTTGGCTTTGTCGTCCGAGGTGATGACCTTGAGTTTGTAGGTGGTTGTACCGGCCTTGATACCGCCTGCTGCATTGATTTCATCTGCGGCCATTTTGACTGCGTTGGCCTGTGGCAGGCCGTAAACAGCACCACCGCCAGTCAAGGCGTCGTTGACGCCGATCACCAGTTCTTCATCCGCAGCGTGGGCCAGGGGCAACATGGCAGCACTCAAAGCCAATGCAGCCAATGTCAAGGGTGTTTTCAGTTTCATTAGTCGTCTCCAATTGATAAATGTGCTCTGTCACATGCAGGCCTGTAAGGCGCTGCGCTTGATCTCAATAGCCCAAATAGGCTTTGCTCACTTGCGGATCGTTTTGCAACTCTTGTCCAGTGCCATGCAGCACCACCTCGCCCGCTTCCAATACGTAGGCACGATCGGCCAGGCGCAGTGCCATGGCAGCGTTTTGTTCCACCAAGATGATGGTTGTACCCATGGCCTTGATGCGCGCCAGAATTTGCTCGACTTCTTCGACGATCTTGGGCGCCAGACCCAGTGAGGGCTCGTCAAAAATGCAGAGTTTTGGCCGGGCCATCAAGGCCCGCGCGATCGCCAACATCTCTTGCTCGCCACCGGAGAGGGTTCCGGCCCGCTGCTTGGCGCGTTCACGCAACACGGGGAAGAGACTCAGCATCTTTTCGATGTCGCTGCCCTGTTCGGCATCGCGGCGGGTGTGTGCACCCATCTCCAGGTTTTCCAGTACCGACATCTCGGCAAACACCTGGCGACCCTCCGGGCACATGGTGATGCCCTTGCGGACAATCGCGTGACCACTGAGGCCATCGAGGCGGTCGCCCATGAACTCGATGCTGCCCGAGCGCACTTCGTTGAGCCCACAAATGCACCGCAGCGTGGTGCTTTTGCCAGCGCCGTTGGCACCGATGAGGGCCACACACTCTCGTTCTTTGACCTCCAAGCTGATGCCGTGCAGCACGTTGACCTTGCCGTAGCCGGCCGACAAATTTTTTATCTGCAACATCAGTGCACCCCGCCCAGATAGGCCTCGATCACCGCGGCGTTTTTTTGAATTTCTTCAGGTCGGCCCTCAGCAATCTTTTGGCCGAAATTCAGGACCGCGATGCGATCACAGACTTCCATGATCAGCCCCATGTGGTGTTCGATGACCAGCACCGCCAGCCCACGCTGGCGGATGCGCAAAATCAAATCGGCCAACTCTTTGCGCTCCTTGGCCACCATGCCCGCGGCAGGTTCGTCGAGCAAGATGAGTCTGGGCTGCGCGGCCAAGGCCGTGGCAATCATCAAAAGTCGCTGCTGGGCCGAAGAGATGGCCGAGGTGGTTTGTCCGGCCACATCACCGAGCCCCGCAAACTCCACCAAGTCCTGTGCCTTGACGTACTGCCGCTCTTCTTGCGCACGCGCCGATTTCGTGCGCAGTATTGAAGACCATGGCGAAACCTCATAGCAGGTGTGACAAGCCGTGAAGACCTGGTCCAGCACGGTGGTTTCTGCCAGCAGACTGGTGGTTTGAAAGGTGCGCGCCATGCCCAGCGGAACCCGCTGGCTGATCGGCAGTTTGCTGACGTTTTGATCGCGCCAAAAAATGTCGCCACTGGTGGGTGGAACCGCGCCCGAGATCAGGTTGACCGAGGTGGACTTGCCCGAACCGTTGGGCCCGATCAAACCCACGATCTCGTGGGAGCTGACCTCAAAACTCAGGTTCTTGACAGCCTGGACGCCACCAAAATTCTTGCTGACTTGATTCAAGGCCAAAAGACGCTCTTGTGAAGGCATGCAAACAGCCGCTTTCTTTGATCTCGGTTGAACACTTGCGAAAGTGCCTGGGCAAATGCGTGTCGTTACAGCCCCTGACAAGCACACCATCAGACTATCAGTAGACCGGTCGTCTATGTTCAGTAGATACCCTGATGATGCGTACTTTTCGGATTCCGGCGGTTCGACCGAGACGGGCCTGTGTACGCCTCACCTCCAACGTTGAGCGTCTGCCATCACGACTGACCACGGACTGCTCCTCGACGATTGGAGAACATTGGCCATCGAGATCACAAGTCGCCAACCATGAGGGGGCAGGAGCAAGAGATGGCAACTTGTTGGATGCCCGGTATCGGCGGCACTTCTCCCGTATGGGCAGAGGCCGTTGAACGGCTGGTGATGAACGATGCTCCCGTCGAGGCGACGCGCATGAACGACTCAGTCCAGTCTCAAGCAGCCGTGTGGTGTGTTCCGAACCGGACCCACAGCGCGTCAAGCATCGGTGGTTCAGCCAACGGGCGCCCCACTGAGGTCTGCCGCCGCTTTGCGCACGTGTCCCGGCCCGTGCCGACATCCGCAAGCCCCGCTCGCCCTTGGGCCTCGGCTTTCAGGGCCGGGGCATGTTCCTCACCGAGGACCGCACCCATCGCGGCGCCAGCGGCGGCCAGGTGGTCATGCGCAAGCCTTCGCCCAGTCCCGCTGTCCAGTCCCTGCCCTTCGCGGGGCGCCATGGTGCCGGCCTTTGTGCGTGGCGAGTGGTCGTGACGATTGATCCAGATCAGAGCAGGACAGCCCCCCCGGGGCTAGCATGAGTCCGACGCAGTGCCGCACAGGTTGGCCTGCGCGAACACCCCAACACCAGGAGACTGACCATGCGCCACACCCTCATCGCCCTCGCACTTGCCCTGCCCCTGGCTGCCCAGGCACAGACCAAGGCTCCGGCAGGCAGCTTCGAAATCAAGACCCTCACACCAGAGACCGCGCTGGTCGCGGCCCAGGCCGCGCTGGCCTCCTGCCGCGCGCAGGGCTTTCAGGTCGGCGTGGCGGTGGTCGACCGCTCGGGCCTGACGCAGGTGTTCCTGCGCGACCGCTTCGCTGGCGCGCACACCGTGGACGTTGCCACCAACAAGGCCTGGACAGCGGCGAGCTTCCGCACCTCCACCCTGGAACTGGCCAACGAGTCACAGCCCGGCAAGCCCATGAGCGGCATCCGCAGCACACCCCGCATGCTGGCGGTGGGCGGCGGCGTGGTGATCGAGGGCGGCGGCTCGATCTATGGCGGCATCGGTGTTTCGGGTGCGCCCGGCGGCGATGCCGACGACGCCTGCGCCCGCGCCGGCATCAAGGCCATCACCGACAGGCTCGAGTTCTGACCTGAGAATCCCTGGGCGGGCCGGGAGCTGATCCGGCCTGGCTCATGGCTGCGGGAAGATCAAGGGCTGGCGCGCGCTCGTCCATGCAATGGCGCATGGGCTCTCTGCAAGTTTGCACAGTTCCCCACAGGGCTTCGCGTGGATAGCATCTGCCCGCATGCATCCGCCCCGAATCGAACCTTCCTTGATCCGTGCCTTTGCACGGCCAGCGCCGCTGGTTTTGCTGCTGGCCTTTCTCACCGGCATCCCGGTGGTGATGGCGGCATTCCGGCTGGTGCAGATCCCGCTGGGGGCCCTGCCGGAGGACAGCCTGCGGCTGGCCGGTGTGCCGCTCTCGCTTTTCCTTCATTCGCTGGGGGGTGTCCTGTTCGGCGTGCTCGGGCCGCTGCAGTTCGTCCTCACCATTCGGCGCCGATGGGGAATGCTGCATCGGCTGACAGGGCGGGTCTTCGTTCTGGCCGGCGTGGCGATGGCGCTGGCGGGGCTGGGGCTGCTGTTTCAGGTCCAGAGCCTCTCGACCGGCCTGCTGGATGCCGCGCGCGGGGTCTTCAGCCTGGCGCTGATGCTGGCGCTGGGCATGGGCGTGGCAGCGGCGCGGGCGCGTGACATGGCGAGGCACCGGGCCTGGATGGTCCGCGCCTATGCCATCGGCATGGGGCCAGGGACCGTGGCGCTGGTGATGTTCCCGATCTACCTGATCACCGGCGCGCCTGTCGTCGGGCTTGTCGCAGACATCGTTTTTGTCGGCCAATGGTTGACCACCATGGCCCTGGCCGAATGGGTCATCAGGCGGCTTTCAGCCTTGCAGCCCACTCAACTCTTCGCCGCGCGCTACCATCCAACCGCAAAATTTTTTGCCACAAGGAAAAACAATGTTCAGTCATGTGATGGTGGGGTCGAACGACCTTGAGCGCTCGAAGACCTTCTACACCGCGGTGCTGGCCACGCTCGGCGTGGGTGAGCCGGTGCAGAACACGGCAGGCTCGGGCCACAAGCGGCTCTTCTTTCGCCACGAAGGCACGTCGTTCTGCGTGAGCGAACCCATCAACGGGGAAGCGGCATGCCCCGCCAACGGCGGCACCGTCGGTTTCAAGTGCTCGTCACCCGAACAGTTGCAGGCGTTTCACGACGCGGCCGTGGCCCACGGTGGCGTGTCGATTGAAGACGCACCCGGCCCGCGTGGCGGCCCGTCAGGCAGCATGCACCTGGCCTATGTGCGCGACCCGGACGGCAACAAGCTCTGCGCGCTCTACCGCGTGCCATGAGGCCGGCGGCCCAGGCTTGCTGACACCGTTCGGCGCTGCTGCTTGCGGCCTCAGGGCTTGATGGCCACCTTCAACACGCCGTCGCGCTGGTTGGCGAACAGTTCGTAAGCGGCCACGATGTCGTCGAGCTTGAACTGGTGGGTGACCATGAGGCCCAGGTCGATGCGGCCGGAGGCCACCACGTTCATGAGACGGCGCATGCGCTCCTTGCCGCCCGGGCACAGCGCAGTGACGATGCGGTGGTCGCCCAGACCGGCGGCAAACGCGCCCAGGGGGATGGTGAGGTCGCTCGAATAGACACCGAGGCTGGAGAGCGTGCCACCGGGTTTGAGCACACGCAGTGCCGATTCAAACGTGGTCTGCGTGCCCAGCGCCTCGATCGACGCGTCCACGCCGCGCCCGCCGGTGATCTTCATGATCTCGTCGACCACGTCGCAGTTCCTGAAGTTGAGCGTGAGGTCGGCGCCCATCTTTCTGGCGATGCCCAGGCGGTGGTCGTTGCCGTCCACCGCGATGATGGTGGAGGCACCGAGCAGGCGTGCGCCCGCCGTGGCACACAGGCCGATGGGCCCTTGCGCAAACACCACCACGGTGTCGCCGATGCGGATGTTGGCGTTCTCTGCACCCTTGAAGCCGGTGGACATGATGTCGGGGCACATCAGCACCTGTTCGTCGGTCAGGCCGTCGGGAATGGGCGCCAGGTTGGCCTGCGCATCGGGCACCAGCACGTACTCGGCCTGGGTGCCGTCGATCAGGTTGCCGAAGCGCCAGCCCGCCGTGGCCTTGAAGCCGTGGCAGCCGCACAGGCCTTGGGGGATGAGGTAGCTGCCGTCCTGCGAGGGCGCACCGTCCTGCGCGGCATACGAGTTGAAATTGGGACAGATGGCACCGGCGATCACCCGCTGGCCCTCGCTGTAGCCCTGCACGGCGCTGCCGAGCTTTTCAATCACGCCCACCGGCTCGTGACCGACGGTCAAGCCCTTGGCCACCGGGTACTCACCCTTGAGGATGTGCACATCGGTGCCGCAGATGGTGGTGGTGGTGATGCGGATCAACGCGTCGTTGGGCCCCACGTCGGGAATGGGCTTGTCCACCACTTCAATGCGGTTCTTCTCGACGAAGACGGCGGCTTTCATCATGGTGGCCATGGGGGTTCTCCTGAAACGGTTGAAGACGGGGTGGAGGTGTCAGGCGACGCTGGCCTTTTTCAGAATGGCATACAGCTCGTCCTTGAGCTGCAGCTTCTCGCGCTTGAGCGTCTCGATCTCTGGCTGGGTCGCCATTTCGATGCCGCTCTCCATGTTCTTGATCTTCTGGTCGAGCTCGTTGTGCTTGTCGAACAGGCGCGTGAAGTGGTGGTCGTGGTGCTTGAGGCTGGTGATCAGGTCGCGGTATTCAGGAAACATGGGTTCGCCTTTCAAGGGTGGCCGTCGGGGCCTCGGGTGGGTGGGAATGCAGGGTTGGCAGGCGCGCGCAGGGCCGCCACCCATGGCCACGCCGCAGCGTGGTTTTCAGTTTGGTGCAAGGCCGTGCCGGGCCCTTTGATTCAAATCAACCCGGGTGCGAAGTGGCAGCTTGAACGCATTGCGCCCGGGCATCTGTGCGCCAGCGCACGGGCGGCGGTGGTGGCCCGGCCGCACGGCACCGGCCCGGGTCGGGGAAGCCTATTCGCGCCAGTATTCCGGCTTGTCCAGGCTCTGCGCACAGGCGATGGTGCCCGTGACCGAGCCCAGCACACCGGGCACCAGCGGGCGAACCATCCAGGCGTCTTCGGGCACGATGGCACAGGGGGCACGAAGGCCGTGAGGCATGGCCGGCTCGAAGCCGCAGCGCGTGTAGTAGGCAGGGTCACCGAGCACGAACAACAGTTGCACACCCGACGCGGCGAGACGGCTGGCGCCGTGTTCGATGAGCGCGCGGCCCACCCCCTGGCGTTGCGACCCGGGCAGCACCGCCAGCGGCGCGAGGATGGCCGCGGGCACCGGGCGGGATGCGCCAGCCAGAACGGCCTGGGTGAACAGCACATGTCCGACCGGCTTGTTCGCCACGAAGGCCAGCAGCGACAGGCTCGGCTGGGCGGTCGGGTCCTGCAGCAGATCGGCCACGAGCGCCGCTTCGTCCTTGCGCGCAAAGGCGGCGCCTTCGATGCTCTGCACGACATCGGCATCCGCTGCGCCGGCTTCAAGAATTTGCATGGGCATGGTGATGGAGGTTGCTGTGGACGGGGAATGTTCGGTTTGAACCGGCCTTGCCGTCAAGCGCCGCTGCGGGCCTGCCCGGGCGAAGGATCAGGTCTTGCGCCTGCTGAGCAAGGCATGGACCACCAGCGCGCCAAAGCCGCAGATGAGGAGCCACTTGAGGGTGGCCGCGCCGGCCGCCGCGGCATGGGGAACCGCAGCGCCCAGGCGCGGCATCTGGGTGAGCCACCCATGCAGTGCATTTTCAGTGGCGTCGCCCAGGGCGGCCATGGGCAGCGCCCAGGTGGCGAGCCGGCGAATCGTCGGGCCTAGTGTCCTGTCCCGCTGATACGTGAGCAAAGTCGGTGCAACTTTTCAAGAA
>NZ_JAUCZG010000044.1 GCF_030373225.1 Hydrogenophaga sp. | reverse complement strand
AAGCGCGCACCACCGAGCGCAGCACCAGCGCGGAGAAGTTCAAGCAGAGCGGTATCTCCGTCGGTCTGGGCGGCGCTTTGGTCGAAGCTGCCCAAGGCGTGACGCAGTTGGTCGAGGCGGTGGGCAAGACGCAGGACGCGCGCATGCAGGCGCTGGGCACCGCCACCGCTGCGCTGCAGGGCTACAACACGATGCAAGGCCTGAGCGCCCCGACGTCGGGTAGCGCCCCCAGCGCAGGTGTCTCCGTGAGCATCAGCATCGGCGCCAGCCAGAGCAAGAGCCACACCGAGAGCCAACGCAACAACGCCCAAGGCTCCACTCTCGTTGCTGGCGGCGACATCAACCTGCGCGCTGCGGGCGCGGGCGAACGCTCGGACATCGTGGTCCAGGGCAGTCGGGTGAAGGCCGGGCAGGCAGCCACACTCAGCGCAGAAGGTGATGTGGACCTGCTCGCGGCAACAAACACCACGCAGGAGGGCAACCGCAACCAGAACAGCAGCGCCAGCGTCGGCTTCAGCCTGGGTGCCCGGACTGGCGTCACGGTGGCCGCCAGCGCGGGCAGGGGCGCCGGCTCGGGCAAGGAGACCGTCTACAGCAACACCCGCATCGAGGCGGGCGAGCAGGTGCACATCGACTCCGGCGGCAACACCACCTTGCGCGGAGCCGTGGTGGCCGCACCCAAGGTACAGGCACGCATCCAGGGCGACTTGCTCATCGAGAGCCTGCAGGACACCAGCGCCTCCCATGAACAAAGCAAGCAAGTCGGTGGCTCCGTGACCTTCGGCCCGGCAACGGGGGCCAGCATCAGTTCGGGCAAGACCAGGATCGACAGCCACCTGGCCTCGGTGAGCGAACAGAGCGCCATCCGCGCCGGTGACGGCGGGTTTGATGTGCAAGTGAACGGTGCCACCGATCTCAAAGGTGGGGCCATCACGAGCACACAGGCGGCCATCGACCAGGGTCTCAACACCTTCGACAGCGAAGGTGGCCTCACCACCAGCGACATCCACAACACCGCCAGCTTCTCAGCGACGTCCAGTGGTGTGAGCGTCGGCGTGGGCAGCCAGCTGGGCGCCAGCGGCGCAGGCATCGGATCGGACAAGGGCTCGGCCAGCAGCACCACGCATGCGGCCATCTCGGGTATTGCGGGCAACACAAGCGCCCGCACCGGCGACGCTGAAACGGGCCTGGCGCCCATCTTCGACAGGGACCGCGTGCGAGATGAGGTCGAGGCTCAGGTCGCCATCACCAAGGCGTTTGGGCAGCAGGCCGTCAAGACCGGCGCAGTGTTTGCGGACGACAAAGCCAATCAGTTGCGTCGCACGGGCAACGAAGAGGAGGCCCGCAAGTGGGACGAAGGCGGCGAATACCGCGTGGCCCTGCACGCAGGCATCGGCCTGCTCGGCGGTGGGGTCGAGGGCGTCGTGGGTGCGGCAACAGGAGCCATGGTCATTCCAGTGCTGGGGGAGGAGATCGCCCATTTGAACCTGCCCGAGCCGGTTCGCCAGGGCTTGACCCAGGTGGTGGGCGCTGTCGTGGGCGCGACCACCGGCAGCACGGCGGGTGCGGTCACCTCACTGAACCAAACCGCCCACAACTACGTCAGCCACAGCCCGTTTGCCAGCGTTCGGCGCGCCGTGAGCCGGGAGAACGCACGGCTCACGAACGAGTGCGGATCGGGCTGCACGGCGCAGGACTTCAAGCGCATCGACCAGCAAATGGGCGCCTTGGAACGGGCAGGAAACCTCAGCGAGATCGCTCAGCACAGTGCGCTCACACCTGAGCAAGCCAGGCAGCTCACACAGATGGTGCTGGAACTCGCTCCGTTTTACGGCAATGGCGAAGCGCTTGCTCAGTTGCTGACCGGCAAGAGCAGCCTGACAGGAGAAGACGCAAGCAAGCTTTGGGCAGCGGTCGGCTTGATGCCGGTCGTCGGCGGGGTGTTTCGAAAGATGGTTGAGCCGTCGCCGGAGATGCTGAGTGCGGTCCTGCGGAACAACATGTATCGCGACGGAGGTGACCCGGGGATTCTCAAGCAGATGCTCGAGGCAGCAGCAAGGAATTCCACGGTCAACCCAAACGGAACAGAGGTGGTGCTCGGCAAATACATAGCTGGCGATCCAGCGTCATACGAGCAGGTTGCGAGGAGTCGCGGTGCCACGTTCTTCGAAATACCTGACTGGGCTGTGGTTGAGGGCCAGATTGGCGCACCTCAGATGTGGAGCATCAACAGCGCATTTTTAGATCAGCAAATCGCTGCTGGAAAATCTTTTCTTTTTACCTCAAATCCGGTAAAACTCGACCCCCGCTCATTCACAGGAAGAGAATTGCGACACCTTCTTGACAATGGATACCGCCTAATCGAACAACCTGGAGGATTTTATCGTGCTGTTAAAAAATGACATCGATGGACGAAATGGATTGCGGCAAATCATCCTTAAGCATTATGAAGCTCAAAGCGTGCCTGCAACAATATTCTGGGAATCCGAGGAACAGGGGTTTTTCAACGCTCATTTTTTGATTGACAGGAAACATGTCGCACGCTACGGCATAGGCGAAGACAGATCCACCGCAATTGGAGGGCTGCAGTTAGCAATTGGCCCGCACTATTTTTCACCTGAGGACTTCTGGGGCTACGAGCCCGCCCAGCAATTTTCAATTGAACCAAGCGAAGACGCCATCAAAAGAAACTTGAGGCTGCTTGATGAATTTCTGAGAACAAGAGAGATAGAGGTCTAATTTTTTACAATTCAATGCACGGCTATGAAAATCGAAAATTGCACTGACGGAAGAAATCTTCTGAGAAAAACAATTTCCTCATTCTACGAAGTCAACGGAGGTAGGCATATCTATTGCTTCAGAGTTGATAAAAAAGGTGAGCCCGACTGGCATGAAGAGCACTGCCTTTTGGATAGAAAACATGTGTTTAGCTACAGCATTGGAAGCGATAGGGGCATCGCCATCGGTGGTATCGCCTTAGCCATTGGTCCGCACTACTTCACCCCAGCAAATTTCTGGGACTATGAAAATTCAGAACGATTCAGCATTGAATCAAGTACAGAGGCTGTCGAGAAAAACCTGCGCTTGCTCGATGAGTTTCTGGGTTATCGAACCAAGACCTGAGGAAGGTCTGCAAAACCCCCGCCGCAGGGCGAGTTGAGTCGATGGATTTCGGAGGTCGATATGGAAATCGGATTCGGAAGGTTTCCGGGCTCGGATTTCAGCGTTTTGGGGCCGTTTTGCCCTGCCCTGCAGGGCCTCTCCCGGGGTGCGGGCCTACTCATCCCCGCTCCATGTTCAAAAGTCGTTTGCGCACCATCCACAGATTGCTCAGCGCAAACAGCATCGTCATCCGTGCCCTGTTCTTGGCCAGACCCCGGTAGCGCACCTTCACATGACCGAACTGCTGCTTGATCACCCGAAACGGGTGTTCCGCCTTCGCCCGGATGCGCGCCTTGGTCTGCTCCCGCTTGTCCATGATCTCGCCCACGGGCGTGCTTTTGACCATTCCTTTGCGTTTGCCCGGGCGCATGGCCACATGCCAGTTCACCTCGATGCCCTGCGTCTCTTCACGCTTGGTCACACCCTGGTAGCCCACGTCGGCGAACACGTCGCGCTCTTCTTCAGGGCGCCAGCGCGCCGGCGTGCGTCACGTCGTTGACGTTGGCAGCCGTGCCCACCACGCTGTGTACCAGGCCCGAGTCGGCGTCCACGCCACTGTGCACCTTCACCCCCAAGTGCCACTGGTTGCCCTTCTTGGTCTGGTGCATCTCGGGGTCGCGATCGCCGCTGTTGTTCTTGGTCGAGCTGAGCGCGGCAATGATGGTGGCCTCTACCACGGTGTCGGTCTTGAACAACAGGCCTTGATGGGCCAGCCCAACATTGATGGTGGCAAGCACCTGAGAGGCGAGCTGGTGCTTCTCCAGCAGGTGGCGAAAGCGCAGGATGGTGCTCTCATCAGGCAGGCGTGCTGCGCCGTCGAAGCCAACGCAGCGGCGGTACCAAGGGCGCTAGAGCAGCTCTTTTTCCATCGCTGGATCGCTCAGGTTCCACCACGGCTGCAGGCAAAGGATGCGCGACATGGTCTCCACTGCAAACGGCGGGCGTCCACCCAGCGCCTGGTGTGCGCCACGGGTGTGCGGCTGGATGAGTGCAACCAAGGCCTGCCACGGCACGACCTTGTTCATCTCTTCAAGAAACTCTTCCTTGCGCGTCTTCTTGTGGAGGGAATCCAGCCCCAGCGTGATTTGGTTCATGCCCCTGTTTTCTCCCCACTTCACGCCGCTGGCCAACTCAAAGGGCGTGGGGTTTTGCAGATCTCCCCAAGAGTTCTTGGAGGAGATGAATAAGCCATACCTTGATGCGGCTATAGCCCGAAATGATGAATTGGTGCTTCTAACCCGACCAACTCCAGAAATACTGGCAAGGGGAGGTGCATTTTTAAGAGAATACGAGTACCTGATTTCCAGAGGATTTAGGTACGAATCCACCACCGGAAAAATGATCGGAGGCAAATAGTGTCTGCACTGGAAAGTATCAAAACATCGTTAAATGAAGGATGCCTTACAGAGGATCATGTTATGCACCTATTGACGGCCTACAACGAAGATTCCGCCTCGGCGACCAAATGGCCAATCTCGGTAATCAAACTAATTAGAGATAGATTGGAAAACAATCTTTCGATCATAGTTTCGCACAATTCCAACTTATTGATTCTCGAAACACCGCAGCATCTGGCCGACTGGATTGAAAAGTTTCTCCCGGAAATAGCTCGCGATTGCCGATAGGGCAACGCATCGCTCCAAGTAGCCTCTTGCACTATTGATTCAAAGAAGTCGGAGGCTTATTGGTTACGCGTGTCATTGGAGATCCCCAAGCACATGCTGAAGTCGAGCGCGTGTTCAGGCATCTTGTCAACTCGCCTCGGGTCGAGCGAATGAGGCCATGAAGTCAGGCGTCCACTCGTCGCTCGTCGCCCAGAACACCGTCTCGCAGTCGGGCAGCCTGGGCGCGGACCCGCTCTGCCTGACTGTGCAGGGCATGGCGAAGTGCGATGCAGAAAGAGCGGACAAGACGATCTCATTGAAGCGTTTGCCAGCATTCAGCGAGCCATCGGTGCACCCGGCGTGGGTTGCAACGGCGGCATGGGTTGCGGCGATGGTCCAGGCGGTGCGGGTGGCATCGGTTGCGTGGGCGGCACGGCCGGCACCGACGTGACCAGTTCATGCAGGATGCCGCCGCCGGCGACCGAACCGCTGGCCGTGCCCTCGCCGTGCACCATGCGCTCGCAGATGGCCTTGTTGTCCGGCGCCAGGTCGGCACAGCGCTTCACGGCGTTGTGCATGCGCGATTCGGCCGTGTCGCCAGCCATGGGCATGCGTCCCTTGCCCTGCGCGCGCACCGCCGCCGCTTCGCGCAGGCAACTGCTGCGCTCGTGTTGTGAATCGCTGCGCAAACAGGCCGCGCGGTCCTTCTCGTAGGTCGTCTGGACCCAGGCGCCGACGGCGCACCAGGCAGAGGCCGCCACCAGGGCGCAGCGGATCATCGGAGCGGGGAGGGTGTTCATGGATGTCCTTCGCCGGTCACAGGTGTCTGGGTGCGCCCGACCGGGTGCCCACATGCTGGCTGTGGCTGCGTGTATGGTCTGTGCTGCAGCGCACCCATGCCCAACCCCAAGCCGCCACCCCACGCTCCGATGTTCAAACGATTTCGCTACCGACTGGCCCTGCAGGCCGCGCTGCGCGAACTGGGCATCGACAAGGCCCGCCTGAACCCGGCACTTTTCGACGAGGTGCTGGCCACGGGGCTGCGCGAAGGCCTGGCACCCAGGGAGGCCGCCCTGGAGATCCTGCCGGTGGCCTTCCCCGCGATGGACCTGATCGACCGCCTCAGCGCACTGGCGGTGATCCGGCGCTGGCGGCGCAAGTCGCGCGTGCGCGAGGCCCATTACCAGCGGGCGCTCGCCGGGGGACTGCCAGACCTGCAGTCGACGTCCTTCCAGGACCCGTGATCCGGCCCGGCGGCGCGGGCATCCTGAGCGTGTCCATCGGTCGGCTTTCTGTATGGCGTCGCACAGACGCGTGGCGGTCGGGCCCGCCATGATGCAAGGTCCGGGCTGGTGCGCCGCAACCTCTGCGGCGCCAGTGCGACCCTCCTGCAAGCAGAACCGCCATGAACCTGAACCTGAGCATCGGCCCCCTGGTGGCCCTCATCGCCGGCATCCTCATTCTTGTGATGCCGCGCATGCTGAACTACATCGTCGCTTTCTATCTGATCATCGTCGGCATCATCGGCCTGTTCGGACGCAACCTCGGCTTGTGAACCCCCGCGTCTGACGGATGCGGCAGGTGCCGCAGCGTCCGACCACCCCGCCCGCCGCACCCTGGGTGCCGCGGGCTTTTTTTCGTCCGCAGGGTTGGCATCAAGCTTGCAAGCCATCTTGAATACAAGACGGAATGCTCACGCATGGTGCGCGGCGCTTCCATCCTGGTGCGTCCCCAACCGTTCAACCTGCTGGAGCCCGTTCATGAAGACACCCACCACCCCCGCCCTCTCCTCAACGGCCAGCCGCCGCACCGTGTTGCAGCTCGGCGCTGCGGGTGCAGCCATCGGTCTGCTGGGTGCGCCCGGCCTGCTGCGCGCACAGACCGCTGTCAAGGTCCGGCTGGGCTACTGGCCCATCGCTGCCGGCCTGCCGTTCTACTCGGCCATCGAGCTGGGCTACTTCAAGGAAGCCGGGCTGGACGTGGAGCCGCTGAAGTTCGCCGGCGCCCAGCAGGTGATGGAAGCGGTTCTCTCGGGCCGCTCCGACGGCACCGCCAACGGCACCGGCTCGGCCAACATCGCCATCGGCGAACTGGCACAGCCCGGCACCTTCAAGATCTTCTGCTCCAACCCCAGCAACGTGAAGAACGTGCTCGACGAAGTCATCGTGCCGGTGGCCAGCCCCGCCAAGGTGATGGCCGACCTCAAGGGCAAGCGCGTGGCCTCGGGCCCCGGCATCCAGAACGTGACCCTGGCCAAGACCATCCTGGAGCGCGGCGGCGCCACCGGTGCCACCGTGATCGAACTGCCGATCGGCCAGCACGTGGCTGCGCTGGCTGCGGGCCAGATCGACGGCGCCTACACGCTGGAGCCCACGGGCACCATCGGCCGCATGAACGGCACCAGCCGCGTGCTCGAAGCCGGTGTCATTGCGCGCTACGTGCTGGGCGACAACATGGCGCCGTGGTTCGGCGGCTCGGCGTCGCTGTCGTCCGACTTCATCAAGAAGAACCCCGAGGTGGCGAAGAAGTTTGTCGCGGCCTATGCCAAGGGTGTGGCCTATGTGCGCAGCAAGCCGGTGGAAGCGCGCAAGTACCTCACGGGCTACACCCCGATCGAAGGCGCCCTCGCCAGCGAGGTGCCGCTGGCCGCCTACACCATGTACAACGAATTCACGCCGGCCGACATCGGCCACTTCCAGAAGTTCTTCGACCTGTTCTCCGAGAAGGGCATCTTCAGCTCGCGCCTCATGGTCGAGACCATGCTCTACAAAGGTTGAACGACATGAAAGCCCCCACGTTTGCCGCCCTGCGGCTGCTCTGCCCCCCCGGGGGGCGCATGTCGCCTTGGGGCGGCCCTGCGGTGAAACCCGACCCCCACGCTGCGCTGCCCCCCGGGGGGGCTGTTGCGCCTTGGGGCGGCCCGGCGGCGCCCTGATGGAAACCGCCAAACCCTGGACGCCACCGGCGGCAAACGCTCCCCCGGTGGTTCAACGCAAGACCGACTGGGGACGCGCCCTGCCCTTCGTGGGTCCGGTCGTGCTCTTCATCATCTGGGACCTGGTGGTGCGCACCGGCTTCATCAAGCCGATCCTGCTGCCCGCGCCGGCGGACGCCATCGGCGCCCTGCTCGGCGGGCTGGCCGGTGGCCCGCTGCTGACCGACTTTGCGGTGACGGTCTGGCGCACGGTGCAGGCCTTCATGATTGCGGCGGTGGTCGGCATGCCCTTGGGTGTGCTGCTGGGCAGCAACGAGAAGGCCTACCGCAGCGTGGAGTTCCTGATCGACTTCTTCCGCTCCACGCCGTCGTCGGCGCTGATTCCGCTGTTCCTCATGGTGTTCGGCGTGTCCGACATCAACAAGGTGGCCATCGCCGCTTTCGGTGCGTTGCTGATCGTGATTTTCAACAGCGCCTACGGGGTGATCAATGCGCGCAAGCAGCGTGTGATGGCGGCCAAGGTGATGGGCGCCACGCGCTGGCAGGTGTTCAAGGACGTGCTGATCTGGGAAAGCCTGCAACCCAGCTTCGTGGGCCTGCGCTCCGCCGTGTCGATGGCGCTGGTGATCGTGATCGTGGCCGAGATGTTCATCGGCGCCGACAGCGGCCTGGGCAACCGCATCATCAACTCGCAGCAGGTGATGAACGTGAAAGACATGTATGCGTCCATCCTGGCGGCGGGTGCGCTGGGTTATGCCTTGAACGTGCTCTTCCTGCTGATCGAACGAAAGATTGTTCACTGGAGCGGAAGATGAGCACCGTGTTGAATGCCCCTGTTTTCGCCGACGTGCCGGTGCCCGCCTTCCAGCCCGGCCCGGCCGGCACGCACATCACCATCCGTGGCCTCACCAAGTACTTCGCGGGCTGGCCACTGTACGAGAACTTCGACCTGGACATCCCGAAGCACAAGATCGTGTCGGTGTTCGGGCCCAACGGCTGCGGCAAGAGCACGCTGATCAACATGATCGCCGGCCTGGTGCCGATCGACAGCGGCGAGATCCTGTTCGACGGCAAGAGCTTGAAGGACACCAAGATCGGCTACGTGTTCCAGAACTACCGCGAGGCGATGTTCCCGTGGATGCGCACCATCGACAACATCGCCTACCCGCTCAAGCTCGAAGGCAGGAGCAAGGCCGAGGTGGACCGGCGCATGGCCGAGCTGGTGGCCTCGTTCGACGTGAAGTTCGACCTCAACCGCTACCCCTACGAACTCTCCGGCGGCCAGCAGCAGACCGCCTCCATCATGCGGGCGCTGGCACCCAACCCCGAGGTGCTGTTTCTCGACGAGCCCTTCTCCGCACTGGACTTCGAAATGACGCTGTTCATCCGCGAGAAGCTGCAAGAGGTGTTCATGCAGACCGGCACCACCATGGTGCTGGTCTCGCACGACCTCGAAGAAGCGGTGTACCTGGCCGACCAGGTGCTGCTGCTCACCAAGCGCCCGACCAAGGTGGCCGAGATCCTGCCTTACGACGATCCGCGCCCGCGCACCACCGCCACGCTGTCCGAGCCCAGCTTTGTGGCCGCGAAGAAGCGCAGCCTGGAGATCTTCCAGCGTGAGGTGCGGCGATGAACGAGATGCAGACGCTGGCCTATGTGCAGGCCGCCGCGGTGCTGCTGGAGCTGCCGCTGGGCGATGAACAGGCGCAGCGCGTGGCCACGCACCTGCAGCGCACCGCCACCCTGGCCGCGCTGCTCGATGCCTTCGAACTCGCGCCGCACGACGAGCCGGCCGAGATCTATTGCCCGGCGCCGTTTCCGCCGCCCGGGCATTGAGGCCGGCCATGCAGGGCCCTTTGTCGCTGAGCCAGACGGTGCAGGCCGTCGCGGGCGGCTCCCTGCGCGCGCTGGACGCGCTGGAGGCCTGCATCGCCCGCATCGAAGCCACCGACGCACACATCAACGCCTTCACCGGCACGCGCTTCGAGGCCGCCCGTGCACAGGCCGCACGGGTGGACGCACAGCGCAGCCGGGGTGAGGCGCTGGGCTCGCTGGCGGGCGTGCCGTTCGCGGTGAAGAACCTGTTCGACATCGCCGGTGAGGTGACGCTGGCCGGCTCCACGGTCAACCGCACCGACCCGCCCGCCAGCGCCGACGCGGTGCTGGTGCAGCGCCTGCAGGCCCAGGGTGCGGTGCTGGTCGGCTCGCTCAACATGGACGAATACGCCTACGGCTTCACCACCGAAAACACCCACTTTGGCCCGACGCACAACCCGCACCGGCTCGCCTGTTCGGCCGGCGGCTCCTCGGGCGGCTCGGGTGCGGCGGTGGCCGCGGCCCAGGTGCCGCTGACCCTGGGCTCGGACACCAACGGTTCGATCCGGGTGCCGGCGTCGCTGTGCGGGGTGTGGGGCCTCAAGCCCACCTTCGGCCGCCTGTCGCGGCGCGGAACCTTCCCTTTCGTGCACAGCCTCGACCACCTCGGCCCGCTGGCCGACGACCTGCCCGGCCTGGCGCTGGCCTACGACGCGCTGCAGGGCGCCGATCCGCTGGACCCGGGTTGCCACGCGACCTCGGTGCAGGCCACGGTGCGCTCGCTGGGCCTGGGCATGCAGGACCTGCGGGTGGGCGTGCTCGGTGGCTACTTCGCCGAACACGCCGGCGATGGCGCCCGCGCCGTGGTCGCGCTGGCGGCCCGGGCGCTGGGGGCCAGCGCCACCGTGCAATGGCCCGACGCGCAGCAGGCGCGTGCAGCCGCCTTCATCGTCACAGCCAGCGAGGGGGGCGCACAACACCTGCAGCGCCTGCGCACCCAGGCCGCCGATTTCGAGCCGCTGTCGGTCGACCGTTTCATCGCCGGCGCCTTGCAGCCGGCCGCCTGGTACACCCGCGCCCAGCGCTTTCGCCGCGTCTACCGCGACAAGGTCAACGCGCTGTTCCGCGACTGGGACGTGCTGATCGCACCGGCCACGCCCCTGCCTGCACAGCCGCTGGGCACCGAGTGGATCCACATCAACGGCCAGCGTCTGCCCTGCCGTCCCTCCATCGGCCTGCTCACACAACCGGTCTCGTTTGCCGGCTGTCCGGTGGTGGCCGCCCCCCTGTGGCCCGCAGACACCGGCGGCCTGCCCATCGGCGTGCAGCTGATCGCCGCACCCTGGCGCGAAGACCTCGCCCTGCGCGCCGGCATGGCACTGCACAATGCGGGCCTTGCCCACTGCAAACCCGTGGAGTTCTGAATGGATACCAACCTGCCCGATGTGCTGGCCGATGTGACGGCCGCCTTTGAGCGCTACGAACAGGCCCTGATCAGCAACGATGTGGCGGTGCTCGACGAGCTGTTCTGGGACAGCCCCCACACCCTGCGCTTTGGTGCCACGGAAAACCTCTACGGCATCGACGAGATCCGCGCGTTTCGCGTGGGTCGGCCCACCGCCGGCCTGCAGCGCAGCGTGCTGCGAACCGCCATCACCACGCACGGTCGCGACCTGGCCACCACCAACATCGAGTTCCGCCGCGTGGGCGACCCGCGCCTGGGCCGCCAGAGCCAGACCTGGGTGCGCATGAACGATGGCTGGCGCGTGGTGTCCGCCCACGTGAGCTGGATGGCCTGATGGTCACGCGCACGCTGCGCACCGGCAGGTCGCGCCCCGCCAAGGCGCCCGTCGGCATCGAGCCCTTCCAGTCGCGTGCCGAGGAGGTGTACCGGCTGGTCAAGCAGGACATCGCCAACTTCCGCCTGGTGCCCGGCGACCGTTTCACCGAACACGAACTCTGTTCGCGGCTGGACGTCTCGCGCACGCCGGTGCGCCAGGCGCTGTTCCGGCTGCAGCAGGAAGGCCTGGTGGAGGTGATGTTTCGCAGCGGCTGGCGCGTGCTGCCGTTCGACTTCGACAAGTTCGACCAGCTCTACGACCTGCGCATGGTGCTGGAGACCACCGCCGTGCAGCGCCTGTGTCTGCAGGAGGTGGCGGCGTCGTCACCGGCCCTGCAGGCGCTCAAGGAACGCTGGCTGGTGCCGTTGGCCGAGCGCAGCACCGACGCGGCCGAAGTCGCCGCGTGGGACGAGGCCTTTCATGAAACGCTGGTGAGTGCCGCCGGCAATGCCGAGCTCGCGCGTGTCCACCACGACGTGACGGAACGCATCCGCATCATCCGCCGGCTCGATTTTCTGCAGCAGGTGCGCATCGATGCGACCTACGAGGAACACGCGAAGATCCTGCGCGCCATCCTGGCGCGCAAGTCCGACCGCGCCGACCTGCTGCTGCGCTCGCACATCCAGACCAGCCAGACCGAGGTGCGCAAGATCACCCTGCATCAGGTGTACCTGGCACAGCAGGTGGCACCCGCTGCCTGAACCGCCGCCCCCGCCTGGCAGCGCTCAGAGCACGGCCAGCAAGGCCTTCGAAGGCGCCGACCAGCCCACGATCGCGCCCTGCGCGGTGATCATCGCCAGCGCGGCGGCGTGGAAGTCGGGAAAGTAGCTGGCCGTGCCGTCTTCCAGCACCAGGCAGTCGTACCCGCGGTCGTTCGCTTCACGCAGCGTGGACTGCACACACACCTCGGTGGTCACGCCGGCCACCACCAGTTGCGTGATGCCGCGCGCCTGCAGTTGCTGTTGCAGGTCGGTGGCGTAGAAGGCGCCCTTGCCCGGTTTGTCGATCACCACCTCACCGGCGCGCGGCGCCAGCTCGGGCACGATCTGGTTACCCGGCTCGCCGCGCACCAGCACGCGCCCCATCGGGCCCAGGTCGCCGATGCGCAGGCTGGGGGACCCGCGCAGGCGTTTGGCCGGTGGGCAGTCGCTCAGGTCGGGTGCGTGCGATTCGCGCGTGTGCACCACCAGCCCACCCATGGCGCGCCAGGCGGCGAGCACCCGGGCGATGGCGGGCACGATGGCCTGCAGCGGCTCCACCGTGTTGCCCAGCGATTCACCGAAGCCGCCGGGCTCCACGAAATCGCGCTGCATGTCGATGATGAGCAAGGCCGCCTGCGAGGGGTCGAGTTCGAACGGGAATGGTTGGGCAGTGACGGTCTTCATGCGGTGGCCTCCTCGGTCTGCGTGTCGTGGCTGGCGGTCTCGTCGCCATGCCCGCCCGCCATGTGCGCGCCCAGCCGCTGGCGGTCGGCGCCCTCGGCCGGGGTTTCGAACACCAGCTGCCCGCCGCTGATCACGGCCACGCGGTCGGCCAGCTGCATGAGTTCGTCGAGGTCTTCGCTGATCAGCAGCACGGCCGCACCCCGGTTGCGTGCGGCCACCAGCCGGGCGTGGATCTCGGCGGTGGCGGCGAAGTCCAGCCCGAAGGTGGGGTTGCTCACCAGCAGCAGCCTGGCCTCGCCGGCCAGCTCGCGCGCGAGCACGGCGCGCTGGACATTGCCGCCGGAGAGCGCGCGCATGGGGGCATCGATGCCCGGCGTCTTCACGCGGTATTCGTCCACCCAGCGCTGCGCCATGGCCCGCAAACGGGGCCAGCGGATCCAGCCAGCGTTGGCCTGAGGCGTCTCGTCGAACAGGCGCAGCGCCATGTTCTGCGCCACGCTCATGTCGGGCACGCAGGCGTTGATGAGCGGCTCCTCGGGCAGGCTGCGCACCTGGAGCACCCGGTTCTGGCGGCGCCGGCCAGCGTAGGGTTCGCCGTGCACCCTGACCTCGCCGCCGAGGCGCTCGCGCTGGCCGGTGAGGGCCTGCATCAGCTCCTTCTGGCCGTTGCCCGACACGCCCGCCAGGCCCAGGATCTCGCCCGCGCGCACCTGCAGCGTGAGGCCGTCCAGCGCCAGGTCGCCGCGGTCGCCCATGACCGTGAGCGCGTCCACGGCCAGCACCACGCCGGCGTCCGGCGGCTGCGCGGTTTTCTGCAGCAGGGCCTTCCCGGCCGCCTGGCCCACCATGGCGTGCGCGAGTTCGTCCGGGTCCGTCCCTGCCACCGCCTTGCTCAGCACCAGCTGGCCGCGCCGCAGCACCGACACGTCGTCGGCATAGGCCATGACCTCGCGGAACTTGTGCGTGATCATCACGATGGAGCAGTCGCCGGCGTGGGCACGCTCCTTGAGTGCACCCAGCACCTCGTCGGCCTCCTGCGGGGTCAGCACCGACGTGGGTTCGTCGAGGATCAGCAGGCGCGGGCGCAGCAGCAGCTGCTTGAGGATCTCCAGCTTCTGTTTCTGCCCGGCCGAGAGATCGACCGGATAGGCATCCAGGTCGAGCGAGAACGGCGCACCGGCCATGAAGGCCTTGAGCTCGGCGCGGGCGGCCTTCCAGTCGATCACCGCCGGCAGGGCACCGCGGGTCAGCAGCAGGTTCTCGGCCACCGTCATGCCGGGCACCACGGTGAAGTGCTGGTAGACCATGCCGATGCCCAGCTCGCGCGCCACGCCGGGCGAATGGATGTCCTGCTCGCGACCGTCGATCAGCACCGAGCCCTCGTCGCCCCGGTGGTAGCCCACCACGGCCTTGACGAAGGTGCTCTTGCCGGCGCCGTTTTCGCCGAGCAGCGCGTGCACGGTGCCGGGGCGCACGGTGAGCGAGACGGCGTCCAGCGCGGTGAAGGCGCCAAAGCGTTTGGTCAGCTGGTAGGTGTCGAGTTGCAGCGCGTGCATGGCGGGTCTTTCAGAGCGACTGCAAGGCCTGGATCACGGCCGCCGCCTCGGACACCGCGCCGAACACGCCGCCCTGCATGGGAACCATGTTCAGCGCGGCCTGGTGGTTGCCGGGGTCGGTGGCGCCGGTCCCGTCGGACAGCAGCACGCACTCGAAGCCGCGGTCGTTCGCCTCACGCATCGTGGTGTGCACGCACACGTCGGTGGTGATGCCGGTGAGGATCAGGTTGCGGATCCCGCGCGTGTGCAGGATCAGCTCGAGGTCGGTGGCGTAAAACGAGCCCTTGCCCGGCTTGTCGATCACGGGTTCGCCCGGCAGCGGTGCGAGCTCGGGAATGATCTCCCAGCCGGGCTCCCCGCGCACCAGGATGCGCCCGCAGGGGCCGGCGTCGCCGATGCCCGCTCCCACCTGGCGCGAACGCCAGCGTTTGTTGGCCGGCAGGTCCGACAGGTCGCTGCGGTGGCCCTCGCGGGTGTGGATCACATGCAGGCCGGCGGCGCGTGCAGCGGCCAGCACCCGACCGATCGGCTCGATCGGCGCGCGGGTGAGCGAGAGGTCGTAGCCCATGGAATCCACATAGCCCCCCACGCCGCAGAAGTCGATCTGCATGTCGATGATCAGCAGCGCGGTGTTGGCCGCGCGCAGGTCGCCATCGAACGGCCAGGCGTAGGGCTGGGCCTGGGCAAACAGGCTCATGGCTGATCGAGCAGGTTGGGGACATTGCCCACGAAGTCGCGGGTGGGCGGCTCGAAGCCGCAGGAACGCCCGTCGGTGTGCACCACCTCCGCTTCCCAAGGCAGCTTGAAGCGCCCGGCCACCATGTCCTGCATGAAGGTGTAGGGGCAGTCCTGCGCGCCACCCTTCACCGCCACATAGCCCCGGTGGCTGAACTGGTAGGGGTTGTTTTCCACGCCCCAGTGCAGGCGGGCTTCGCGGATCAGGTCGGGCCGGATCTCGGCGCAGATGATCTCGTCGGCCCGGCCACCGCCTTGCACGACCACCGTGCCTTCGTGGTCACAGACCATGGCCTCGCCCATCGAATCAAAGCTGCCGTCGCTGCCGCACAGGCACACACTCGCGGTGGCCATGAGGTTCTGGAAGGCATTGGCCTGGTTGGTGATCTGCCAGGCGTGGCGGATGGGCGCGGTGTAGCCGGCGGTGCGCAGCATGAGTTCGGCGCCCTTGTAGGCGCACTCGCGTGCCATCTCGGGAAACATGCCGTCGTGGCAGATGATGAGCGCAAGCCGGATGCCGCGCGGCCCCTCGATCACCGGGATGCCCATGTTGCCGGGCTCCCAGGGCTCCACCGGCACCCACGGGTGGAACTTGCGGTAGTAGAGCTTGAGCACGCCCTGGTCATCGAAGATGATGCCGGTGTTGTAAGGGTTGCCGCCGGGGTTGGCTTCCATGATGGAGAAGCAGCCCCAGATGCGGTGGGTGATGCAGGCCTGGCGCATGGCCTCGACCTCGGGGCCGTCCATGCTCACCATGAGCTCGGGCGCGGTGCTCATGGACAAACCGTGCAGCGCGTACTCGGGAAACACCAGCAGGTCCATGTGGGCGTAGCCGCGCCGGGCCTTGCCCACCATGTCCACGATCTTCTGCGCCTGTGCGGCCAGTTGCGCCGGCGTCTGCACCACCGGCAGCTGCAGCTGGGCCAGGCCCACCACCACGCCAGCAGGCGATTTGTTCAAGCCACTCAATCCGTTCATCGTCATTGCTCCAGTTTCAGGAATCGGTCAACGCTGCACGCCCAGCTCGCCCGGGGCGCCACGCAGCACACGCTGCGGCGCGCAAGTCACCACCAGGATGACCAGCGTCATCACGTAGGGCACGGCGTTGAAGAGGTAGTAGTAGCCGGTCACGCCCACCGACTGCAGCGCCGGGCCGAGCGCGCCCGCGCCACCGAACAGCAGCGCCGCCCACAGGCAGGCCAGGGGCCGCCAGCGCGCGAAGATCACCAGCGCCACCGCGATCAGGCCCTGGCCGCTGGACAGGCCCTCGTTCCAGCTGCCGGGGTAGTACAGCGACAGCGATGCCCCCCCGAGACCGGCGATGGCGCCGCCCGCCGTGGTGGCCAGCGTGCGCACCCAGGTGACCGAGGTGCCGAGTGCCCGTGCGGCGTCCGAGGAGTCGCCCACCATGCGCACCAGCAGGCCCCAGCGCGTGTTGGCGAACGCCCACGACATGAGCAGCGCCAGCAACACGCCGATGGGAAACAGCGCATTGATGTCCAGCGCAGCGCGCACCTGCGGCGAATCGCTCCAGTTGCCCAGGGGCAGCGAGCCCAACGTGGGCGCCTGCGGCTGGATCAGGGGTTTGCCGAGGTAGAAGGCCAGACCGATGCCGAGCATCATCACGCCGATGCCCATGGCGATGTCGTTGACGCGCTGCATCGAACAGGCCAGGCCGTGCAACAGCGCCAGCAGCGCCCCGCTGGCCGCGCCGGCCAGCACGCCGAGCCAGGCGGAGTCGCTCCAGTACGCCACGCCGAATGCACTCATGGCGGAGAACACGAGCACGCCTTCCAGCCCGAGGTTGATGCGCCCCGACTTTTCGGTGAGGCATTCGCCCAGGCTCACGAACAGGAACGGTGTGCCCACCCGGATGGCGCCGCCCAGAATGGCCAGCAGCACCGCAACGATCGCGTCGAGGTCCATCAGGCGGCTCCCGTCGGCGGCGCGGGCCGGCCGGTCGGCTTGAAGGCATCCCAGCGGATGCGCCCGCGCGCCGCCTCGGCCGAGAGGATGAGCACGAACACAAAACCCAGCAGCACCTGCACCGACGCGTCGGGCAGGCCCAGCCGGCGCTGCAGCAGGCTGCCCGCAGCGCCAAAGCCGCCGAGCACGATGGCCACCGGAATGATGGCCAGCGGATGGTGGCGCGCAGCAAAGCTCACCAGGATGCCGGTGTAGCCCAGCCCGGCGATCACCGAGGCGTTGGCCGCGGTGTGCACGGCCGCGATCTCGATGCCGCCGGCCAGGCCCGCCGCCGCGCCACCGAGTGCACAGGCGGTGACCACGAGCCGCCCGGCCGGCAGGCCGACCAGACCGGCCGCACGCACATTGCCGCCGACCACGCGGGTGGCAAAGCCGTGCGTGGTCTGACCGAGCCAGAGGGCGGCCAGCACGCAGCACACCACGCCCCAGACCAGGCCCCAGTGCACGTCGTAACTCCCGATGGGGCCGATCAACAGACCGTCCTGGAGCGCATAGGTCGACGGCTTGTTCAGACTGGCCGGGTCGCGCATGGGGCCCTCGACCAGGTGCTTGAACACATTGACCGCCACGTAGGCCAGCAGCAGGCTGCTGATGGTTTCGTTGACGCCCCGGTACTGGCGCAACCAGCCCGCCAGCGCGATCCACGCCGCGCCACCGAGTGCGGCGGCCAGCATGAGGCTGGTGGTGCCGAACACCCCTTCGGGCACGGCCCACACATAAGGCAAGCCGGCGCAAGCCAGCGCACCCACGATGAGCGCACCTTCGCCGCCGATGATGGTGAGACCGGCTCGCGCGGGCAGCGCCACACACAGCGCAGTGAGCATCAGCGGCGCGGCGCGCTGCAGGGTGTTCTGCAGCGAAAACGCGTCGCCGAAGGCGCCGAAGAACAGCAGCTTCCAGACCTCCAGCGGATCAAAACCCGCCAGCGCCACGAACACGCCGAACAACAGCAGCGCCCCCGCGATCGCAAGGCAGGGCAGCAGCAGGGCCTCGGCGGCGTCGGCGGCGCGGCTGGTCATGGCTGGGCCCGCGCAACAAGGGCCATCACACCTTGCCCACGACGCCTTCGACCAGGTAGTTCATCGACTCGAGTTCGATCGCGGTCTGCTTGAAGACCTTGCCCTTGGGCACGACCACCTTGCCGGTGTTGTCCTTGAGTTCACCCGCGAAGATGTCGAAGTCGCCCTTGAGCATGCGGGCCTTGATCGCATCGGCCTGCTTGCGCGCCGGCTCGCTCACGGCGGGTCCGTAGGCCGAGGTCTTCACGAAGCCCTCGCGCAGGCCGCCGCGCACGAAATTGGGGTGTGGCTTGCCGGTGCGGGCGGCGTCGATCATGGTGGTCACGGGCGTGACCCAGTTCCATTCGGCACCGGTGAGGTAGGCCTGGGGGGCCAGCCGGGACTGGTCGGCGTGGTAGCCACACACCATCTTGCCGCGGCGCGCGGCGGTCTCCACGATCACCTTGGGCGAATCCACGTGCATGGTGAAGACGTCCACACCCTGGTCGGACAGGCTGCTGGTGGCCTCGGCCTCCTTCACCGGCAGCGACCAGTCGCCCGTGAAGATCACGGTGGTGGTGATGCTCGGGTCCACCGAGCGTGCGCCCATGGTGAAGGCGTTGATGTTGCGCAGCACCTGCGGAATGGGCTTGGCGGCAATGAAGCCCAGCTTCTTGCTCTTGCTCATGTGGCCGGCCACCACACCGTTGAGGTACTGCGCCTCCTCGATGTAGCCGAAGTAACTCGCTGCGTTGGTCGGGTGCTTGCCGGCCGTCCACAGGCCGCCGCAGTGCGCGAAGCGCACGCCGGCATTTTTGGGCGCCACGGCCAGGATGTGGGGGTCGAAGTAGCCGAACGAGGTGGGAAACAGCAGCGTGGCCCCGTCCTGCGAAATCATGCCCTGCATGCTGCGCTGCACGGCCTGCGTCTCGGGCACGCTTTCTTCTTCCACCACCTTCACACCCGGCATCTTCTTGAGCACGGCGGCCGACTCCGCGTGGGCCTGGTTGTAGCCGTAGTCGTCGCGCGGACCGACATACAGAAAGCCCACGGTGATCGCGGCCTGCGCCTGCGCAGTCAGCGGCAGGCCGCCCAGTGCCAGCCCGGCGCCCATGGCGCCCGAGCCCAGAATCCAGTCGCGACGGTTCCACATTGCCTTGTCCATGAGTGACCTCTTTTCAAATCCGTTGGTGGGGTGATCGGTGGTCCTGAGCGGGATGGCTTCTGAAGCAACACCATCTTGTATTCAAGACGATGCACTTCAAGCAATGCGCGTGCCACCGATGGGAGCACCGGGTTTCCCGGACGTTTTCAAGGGCGTGGAGGGGTCGTGGCGAGGTGGGCACCGGTGTGACCGGGCCGCATGAATGCCGCCCATCGGGCACGGCCGCAGTGCGCAAGACGCGCACATGCCCTTCTGCGGTGCACGGACTGCACCACCGTTCGCACCAGCCGGGCGCAGCTGGCCGGCTCAGTTCGCGGAATCGTCCTCGGGGAAGTCGAGGGTGTCGTCGAGCGCCCTGGCGGCCATGCGCGGCAGCATGCGGCCAATGAAGGTCTCGCCCAGCCAGCGGCGCACCGGTGCCTGCTCGGTACCGGGCTCGAGCGTGAAACTCAGGCTGCTGAAGCTGCCGATGCCGTCGTCGACCTGCAGCCCGGCAGGCAGCGCGGGTGCCTCGGCGCTGTCGTCCAGGGGCCGGGCCAGTTCGAGCTTCCAGGCGCTGAGGAAGCGGTCGAAATAACCCACCGTGCCGCGGCGCCACATTTCGGCCACGTGCACGTTCCAGCTGCCCGACTGCTCCACCACGAAACCCCAGGCGAACTCGTGCACGCGCTCGGGGGTCTGGGGAAAAACACCGATTTCCAGCACTTCCTCGCGCGCGGCGTACTCGGCGAACAGGGGGCCGGGGCCGCTGACCTGTCCGCGCACGAAGCAGTCGATTTCCTGCGGGTCGGGGCTGAACAGCGCCTGCGGCACCGGGGTGGTCTGGCGCGCCCGCTTGAGCAGCCGCTCGGTGGCATCGACCGTTTTCTGGGCCTGGATGCAGCGGTCGCGAAAGGTGCGGCGCCCCTCCTCGGTGGAGATCAGGGCCACCGTTTCGTCGAACGCCGCGTCGTCCTGCAGGTGCCCGGACTCGCGCATGTGCAGCACGATGTCGAGCATGGAGTTCCGGGTGATGTGCTCGATCATGTAGGCCATTTCGCCGCCTTCACAGTCGGTCATCGAGCTCTTGATCCAGGCCATGAGCTCCAGCCCCGAGAGGCCCTGCGGCGCGCGCGGCATGTCGTTGAACAAGGCACGCAACACCCGCACGGTGTCCAAATCACTCGCCATAGAGCCCTCCAGGCCGTCGGTCACAAATGGGCAGGCGGCCAGAACAGGCCTCCGATACCCGGTACAGTGGCAAGCATAGTTCCGAACCGGTGCCGCAGGCACCCGGCCGACCACCCGGCGGGCCTGTGCCGGCCAGCGAGCGTGACGGTTTTGGCACGCGTGATCGCGCAGCACCCGTTTCGGCGTCACGGCACCCCGCCCACAACAGGAGACCCCATGCAACTCAAATCCCTCATTGCCAGCCTCACCCTGGCGCTGGCCGCCGGCGCGGTGGCCGCCCAGGACACCGTGGTCTACCACTTCGACAACACCGAAAACCAGGGCCTCAAGGGCTTGCGCAATGTGCGCAACCACCTCGACACCGACCCCAAGGCAAAGATCTCGGTCGTCACCCATGCCGAAGGCGTGGACATGCTGATGGAGGGCGCCAAGGCGGCCAACGGCACCGAGTTCGCGCCGCTGGTGTCGGCCCTCAAGAGCCGTGGCGTGTCGTTCGAGATCTGCGAGATCACCCTCAGGGGCCGCGACCTGAAAAAGGAGCAGTTCATCCAGGAAGCGGATTTCACGCCGTCGGGCGTGCTGCGCATCACGCGGCTGCAGAAGCAGGGCTTTGCCTACATCAAGCCCTGAGTCGGCACCGCGCATGCAGGACCTGTCGGTGGCCGGGGGCGGCGAACTCGAGGTGGACGTGCTGATCGCCGGCGCCGGGCCCTGCGGCCTGATGCTGGCCAACGAGCTCGGCCTGCGCCGGGTGAGCTGTCTCGTGGTGGACCCGAAACCGGGCACGGCCTTCAACCCGCAGGCCAATGCGACGCAGGCCCGCACCATGGAGCATTTCCGGCGCATCGGCATCTCCGGGCAGGTGCGCGCACTCGGACTGCCGACCGATCACCCCACCGACATCGCCTACTTCACCCGGTTTGCGCGGCACGAACTGGCGCGCCTGCGCCTGCCCACCGCAGCGCAGGCGACGCAGCGCATTGCGCAGATGACGGGTTCATGGAGCGCGGCCGAGCTGCCCCACCGCGTCTCGCAGAAATATGTGGAGGCGGTGCTGCGCGAACACGCCGAGCGCCGCACCGGCCGCCCGATCGGCTTTGGTTGGCGGCTGCACTCGTTCGAGGACACGCAAGGCGGCGTGCTGGCGCGCTTGACGCCAGCCACCAACGAAGGCCCCGGGGTGACGGTGCGTTCGCGCTTTCTCGTCGGCGCCGACGGCGCGCGCAGCCCGGTGCGCAGCGCGTTGGGCATCGCCATGGGCGGCGCCAGCGGTCTGCAACGCCAGTTCATGGGCGGCAAGATGTTTGCCATCTACCTGCGCGCGCCGGCGTTCTACCAGCGCTTCCCGCACGACATCGCCTGGATGTACGTGTCGGTCAACCACGAGCGGCGGGTGTTCATGGCATCGGTGGACGGGCGCGGTGAGTTCGCCTTCCACGCCGCCGTGCACCCGCACGAAACCCCCGAAGACTGGACGCACGAGGACGCGCGCCGCATCTTCGCCGAGGCCAGCGGCATGGCCGACCTGGACATCGAGATCCTCTCCACCGGCATCTGGATCGCCGGCCATTCGCTGGTGGCCGAGCATTATCGGCAGGGCCATGTGTTCATTGCCGGCGATGCCGCCCACCTGTTCACGCCCACCGGGGGTCTGGGCTACAACACCGCGGTGGGTGATGCGGTCAACCTGGGCTGGAAGCTCGCCGCGGTGGTCAAGGGCCGGGCGCACGTCCGCCTGCTGGACAGCTATGAGCAGGAGCGCCGACCGATCGGCCTGCGCAACACCGCCTGTGCGCGCGGGTTCGCCGACTCGGTGGGCCTGTTCGAGGCCACCCCCGACCTGGAGGCCGATGGCGCCGAGGGAGACCGGCAGCGCGCCCGGGCCAGCGACGTGCTGGGTGAGCACGTGCGGCGCGAGTTCAACATACCCGGCGTCACCCTGGGCGAGCGCTGCGACGATTCACCGATCGTCTTCGGTGATGCAGCGAACGCGCCGCCCGACCACGCGAATGCCTATGTGCCGACCACCCTGCCGGGCGGTCGCCTGCCGCACCACTGGCTGGACGGCGAGCGCTCGCTCTACGACCTGCTGGGCTTCGAGTGGAACGTGCTGGCTCCGCCCCATCTGGAGGACGCGGCGCAGGCCCTGGTCGCGGCCGGCGTGCGGGCCGGGCTGGAGGTGCACCGGCCGGTCCTGCCGCCCGGTGGCACCGGTGACCTGCTGGACGAAGGCATGTTGATCGTCAGGCCCGATCAGGTGATCGCCTGGCGCGGACCGGAGGCCGCCGACCCGGCCGCCATCTGGGCTGTCGTGGCCGCAACGCCCGACCCCCGTGCACACGGTGCCGGCGGGCCGGCACCGGCTCACTTCGCGTAGAGCTGACGGATGTCGGCGAAGGCCTTGAGCTCGATCGCGTTGCCCGACGGGTCCATGAAGAACATGGTGGCCTGCTCACCCGGCTGACCCGCAAAGCGGATGTAGGGCTTGATCACGAACTCGACGCCCAGGCCCTTGAGGCGGTCGGCCATGCGCTCCCAGTCGGCCATCGGCAGCACCATGCCGAAATGGCGCACCGGCACACCGTGTCCGTCCACCGCGTTGTTGGCGGCCACACCGCAGGCCTCGGGCGCCAGGTGCGCCACGATCTGGTGACCATAGAAGTTGAAATCGATCCACTCGGGTGAGCTGCGGCCTTCCGGGCAGCCCAGCAAACCCCCGTAGAAGCCGCGGGCGACTTCGAGGTCGTGCACCGGGAAGGCAAGATGGAAGGGCGACATCGGCGCGGGGTTGGTGGCCGGTGCGGTCATGGTCGGGAGATCGGAAGAATCGGTGCAAGCGGTGTTCATTCAGGGCCTCGGCTGGGAAATGGAAACGACCTGCATGGTAGGCAGTCCCATTGAAAAAGAAAAACAATGGATTTTTAGGTTGAGCATCATTATTCTTTGTGAATGATCGCTGAACTCAAGACCTTCATTGCCGTGGCCCGGGTGGGCACCTTTGCCGCGGCCGGCCAGCAGATCGGCCTGACGCAGGCGGCGGTGAGCGCGCAGATGAAACGGCTGGAAGACGAACTCGGCTTCACCCTGTTCGACCGCACCGGCCGGTCGGCCCGCATCAACCGGCGCGGGCAGCAGACCTTGTCGCAGGCGCAGGAACTGATCGAACTGTATGGCCAGCTCGGCGTGCGCCAGCGCACCCGGGCGCGCGCGGTGTTCGTGAGCCTGGGCGCGATCGCGTCGGTGCAGCAGTCGATGCTGCCGCCGGCGCTGGTGCGCTTCCACCACCAGCTGCCCGGTGCCCGCACGCGCGTGGTGCCGGGCCTGTCGCATGCGCTGCTCAACGCCGTGGACGCGGGCGAGATGGACGCGGCGGTGATCATCCGCCCGCCGTTCGCCCTGCACAGCGACCTGCGCTGGACGCCGCTGGCGAAAGAGCCGTTCCGCCTGCTCGTTCCCCGCAACGCCCGGGGCGATGACTGGCGCGGCCTGCTCACCGGGCAAGCGTTCATCCGCTACGACCGCAGCTCCTTCGGCGGCCGGCAGGTGGACCGCTTCCTGCGCGAACACCGGCTGGGTGTGCAGGAGGTGAGCGAACTCGACGAACTCGAGGCCATCGTGCGTCTGGTCACCAGCGGCCTGGGCGCGGCCCTGGTGCCGCAGACCGCAGATCGGCGGCGCTGGCCGGCCGGCGTGCGCGCGATCGACCTCGGGCCCCACACCTTCCACCGCGAGATCGGCCTGGTGCACCGGGTCGACACCGCCGATGCGGTGCGACAACTGGCCGCCCTGGTGGTCGAGGCCTATGGCCAGCCCCGAACGCCACCACCGGCGGCCTGAGGGTCGGCGGCCCCGCCCCAACCGCCCTGCGGTTCAGTCCGGTGCGCCTGGCTGCTGCACCAGCGCCATGGCGCAGCGCCCATGGCCCACCGACCAGTCGGAGTGGTCGTTTTCATGCAGGAAGATGAACACGTCGGCCGGCGCAACTCCGGCCATCGCATGCAGCTTGCGCGCCATGGCGGCATAGAGGGCGCGTTTCATGGCGTCGCTGCGCCCGCGGCGCATCGTGATTTCCACCACGACCACCGCATCGGATCGCATCACGCCGTTGAAGCTGCGGCTGAACGCGAACTGTCCAGGGACGTAATCGCTCACCATGTTGAACAGTTCGTCCTGGGGCATGCCGATGCCCTCCACCAGCGCCTGATGGATGGCCTGCACGATGGCTTCGCGACCGCTGAGTGGGGTCTGGCGGGGCACATGGGTATGAACAAAGGGCATGTCGGGGTCTTCCTGATGGTTCCATGGATGGCGGACCCGGGCCGGGTGGCGCGGGGGCCGGATTTGGCGAAAATCGCCTGCAGTCGAGCGCGCCACTGTGGCCGCACCAGGCGCCTGTGAAAAGCGATTTTTCGGTCCACCCTAAGTACCTCTGGATCACATACCCATGAAACGCCGCCTGCCCCCGCTCCATGCCCTGCGGGCCTTTGAAGCCGCTGCTCGCCTGGGCCGCATGACCGCAGCGGCCGAGGAACTTGCCGTGTCACCCGGCGCCATCAGCCGGCAGGTGCGTCAGCTCGAGGAGCACCTCGGCATGGCGCTGTTCGACGGCACCAGGTCCCGCCCGACCCTGACGGCAGCGGCTCGCTCATTGCAGCCCGCGCTGACCAGCGCCTTCGAGCAGATCCGCGATGCGGTGCGCTCGCTCGACGACGCCGGCCAGGGCCCGCTGGACGTGGCCTGTTTCAGCACCTTCACCGTCAAGTGGCTGATTCCGAGGTTGTTCGACTTTCATGCGCGCCACCCCGGTATCGAGGTGCGCCTGCGCACCACCGACACCGGCACCGATGCCGCGCGCGAAGGCTGCGACCTGCTCATCACCGCCTTGAACGCCAGCACCCGGCAGGAGGCGAGCGACGCCTTGCCCCTGTTTGCCGAACAGTTGGGGCCGGTCATGGCGCCGTCACTCGCCGCTCGAAACTCAGGGCTGCACACAGGCAACGATCTGGCCGGTCACACCCTGCTGCACACCCGCGCGCGCCGCGATGCCTGGGACAGGTGGGCGGCGGCGGCGGGCATCGAGCTGCCAGCCAGGTCAGTCACCGCAGGTCCTGTGTACGAGCACTACTACTTCACGCTCGAGTCGGCCTTGCGGGGACTGGGCGTTGCCGTCGCGCCCTGGCACCTCGTGTTGGACGACGTGCTGGCTGGCCGGCTGGTGGCACCACTGGGCTTCACCGCATCGGGCTACGAGTACCTGGCGCTGCGCCGCAGCGGTGCAGCCCACCCGCGGCTGGACCTGTTCTGCGGCTGGCTCCAGGCGCAGGCGGGCGCCATGCCCGCGCACCCGACCTGACGCCGGTGCACGGTCAGGGTTGTTGCGACGAGCCAGGCTCGAGGGGTTTGGACGGACGGCTGGCGCCAGGGAAGAGCCATGAAGCGCACTTCGAACAGACTCGCCCAGCCTTGCCTTGCTCCTGTCGATGGCGCTGGCGTTTTCCTGTCGGGCTGGGTGGCCTCAGGCGTGCAGGACCCATCCGCGGGGGACACTGCAAAAGCCGCCTTTGCACACAACGCAGAGCAACAACAACGGGGCGGTCATGCTGGCCGCCGAACCCCCGCCCGGCGGCACGTCCGGCCGTCATGCGCATCAGGGCGACGAGTGCGAAAGAGGGTCATCCCACTCACGCGTCGCCCACCCACAGCATGGCCATGCCCGTGCCCACGCCGGCCGGGATGCCGACCCGCTTGAAGGCGCCGACCGGCTCGCCCCCGATCACCTCCACCGGCACCGTGCTGCATTCCAGCAACTGGCTCGTGAGGGAGTTCTCCAGCGTGCGCACGAGTGCGCTCTTGCGTGCGGTGCCGATGACGATGCGGTCGCAGCGCAGTTGGCGGGCGGCCTCGGCGATGCAACCGGCCTTGTCCCCCACCTCGGCGTGCGCACGGAAGGGAACACCGGCGCTCTCGAGCAGCTGCCGGGCGCCGGCCAGCGCTTCGTCGGAGCGTTCGCGGTGGAAGTCATCGCGCAGCTCGCGGGAGATGTGGCGCGCCACGTTGGCCGAAAAAGGCGGTTGCACGTTGATCAGGTGAACCATCCGCACATGGCCCTGGCGGTGTGCGCCGACCGCACGCTGCACGGCCAGCAGCGCGTTGCGTGTTCCGTCGCAGGGCAGCAGGAGGGTGACCATGTGAATCCTTTCTGGCAGAAGCGCCTTGCACACGCCGGGTGAGCCAGGGTGCGGGTGGCCGACGACAGGCGGCCTCGCCGAATCTAGATGTGAAGAGTCAAGAGGTTGTTTCTTGACGAGCTGAGTCTGGACATGGGA
>NZ_JAUCZG010000043.1 GCF_030373225.1 Hydrogenophaga sp. | reverse complement strand
GGTCCGCTGCCCCCCGAGGGGGCTGACCCGCCTTGGGGCGGCCCGGCGGCGGGTCCGTGATGAAGCTCGCTGTTGTCGGCGCCGGCTGGGCCGGCATGGCGGCGGCGGTCGAAGCCGCCTTCCTGGGGTTCGATGTCACGGTCTTCGAGGCCACGCGCATGCTCGGTGGACGGGCCCGGGCACTGACCACCGTGACGCCCGACGGCACGCCGATCACGCTGGACAATGGCCAGCACATCCTCATCGGCGCCTACAGCGACACCCTGGCCCTGATGCAGCGGGTGGGCATGAACCTGCCGCAGGTGCTGATGGCCCTGCCGCTGTCGCTGCCCTACCCCGACGGCGGCGGCCTGCAAACGCCCGCGTGGGCCATGCGATGGCCGGCACCGCTCGATGCGCTGGCCGCGATCGGGACGGCGCGCGGCTGGACCTGGGGCGAGCGGATGGCGCTGGTCCGCGCCTCGCTGGGCTGGCGCCTGGCCGGGTTTCGTTGTGCGGCCACGCTCACCGTCGAAGGCTTGTGCGAGCCCTTGCCCGATCGGGTGATGCAGGAGTTGATCGAACCCCTGTGCGTGTCGGCCCTGAACATCCCGGCCTCGGACGCCAGCGCGCAAGTGTTCCTTTGTGTCATGCGAGACGCGCTGTTCGGCCGCGGTGCGGCAGGCTTCAGCGCGTCGAGCCTGCTGTTGCCTCGCACCGATCTCACCCGCCTGTTTCCGCAGGCGGCAGCGAACTGGCTGGACAGTCGCCACGGCGCCCATGCACGCCTTCGCACCGGCACGCGCGTCACGCGCCTGCAGACCTCGGGTACCGGCTGGCGACTGGGCACCGACGCGGGCGAGGAAGCGTTCGACCGCGTCATCTGGGCCACGCCCGCCAGTGTGGCGGCCCAGACCCTGCTCGCGCACGCAGACGACAACGAGGCGTTGGCCCACTGGGCCTTGTCGGCCCACGCCCTGCGTTTCACCGCCATCACCACGGTGTACGCCCTGGCCCCCGGCGCGCGACTGCCAGCGCCCATGCTGGCACTGCGCGCCGAGCCCGACGCGCACGCCGCACCCGCGCAGTTCGTGTTCGACCGCGGGCAGCTGAGCCCGCACGACCCGGCTGCCAGCGGCGTGCTGGCCTTTGTGGTGAGCGCCAGCGGCGGTGAACGCGACGACCTGCAGGCGCGCGTGTTGCAACAGGGACAGCGTCAGCTCGGCCTGGCCTTGCAGCCGCTGCTCAGCGTGGTGGAAAAGCGGGCCACCTTCGCCTGCACGCCCGGGCTGGAACGCCCGGGCGCGGTGGTGGCTCCAGGGCTGTACGCCGCAGGCGACTATGTGCAGGGCCCCTACCCGGCCACACTCGAAGCGGCCGTGCGCAGCGGCCTGGCCGCGGCCCGCCTGGCCGCACAGGAGCGCTGAACACACTGCAGGATGCCTGGTCGGGGAACCTCCGGGCGCCTTCACGTTCCCACTGGTGGAACTTTTTCAACCCGAGCAAAGGAGCCCCTGCGAATGAACCGGACCCGTCCCACCCGACAACTGCTGATCATGGCCGGCCTGTGCCTGGCCGCCCTCTCCACCAGCATGGCGCAAGCCCAGAGCATGGTCAGCGTCAAGGGCAGCACCCTCAACATGCGCGAAGGCCCGGGCACCCACACGCCCGTGCTGTGGGAACTCAAGCGGGGTTACCCGCTGCAGATCACCCAGCGCAAGGGCAGCTGGGTGCAGGTGCGCGATTTCGAGGGCGACACCGGCTGGGTCGCGCGCTCGCTCACCGGGAGCACGCCGCACCATGTCGTCAAGTCCAGGGTGGCCAACCTGCGCAGCGGGCCGGGCACCCAGCACCGCATCCTGGCCAGGGTCGAATACGGCGAACTGCTGCGCACCCGCGAGAAGCGCGCCGACTGGGTGCGGGTGGAACGCAGCGAGGGCGTCAGCGGCTGGATCGCCAAACGCCTGCTCTGGGGTTTCTGAAGCGGCTCAGCCCAGGGCCTTGGCCTGCAGGTAGGCCGGGCGATCGATGCACGACTTCAGCCACGCATGGGTGAGCGGATGCGCGGTCATCAGGCCGTGCGACGGGCGCGCCCAGTTCAACACGCTGGCCACGCACAGGTCGGCCACCGTGAAACGTTCGGCGGCCAGGAACGCCTGTCCTCTGGCCCGGTTGCGCTCGAGGTGTTGTTCGATCACGCGAAACGGCACCGCCAGCCGGCGTTCGGCCCCCTCGGCCATGTCGGGCCGGCGGCGGTCTTCGGGCATCGCCAGGCGGTGCATGAGCACGGTCAGGGCGTCGCTTTCGGTTTCGTTCACGGCCCAGAAGCTCCAGCGCAGGGCTTCGGCGTCTTCGCGTGCATTCGCCGGCGCGATGCCGACGCCGTCGGCCTGGCCGTGGTGGCGCGCCACGTAGAGCGCGCAGGCCATGCTCTCCCACACCACCACTTCGCCATCGGGCCGCGCGTCCACCAGCACCGGGATGTGCCCGTTGGGATTCAGCGCCAGAAACCCGGGCGTGCGGGTCGCACCGCCCTGGTATGGCGTGTTCACATGCTGGAACGCCAGACCGAGTTCGGTCGCGGCCCACAGGGGGCGGATGGCGCGCGACGCGGCGATGCCGTGGATGGTGAGGCTCATGGGAGGGCTGATGCCTTGAAAAATCAGCCGATCTGACGGCACAGGGCCGTCAGGTCGGCCACGGTGGTGTGTGGCTGCAGGGGCGCATGCTCCCAGGGCAGACCGGTGCGGTTGACCCAGGCCACCTGCATGCCCGCACGCAGCCCGCCCACCACGTCGAGGTGCGCGTCGTCGCCGATGTGCAGCACCTCGGCCGCGTCGACACCGGCGGCGTCGGCAGCGGCCAGGAAGATGCGCGGATCGGGCTTGCCCACACCGAACCCGCGCGCGCTGAAAGCCGCATGAAAGTGGTGCCCCAGGCCCACGCGGTGCACGTCGGCGTTGCCGTTGGACACGGCCACCACCGGATAGCGGGTGCTCAGCCATTCCAGTGCGGGCATGGCGTCTTCGAACAGTTGCACGCGCTGGCGTTCGTCAAAGAAAACGTCGAAGGCGGGTTCGGCCAGGGCCGGGTCGTCGCCGGCCTGCTGCAGCACATGGCGGATCGACTCGCGGCGCAAGGCGCTGAGGTCGTTCGCCAGATCGGGTCGCAGCGTCTGCAGGTGGATGCGGGCCTCGCGCAGCGCGCCCGGCGTGGTGTAGAGCCGGGCGGTGGCGGGAGCGTGTTGGCCAAGCCAGTTGGCCAGCATGGCCTCGGCACGTTCGATGGTGGGCCAGATCGGCCAGAGCGTGTCGTCCAGATCGATGCTGATGGCGCGGATGCGGGTCGGGTCCAGCGCGCGGGGCGCGGTCGGCAAGGCGGTGCTGGTGGGGGTTTTCATGCTTGCGAGAGAATAGCGCATGCCCTTCAACACCGAACCGCCCTACAAACACGGCCAGGCCGCCCGCACCGCCGTGCTGCTGTGCAACCTGGGCACCCCCGACGAACCCACCGCACCCGCCCTGCGACGCTACCTCGCCGAGTTCCTCGGTGACCAGCGTGTGGTCGAGATTCCGCGCTTCGTCTGGATGCTGATCCTGCACGGCATCATCCTGCGCGTGCGGCCAAAGAAGTCGGCGGCCAAATACGCCGGCATCTGGATGCCCGAAGGTTCACCGCTGAAGGTATGGACCGAGCGCCAGGCCATCCTGCTGCGCGGCTACCTCGGCGAGCGTGGACACCAGGTGACGGTGCGCTACGCCATGCGCTATGGCAACCCCTCCATCGCCTCGGTGATGAACGAGCTCAAGGCCGAAGGCGTCACACGCGTGCTGGTGCTGCCGGCCTACCCGCAGTTCAGCGCCACCACCACGGCCAGCGTGGTCGACGGCGTGATGAACTGGGCCGCCAAGGTGCGAAACCTTCCCGAGCTGCGCTTCATCAACCGCTACCACGCCCACCCCGGCTACATCCAGGCGCTGGCCAAAACCATCCGCGCGCACTGGGCCGCCCACGGCCAGAGCGAACAGCTGGTGATGAGCTTTCACGGCGTGCCCGAGCGCACGCTGCAGCTGGGCGATCCCTACCACTGCGAATGCCACAAGACGGCGCGCCTGCTGGCCGAACAGCTCGGCCTGCCCAAGGACCGCTACAAGGTGACTTTCCAGTCCCGCTTCGGCAAGGCCAAGTGGCTGGAGCCCTACACCGAGCCCACGCTGATCGACCTCGCCGGCAATGGCTTGAAGAGCGTTGACCTGGTCTGCCCCGGCTTCACCAGCGACTGCCTGGAAACGCTCGAAGAGATCAACATGGAAGCGCGCGAGGCCTTCCTGCACGCCGGCGGCCAGAGCTTCCAGTACATCTCCTGCCTGAACGACCACCCCGAGTGGATCCGTGCGCTCACCGACGTCGCCGAGCAGCACCTGCAGGGCTGGGACACCAAAGCGGTGGACGATCCGATGGAGCTCCAGGCCAGCCGCGAACGGGCGCTCGCGATCGGCGCGAAGGACTGAGCCCTGTCAGCCGCCGGGCCTGTCTTCCTTCAAGGCCTGGCCTTGAGCCTCGGGCTCATCGTGGCCATCGGCGCGCAGAACGCCTTTGTGCTGCGACAGGGGCTGCGGCGCGAACACGTGGGCAGCGTGGTGGTCTTTTGCGCGGTGGCAGACGCGGTGCTGATCGCAGCCGGCGTGCTGGGCATGGCGCGGGCGCTGGCCGACAGTCCCGGCATCGCGCGGGCGCTGGCCGTGGCTGGCGCCACATTCCTCCTGGCCTATGGCTGGCGCGCCCTGCGCCGCGCACGTCGGCCCCAGCCCCTGACGGCCACCGAAGGCGGCGCGGCGCTCAGCCGGATGGCGGCCCTGGCGCAGGCGGCGGCGTTCACCTTGTTGAACCCCCATGTCTATCTGGACACCGTGCTGCTGGTGGGCAGCATCGGCGCCCAGCAACCCGCCGCCCTGCGCGGCTGGTTCGTGGCGGGGGCCAGCACGGCCAGCGTGCTCTGGTTCGGGTTGCTGGGATTCGGCGCCCGCTGGATGGCCCCATGGTTCGCGCGGCCCAAGGCCTGGCAGATGCTCGACGCCCTGATCGGCGTGACCATGTGGGTGCTCGCCGCGCTGCTGCTGCGCCACGCCTTGACCGCCGGCGCTTGATCAGCGCTTGACGCGCCCGCCGATCGGCGTCCGGCGCCATGGATCACAGGCGAAAACGCACCCGCAACGCTGCCGACACGGTTGCTCAGTGCCCCGCCAGAAACCGCTGCACCAGCTCGAACTGCTCGGGCACGTTGAGAGCCGGTGCATGGCCGCAGCCGGCAATCGTCACGACCAGTGCGCGCGGCCCGCGGTCGCGCATGGCCTCGGCGGTGTCGGCCAGCAACAGGTCGGAATCGGCGCCGCGCAGGCACAGCACCGGTACGTCGATGCGGTCAAACGTCGGCCACAGCTCGTAGTCGTCGGGATGGTGGGTGAACTGCTGCACCATGGCCGGGTCGTAGTGCGGCGTCACGCGACCGTCGGGCAGGCGGCGCGTGGAGCTCTCCGTGAGCAGCGTCCACTGGGCATCGCTCAACCAGCCGTACGGTTTGTAGACCGTGCGGAAGTACCGCTGCAGCTCACCCACGGTGTCGAAGGCGGCCGGGTTGCCGGCGTAGCTGCGAATGCGCGCGATGGCGGCGTCGGCCGTCCTGGGCCCGATGTCGTTGAGCACCAGGCGCTCGATGCGTCCCTGCAGCCGGCCTGCCGCGCACACCATGCCGATCGCGCCGCCCATGGAGGTGCCGACCCAGTGGAAGCGCTGCAGCTCCAGCTGATCCACCAGCGCGGTGGCCAGGCGACTGTAGAAGTCCAGGCAGTACTCGGCCTCGGGTCGCGGACTCCACTGCGACAGGCCGCGGCCGATCGTGTCGGGGCAGATCACGCGCCAGCCCTGGGCGCTCAGGTGCGCGGCCAGCGGGTCCATGTCGCGACCGGTGCGGGCCAGTCCGTGCCAGGCCACCACCACCGGGCCGGCGGCAGATGCGGGCTGCCAGTCCATGAAGTGGATCTCGCGGCCTTCGCACACGAGGTAGCGTGATCGGGGCACCACGGTGGCCTGCGGTTTCATTTCAGACCTTTCAACCGCGCCAGCACCGCGCGCTCCCTCAGCTTGCCGACGACACCGGTGGGAAAGTAATACACCGACAGCACGAACAGCAGGCCCAGCCAGAGCAGCCAGCGGTCGGGTGTGAGCAAGGCGGGCAGCAGGGGAATGCCCTCGGTGGCCTGCCCCGCCACCCGCAGCAGGTCCTGCAGATAGCTCTGCGCGAGCACGAAGATCACGCTGCCGATCAGCGCACCGTACAGCGTGCCCATGCCTCCGATCACGACGATGAGCAGGATGTCCAGCATGATCTCGAACGACAGCGAGGTGTCGGGCCCCTGGTAGCGCAGCCAGATCGCCAGCAGGCAGCCGGCGAGCGTGGCGAACGAGGCCGAGAGCACGTTGGACAGCGTGCGGTAGACCACGGTGCGGTAACCCAGTGCCTCGGCGCGGAAGTCGTTTTCGCGAATGGCCTGCAGCACGCGCCCGAACGGTGAGTTCACGATGCGCAGGATGGTCAGGAAGATCGCTGTCACGGCCACGAAGATCAGGTAGTAGGTGATCAGCCGGCCGTTGAGGTCCACCTCGCCGAAGGGGGTCGCCATCGGCTCCTCGCGCAGCATGAAGCCCGGTGACAGCAGTTCGGGCACGCGAAAACTCAAGCCGTCTTCACCACCGGTGAAGTCCGACAGCTGCGAGGCCAGCGTGAGGAAGGCCGAGGCCACGGCCAGCGTGATCATGGCGAAGAAGATCGCCTTGACCCGCAGCGAGAACAGGCCGATCAGCAGCGACAGCATGAGCGAGATGAGCAGCGCGCACACCACGCCCACGGCCAGCGCGCCCCAGCTCGCCTGCTCCACCGAATTGAGCGCAATGGCCACGCCATACGCGCCGATGCCGAAGAACATGGTGTGCGCAAAACTCACGATGCCGGTGTAGCCCAGCAGCAGGTCGAAGCTGGCCACCAGGGCCACGAAGATCAGCACCTTGGCCGCCACATTCAGCGCCTTGACACCCGGGAACAAGAAAGGGGCAAATAGCAGGCCGAGGAAAAGAACCACCAGCAGGACCGTGAGCCAGCGGCTGCGCGGAAGGTCGTTGGAGAGGAGTCGGGACAGCATGGATCAACCTTGGATGAAGGGGGAGTTGCGTCCAGAGCAGCCGAGGATCCGGCTTTGGCGGGCCCAGGCTGCGCCCCCCTGGAGGGGGGTGACGCCGAAGGCGGCGCGGGCGGTGTTCATCGGTTCGTCACCGGGTAGACACCCTGCGGGCGCCACAACAGGATCGCCACCATCAGCGCGATGTTGGAGAACAGCGCGACCTTCGGCGCCAGGAAGCCGGTGTAGTTGGCCATCAGGCCCACCAGCAGTGCGCCGATCAGCGCGCCGGTGGTGGAGCCCAGGCCGCCGATGATGATGACGATGAAGATCAGCACGTTGACCTGCGCACCCATCTGCGGCAGCACGGTCTGCTGGTACAGGCCCCACATGACCCCGCCCAACCCGGCCAGGGCACTGCCCACCACGAACACGCCGATGAACAGCTGGCGGATGCGGTAGCCCAGCGACTCGACCATTTCCCGGTCCTGCACGCCGGCGCGCACCAGCAGGCCGACCTTCGTACGGTTGAGCGTCCACACCATGGCGGCGAACACCACGGAGCCCACCAGCACCGCGAGCAGGCGGTACTTCTCCACCGCCGCGTCGCCGAAGATGAAGGAGCCCCTCAGACTCTCGGGCAGCGGCAGTGCGATCTGCCCCGGCCCCCAGACCACCTTGATCAGCTCTTCACCGATGATCATGCCGCCCATGGTGATGAGGATCTGCTTGAGGTGCATGCCGTACACCGGGCGGATGATGAGGCGCTCGAACACCCAGCCCAGCGCCCCGGCCACCGCCATGGCCACCAGCATCGCGGGCAGCAGGGCCATGAGGTTGAGCCACAGGCTGTCGGCTTCGGTGTAGCTGGTCATGCTCGCCAGCACCGTGGTGGCCACGAAGGCGCCGAGTGCGATGAACACACCGTGGCCGAAGTTGAGCACGTCCATCAGGCCGAACACCAGCGTGAGACCAGAGGCAATGATGAAGATGATCATGCCCATGGCCAGCCCGGCCACGGTGAGCGTGATCCAGGTGGAACCGCTGCCCACGGCGGGCAGTGCGATCAGTGCGAGCACCGGTACGAGCGCCAGCGGCTTCCAGTCGAAGTCTGCTTTGAGAAGTGTCATTGGTGTGATCCCAAAGAGAGGCCGAGCAATCGGGATTGCATCGATTCATCCGCGGCCAGTTCGGCCATCGAGCCGCTGTGCACCACACGCCCGTCGTCCATCACGGCCACGGTGTCGCCGAGCTGGCGCGCGAAGTTGAAGTTCTGCTCGACCAGCAGGATGGTGGTCTTGGCGGCCTTGAGCTCACGAAAGGCCGCGATCATGTTCTGGATGATGGCGGGCGCCAGGCCCTTGCTCGGCTCGTCGATCAGCAGCAGCTTGCGCGGCTCGACGATGGCGCGCGAGACCGCGAGCATCTGCTTCTGGCCACCGCTCAATTTGCCGGCCGGGTGCAGCCAGAATTTCTTGATGGCCGGAAACAGGCCGAAGATCCATTCCAGCCGCGTGGTGTCGATGTCGTCGAGCGTGCGCGCGCCGCGCGCGGCCAGCAGCATGTTCTCGCGCACCGAGAGGTCGGAGAAAATCCCCATGCTCTCGGGCACATAGGCCACGCCGCTTTGTGCGGTGTCGGGCGTGGGCTGCCTGGTGATGTCCACGCCGTCAAGCGTCACCGTGCCCTGGCTCGCGTGCCACAGGCCCATGATGGTGCGCAGCGTGGTGGTCTTGCCGGCGCCGTTGCGGCCGAGCAGCATGGTCATCTGGTTGGCCGGAACCACCAGGTCCACGCCATGGAGGATGTGGTACGCGCCGATGTGGGTGTGCACACCCTCGAGCTTGAGCAGGGGAGACGCACGATCCGGCGCCGGGCTGGCCCAAGCCGGATCAGCCCCCTCGGGGAGCGGCGACCCGCGCAGCGGTGGAGCTTGGGGGCTCATGCAGGCTGTTCCTCTTCGTTGGGGTTGATGCCGAGATAGGCCTGCTGCACCACGGGTGAGGCGATCACGTCGGCCGGGTCGCCGTCGGCCACCAGCTCACCGTTGTGCAGCACGATGATGCGGTCGGAGAGTTCGCGCACCACGTCCATCTTGTGTTCGACCAGCAGGATGGTCTTGGTCTTGTCGTTCTTGAGCTGGCGGATCAGGTTCAGCACCACCGGCACCTCGTCCACGCTCATGCCGGCCGTGGGTTCGTCGAACATGAAGACCAGCGGGTCCAGCGCCATCAGGATGGCCACCTCCAGCTTGCGCTGGTCACCGTGCGGCAGGCTCGAGGCCAGGGCATCGCGCTTGTCGGCGAGGGCCACGGTCTCGAGCACCTCATCGGCCCGCTCGAGCAGGTCGCGCCGGTCGCTCCAGATGCGCCAGAGGTTCAGTCCCGCCTTCGCCCGGGCCTGCACCGCCAGGCGCACGTTCTCCTGGACGGTCAGGTTGGGAAACAGGTTGGTGAGCTGGAACGCCCGCCCCAGGCCGGCCTGCGCCCGCGCGGGTGCGCCCAGCGAAGAGATGTCGTGCCCGCCCAGGCGCACACGGCCGGCGCTGGCCTTGACCTGACCCGAGATCAAATTGAAGTAGGTGGTCTTGCCGGCGCCGTTGGGGCCGACGATGGCGGTCAGCGTGCCCGGCGCGAACGCGCAGGAGACAGCACTCACCGCCACGTGCCCGCCGAAGCGGACCGTGAGGTTCTGGGTTTCAAGCATGGGGTCGAGCTGAAAAAGCAGTGGCATCTGTCGCCGCAAGTGCGGCGACTTCCAGAAACACGGCGGAACCGGCTTTGCCGGGCCGCTCGTGTTGTCCCCCTTTCCAAGGGGGAAGCCGCGTCAGCGGCGCAGGGGGTTACCGGCGATTCCGGATAGGTATCGCCAGGTCCTCCGGCTTGATCTCGCGCACCAGCTCGGGCACGCCCCACGCGAACGCCGGGTCCACCTTGATCCTGAAGTGGTACATGCTCTGCATGGCCTGGTGGTCTTCCTTGCGGAAAGTCATCTTGCCCTTGGGGGTGTCGAAGCTCATGCCCTCCATGGTGCTGATGAGCTTGTCGGTGTTGGTGTCACCGTTGGTTTTCTTCAGCGCGGTGACCACCGCCATCGCGGCCGAGAAACCACCCGCGGTGAAGAAGTCCGGTGGCGTCTTGAACTGGCGGTAGTGCTCGGCCACCATGGCGTCGTTGATCGGGTTCTTCGGGATGCCGAAGTAGTAGTACAGCGCGCCCTCCATGCCGGGGAAGTTCTTGTAGGCCACCATCGCCGGCAGGATGTTGCCGCCGGTGGCCAGCTTGATGCCGTAGCGCTTTTCCAGATCGAGTTCGGCGATCTTGGCAAACGGCGTCGGCGCGCCCGACCAGCCCACCGAGATGTACTTGGTGCCGGGCTGGTCCTTGAGCTTGTCGACGATGCGCAGCAGGCCGGCGGTGAAGTCGGTCGTGCCCACGGGCAGGTACTCTTCGTGAACGATTTTGGCCTTCTTGATGAAGTCCTTGGCGGCCTTCACGCCGTCGCGGCCGAAGGCGTTGTCGTTGGCCAGCATCGCCACCACGTTGCCCGGCTGGTCCAGCGCCACCGCGTTGGCAGCCGCGTCCTGGCTGCTGTTGCGCCCGGTGCGGAAGATGTATTTGTTCCACTTGTCGCCGGTGATCGAGTCGGCCACGGCGGGCTCGACCAGCAGGATCTTTTTGTATTCCTCGGCCACCGGCAGCATGGCGAGTGCGACCGGCGAGGCGGTCGGGCCGATGGCCAGATCGACCTTGTCGTCGGCGTAGGCGGCGGCCAGCAGGCTCTTGCCCACATCGGGCTTGCCCTGGTCGTCCTTCTCGATCACCACGATCTTCTTGCCACCGACCATCATGGTGCCGCCGGTGGCGTAGTTCAGGCCCATCATCAAACCCACCTGGGTCTGCTTGGCATAGGCCTCGAGCGGGCCGGTCTTGCTGTGGATGTGGGCGATGCGGATCTCGCCCTTGCTGGCCTGGGCCATGGCCATCGGAACGCCGAAGGCAGCGGTGCAGGCGAGGGTGATGACCGCCAGACGGCGGGTGGGGTGTGTCATGTCTTGTCTCCTGGTTTTGAACGATCCACAGCCATGTGTCGTGCATGTTCTGTTGCAGACTTCGTGCCACGTCCAAAGGTCGTTGAATTTGCTGACATTTTCCGCTCGCACCTCCCTGACCGTCTGATTGTCAGACGATGGTGGTCGCAAAAAACGTCTGACTTTCAGACGAACGTCTGAAAGTCAGACAAGGCTTCCATGGCGGCCAGGCGGTCGTAGAGGCTGGCGCGCGAGATGCCGAGCAGCCGGGCCGCCGCCGTGCGGTTGCCGCCGGTGTGCACCAGTGCCTGCGCAATGGCCCGGTGCTCCAGTTCGGCGATCTGCTCGTGCAGCGGGCGCAGCGCATCGGCTGCGGCGGCCCGGGTTGCCGTGCGCGGGCTGGCCGCCGGTGCCAGCGCCGGCAGGCCCGCCTCCCGCAGCACCGCCCCCACCTGCGCAGCGGCGATGTGGTGCGAATCGCTGCGCAGCGCGAGCTGCTCCAGCACGTTGCGCAGTTCGCGGATGTTGCCGCGCCAGGCCTGGGCCGACAGCAGCGCCTGGGCATCGGCGGTCAGCTCCAGCTGCGCACCGCCGCCGCGTGCGGCAATGTCTTCGCACAGCGCTTCGATCAGCAGCGCGATGTCGTCCTGGCGCTCGCGCAAGGGCGGCACGCGGATCGGCAGCACGTTGAGCCGGTAGTACAGGTCTTCCCGGAAGCTGCCCTCGCTCACCATGTGCTGCAGGTCACGCGAGGTGGCGGCGACCACGCGCACATCGAAAGACACCAGCCTGTTCGAACCCAGCGGCTCGATCTCGCCCTCCTGCAAGGCCCGCAGCAGCTTGACCTGCACCGACATCGGCATGTCGCCGAGCTCGTCGAGGAACAGCGTGCCGCCATCGGCCAGTTTGAACTTGCCGTCGCGGCCCTTCTTGTCGGCGCCGGTGTAGGCGCCCGGCGCCACGCCGAAGAACTCGGCTTCCAGCAGGGTGTCGGGCACGGCGGCCATGTTCACGCTCACGAACGGCCGTCCGGCCCGTGGCGATGCGGCATGGATCGCATGCGCCAGCAACTCCTTGCCGGTGCCGGTTTCGCCCAGCAGCAGCACCGGACTGGCCGTCTGCGCCGCGCGGCGCGCCTGACGCTTGACCTCGAGTGCGGCGGCGCTGCTGCCCACGAAGCTGGCAAAGGTGTATTTGGTGCGGCGCTGGCTGGCGAGCTCGCGCCGGGCGTCGATCAGGTCCTGCTCCAGCCGGGCGAATTTGCTGATGAGGGGCTGCAGCGTGGTCTCGGGGTGGTCGAACAGCACGATGCCCAGCACGCCGATGACTTCACCGGCGTCGTCGCGCAGCGGAATGCGGCTGACCACGAAGGTGCCGGCCTTGTTGGTCAGCAGGTCGATCAGGATGGGCTTGCCGGTGGCCAGCACCTGGTGCATCTGCGTGTTCTGCACCACGCTGGAAACCGGGTGACCGACAAAGTCTTCTTCGTGCTCGAAGCCCAGCGCCGGCAGGAAGCGGCGGTACTGGTCGTTGATCCACACCACGCGCGCATTGCGGTCGACCAGCATCATGCCTTCGCTGGCATTGGCAAACAGGTCGAACATGGACCTGGCGGCCAGTTCAAGAATGCTTTGCGCGTCGCGCGGCAGGCGGTCGTCCCGGATCATGGTCGCATGGTACCCCCGGCGGGTATCAGGGACCGTGGCTTTCGCCGACGGGTCCGGTCATCGGCACTCGATCAATCAGCGCGCAAACATCACTTCAGCTCGCGGACGCGGTGTGCGTTGCGCAGCGGCGTAAAGGAGGAGGCGGCCTCCAGCCGCCGGGGGACAGCCGCGGAGTAGCGCACACCGCGTCCGCGGGCCCGCGAGGTCCGACGCCCTAACGTTGAGCCCGCCGCGCCAACAAACGCGGCACCAGCAACACGGCAACCACCACCGCCAGCAGCGTTGCCGACATCGGCCGCTGCACAAACACCATCCAGCTGCCCTCGCCGATCGACAAGGCATTGCGCATCTGCGCCTCGGCCATGGGGCCCAGGATCAGGCCCACGATCACCGGCGCGGTAGGAAAGTCGTAGCGCCGCATCACCACGCCCAGCAACCCCAGTCCGTACATCAGGAACAGGTCGAACGCGCTCTGGCGCATGCCGTACACACCCACGGTGGCAAAGATCAGGATGCCGGCGTAGAGCTGCGGGCGCGGAATCTTCAGCAGCTTGACCCACAGGCCCACCATGGGCAGGTTGAGCACCAGCAGCATCACGTTGCCGATGTAGAGCGAGGCGATCAAGGCCCACACCAGGTTGGACGAGGTCTGGAACAGCTGGGGTCCGGCGTTGATGCCGTAGTTCTGCAGCGCGCTGAGCAGGATGGCAGCGGTCACCGAGGTCGGAATGCCCAGCGTGAGCAGCGGCACCAGCGTGCCGGTCACGGCCGCGTTGTTCGCGGCCTCGGGACCGGCCACCCCTTCGATGGCGCCCGAGGTGCCGAACTCGGCCTTGTGCTCGGGGCCGGCGAGCTTGCGTTCGGTGGCGTAGCTGAGGAAGGTCGGAATCTCCGAGCCGCCGGCAGGGATGGTGCCGAACGGAAAACCGATGGCGGTGCCGCGCAGCCACGCCGGCCAGGAGCGGCGCCAGTCGGCGCGTGACATGTGCACCTTGGTCATCTTGTTCATGAAGGCCGGGCTGCGGCCCTCGTAGAGCGCGTTGTAGAGCGCCTCGGCCACGGCAAACAGTCCCACGGCCACCAGCACCACCTCGATGCCGTCCATGAACTCGAGCACACCGGCGGTGTAGCGCACCTGGGCGGTGATCTGGTCGATGCCGATCAAGCCCAGCGCCAGCCCGAAAAACAGCGCGGTCAGACCACGCAGCGTGCTCTGGCCCAGCACCGCGCTCACCGTGGTGAAGGCCAGCAGCATCAGGCAGAAGTACTCCGGCGGGCCGAGCTGCACGGCGAAGTCGGCCAGGATGGGCGCGAACAGCGTGACCAGGATGGTGGCGATGCTGCCGGCCACGAACGAGCCGATCGCCGCGCTGGCCAGCGCCGCACCGGCGCGCCCGCTCTTGGCCATCTTGAAGCCTTCGAGCGCGGTGACCATGGTGCCGGTTTCGCCCGGTGTGTTGAGCAGGATCGAGGTGGTCGATCCACCGTACATGGCGCCGTAATAGATGCCGGCAAAAAAGATCATCGAGGCCGTGGGCTCGACCTGGCCGGTGATGGGCAGCAGCATGGCCACGGTCACGGCCGGACCCAGGCCGGGCAGCACCCCGATCGCCGTGCCCAGTGCGCAGCCGGCAAAGGCCCACAACAGGTTGATGGGAGTGCCGGCGGTGGCAAAACCGCCGAGCAAATGGTTGAGGGTGTCCATCATGTCGTGGCTGCCTTCGCGCTCAGATCCAGCCCGAGGCCGTGATGCCCGGCAGGTTGACCGCCAGCAATTTGGTGAACAGCCAGTACACCGGGGCGGCAATCAACATGCCGGTGACCGCGTCCTTGAGGGTCTGGCGAAGACCGCCGACGGGCTTGCCTTCGCTGGCGCGCAGGCCGCGCACCGCAAGCACGAAACACAGGGAGCAACTCAGGATGAAGCCGATGGTGGTGATGAGCGCTGCGTTGAGCAGCACGCCCGCCGACACCCAGGCCAGCGCACGCCAGTCGCCGCGCGCCGCGCCCGAAGGCTCGGGCATCTGGCGATAACCGCCGGTGAGCACCTCGCGGATCAGCATCACGCCGCACAGGCCCAGCGCCACGCTGATCACCCAGGGCAGGAAATTGGGCCCGACGCCGGCATAACCCGCGTCGGAAGGAATGTCCATCGCACCCCAGGCCAGCACAGCGGCCACGATGAGCGCACCAACGCCCATGGCCAGCTGGCCGGGACGGTGGTTGGGTGTCGGTGAGGTGTCGTTGTTCATGTCGGTATTCCTTCGCCCAAAGCGAGCATCACGAGCGAAAGGGGCAACCCCGCCCAGGGGCATCGAGGGTCCGGCTCCGCCGGCCCAAGATGCCGTCCCCCTCCCAGCGCCGAAGGCGCGCCAGAGAGGGGGAAGCCGCAAAGCGGCGCTGGGGGTGCTTGCGGGTTCACACCATGCCGGCGCGGACCATGGTTGCGCGCAACGACGAGAAGTCCTTGTCCACGAACTCGTCGAACGCCCGTCCGGTGAGCAGCGCGGATGTCCAGTTGTTCTTCTCGAGCGCCGCGCTCCAGGCCTTGCTCTGCGTGGCCTTGACCACCATCGCGGTGAGCGCGTCGCGCTGGGCCTGCGTGATGCCGGGGGCACCGTAGACGCCGCGCCAGTTGCCGATCTCCACGTCGATGCCCTGCTCTTTCAGCGTGGCCACGTCGATGCCTTTGACGCGCTGGCCCGAGGTGACCGCGATCGCGCGCATCTTGCCGCTCTCGATGTACTGCTGGAATTCGCTGTAGCCGCTGCCGCCCACGGTGACGTTGCCGCCCAGGATGGCCGCCGTGGCCTCGCCGCCGCCGCGAAACGGCACGTAGTTGATGCGCGAGGCCGGCACGCCGACCGACTGCGCGATCTGCGCTGCCGCGATGTGCTCGGTGGAGCCGCGCGAACCGCCACCCCACTTGATGCTCCCCGGGTCCTTCTTGAGTTGCTCGACCACGTCCTTCATGGTCTTGTAGGGCGAGTTCGCCGGCAGCACAAAAACGTTGTATTCGGTGGTGAGGCGGGCGATCGGCGTGAGCTGTGTGACCGACACCGGCGGCTTGCCGGTGATGATGCCGCCGAGCATGACGGCGCCCATGACCATCAGCGCGTTCGGGTCGCCCTTGCTGGCGTTGTAGAACTGCGCCAGACCGATGGCCCCGGCAGCGCCACCCTTGTTTTCGAACGTGACCGACGAGGCCACGCCGGCATCGCGCAGGGCTTCGCCCAGCGCCCGGCCGGTGCCGTCCCAGCCGCCACCGGGGTTGGCGGGAATCATCATCTTGATGTTGGCGTTGGCCCAGGCCAGGTTGGGCAGGGCGCCAGCCGCTGCCAGGGCGGCCAGTGATTTGAGGAAGGTGTCGCGACGCATGGTGTGTCTCCTGCAGGGGTTGTGAGCTGACGGCTCGATCTTGCGACCGGGCCCTGTCAATTGGCTGTACGCCAACTCCGGAGAAACCCTGAGTTGGCGTCAGCGATCAGAAGCGGTGGTGGATACCGACCTGCATGCCGTTGGACTTCGAGCCGGCGACCGGACTGTTGAAGCCCAGGGCAGCGGCGGCATCGTTGTCGACGGCGGTGACATGGCCGTAGAGCGCGGTGCGCTTGGACAGGTTGTGGCTGGCCTGCAGTGTGTAGATGCGTGCGTCGTCGCTGGCCGCCGCGGCCGAGCCGTTGACGTCCTTGGCCTGCGCTGCTCCGACCGACACCGTGGTTTCGCCGAAGTTGAACGCCGCTGCCAGGCCGTAGACCTTGAGCTTCGTCGCTGCCTTGTCTTCCACGTCGTAGTAGGCCGACAGCTTGACGCTGCCGAAGTCGTAGGCGCCCGCCAGCAGCAGCGCGTCGCGGCCCTGCTTGCCGGCCAGCACGCCGTCGGCGTCGGCCACCTGCATCAACGACAGGCCCACCGTCACCGGTCCGCGGGCGTGCAGCGCATGTGCGCTGACCTGCCGGGCGAAGTCCGCGCTGGCGTTGGTGCTCGCACGCTCCTCGCCCAGGCTGTACTGCAGCTGGAACACCGTGTTGGCCACGGTCGACGAGACATAGGTGAGGGCGTTGTCCACGCGGTTGTAGTCGCCGTTGCCGATGATCGGCACCACGCTGAGCACGTCGTACACCTTGGTGCCGATGATGCCGGCGATGTCGTCCATGGGTGAGTACTGGCGCCCCAGGCGCACCGTGCCCCAGCCTGCGCCCAGCCCGACGAAGCTCTGGCGGCCGAACCCCCGTCCGCCCTGCCCCAGCGTGCCCGCGTCGGCATTGATGCCGGCTTCCAGCACGAGCGTGGCCTTGAGCCCGCCACCCAGGTCTTCCGTGCCACGCAGACCCCAGCGCGAGCCTTGCTGCTGGCCCGACGCCAGGCGGGTCAGCGAGGTGGCGCCCTTGACGCGCTCGACGGCCACGTCGACGACGCCGTACAGGGTCACGGACGACTGGGCAAAGGCCAGGCCACTGAACAGCCCCAGAACACCCAGGGCGATCGCATTTCTTTTCATCACTTTGCGCGAGAAACCCGGTCGTTCAGGGCCGGAAGGGATAGCGCGCCGCGCGTGAGCGCGGCCCTCTTTTCTCGCATTTCCTTTGCGTTGTTGGCCATCTTCCGTATGCTGTGCATATGTCCAGTACTGTCCCCTCCCACTCCACCCGCGTGCTGCGCGTGCGCGTGAAGGACCGGCATGCGGTGTGGCTCTCGCAGCTCTCGCGCGAGGTCAACACGGTCTGGAACTACTGCAACGACCTGCAGACGCGCGTCTTTGAGCGCGAGCGCAAGTTCCTCACCGGATTTGATTTCTGGCCTTACCTGAAGGGCTGCACGCGCGGCGATGACTCGCTCAATCTGCCGGTGCAAACCGTGCAAGAGACGGCCGAGCAGTACGCCCGAAGCCGACGCCAGCACAAGCGGGTGCGCCTGGCTTGGCGCAAGAGCAAGGGCGTGCGCCGTTCGCTGGGCTGGTTGCCCTTCAAGGTCCGCACCATCAAGTACGCGCACGGCCAGATTTATTTCGCCGGCAAGTGGCTCTCGGTGTGGGACAGCTGGGGCCTGGGTGAGCACGAACTGCGTGCGGGCAGCTTCAGCGAAGACTCGCGCGGGCGTTGGTACCTCAATGTCACGGTCAACATGAAGCGCCCACCGCGCGTCGCACCTGAGGGCAATGCGATCGGCATCGACCTGGGGTTGAAAGACCTGGCTGTGCTGAGCGATGGAAACAAGGTCGAGGCCGAGCGCTTCTACCGCGACCTGGAGCCGGCGCTGGCCACTGCGCAGCGGGCCGGGAAGAAGCGTCGGGTCAAAGCCATCCACGCCAAGATCGCGAACCGGCGACAGGACTTCCTGCACAAGCTCACGACGAAGCTGGCCTCCCGGCACTGCGTGATCTGTGTGGGTGATGTGAATGCGAAGGCGCTTGCCCGCGGTCCCCACGCCAAGAGCGTGCTGGATGCGGGCTGGAGCGCAATGAGAACCATGCTGCAGTACAAATGCGATGACGCAGGCGCGTGGTTTTTGGAGGTGCCCGAGCACGGCACCACGAGGATGTGCAATTGCTGCGGGGCGATGAGCGGGCCGCAGGGAATTGCTGGTCTTGCGGTTCGCCAATGGGCGTGTGTTGTGTGCGGCGTGAGCCACCACCGTGACACCAATGCAGCGCGCAACATCCTCGCTCGAGGACTGGCGATCTTCGAGGAACAGTTTGCCGCCGCAGGGGAGGCGAAAGCCGATGAAGCTGTGGTGAATGAGATCGGGCGGCATGCTGTTCCGGTCGGGGTCGGACATGACCCTCTAGTTGTAGGAATCCCAGTCCTTTAGGGCCGGGAGGATGTCAAGGTTGGACAACCGCAACAAGTCCGATCCGTCCGGTGCGGCGATCGGACAGGCTGCATGCTCGTGTCACAGGCTGTCAGTCCGCTGTCCGCAGCATCCGGACAAACCCTGTGAAGGCCGGGCACCGGCTTGGGTCGGCCGGGCCCCGTGCCCATAATCCAGCGTCATGAAACTGCTGCTGATCGAAGACAACGCCACGATGCATACCACGCTGCGGCGCAGCTTCGAGCGGCGCGGCGTGCAGGTGCTCGGTTGCGACGACGGTGCACGCGCGCTGGCCCTGTGGCAGGCCAGCCTGCCCGATGCGGTGCTGCTCGACCTGAGCCTGCCCGGCCTGGACGGCCTGGAAGTGCTGAGCCAGGCGCGCGCCGCCGGCCTGGAGACGCCGGTGATCATCCTCACCGCGCGCGGCACCGTGGGCGACCGCATCCTGGGCCTGAACACCGGCGCCGACGACTACCTGCCCAAGCCCTTTGACCTCGACGAACTCGAGGCGCGGCTGCGCGCGCTGGTGCGCCGCGCCGGCGGGGCCGATCACGCGGTGGGCAACCCGGCGCGCGGGCCGGTGTGGTGCGGCATGCACGTGGAGCGGGACAGCGGCGCGGTGTACTTCGCCGGCCAACCCATGGAGCTGGCGCCGCGCGAGCTGTCGCTGCTGCAGGCCCTGCTCGGCAAACCCGGGCATGCCATGGCCAAGGAGCGCCTGTTCGAACTGGTGTTCCCCGGCGAGAGCCAGGTGCAACTCGAGGCCATCGAGGTGGTGGCCTACCGCCTGCGCAAGAAGATCGCGCACACCGGCGCACAGCTGGTCACGCTGCGCGGGCTGGGTTATCTGCTCAAGGCCGCCGGCTGATGCCCCTCTCCCCTGCCCCCGCTGCAGCGGGCGCGTCCCCCGGCCCGTCGCACCGCCCGCGCAGCCTGTCGCTGCGCCGCACCCTGTTGCTGGGCATCCTGCTGCCGGTGTTCGCGTTTGTGCTGATCACCACGGTGGTGCTCTACCGCCAGGCGCTGGCGGCGGCCGACACCGCCTACGACCGCACCCTGCTGGCCACCGCCAAGTCGCTCGGTGAACAACTGCGCGTCACCGGCACCGGCAGCGAACTGCGCGTCGAGTCCACCCTGCTCTACTCTGCGCTGGAAGCCTTCGAGGCCGACAACCGCAGCCGCATCTTCTACCGCGTGAGCGGCCTCCAGGGCGAGCTGGTCTCGGGCTTTGACGACATGCCGCCCGGGCGCAACGACATTCCGCAGAAGAACCTGTATGCGGCGCTGGTGAATTTCTACGACGACGAGTACCAGGGCGTGCCGGTGCGCATGGCGGTGCTGCTGCAGCCGGTCTCGGGCGTCTACGAGCAAGGCATGGCCACCATCCAGGTGGCCGAGACACTGGAGCTGCGCGAGACCCTGGCCCGGCAGATCCTGATCGACACGCTGTGGCGGCAGGCCGCGCTGGTGCTGGTGATCGCGCTGGTGGTGGTGTTCGTCGTGCAGCGCGCCATCCGACCGGTGCGCGCCCTCAGCCACGCGCTGGGCGCACGCAGCGAAAACGACCTGTCGGCCCTGCCCACCGAGGGTGCGCCGCGCGAACTGCTGCCGCTGCTGGACGCCACCAACCAGCACATGCAACGCCTGTCGCACCTGCTGGAGCACCAGAAGCGTTTTGTGCGCGACACCTCGCACCAGCTGCGCACGCCCCTGGCGGTGCTCAAGACCCAGGTGCAGTCGGCGCAACGCGGCGACATCGACCCGCGCCAGGCGCTGGACGAGATCGGCCACACGGTGGCGCGGGCCACCGAACTGGCCAACCAGATGCTCGCGCTGGCCAAGGTGGAGCAGTTGCGGCAGGAAAAAAGCACCCCGGTGCACGACTGGTCGGCCGTGGTGCGCGCCGTGGCACTCGACCTCTCCGCACTCATCGCCGAGCGCGCACTCGACTTCTCCATCACCACCCGCAGCGCACCCGTGCGCGCCCACGAATGGGCCCTGCGCGAACTCAGCCGCAACCTGCTGCACAACGCCATCAAGAACACCCCGCCGGGCTCGGCGCTCGCGGTGGCACTGGTGACGGACGACAGCACCGCTGCACTCACCATCAGCGACGAAGGCCCGGGCATCTCGCTCGCGCAGCGTGAACGCCTGTTCCAGCCCTTTGCCACCGAACAGCGCCAGGGCAGCAGCGCCGCCGGCTCCGGGCTGGGACTGGCGATCTGCCGCGAGATCGTGCAGTCGCTCGGCGGAAACATCCATCTCGACAACCGCACACACGCCGGCCAGGTGCACGGGCTCGACGCCACCGTGCGCCTGCCACTGGCCCCAACCCACACCGCTGCATGAAACCCGCCAACACCGAATCCAATGCCGTCAAGGTCCGCCTGGACAAATGGCTCTGGGCCGCACGCTTCTACAAGACGCGCGGCCTCAGCAGCGAGGAAATCGACAAGGGCCGCGTCAGGCTCAATGGCCAGCTGGCCAAACCCTCCAAGGACGTGAAACCCGGTGACACGCTGGAGCTTCGCATCGGCCACGAGGTGCGCACGGTGGTGGTCAAGGGTTTGAGCGGCGTGCGCTCCTCGGCACCGGTGGCAGCCCTGCTGTTTGAAGAAACAGCCGCCTCGCTGACCCAACGCGCCGCGAACGCCGAGATGCGGCGCCTGGCACCCGAGCCGGCGCACAGTCAGACCATGGGGCGGCCAACCAAGCGCGACCGGCGCGACATCGAGGGTTTGCGCGATGCGCCGCCACGAGGCGAATGGAACGATCGCTGGAGCGCGTCGCTGGACGAGTGACCGCCCTCACCCCGATCCTCTCCCGGAGGGTGAGGGAACAAAGCCCGCAACGAACAAAGCAGAGCAAATCCAGGGGCATCAAGGGTGCGGCTCCGCCGGCCCGGGATGCCGCCCCCCTCCAGGCGCCGAAGGCGCGCCAGGGAGGGGGAAGCCGCGAAGCGGCGCAGGGGGGTTCAAGCTTTGCGCAGGCCCAGCCACATCACCGTGGCCACGACCAGCAGGCCGCCGGCGACCTGCACGGCCGCGATCGACTGTCCCAGGATCGCCCAGGCCAGCACCAGCGCGAAGATGGGTTCGATGTTCATGATGGCCGAATTGCCGACCACGCCGAGGCGGGGCAACACCGTGAACATGATGGTGAAGGCCGTGCCGTAGAGCAGCGTGAGGCCCAGCAGGCCCCACCACCCTACCGCCGCCTGCGGCAGCGCCATGCCGCCCTGCCATCCGCACGCGATGAGCGCCATGACGGCGACGATGCCCATGGTGGCGGCGGTGCGCAGGCGTCCATCAAGATCGCCCGTTTCGTGCTGTGTGATGACGAGCGCGAGGCCAAAGGTGGCCGCTGCCGTGAGGGCAAAGGCCACCCCCACACCGATCTGCGACCAATGCCCCGATGCGCCCAGCCCGGAGGCGGCGCCAGACACATCGAGCGCCAGCGCCAGACCCAGGAGCATCACCGGCATGGCACGCAAGACGCGTGGCTGGGGACGCTGCCCGTACACCAGGCGCGCCCACAAGGCCGTCCACAGCGGGTAGGTGTTGAACGCCAGCAGGGCGAGTGCCACCGGCAGGCGCGCCACCGATGCGTACAGGCACAGGCTCTGCACACCCACGAGCAGCCCGATGGCGGGCAGCGCCAAGCGGTGGCGCGCCTGCAGGCGCACGGGCACGCGGTAGATCCACAGAATCAGGCCCACGACCAGTGCCGTGGCACCGCTGCGAAACGCCACCGCCGTGGCCACGCTCACGCCATTGTCGAAGGCCAGGCGGGCTGCCACATGGTTGGCGCCCATCATGAACGCGACGAGCAGCAGCGTGGCGAAGGCTGACGTTGACAGCGAAGGACCGGTCGAGCGGGATGAAGACATGCCGGCATTCTGCGGTGCGAGCACGCCCGGTGCGTGTCACACCGGGATCTGTCGGATGAGGGCTGTGTCTCTCAGTGAGTCGAACTTGCCACCCGGGCATCCGTTCAGTGGGCGGCTGTGTAGTGATACCACGACGCCATCGAGTAACAGCACTTCATCAAGTTGGGTTGTCATGGGGGGAGGGTCAATCCTGAAACGGCTTGAGACCAGCCATCCGGTAAAAGCGCTGGGACTTGCGCACGGGGCCTCAAAAGGAGTCGATGTTTTCGCCATTCATCAGCTAGTAGCCAGTGGGGAAATTTCTGGGCGCGCCGGTATCCTGAAGTACCAAGCCACTATCTCAAGTTCCAAAACTGCTCTGCGTTTGTCAAAAAGCCAGTGTATGGTAGGAGAGGGTACGTTTTTGAAAACAGGGGTGGTGCTCCCGGTGTGGAATACGTGGTCAGATTCCAACCATCCCCCGACGCACCACGGTGACACAGCTCACCTCTCTCCTTCCGGCCCTTCCTGGTTCGACAGGTGCTGCGCCAGGTTTTGATGAAAATGCACGATCGCTTTTTCAAAATGTCCAAAAGTAAGGTGCTGGTTGGCTTTGGTGCCCAAGGTCTCTTGAATGGCGCAAGCAGCCTCGCGGTCTTCATCAAAACCCGCAGCTTTCACGAAATCTGCATCTCGTTTCGCTTCTTCAACATCGGTTGTCGCCCCGGCAGAGGTCTTGTTTGTTGCTCGGTAAATCAATATTTGCGTGCGAGTGGGACTGATGGGCTCAAAGATGGTTACGGTTGAATGCTTCGAGAGAATGGAAACAGCAACATTCGGGAAAAGCTGATACACCGACGTAACCATGCCTTCAATGCGCCGATCCTTGGGATCAACCTCGCGAAGCTTTTCGATGCGCTGAAACGGGAAAACGACACGGGTGTGGGAACCGAAACTCTCAACCACATTGATGTTGTCGAACCCATAGGGGTAAAAGCTTTTCTTGTGGAGTGCCTTGATGTGATATCCCTCCATGGTGGTTTCAGCGAGCAATTTCCAGTTGGCCTCATCGGTGTATTCGCTTTGATCGAAATACGCTTGTTGCTCAGAAAATAGGTCCGGCACAATTTCAAGCATGGACGCATCCGCCGGGCCACTCTGATTGACGTAGACCAGTCCTCCTTTCTCCATTGCGCCAACTTCAACGAGACCGTTGTCCTTCAACTCCACGCCGGGGAAGCCGGCGCGCCCGGGTATGTGTTTGAGTTCACCCGCAAGGCCGTAAGTCCAAGCGTGATAGGGACACACAAACGCGCGAGCACATCCACTGTTTTTGGCCACCTGCATGCCGCGGTGTCGGCAGCCGTTGATGAATGCCCTGACCTTGCCATCGTCCCCTCTGACCACGAGCAGTGGCGTGGCCGCGGCCTTCCTCGCGACATAACTGCCTTTGTCTGGGAGCATCGCTGAAAGACAAAACACCACGGGCAAGCTTCGTAACAATGCAATTTCGGATTCGAAACGCTCTTGAGATAAATAGTTAGCCACGGGCTCTTTCCAAACAGTATCTCCATGATCCGTGGTTTCATTATCAATGTGATCAAATATTCGCTCCAGTATTTTTTGTTCGCTGAGGAGCGGGATTTTGGTGTTCATAGGTATATCCATTAAATACAAATACAACTTTTTGGACGGCCAAAAAAGCAACGTGAACCGCCTCAGCTTTCGTGGAAACCGGTTGGCTTAATTCAGGCCACCACCATTGGGGTCTGACTGGCGAGTTGCCGATGGCAGTTTGCCTCAGCTTCTGCCGGCGGGGTGTATCCGATGGGACCGAGCAGTCTGTGATCGTTGAACCAGGACACCCATTCCAGGGTTGCCAGCTCCACCGATTCACGGGTTGGCCAGGACCGGCGATGAATCACCTCGGCCTTCTGCGGCAATACTTCGTCGGCCCTGAAATATTCGTTTTTAGCCAGCGACCAGTCGGGGCGCCGGGTCCCTGAATGCGTTGACGGCGAGGTTGCGCAGCATGCGAGCCCAGTTCGGCGATGGTGCGACTGTCTTGCACAGGCGCAAATAAAGCCGCCGCAAGAAGGCCACCCCCTTCTTGGCAATCATCCGAAGCAGCCAACGCAGGTTGTAGCCCGCCGCACACAGCACCGCGTGCAGTCTGTCCCCTTGTTCGCCTTTCAAGTGGCAGCGATTCATGCGGTGGTCCGCCTTCAAGTGCCCGATGATCGGCTCGATCGCCTGGCGCCTCTTGAGCAGCTTTCTCTCCTGGGTCGTGAGCGTCTTGTACTTGCCCCGGTGCTTGATGGCCACCCCTGGGTTGTCCGCATCCACGCCCCGGTAACCCAGGTCCACATACGCCGTGGCGGGCTTGCACCCCGTGTCCTGCATCAGGATGGTGGCCTGCTCCAGTTGAGCGTTGAGCGTATGGCCATCAAACGGGTTGCCGGTAAACGCCCGTGCGCCCACGATCAGGTTGTGCTTCAAGGTCGCAGCAATGCCCACCTTCACGCCGAATTCGTAGGGCGTCCTGCTCTTGCCCTTGGCAATGCACTCCACCTCGGGGGCGTGCCATGCGTAGAGCTTGGATGCCCCGCTGGTGTTCTTGCGGCTGCGCGATTGATCGGCAATGCGCTGCGCCTTCGCCAGCGCGCCGCCCAAGGCCTGACGAACCGCTGTGCTCAGCCCACTGGCCTTGCGTTCGATCTCACGCACCAGGCGCCCCTGCACCGTGCTCTGGCGCTTGATCACCCGGCGCATGCGCTTGAACTGCTTGGCGTGCGCGTACCGCCCGGCCTTGAAGCGCAGCAGCTGGCCCTCCTTGGCGAAGGTCTGCTTGAGCTCGATGCCAGCGCCCTGCGCAGCATCCACCAGCTTGGCGCGCGCCGTCTCCAGCAGCTTGGAGTCCGTGGGGTGCGCCACGGCCTTCTCCTGCACGGTGGAGTCCACCACCACGGTGGCCAGCGCGGACGCGGGAATCAGCTCGAGCGAGACGGCCAAGTTCACCGTCTGCGCCAGCAACTCCTCCACGCCTTCTTCGCCGAGCAAGCGGCGGAACTTGACCAGGGTGGTGGCGTCGCAGGGCAGGCGCTCCTCGTAGTAAGACTGGCCCGAGAAGTACTGCCAGCGAGGCGTCTCGCTCCAGCGCTCCACCACAGCCTCGTCGCTGAGGTTAAACGCGTGCTTGAGGTAGAGCAGCGCGATCATGGTGCGCAGGGGCACGCGCGGGCGCCCGGCGTTGGACTTGCGAGCCAGTGGCGTTGGTGCCTCACCAAACAGGTCCAGATCGGGCAACGCCTCACCGGTGTGCGCGCGGCGGGAGAAGAGATGCGCCACAGAAGCCTCGATCTGCTGCCACGGCATGCGCGAGGCCAACACCGCCAGCGAGTGGCGCAGATCGATCATGTGGTCCAGGCGGGCGCGAAAGAAGTCGTCGGTGGCAGCATCAGCGAACATCAAAATCTCCCAGAAACTGATGCTTATTGGAATTCAAACCAGGAGTTCTGGTATCCGTGATCACCCCGAAACATCAGCATTCATGCGGGTTGCAGAGGTTCTTCAGGGCCGACTAAGTAGGCCTAAGTGCAGCGTCATGTCGAAGCGCCGCAGGCTCGCCTTCTCCAGGCGCTCAAGGAGGTTGGTCGAGGCGATGAACAGGCCCTCATGGTTGTCGAGTTCGGTCAGCATTTGGTTGACTTGGGTGGTCTCCCAATGCCGCGAGGCCGCTTGACGTTGCTGCAGGAAAGTGTCCCCCTCGTCGAACAGCAACAAGGCATTCTGCTCACGCGCCAAGGCGAAAGCGCTTTCGATTTTCTGCTGGGTCTCGCCGAGGTGGGGGCCCAGTAGATCCGATGCCTCATACGCCAGATGCGGCATGCACAGCTCGCTGGCTATCCATTGGCCGAACGCGGTCTGGCCCGTGCCGGGCGCACCGGTGATCAGAAGCCGACCGCTGCGCGTCTGGCTCTGCCCGTTGCACAAAAGCTGAAGTCCACATCGTCATTGAGCCAGCCAAGCTCGAAGTTGTCGTGCGGGGCTTTTGTCTTGCGTTCCCCTTCGATGCCTGTTTTGCCCTGCGCCTTGAGGTTGCTGTTGAGGATGTGAATCACCTGCGCATCGCGCTCGTGCTGCGCCAGCGGTTCAGGGGTGTTGACCATGAGCGCCAGAACTTCGGCGGCTTTGTTGAAAAGACCAGGTGTCAAGTCGCTGTGGTTCGCGATGCGCGCCTGCGCCTCGGCGCTGATGGCGTGGCCCAGCGCCTGGTTGATTTTTCTGGCGCTGCACCAGCGGCGGCACCGGCATGTCCATGCAGATGCTGAAGCGGCGCAGATCAACCGCATCGCAGACTTGCACCGATTTCGAAATCCGGATCGTGGGGAGGTCGTTGGTTTCCAGGGTCTTGTGGATCCAGGACTTGCGCGGAACTGCGTTGCCTTCGTCCTCTGCCACCGGCATGAACCGAAGGGTGAAGACTTCCTCGCACTCGTCGAATATCAACAGGCACAGGCTCTCAGCGTAGAATTTCTGGACTACCTTAAAATTGTGAATGGGGTTGGGCGGGCGAGACCAGCTCCCCGTCTTATAGATAAGGCCCGTTAAAGTCTGAACTTTGTCTGATTTTCGCGATCAGAGTG
>NZ_JAUCZG010000042.1 GCF_030373225.1 Hydrogenophaga sp. | reverse complement strand
GGCGCCGGGCCGCCCCAAGCCGGATCAGCCCCCTCGGGGGGCAGCGGACCACGCGTAGCGGGGGAGCGTGGGGGCCCTGTTTCACGCTGCTCTCGGCAGCGTGAAACGGAACACGGTGCCACGGGGCTGGTTCGGTTCGTGGGTGAGCGCACCGCCGTGCTGCTCGATCACTGTGCGGCACAGGCTCAGGCCCAGCCCCATGCCTTCGGCACGGGTGGTGAAGAACGGCGTGAACAGCTTTTCCTGCACCTCGCTGCTCAGGCCCAGACCGCGGTCGCTGACCTCGAAGGTGATCCATTCCTTGTGCTGGTCGCCGCCCGGGCGCAGGCCCGAGTGAAAGCGGGTCTGCTGGACCGCGATCCGCAACATGCGCAAACCCTGTGCCAGTGCCGGATCCCCTTGCGGCATGGCCTGCATGCCGTTGCGCGCCAGGTTCAGCAGCACCTGCTCGACCATCGTGCGGTCGCAGTGCACGGCCGGGCAACCCGGCGCCACGGCGATCTGCAGCTGGATGCCCTGCTTCTTGGCCTGCAGCACGAGCAAGGGCTGGATGGCATCGATCAGGGCCTGCGGGCTCACCGACTCGCGCACCTGTTCGCGCCGGCGCACGAAATCGGCCACGCTCTTGATCACGCGTCCGGCCCGCTCGGCCTGCTCGCTGATGCGCTTCATGGCTTGCGACAGGTCGGCTTGCGGCAGCGTCCCCGACGGCTGCTCCAGCAGGTTCATCGCGCCGCTGGCGTAACTGGCGATGGCGGCCAGCGGCTGGTTGAGCTCATGGCTGAGCAGCGAGGCCATCTCGCCCACGGTGGCCAGGCGGGCGGTGGCCTGCAGGCGCTCCTGCGACGTGCGGTTGAGCTCTTCCACGCGGCGCTGCTCGGTGAGGTCGAGGATCGCGCTCATGAAGCCGGTCTGGTGGCCCATGGCATCGATCAGCGGCGCTTCGATGATGAGCACCGGAAAGCGGGTGCCGTCGCTGCGCTGGAACACCGACTCGTAGCCTTCGCGCGGCAAGGTCTGGCCGGCCAGGCGAACCAGCTGCCGCTGCTGGTATTCGTCCACCAGCTCGGGCGGCCACCAGGGCGCCGGCAGGCCGGTGCCGATCAGCTGCTCGGCACCCAGCCCCACCATTTCGCAGAACGCCGGGTTGACGTAGGTGATGCGCCCGGTCATGTCGCGTGCGCGCAAACCGGTCACCAGCGAGTTCTCCATGGCCTTGCGAAAAGCCAGCGCATCGGCCACCCCCAGTTCGGCGCGCTGGCGCAGCCGGGTGTCGCGTGCCAGCAAGGCCAGCACCGCCAGCAAGGCCAGCGAGAGGGCGCTGACCACCGCCGTGAGCACGTTGGGAAACAGGCCGCCGACCAGGCGCGGGCTTTGCAGCTGAAGGATCAGCGTGTGCCCCGGCAACTCCAGCACGGCATTGGCGCTCTGGGTGCGCCGTGTGCCGGGCACCATGCGGTGCAGCGCCAGCCGCGTGCCGTCGGCGTCATTGAACGACAGTCCGCGGTTGCGCAGCTCGTCCGCCTTGGGAAACTCGGCCAGCATGCCGGGCAGCGAGTAGGTGGCGACCAGGAAGCCGTTGGGCACACCCGAGCGCACCACCGGCATGCACATCTCCATGAGCTCCATGCCGAGCCCGTCGCGCATGGGCCAGAAGTAGCTGGCCGAATAGGCGGGGCCCGACTGGCGCTGGGCGTTGTCGCAGGCCAGCTTCACATCGGCCACCGCACGCGTGCGATCGAGGTAGCCGAACACATCGATCAGAAACGGCGTGTCGCGGTGGCTGACGAGGCGTTGCGCGTTGTCGCGCCATTCGAGCCGAACGAGCTCGCGGTGCTGCGCCAGCATTTCGGCAGCCGGCGCGCCCCAGCTGTCGGCGGTGGGGGCCACGCTGTTGAGCGACTGCAGCGTCTGGACGTTGCGCAGCAGCGCATTGCGCATGTCGCTCACCATCGCAGCGGCCTCCTGCTCCAGCGCCTGCTGTTCGCGCGCCTCCTCATACTCGCGCGCCAGAAACACCAGCACCACCAGCAGCGCCACCACCAGCAGCACCAGCGTGGCCCACAGCACCCAGCGGCGCGAGCCGGGATCGTTGCGATCGCTCGCGCGGCCCTCGCTCACCGGGGTACCTTCGCCCTTCGGCTGCGGTGCGAGCTGGCTTGGGAACGGCCCGGCGCTGCGCTCACTGGAATACCTTCGCCCTGCGGGCTGCGGTGCGAGCTGGCTTGGGAACGGCCCGGCGCTGCGCTCATGCAGCTCAGAGACGGCGGTGTTGCAGCGAAGGCAACTGCTCGCGCACGCTGCGCAGCTGCTCGAAGTCCAGCTCGGCCATCACCACACCCGGGCCTTCGGCCTGCATGGCCATGACGCCGCCCCATGGGTCGATGACCATGGTGTGGCCCCAGGTGCGCCGGCCGTTTTCGTGCACGCCACCCTGGGCGCTGGCGATCACGAAGGCCTGGTTCTCGATCGCGCGGGCGCGCAGCAGCACTTCCCAGTGCGCCTGGCCGGTGGTGTGGGTGAACGCGGAGGGCACCAGCAACACGTCGGCGGCGAGCATGCGGTAGAGCTCGCCAAAACGCAGGTCGTAGCACACGCTCTGGCCCACGCGCCACGCCTGGCCGCCGCCGTCGCGGCACTCGAACACGGTGGGGGTTTCGCCCGCGCGAAGAACCGCAGCTTCGTCGTAGCGTTCACGTCCGTTGTCGTAGCGGAAGAGGTGGATCTTGTCGTAGCGGCTGGCGCATTCGCCGCGCGGGTTGTAGGCCAGCGAGGCATTGGCGGCGTGCGTCGGGTCTTCGGTGGCCATGGGCAGCGTGCCGCCCACGACCCACAGCTTGAGGTCGCGCGCGCAGTCCGACAGGAAGTCCTGCACCTTGCCCAAACCGGGGGTTTCGGCCAGCACCAGTTTGTCTTCGTCCCGGGCACCCATGAAGCAGAAGTACTCGGGCAACACCGCGAGCTCGGCACCGGCGCTGGCGGCCAGACGCAGCAGGCGCAGGGCTTCGCTGAGGTTGGCGTCCAGGCTGATGCCGGAGACCATCTGGATGGCGGCAACCTTCAGGCGGCCGGGCGCCGGGGGTGGGTGTAGCAATGTCATGGGCGTCTTTCGGTGGAGCGCGGCACGCGGGCCGCTCGCTCGGGCAACCAGCTTACTTCAGTGGGGCGGCAGGCGCGCGCGCCGGCGGAGGGGGCGCCGTGCGATCGACCTTGGCCACCTGCGGATCGGCCCAGCTCCCGCTGATGTGGAACTCCTGCGTGCCGGCGCTCTGCAGCGGCTGGCGCAGCAGGAACTGCGCGAGAAAACTGCCCAGGCCGATGGCCGGGTTGATCGCGGTGGCGATCAACGAGGCGGTGCCGGTGTTGATCTCGGGCACCACCACCACCTTCAAGTCCTGCTGTTCACGCGCCAGGTCGGCCGTGCCCTCCATCAGCACGGCGGCGTTCACGCCCTTCATCTGCAGGTTGTTGGTGAACAGCACGCCCTGGTCGATGCGCGCGTCCCCGCGCACGAAGTCGAAGGCGAAGCCGTCGGAGAACACGTCCCGGAAATCCAGCGCCAGGCGCCGCGGCAGCGCCTGCAGGCTGAGCACACCGAGCAGGCGTCCGGCGCCGGGCTCGACCTTGAGGAATTGCCCCCGCTCGAAATCGGCCTGCAGTTGCCCCGAGAGGGTCGGGTAGTCGGGCGCCAGTGGCGAGCCCAACCAGCCGACGCTGCCTTCGATGCGGCCCTTGCCGCCGCGCACCAGCCCGGGGCGGTTGAAGCGGGAGAGCAGGGCACCGGAGTCGTCCACGTCGAGGCGGAAGCTCAGCGCGGTGCGGCGCTGCCCGCCCGCCGGCAACGCGGCGGTGCCGGCCATCGGCGCCCAGTTGCCGGTGGCGCTGAAACGCGCCTCGGGCACCGCGAGCTTGAACTTGGTCAGGCGCCATTCACCGGCCCGGGTCGGACCGCCGCGATTGATGGCCTCCACCTCGACACGGCCCAGGCGGCGCCCGGCGAACTCCATCTCTTCAACCGCGATGTCCAGTGCGGGCACGCTGGTGGGCTGACTCAGGAGCTGCTCCACCTGGCTGGCCGCAGCGGGTTCCAGCTTCATCCGGGCCAGCCGTGCGAAGACGCTGCCGGCGGTGCCGGGCCCGGCCTGGCGCACCTCCAGGTAGCCGTTGAGTTCGTCGGCGGTCACGTTGGCGCGCCATTGCGTGCCCTCGCGCGAACCGCCCACCACCACCTGGTTGAAGGTGCGGCCCTGCAGGATCAGGCGGTTGGTGCGCAAGGCCAGCGTGGTGGGCAGGTAGTCGAGGCCGGCGTCCTGCGTGGCAGCGCTCGCTGCGGTGGGCGCAGGCACGTTCACGCCGGCGCTGCTGGCCAGCCGCAACCAGGCATCAAGGTCCAGCGAATCCAGCCGCAGGTTGCCCACCACACCCGTGGCCGGCATGGGCGCCAGGTCGCCGTCTTCCAGCCCGACCGCCACGCTGCCACGCAAGACGCGCGGCAGCGCGCCGGTGATGTCGCGCTCGTACTGGACCGACACCACCGGGGCCAGCGGGGGCCCGAACTCCAGCATCAGGCGATCGGTGGTGGCCAGGCCATCCACGACACCGAGCACGGCGGTGTCCAGCCGCAGCGGCAGACTGGCCTCGGCCGTCTTGCCCAGCGGCGCGGGCAGGTTCAGCGCCATGCCCTGCAGGCTGCTGAGCACCTGCAACTCGGGCTCGCCGCCGCGAAATCCCAGCTGTGCGGTGTACGGCGCCGACCCGCTCGCGTTCTCGAACAGCCGCGAGATGCCGCCCAGCCCCCCGTCGCGCAAGCCCTCTGCGCTGGCCACGCCCTGGCCACGGAATTGCAGGCGCGCGGCTCCCTGGGGGTTGTTGCGCAGGCCGCCCTCGAATTTCAGGTCGCCCCCCAGCAGGCGCGTGTTGCCCCCGAGCACGACAAAGCCCTGCTCGGTGAATGCCAGCGTGCCGCGCGTGCGCGCCAGCAGCGGCGCGGCCGGGTGGATCTTCAGGTCGTTGCCGTCGAACTGCACCGTGCCCGCCACGGTGGAGGCATCCAGGTCACCCAGCGGCAGCTTGAGGGACAGGCCCACCTCGACGCCACCGCCGACCGTGGCCTGGGCCAGGGCGCCACCGGTCATGTCCTGCAGGGGCGAGGTCTGCACAAAGCGCAGCATGTCGCTGGCCGACCCCCTGGCCCGGGTTCTCACGGTCAGGGTGGTGTCGCCGGCCAGGTCGTCGAGCTCCACCGCGCCCTCGTCCAGGCGCACGCCGGGCGCACCCGCCACGCCCGATGCACCGCCGGTGACCTTGAGCGTCAGGTGGTCGAGCTCCAGTTGTCCCGAAAAGCCCCTGAGGCCCGGCCAGGGCGCCGAGCCGCCGGGCTGGAAGCTGCCCGGCAGGTAGTCGAAATCGACACCCTGCAAACGGGCCGAGATGCGGAACTCGCTGGGCGCGACAGCCGTCTTGAACGGCATGCTGTCCATGTCGCCCTGGATGCGGAAATCCACCGGGCCGGCGCTGCCGGCTCGCACCGCTTCGCGCACATAGCGCCGCGCCTGGTCATTGATGGTGAGTGGCAGGTAACGGTGCACCCGGGTCCCGTCGGCGCGCGTCAGTCGCACGCTCAGGTCGAGCACACCGGGAAAGCGCGATGCCGACGCACTGGTGGCCGGATCGCTGGTGTGCCACTTCACCTGGCCGGTGCCTTCGGCATCGGCGTTGGCCATGGTCAGGTTGTCCAGCTGGGCCTCGATGCGCTCGCCCTGCAGCCGCCAGCTGGCATCGGCCGAGAGGCGCTGCAGGGGAATGCGCGTCTCCTCGAAGATGTCGGGCAGGTCGATCGAGCCATCGGCCACCGAGATGCGGGCCTGCCCGCCACTCTGGTCGAGCTCGAACTCGACCGTCGCGCCGGTGATGCCGGGCCGCCCGGGCAGCGGGTATCGGCCGCTGCTCGACATCTGCCCGCTGGGCTCGCCGGTGAGCGCCAGATCCTGCACCCGGCCGCGCGCGCGGTAGCTGCCCTGGGCCCAGTCGATGCCTTCGCTGCCGGTGGGCGTCACCTCGGTGGCCGGTCCTTGCCAGCGGGCGGCGAAGCCGTCCATGCGCCCTGCGGGCTGCAGCCGCTGCAACCCGTGGCGCAGCGTCTCGGGCAGCGGCAAGCGCTCGGCGATCGCTGCCAGCGCCGCCAGATCGAGCTGTTCGGCGGTCAGCTCCACGCTGGGCGCCTGGCGCGCGGTGCGCGCCACATGCTGCAGCAGCAGGCGACCACCGGGCCAGGTCTCGCCTTCGCGGGTGCGAAAGCGCAGGTTTTCCGAGGTCACGCCAAAGCCTTCGGCGCTCCACTGCACGGCGAGTCGCCCCTGCACATCCTCCAGCGCCAGCGCGGGCAGTTGCGGCCCGAGCCGGGCCTCGACGTTCTGCAGTGCGAGGTCGGCCGTCACGCCGGCCACCTGCCCCCGCTCCACCTGCGCCCAGGCGCGCAGCGCGCCCTGGCCGGTGCGCACTTCCACACCGCGCTCCGACAGGTCCAGGTAGGTCCGCAGCCGGCTCACGTCCACGCGTGTGAAATCGGCGAACACCTCGCCACTCCAGTCGTGCCAGGTGGGACGTCCGGGCGGGCGCTGACCCAGCGAGAGCAGCGGCTCCCGCAGCTGCCCCCGCACGCTGATGCGGTCACCCCATTCGGGCGGCGGCGTGGCGTCGATGCGCCAGTGGTGTGTGCGCGCGGTGTTGCGGCTCACCAGATCGAGGTCGCTCAGCACCAGCGGTGGGTGCTGGCGCTGGTCATCCGTCCAGCGCACCGTGCCGCGCCGGATCACGAATTCGCTTTGCGAGAAAAACCAGTCGGCGGCGGCCTGGTCGTCGCTGCCCGGGCCGGACATGTCCAGACCCGCCACTTCGATGCGGCCCTGCGCGGTGCGACGCACGTCGAGCACCGGTGCCTCGATCACCACCTGCTCGAAGCCACCGCGCCACAGCGACTGCACCGACACCGCGGTGCGCACCGTTGGCAGCTGCAGCGCCACACGGCCCTGGGCGTCGATCAGCTGCACATCGCGCAGCTCGAACGAAGGCACCAGGGAAGGCAGGAAGCCGGCGCCGCTGCCGCTTGATTCGGCGCGGATTTCACCGATGCGAACAGGTACCCCGACCGCCTGTGTCGCCCACCTCTCCAGCTCAGGACGCCATTCGCCGATTCGGGGCACAATCGCGCCATTCAAACCGGCCCAGGTCAGTGCAAAGAGGCCCCAGACCCCGAGCAGGAGCCACAGCAGCAGACGGCTGACCACGGCGAATGTCTTGAGGGGTCCCGAGGCTCTTGCATGTGGCGCGGGGGGGGCAGCAGGTGCCGGTGGTTGATGGTTCATGTCCAACACAAATTATGACGGCCAGTCACCTCACGGGTTCCACCACGGATGTCTCCCCTTTGTCATCAAATGTGAACGCCTTGCCCGAGTCGAATCCGGGCGGGCGCCAGGCCGACTACTCGCGCTTCGTGCAGCGCGTGCGCCGTCGCTACCCCACCGAGCTGTCCTGCCTGCCACCCGGCCAGCCGGTGCGCGCGACCATGCAGGCCGCACTGGGCGCCCTGAACGGGCGCGGCCTGGCCAAGCCGGCGGCGCTGCGGGTGTTGCGCCAGCTGGTGCTGGAGCGTCTGGTGGTGCTCGACTGCGAGCTGGACGCCCCGCTGCAGGTGGTCACGCGGGCGGTCACCGAACTGGCCGAGATCGCGCTGGACGTGGCGTGCGAGCTCGCCTTCGCGGAACTCGACGAACTGTATGGTGCGCCGCAGCACACCGATTCAAAAGGCCAGCCCCGGCGCGCCCAGTTCTGGGTGGTGGGCATGGGCAAGCTCGGCGCGCGCGAGCTCAATGTGTCGAGCGACATCGACCTGATCTACGTCTACGACCACGACGGCGAGACCGCCGGCAATGCCCAGGGCCGCAACCGCATCAGCAACCACGAGTATTTCGGCAAGGCCGTCAAACACATCTACAACACCGTGGGTGAAACCACCGAACACGGCAACGTGTTCCGCGTCGACCTGGCCCTGCGGCCCAACGGCAACTCGGGGCCGAGTGCGGTCTCGCTGGGCGCCCTGGAGGAGTATTTCCTGGTGCAGGGCCGCGAATGGGAGCGCTTTGCGTGGCTCAAGAGCCGCGTGGTCGCACCCAGCGCCTGCGTGGCCGAAGGTGGCGCCAACGCCCTGCGCGGCTCGGTGCTGCCCTTCGTGTTTCGCCGCTACCTCGACTACGGGGTGTTCGAGGCGCTGCGAACACTGCACCGGCAGATCCGCGAGCACGCGTCCAGGCGCGCCGCCGGAAACCCGGGTCGGGCCAACGACGTCAAGCTCTCGCGCGGCGGCATCCGCGAGGTGGAGTTCACCGTGCAGCTGCTGCAGGTGGTGCGCGGCGGCCAGTTTCCCGAGCTGCGCACGCGACCCACGCTGGACGCGCTGCCGCGCCTGTGCCGCGCCGGCCTGATGCCGCAGGCCTCGGCCGATGCACTGGCCGAGGCCTACCGTTTCCTGCGCCGGGTCGAGCACCGCATCCAGTACCTGGACGATCAGCAGACGCATGTGATGCCCACACGCGACGACGACCTTGCCTGGCTCGCGGCCACCATGGGCTGCGCCAACCTGTGCGAGTTCCTGCACGCGCTCGACGCCCACCGCGAACTGGTGGCGCAGGAGTTCGACACCCTGCTCGGAGGCCCCACGAACGGCAGCTGCAACGGCAAGGGCTGCAACGGCAAGAACGGCAGCGGGTCGCGCAGCTCGACCGACGATCTGCAAAGCGTGCTGGCCCAGTTGCCGCAGGCCTTTGCCGCCAAGGTTGCGCAGTGGCGCGAGCACCCGCGCGTGCTCGCCTTGAAGGAAGACAGCCGCCAGCGACTGGTGCGGCTGGTGCAACGCACCGGCGCCTGGCTGGAAGAGGGCCGTGTGAGCGAAGAGGCCGCGCTGCGCATGGCCGACTGGATCGAACCGCTGCTGCGCCGCGACAGTTACCTCGCGCTGCTGCAGGAACGGCCTTCGGTGCACGAGCGCCTGCTGCGCCTGCTGGGTGCGGCCAAATGGCCGGCGCGCTACCTGCTGCAACACCCCGGCGTGATCGACGAACTGGCCAGCCAGCAGTTGTTGACCGACCGCTTCGATGCGGCGCAGTTCGAATCCGAACTGGAGTCGCGCCGCGCGGCCCTGCACTCCACCGGCGAAGACGACGACGAGGCGCTGCTCAACCTGCTGCGCCGTGCCCACCACGCCGAGGTGTTCCGCACCCTGGCGCGCGACCTGGAAAAGGTGCTCACCGTCGAGCAGGTCGCCGACGACCTGTCGGCCATGGCCGACTCGGTGCTGCGCCTGACTGCTCGCTGGTGCTGGGCGCGCCTGAAGAACCGCCACCGCGACGAACCCGCGTTCGCCATCATTGGCTACGGCAAGCTCGGCGGCAAGGAACTGGGCTATGGCAGCGATCTCGACATCGTCTTCGTCTACGAGGACGAGCACGAGAACGCGGGCGAGATCTATGCAGCCTTCGTGCGCAAGATGATCAACTGGCTGACCGTGAAGACCGGCGAGGGCGATCTCTTCGAGATCGACACTGCCTTGCGTCCCAACGGCAACTCGGGCCTGCTGGTCACCAGCTTCCAGGCCTACACCAACTACCAGCAGCAACGCGGCAGCAACACCGCCTGGACCTGGGAGCACCAGGCCATGACGCGCGCGCGTTTCGTGCTGGGCAGCGTGGCGCTGGCCGGGCGCTTCGACGAGGTCCGCGAAGACGTGATCACCGCGCTGCGCGATGGCGAATCGCTGGCCCGCGAGATCGTGGCCATGCGGGAGAAGGTGCGCCAGGCCCACCCGGTGCGGGGTGCCATGTTCGACGTCAAGCACAGCCCCGGCGGCATGGTGGACGTGGAGTTTGCGGTGCAGTACCTGGTGCTGCTGCATTCGCGCACCCACCCCGAGCTGCGCGCCAACACCGGCAACATCAACCTGCTGCGGCGCGCAGAGGCGGCCGGCCTGCTCGAGCCCGGCATGGGCGAGGCGGCCGCACGGGCCTACCGCGACCTGCGCCAGATCCAGCACCGCGCGCGGCTGGACGAAACGCCGACCCAGGTCGACCTGGCCGAGGTGCAGATCTCGTCGGCCTCCGTCCGGGCCCTCTGGCAACACGTCCTGGGCCGGGCCGCGGACGCTGCGCGTCCCGCATGACACGCCCGCTCGGCTGGCTGGCACTGTGCGGTCTGCACGGCGCGGCCAGCCTGCTGTGGTGGTGGTCGGGCGCTGCAACGGTGGATGCTTTCACCTGGCATGCCGATCGCTGGACCCAGCAACCCTGGACCCTGTGGACAAGCGCCTGGGTCCACCTCAACACGGCGCACCTGGTGGGCAACCTGCTGGTGCTGGGCGCCTACCTCACCATCGGCTGGGTCGTGCGCCCGGACGGCCGCTGCGCGCTGGCCTGGCTGCTGGCCTGGCCGCTGGTGACGCTGTCCTTGCCGGGTTGGCCCGAGATTCGTTTTGTGGCCGGCCTCTCGGGACTGCTGCACGCCGGTGCACTGGTGGTGGCGGTGCACATCGCCCTGGGACGTCTGCCGATCCGGCGCGCGCGTTTCTGGGGGTTGGTGCTGGGTGCGGCGGTGCTTCTGAAAGTGCTGCTGGAGCAGGCATGGCAACACCCGGTGGTGTGGGACGCCACGAACGGTCTGTTCGTGGTGCAGGCCTCGCACCTGGCCGGCGTGTTCTGGGGAACGGTGCTCGGGCTGGCAACAGGCTGGCCATGGCGCAACACGGCCGAACCCGCCCTCTGAAGCACACAGAAAAAACCCGCCGGGTGGCGGGTTCCTCGAAGGGGACCGGACTCAGGCCGGTGCAACGACCGCAGGCGGCGCGAGCGACTTGCGAAAGCGGTTGAGTTCCTGCACCGTCTTGAAGCTCTGCTCCATCAGCAGGCTCATGTTGTGCAGGATGCGCTCGACCACGCGGTTCTCCCACACGGCGTCGAAGTCGATCTGCTTGTCCAGCCAGTGCTCGAGCCACTCGGGGTCGGGCAGGCGGCTCTGGATGGTGTCGTTGGGGAACAGGTCCTTGTTCACGTGCAGGTTGGTCGGATGCAGGGCCTGCGCGGTGCGCCGCGCGCTGGCCATGAGCACACCCACCTTGGCAAACGCCACCCGGGCCTCGTCGCCGAACTTGCCGATGGCGCGCTTCATGTAGCGCAGGTAGGCGCCCCCGTGGCGGGCTTCGTCCTGGCTCAGCGTGGCGTAGATCTTCTTGATGACCGGCTCGGAGTGCCATTCGCTGGCACGGCGGTACCAGTGGTTCAGGCGGATCTCGCCGCAGAAATGCAGCATGAGCGTCTCCAGCGGCGGGGCCGGGTCGAACTCGAAACGGATGTCGTGCAGCTCCTGCTCGGTCGGCACAAGATCGGGCCGGAAGCGACGCAGATACTCCATGAGCACCAGCGAGTGTTTCTGCTCTTCAAAGAACCAGATCGACATGAAGGCCGAGAAGTCGGAATCGTCGCGGTTGTCGCGCAGGAACATCTCGGTGGCCGGCAGCGCTGCCCATTCCGTGATGGCGTTCATCTTGATGGTCTGCGCCTGTTCGTCGGTCAACGCGTTGGCGTCGAACTGGTCCCAAGGGATGTCCTTGTCCATGTCCCAGCGCACGGATTCGAGTTGCTTGAAGAGTTCAGGGTAGAGCATGGTGGCCTTTCGGTACGGGCGCATTTTATGCGGGGGGAGCGCGGTTGGGCTTACAAATCACCGAGACGGGCCAGGGTCAGCACAGCCTGGTCCCGCACCGCCTGACGCTCGGTCGGCTCCATGCGCTGCAGGTTCTTCACCATCAGCGCGGTGCGGGGGCTCGCAGCCAGTTCGGTCTCGTGGCGGTCGAGAAAGTTCCAGTACAGCGTGGTCACAGGGCAAGCCTGCGGACCCGACCGCAGCTTGGGTTGGTAGATGCAGCCCTTGCAGTGGTTGCTCATGCGATCGATGTACTGGCCACTGGCGATGTAGGGTTTGCTGGTGAAGCGCCCGCCGTCGGCGTACAGCGCCATACCGATCACGTTGGGCAACTCGACCCATTCGATCGCATCCACATACACGGCGAGATACCAGTCGGCCACCTGTCTGGGCTCCACTTCGGCGAGCAACGCGAACTGCCCCGTGAGCATGAGGCGCTGGATGTGGTGCGCATAGCCGTGTGCAAGCGTCTGGCCCACAGCGTCCTTCATGCAGGCCATGCGGGTCTGTGCGCTCCAGTACCAAGCGGGCAGATCGCGGCGGTGTCCGTAGTGGTTGGCGGTTTTCATGCCTGGCATGTCCATCCAGTACACGCCACGGATGAACTCGCGCCAGCCCAGCACCTGGCGGATGAAGCCTTCCACGCTGGCCAGCGGCAGGCCGCGGTCACGGTGCGCGGCCTCGGCCGCGGCCACCACCTCGCGCGGATCGATCAGGTGCAGGTTCAGCGCCACCGACAGCAGCGAGTGCCAGCCAAACGGTGTCTGGGTCCACATCGCGTCCTGGAAGGTACCGAACATCTCCAGGCGCTGATCCACGAAGTGCCTCAAGGCCTCGCGCGCCTGCTCGGGCGTGACGGGCCAGGCAAAGCTCTCGAGGTCGCCCGGGTGGTCGGCGAAGCGGGTGCGCACCATCTCGATCACCTCGCGGGTGATGGCATCGGGCTCGAACTGCGCGGGGGGCGTGATCAGGCCCGGCCCTTTTTTGGGGTAACTGCCGCGGTTCTCCGCATCGAAGTTCCACTGCCCGCCCACGGGCTGAGGACCCTCCATGAGCACGCCGTGCTCGCGGCGCATCTCGCGGTAGAAGAACTCCATGCGCCATTCCTTGCGGCCCTGCGTCCAGCGGGCAAAGCGCTGGCGGCTGCAGAAGAAATGGGTGTCGTCGAACCAGCGCAACGGCACCTCGGCCGCCGTGGCGACGCCTTCGATGTCCTGCTGCAGCCGCCACTCGCCCGGCTCGCAAACCCACAGGCCCTGCGGCCGAAGCTCCTGCAGCACGCGCTGCAGCCGGGCGGCCAGGGTGGCGGTGGCGGCGTGGTCCAGGGCGGCCTCGTCCAGCCTCACGTAGCGCAACGGAAACCCCTTGCGCTCCAGGGCTTGCTGGAAATGGCGCATGGCCGAGAGGAACAGCACGATGCGCGCCTTGTGGCTCCAGACATGGCTGGCCTCGCCGGGCGCTTCGATCATCAGCACCGCGTCCTGGGTCGGGTCGAAACCGGCCAGCGCCGGGTTGCCGGGCCAGAGCTGGTCACCCAGCACCAGCACCAGCCGCCGCAGGGGCCGGGGCACGGCGGGCAGTTTGTTCATGGCGTGGTCTTTCCGGGCTTGGCCCGGCAACGATCGCTGCAGTACTTCACCTCGTCCCAGTTGCGCTCCCATTTCTTGCGCCAGGTCATGGGTCGGCCGCACGCGGCGCAGGGCTTCTGCGGCAGCGCGGCCTTGTTGCCCTTGAAGCCGCTCATGCCGTGTCCAGCTGTGCCTGCGCCCGCCAGCGTGCCACGCCGGTCTGGATGTCCTGCAGGCGGGCCATGGGCCAGAAGAGGGGACCGGCACCCGGGGCGCGACCCCGCTGCGGCTTGAGCAAGGCTGGCGACTGGCCACCGGCCCAGATTTCCACATGGGCCGGCAGACGCTCGCGCAACTGGTCGAGCGCGGTGCGGACGTCGCGCGGGTTTTGCGCCGCGGTGAAACCCAGCGCCACGATGTCGGCCCCGCTGGTGCCCGTGGCGGTGACGATGTCGGGCAGCGGCGTCTGCACCCCCAGCGGAATGGTGTGGCAGCCCTCCAGCACCATGAAACACTCGGCCATGAGCAGTCCCAGCCCATGCACCTCGCCGGGCAGGGTGGTGAGCAGGATGCGCGGCGGCGAGGGCGTGCGCGACTGCGCCAGCTGCCCCAGCGCCTGGCGCATCACCGACTGGACGATCTCGGTGTAGAGGTGCTCTTCGTACACCGCCAGCCGGCCTTCGAGCCATTCCTGACCCACCACCACATTCATCGGCACCACACATTCGGTGATGAGCCGGGCCAGGCCACGCTCCATCAACATGCGCGCCAGCGCCTGGCGCAGGGCGTGCGCGTCCTGACGCCGCAGCATCTGCAGCCACAGGTCCATCGCCTTGCCCACCTCGTCTCGGGCGGCGGGCACCACCGACGGGTTGTCCGAATCGGGCGAAGCTTGAATCCGTTGTTCCTGCCGCTGCGTATCCAGTGCAAGCAGTTCCGGCAGCGCCAGCGCCACCACCCGCCCGGGACGGTGCCCGGCGTCGATGAGGCGGCGGATGTGGCGCAGGCGGACGAGCTGGTCGTTGTCGTACTGCCGCTCGCCCAGGGCGTCGCGGGCCGGCGTGGGAAAGCCATAGCGCCGCTCCCACACGCGAAGGGTGTCTTTGGACAGGCCTGTGTCGCGCTCGATGTCGGCGATCGTGTGCCAGCTGGGGGTTTCCGCGTTTGAACTTGTCATGGACAAATGATCCAATGGTTCTTTTGATTATGGAGTTTTTGTCATGAATCCCAGGTATGTCCACGGCAAAGGCCGTGGCTGGCGCCCTGTTGTCGCGTGGTGCCTCGCCGTCTCCGGCGCCTGGCTGGCACTGCCGGCCCAGGCTCAAACCGCGAAACCGGGCGCGGCACCCACCATCGCCGCGGACTGTCCGGCATTGCTGCAGCACCGCTTTGATCGCCTGCAGGACGAAAAGCCGCAGTCGCTGTGCCAGTACAGCGGCCAGGTGGTGCTGGTGGTGAACACCGCGAGCTTCTGCGGTTTCACCGGGCAGTACGAAGGGCTCGAGGCCCTGTACGCCCGCTACCGGTCGCGGGGCCTGGTCGTGCTCGGCTTTCCGGCCAACGATTTCGGCCGCCAGGAACCGGGCAACAACCAGGCGATTGCCGATTTCTGTGAAAACACCTTCGGCGTCAAATTTCCCATGTTCAGCAAGACCAGCGTGGTCGGGCGGGAAGCGAACGCCTTTTACCGGCAGCTGGCACAGAAGACCGGGGAAACCCCCCAATGGAACTTTCACAAGTACCTGATCGGGCGCGACGGCCAGACCGTGCGCAGTTACCCGAGCACCCTCGACCCCAAAAACCCCACATTGATCAGGGATATAGAGCGGTTCTTGTCGACCAAATCGTGACTGAGCAGTCACAATAAAACCGATCAGTCTATTTGCCACCTGGACCGCCATGCACGCCCGACCCTCTGCCAGCAACGACACCTCCCGGGCACCCGTCCGGAACTTTTTCGAGCGCGCATTTCTCTCAGTGGGCGAGGCGGGCTCGCGCCCCATCAACGAATTCCGTTTTGCACTGCGAAGCCTGTCCGGTCCTTGTGGCCAGACTGAAATCCCGAGGCGCTTCTCCTCCTCCTCCCTCCCTCCCTCATTCGTTTCGGGGCGCTTCGCAGGCTTTTGTATCCCGACCAGCCTGGCTGGCAACCGCTGAGGTCCGAGCATGTACACGGACCCCCACAGCGCCTCCTCCGGCCCCGCTTCGGCCAATGTCAAGACGCCCCGCGTGGCCATCGTCGGCTCCGGCATCTCCGGGCTGGCCGCAGCCCACACCCTGCAGGGCCTGGCCGACATCACCCTGTTCGAAGCGGGCGACTATTTCGGCGGGCACACCCACACGGTCGACATGACGCTGCCCAACGCACAGGGCGTGGCCACCACGTTCGGTGTGGACACCGGCTTTCTGGTGCTCAACGAGCGCACTTACCCCAACCTGCTGGCGCTGTTCGCACAACTCGGCGTGCCGATCGCCAAATCCGACATGTCGTTCTCGGTGCAGGCGCCGGGCGCTGCACCTGGCGGCGGCGTGCTGGAATGGAGCGGCTGCAACCTGTCCACCGTGTTCTCCCAGCGCCGCAACCTGTTGAACCCGCGCTTCCTGCGCATGCTGGCCGACATCGTGCGCTTCAACCGCATCACCACCCGGCTGGCCGCCCAGGGCGAAGACCTGCGCGACAACAGCCCGCTGCTGCAGCCGCTGGGCGACTTCCTGAAGACGCAGGGCTTCTCCGACGAATTCCGCGACTGGTATTTTTTGCCCATGATGGGTTGCATCTGGAGTTGCCCGACCGACCAGATGCTGGCCTTCCCCGTCGCCACCATGGTGCGCTTCTGCCACAACCACGGCCTGATCCAGGTGACCAACCGCCCCCAGTGGTACACGGTCGAAGGAGGCGCCCGCCAGTACGTGCAGAAGATCACCGACAGCATCGCCGACAAGCGCCTGGGCACCCCGGTGCAGCAGGTGCTGCGCGACGCCCAGGGCGTGCGCGTGGTCACCGACGGGAAGGTCGAGCGTTTTGATGCCATCGTGCTGGCCTGCCACAGCGACCAGGCCCTTCGCCTGCTCGGGGGTCAGGCCTCGGCCGACGAACGCGAGGTGCTGGGCGCCATCCGTTACCAGCCCAACCGCGCAGTGCTGCACACCGACGCCTCGGTGCTGCCGTCCAGCGAACGGGCCTGGGCGGCCTGGAACTACGAGCGCTCACCCAGCAAGAACGTGGAGTCCGCACAGGTCTGCCTGCACTACCTGCTCAACCGCCTGCAGCCCTTGCCGGTGGCGCAACCGGTGGTGGTCTCGCTCAATCCGCAGCGCGAGATCGCGGCCAGTCACGTGGTGGGCGAATACGACTACGACCACCCGGTGTTCGACCTGGCGGCCATCCGCGCCCAGGCCCGCGTGCCCGCCATGCAGGGTCGGCTCAACACGTACTTTGCCGGGGCCTGGACCGGCTACGGCTTCCATGAGGACGGTCTCAAGTCGGGCCTGCACGCGGCGCGCGCCCTGATCGATGCACACCGCCTCGCGCCGGCCACGCAAGCGGCAGACGCCCGGCGTGCGGCCTTGCCCGGGGTGTTTGCGTGAACACCGCGCCGGTGGCGCAGATCGGTTTTGGCCAGGTGCGCCACACGCGCCACCGACCGCAGCGCAACGCCTTTGCCTACCCCACCTATTTCCTGATGCTGCCGATGCGCAGCCTGCGCAGCCACGGACCCGGCGAACTGGCGCGCAACCGCCGCGCGGCCATCAGCTTCCAGGACGCCGACCACGGCGACGGCCGAAGCGACAGCCTGCAATGGCTCGACGAACTGCTGCACCAGCACGGCATTGACGACGCGCAGGGCGAGGTGTGGCTGCACACCTACCCGCGGGTGCTGGGCTACACCTTCAAGCCGGTGAGCTTCTGGTACTGCCACCGCATCGACGGAACACTGCGCGCCGTGCTCGCCGAGGTGAACAACACCTTCGGTGAACGCCATTGCTACCTGCTGGATGCACCGCACTACGGGCAACCCTGCGAGGCCACCAAGGTGTTTCACGTCTCGCCGTTCTGCCCGGTGCGCGGCCGCTACCGCTTCGTCTTCATGCGCACCGACCACCCGACCCCGAGAACCGTGGCCCGCATCGACTACTTCGACGACGCCAGCCCGGACGCGGCCGGGCAACCCCTGCTCAACACCAGCGTCAGCGGCGATCTGCAGCCGCTGGAGGCGCGCAGCCTGCGCCGCGCGCTGTGGTCCTACCCCGCCATGACCTTCGGGGTCATGGCCCGCATCCACTGGCAGGCCGTACGCCTGTGGATCAAACGCGCGCCCTTCTTCCGCCAGCCGCCCGCACCGGGCGACTTCGTCACCGCCGCCACCTTGCCGGCCTCACCCGCGAACGCCGAACACAGCCACCCATGAACAGCTCCACCGCTTCCACCAGTCCTGCCGGTTTTTCGCTGCCGCGCAACGCACCCGCCGCCGCCCGCACCACGCTGCAGTTGTTGCAGCGCCTGGTGCACGGCAGCCTCACGTTGCAGCTGCCCGACGGTTCGGTGCAGCGCTTCGGACAGGTCGACGGCCCGCACGCGAGCATGAAGCTCAACAACTGGAACGTGTGTTCGGCTTCGCTCAAGTCGGGCGACATCGGTTTCGCAGAGACCTACATCGCCGGCGACTGGACCACCTCCAACCTGCCCGCCCTGCTTTCGCTGATGGTGGCCAACCGCCGGCAGGTCGAAGACGTGATCTATGGCTCCTGGCTGGGCCGCTTCGCCTACCGCATCAAGCACCTGCTCAACCGCAACAGCAAGAGCAACAGCCGCAGGAACATCCATGCCCACTACGACCTGGGCAACGCGTTCTACGGCCTGTGGCTCGACGACACGATGAATTACTCGTCGGCCTGGTTCGAGTCGCCGGATCAGCCGATGGAGCTGGCCCAGCACGCCAAGGTGCGCCGCGCGCTGCGCATGACCGACGTGAAGCCCGGCGACCGCGTGCTGGAAATCGGCTGCGGCTGGGGTGCATTGGCCGAAAAGGCCACCACCGAATTCGGCGCCCACGTCACCGGCGTGACGCTGTCCACCGAACAGCTGGAGTTTGCGAACGCGCGCATGCAGCGCATCGGCAGCACAGACCGCGCCGATTTGCGTCTGCAGGACTACCGCGACATCAACGACGGGCCGTTCGATGCCATCTGCTCGATCGAGATGGTCGAAGCCGTGGGCCGCGAATACTGGCCGACCTACTTCCAGACCGTCTCTCGCCTGCTCAAGCCCGGTGGCAAGGCCTGCATCCAGAGCATCGTGATCGACGACGAACATTTCGAGCGCTACATCAAGGGCACCGACTTCATCCAGCAGTACGTGTTCCCCGGTGGCTGCCTGCCGTGCCCGAGCGAGTTCCGCGCGCAGGCCACCAAGGCCGGCCTGGAGGTGGTGGACGAGTTCGCCTTCGGCCTGGACTACGCGCGCACGCTGTCCATCTGGCGCGAGCGTTTCCTGCACGAGCAGGAACGTGTGTTGCAACTCGGCTTCGACCAACGTTTCCTGCGCATCTGGGAGTTCTACCTCGCCTACTGCGAAGCCGCCTTCGAGCAAGGCAGCACCGACGTGGTCCAGTACACCTTGCGCAAGCCCGGCTGAGGTCAAAGCCATGTTCCGCCTCGCCCCTCAGCCCACCACCACCGCCGCCGTCGTGTTCGCCCTCGCAAGCCTTGCCTGGCTGCCTGCAGGCGCGCAGACGGCAGCACCCGAACCGACCCTGAGCGCTGCCTTGCAGGACAAGACCTCGGTGGGCAAGGCCCGCTTGCGCTACTGGGGTTTCGACGTGTACGACGCCAGCCTGTGGGCGCTGCCGGGCTTCGACGCCGGCCGCTTCGAGAACCAGCGCTTCGGTCTGGAGCTGGCCTACCTGAGGGATTTCAAGGGTGCCGACATCGCCGAACGCTCGATCGGTGAAATGAAGGACCTTGCCACCATCGAGCCGGCCCAGGCCACGCGCTGGACCCAGGCCATGAGCAATCTGTTCCCCGACGTCAAGCGCGGCGACCGCATCACCGGCGTGCACGTGCCGGGCAGCGGCGCACGCTTCTACCTCAACGGCCGGCTGCTCGGCGAGGTGGCGGACGACGCTTTCTCGCGCCTGTTCTTCGGCATCTGGCTTTCGCCCAAGACCTCGCAACCCCGCATGCGCGAGACGCTGATCCAGGGGCTCACCGGCGCGGCCCGCACACCATGAGCCATGGCACGGCAGCCGCCGCCTCGCCGGATCCGGCCAGCCACTTCATGGGCGCGGGCGCCTGGCGCCGCGGCCTGGGCTACGGCCTGCTCGGCCTGCCGCTGGCCTTCGTGGCCCTGCCGCTGTATGTGATCCTGCCCAACCACTACGCACGCGAGTTCGGCGCTCCGCTGGCCTTGCTCGGCCTGGTGCTGCTGGCCGCACGGCTGGTGGACGCGGTGCTCGATCCGATCATCGGCCGCTGGTGCGACCGGCTGTTTGCCCGCTCGGTGGCCGCCGTGCTCGGCGCTTCGGCGGTGGCGGCGGTGGTGCTCGCGCTGGGCCTGTGGGGCCTGCTGTTTCCGCCGGCCGCCGCGATCGGCGCCGGCACCACCGTGCTGCTGGCCTGGGCCGGACTGCTGATGGCCATCACCTACACCGCCTACAGCGTGGTCGCGGTGGCGCACCAGTCGTGGGGCGCCCGTCTGGGCGGCAACGAGGCGCAGCGCAGCCGGGTGGTGGCCTGGCGCGAGGGACTCTCGCTGCTGGGTGTGCTGATTGCCGCCGTGCTGCCGTCCACGCTGGGCCTGGGCGCGACAGTGTCCACGTTCGCGGTGCTGCTCACGCTGGGCTGGTGGGCCTGGAGCCGCTCGACCACGCCCATGGCGCTCAAGGCCATCGGACCGGCCCTGCGGCTCGGTGCCTCGCCCTTGCGCCAGCCGGCCTTTCTTCGCCTGCTCGCGGTGTTCGTGATCAACGGCACCGCCAGCGCCGTGCCCGCCACCCTGGTGCTGTTTTTCGTGCAGGACCGCCTGCAGGCATCACCCGCGGTCGAGCCGGCCTTCCTGGCCACCTACTTCCTGTGCGCGGCCCTGTCCATTCCGTTGTGGGTCCGGCTGGTGGCGCGCATCGGCCTGGCGCGCACCTGGCTCGCGGGCATGGCGCTGGCCGTGGCGGTGTTCATCTGGGCCGCCACCCTGGGCGCGGGCGACGTGGTGCCCTTCCTCATCGTCTGCGCCCTCTCGGGCATCGCGCTGGGCACCGACCTCACCCTGCCCAGCGCCATGCTCGCCGGACTGATCGGCCAGCTTGGTGAACGCGGCCAGCGCGAAGGCGCCTATTTCGGCTGGTGGAGCTTTGCCACCAAGCTCAACCTGGCCCTGGCCGCCGGCCTCGCCCTGCCCCTGCTCGCGGTGTTCGGCTACGCGCCCGGAGCGCGCGACCCGGCCGCGCTGCAGACCCTCACCATCGCCTACTGCCTGTTGCCCTGCGTGCTCAAGCTGGTGGCCGGCGGCGCGCTCTATGCGCTCGTGATCCGGCCCGAACGCTCGGGCCTCACACCCCAAACCTCCACGCCTTCCTGAGACCACTCCATGCAAAGACGATTGCTTCTTGCCGCCGGCATCACCACCGCCGCCACCCTCGCCGGCTGCGCCGGTCCGGACATTGCCAGCTACACCAACGAAAAACCGGTGCTCGACCTGCGCACCTACTTCAACGGCACGCTGGATGCCTATGGCGTCTTCACCGACCGCTCGGGTGCGGTGGTGAAACGCTTCACCGTCGTGATGGTCTGCACCTGGAACGGCGACGACGGCGTGCTCGACGAGACCTTCAACTACAGCGACGGCACCACCGGAAAACGCATCTGGCGCATGAAGCACCTGGGCAACGGCCAGTTCAGTGGCACGGCCGACGACGTGGTGGGCACGGCGCGCGGAGAACAGCGGGGCAACGCCTTCCGCTGGGGTTACACGCTGCTGCTGCCGGTGGACGGAAAGACTTATGAAGTGCAGTTCGATGACTGGATGTACCTGATGGATTCGCGCGTGATGCTCAACAAGGCCGCCATGAGCAAGTTCGGCATCCACCTCGGCGAGGTCACGCTGTCGTTCGTGAAGCGCGCACCATGACCGCGCCGCACGCATTCACGGGCGCGCCTGCCCGAACGTCCCCGCAAGCCGCTGCGCCGCGGGGCTTTTCCCTGTTCAAGCCCATGAACCCACCCATCACCGACTGGCGCGGCCTGCGGGTGTGGCTGGTGGGAGCGTCCAGCGGCATCGGCGAGGCCACCGCGTCCGCCCTGCACGCGCTGGGCGCGCAGGTGCTGGTGTCGGCGCGCAGCAAGGAGGCGCTGGAACGCTTCGTGCTGAACCACCCGGCTGCGCAGGCCTGGCCGCTGGACGTGACCGACGCCGCCGCCGTGAGCGCCACCGCGCGCGACATCCTGGCTCAGGGTCCGCTCGATCTGGTGGTGTACTGCGCGGGCCACTACCGCGAAATGCGCGCCACCGAGATGGACATGGCCGACCTCAAGCGGCACATGGACATCAACTACCTGGGCGCGCTGCATGTGCTCGACGGGGTGGTGCCGGCCATGAGCGCTCGTGGCCGGGGCCACATCAGCCTCATCAGCAGCGTGGCCGGTTTTCGCGGCCTGCCCAAGAGCCTGGCTTACGGTCCAACCAAGGCAGCGCTCACCAACCTCGCCGAGAACCTCTACCTCGACCTGCAGCCGCTGGGCGTGGGCGTGAGCGTGGTGCACCCGGGTTTCGTGCAGACGCCACTGACGGCGCAGAACGACTTCACCATGCCCGCGCTGATCACACCGCCCCAGGCTGCGCAGGCCATGATCGGAGACTGGGCCCGTGGCGTTTTCGAGGTGCACTATCCCAAACGCTTCACGCGCTGGATGAAGCTCATGCGCCTCCTGCCCTACCGCGTCTATTTCCCTGCGGTGCGCCGCGCCACCGGGTTGTGAGCATGGATTCGCGGCTGGCGGTGGACAGGCTCTGTGCGTACTTCGAGACGATCTCGCCACAGTCGCTTGGGCGCATCGGCGAGTTCTACACGGCCGAGGCCCGATTCAAGGATCCGTTCAACGAAGTGCGTGGCATCGCGGCGATCGAGCAGGTCTTCAGACACATGTTCGAGAGCCTGCATGACCCACGCTTCGTGGTCGGCAGCCGCATCGTGGATGGCACGCAGTGTTTTCTGGTGTGGGAGTTCCGCTTCCGCTTCAAGCGCTTCGACACCACCACCGAGCAGGTGGTGCGTGGTGGATCGCACCTGGTGCTGACGCCGCAAGGCCTGATCAGCGATCACCGCGACTATTGGGACGCGGCCGAAGAACTCTACGAAAAACTCCCCGTGCTGGGCCGCTTCATGCGGTGGCTCAAACAAAGAGCCAACCGTTGAAATTGAACCGTCGGCGCGGGGGGATCAGTCGGGTTGGCTGTCGACGAAGCTCTGGCGTTGATTCAGCTTCTCGGCCAGGCGCGCCAGGTTCGGGTACGCCGTGCGCCAGTCGATGACGGGGAAGCGGAAGTCCAGATAGCCCAACGCGCAGCCCACGGCCACGTCGGACAGGCTGAAGTGGATGCCCGAGCAGAACGGCTTGTCGCCCAGCCCCTGGCTCATGCTTTTCAGGCTGGCCTCGATCTTCAACATCTGGCGGTCGATCCAGGCATTGCAGCGTTGCTGATCGGTGCGGCCGGGCCAGGTGGACTCCAGGCGCGCCAGGATGGCGGCATCGAGCACGCCATCGGCCAGTGCCTCCCAGGTTTTCACCTCGGCGCGCTCGCGGCCCTGCGACGGAATCAGCTTGCCCACCGGCGACAGCGTGTCGAGGTATTCAACGATCACGCGCGAGTCGAACACCGCCTCGCCGCCTTCCATGACCAGGCAAGGCACCTTGCCCAGCGGGTTGGACGTGCCGATCTGGGTGTCGGCAGACCAGACGTCTTCCTGGACGAAGTGGTAGTCCAGCTTCTTCTCGGCCATGACGACGCGCACTTTTCGAACGTAGGGGCTGGTGATGGCGCCGATGAGTTTCATGGAGGAGGGATGGGTGATGACGGTTGCCCGTGGGAACGCGATTTTAGCCAGCCGGCCTTCGGTCCGACTGACAGGGCACATTGAAAGCCCCGCCTCCTACAATCGCCGGATGCGCCCCACCACCCCCTCCGCTTCAGCCTCCACGCCCTCTGCCGCTGCATCTTTTGCAGCCCTCTCACCCATTTCCGCCCTGTCGCCACTGGACGGCCGCTACGCCGGCCGCCTGGGCCAGTTGCGCCCCTTCATGAGCGAGCTGGGCTACATGCACCGCCGGGTGCAGGTCGAAATCGCCTGGTTCATCGCGCTTTCCGACGCCGGACTGGCCGAGTTCAAACCGCTGTCGCCGGGCGCGCGCACCTACCTCATGGGTCTGGTGAAGAACTTCAGCGAGGCCGACGGCCAGGCGATCAAGGACATCGAGAAGATCACCAACCACGACGTGAAAGCGGTGGAGTACTGGATCAAATCACGCTTCGAGGCACGGCCCGAGCTGGAGAAAGCCGCCGAATTCGTGCACTTCGCCTGCACCAGCGAAGACATCAACAACACCAGCCACGCCTTGCAGCTCAAGGGTGGGCGCGACGCCGTGCTGCTGCCCTCGCTGGACGCGGTCATCAGCAAGCTGCGTGAGATGGCCCACGCCTTTGCCGCCGTGCCCATGCTCAGCCGCACCCATGGGCAGACCGCCAGCCCCACCACGGTGGGCAAGGAGATCGCCAATGTGGTGGTGCGCCTGGGTGCTGCGCGCGAGAAGATCGCCGGCGTGAAGCTGCTCGGCAAGATGAACGGTGCGGTGGGCAACTACAACGCCCACCTCAGCGCCTGGCCCGACTTCGACTGGGAAGCCTTCAGCCGCAACGTGATCGAACAGCCCGAGCCGCTGGGCCTGGGCCTGACCTTCCAGCCCTACAGCATCCAGATCGAGCCACACGACTACATGGCCGAGCTGTTCGATGCGGTGGCGCGCACCAACACCATCCTGATCGACCTCTCGCGCGACATCTGGGGCTATGTCAGCCTGGGCTATTTCAAGCAGCGCCTGAAGGCCGGCGAAATCGGCTCGTCGACCATGCCGCACAAGGTCAACCCGATCGATTTCGAGAATGCCGAAGGCAACCTGGGCCTGTCCAACGCGCTGCTGCGCCACCTCAGCGAAAAGCTGCCCATCAGCCGCTGGCAGCGCGACCTGACCGACTCCACCGTGCTGCGCAACATGGGCGTGGCGCTGGGCTATGCGGTGCTGGCCTACCACTCGATGGGGGTGGGCCTGGGCAAACTCGAGATCAACGAAGAAGCGCTGGCCGACGACCTGGACCATGCCTGGGAAGTGCTGGCCGAGCCGATCCAGACCGTCATGCGCCGCTACGGCGTGTCCGGCGCCTACGAGAAGCTCAAGGAAGTCACGCGCGGCAAGACCGTGACGGCCGAGGCCCTGCACGAGATGATCCGCGGGCTGGAGATTCCGGCTCCGGAGAAAGACCGGCTGCTGGCCATGACGCCGGGCAGTTACACCGGCAAGGCCGCCGAACTGGCCCGGCGGGTGTGAAGCGAGGCAACCCGCCCTGACCGACCCTTCACCGCGCCCGCTCTGCGTAGCGGTTGAAGCGCCAGGCATCGTCCTCGATGGTGATGCGACGCCAGCTCGCGCGTTTTTCGCCGGGCGACATTTCGGTCCAGCGCTGGACTTCGTCAAAGGTGCGTCCGCAGCCCTTGCACACCTCGTCACCCTGGCTGGTGGAGCAGATCGCGATGCAGGGTGTGTCGGGCGTGGTGTCGTACCAGGCCAGCCAGGCCTCGCGGGCCGCGGCAGGCAGCGTCGCTTCGTCGGCCTCGGTCTCGCGAAAGAACACCATCAGGGCATAGACCTCGGCCAGCGCGCGGGTCGGCCCGGGCAGTGAAACACCGTCGGGCGACGGCGCGAGGGCGCGCCAGTGGTTGATCGCGGCTTCGATGTCGGTGATGTGGATGCCGGCCATGGTGGGTCTCTTGAGGGAGGACGATCATAGCCACCTTGATCGCGCCGCAGCCCCTTGGGGGCCATCGCGCCGTCGCGTCTGTGGGAACTGCTTACAGGAGAAAACGGGTGCCGACCCCTACAATCACGGTCCGGCGCCCGCGCAGGTGAGTCGATGGGTCCTGGTCATCACGAAGTGTCTTGCGCCCTGCTCTTCCCAACATCTGACCAAGAGAACTTATGGATTTCGTGACTTCGCCTGCGTTCTGGATCGCCCTCGGGCAGATCATCATGATCGACATCCTGCTGGGAGGCGACAACGCGGTCGTGATCGCGCTGGCCTGCCGCAAGCTGCCGCCCGCCCAGCGCACCAAGGGCATCATCTGGGGCACCGCAGGCGCCATCGTCCTGCGCGTCATCCTGATCTTCTTCGCCATGACACTGCTGGCCTTGCCGTGGCTCAAATTCGTGGGTGCGCTGCTGCTGGTCTGGATCGGCATCAAGCTGATCGCACCCGACGAGGAGGGCCATGGCGAACTGGCCACCAGCGACAAGCTGCTGGCCGCCATCAAGACCATCATCGTGGCCGACCTGGTGATGAGCGTGGACAACGTGATCGCCATCGCGGGCGCCGCCCAGAACGCCGGTGACCACCAGATGCTGCTGGTGGTGCTGGGTCTGCTGATCTCCATTCCCATCATCGTCTGGGGCAGCCAGCTGGTCATCAAGCTCATGGCCCGGTTCCCCATGATCATCATCGCCGGCGGCATGCTGCTGGGCTGGATCGCCGGCGGCATGCTGGTGTCCGACCCGGTCATGGCCAATCCGGACAAATGGCAGTGGATGTTCAAACTGCCACAGACCGACGTGGTCAAGTACGGTGCTTCGGTCGCCGGTGCGCTGCTGGTGCTGGCCATCGGCAAGTTCGTGGCGTCGCGGCAGGCCAAAGGCGCCCCGGCCCACTGAGGCCTGACGAGCGGGCGCTGCTATGCTGGCGCCATGAAACTCATCGTCAAATGGCTGCTCGCAGCCTGCGCCCTGCTGCTGGTGGCCTACCTCTACCCCGGCGTGCAGATCCAGAGCTTCACCGCGGCACTCATTGCCGCCGCGGTGATCGGCCTGTTCAACGTGGTGTTGCGCCCGGTGCTCGTGATCCTCACCCTGCCGGTGACGGTGATCACGCTGGGCCTGTTCCTGTTCGTCATCAACGCCCTGCTGTTCTGGGCCGCGGCCAGCCTCATGGACGGCTTCGGCGTCAACGGCTTCTGGGCCGCGATGCTCGGGTCGCTGATCTACTCGGCGCTCATGCTGGTGGTGGACGCAGCACTCAAGACGATTCGCTGACCTGCGCCTGGCCCGGCGGGCGCGATCAGCGCTTGTTGTCCTCGTCTTCCAGCACGCTCTCGCGCAGCAGCACCTCCACGTCGCGCCGGCGGCTGTCCACGATCGCCATCTCCATCGAGTCGGCGTTGCGCTGGGCCATCGGCAAGGACTGCGCGGCTCGGAAGCGGTCCACCGCGCCGGCGTAGTCCAGCTGAGCGGCCCGCGCTTCGGCTTCTGCCCTGACCGCGCGCAGCGCCTGTCCCTGCGACTGGTAGGCGCGGGCCAGCGTCTGCCAGGCCAACGCATCGCGCGGCTGCAGCACCACCCAGCTTTGCAGCCGGCTCACGGCCCGTTGCGACTCCCCGGTGGCAATCGCAGCCTGCGCGCCGAGCATGACCGCCGCTCGCGACGTGCCTGCGAGCGACCGATCACGAAGTTCGGCGAGCAACGCGGATTGCGCGGGCTTGGCGGCCCCGTTGGACGGCGAAAGCAGCAGCTCCAGCATCAGGGCGTCGGCCACAAAACGGATGTCGGGCGTGACCGTGTCGCGCAGCTGTTGCGCCAGCTCCAGGGCGCGGTCGCGCTGGCCCAGGCGCGAGGCCGCCATGCTGGCCGCATAACGTTGGCCCGGTGCGGCCCCCGGGCCCTGACCCACCTGCAACCAGCTGCGCAGACGGTCGGGTCCGCTTTCGGCGAGCACCTTCGCGCGCGCAGACATGAGCGAGTGCAAGGCCACGCCCGGGCCTGGCCGACCGGGTGCTGCCGGCGCCATGGAGGTGCCCGCGCGAATGCCGGGCAGGTCCAGGTTCAGCGAGGCCGCCACTGCACCGGTGGCCGGTGCAACAGGCAGGTTGACAGGGGACGGGTTGATGGCCACAGGACCTTGCGGCAAGCGCGCGCGCATGTCGGCAATGCGCTCGCTGCTCAGCGGATGGCTGCGCAAGTAGGGAAACGCGCCGTCGTCGTTCAGTCGCGAGGCATGTTGCAGTTTGTCGAACATGCTCACAAACCCCTGGCCATCGAAGCCGGCGCCCGAGAGCACGCCGAAGCCCACGCGGTCTGCCTCACGCTCCATGTCGCGCGAAAAGTTCAGCTGCGACTGCGCCGCCACCGCCGTGCTGCCCGCAATGGCCGCGCTGGCCACCTGCGCGTTGGAACCGGCGGCCAGCGCGCCAAGAATCATGGCGCCCATCATCCACGGTGCCATGCGCTCCTCGCGCGAGATCAGCCGCGCAATGTGCCGCTGCGACACATGGCTGAGCTCGTGCGCCAGCACCGAGGCCAGCTCCTCTGGCCGCTCCGTGACCGCGAGCAGACCCAGGTTCACCCCCAGGTAGCCACCCGGCAAGGCAAAGGCGTTCACCGTGCGCTCGCGCGAGATCATCAGTTCCCACGCCATGCGCTCGGCCAGCTCGGGCGGCACATCTCCCCGCGCCCGCGCCGATCCCAGCAGCGGCTGCCAGATCGACTGCAGGTAATCGACCAGCAAAGGGTCGTCGAGATAGTCCGGATCCTGGTAGATCGAGCGGGCGATGCGGTCGCCCAGGCGGCGCTCGGCTGCGATCGAGATGCCGTCACCACCGCCGAGGCTCGGCAGCGCAGACTGGCCCGTTGCATCGGCGGCGACCTGAGCGTTCGACAGCGAGACCGGCAACAAGGCACAGGCCAGGGCAAGCAGGCCGCCGGCCCAGAGGCCGTGGCCGCGCGCTGACGCCGAAGGGTTCGACCGGTTGGGCACGAGAGTGAAACGCATCGCCGTATGATGCCGCCAAGCCGCCACGGTTCAGTCAAGGCCAAGCAAAACACACCCGATGCCTGTTACAAACGAAACCCCTTCGGACCCCGCGTCCAGCCCGCTCACCCACTTCGATGCCCAGGGCCAGGCCCACATGGTCGACGTGGGCGACAAAGCCAACACCCGTCGCGTGGCCCTGACCGAAGGCCGCATCACCATGCGGCCCGAGACCCTGGCGCTGATCCAGGCCGGCAATGCCAAAAAGGGCGACGTGCTCGGCATCGCCCGCATCGCCGGCATCCAGGCCGCCAAAAAGACCAGCGACCTCATTCCACTGTGCCACCCGATCGCGCTGACCCGCGTGGCCGTCGAATTCGACATCGAGCCCGCCACCCACAGCGTGCTGTGCCGCGCCACCGCCGAATGCACCGGTCAGACCGGCGTCGAAATGGAAGCCCTGTCCGCCGTTTCGGTTGCGTTGCTCACCATCTACGACATGTGCAAGGCGGTGGACCGGGGAATGGTGATCGGGGGGGTGCGGTTGATGGAGAAGAGCGGGGGGAAGAGTGGGCGGTTTGTTGCCGACTGAGCTCAGTGCATCGGCAAGAACATTGCCCCATCGTCGCTGTTCATCAGCCTGCCTGCCCCGATTCTTCGATACCGATTGATCGCTCAAGGCCCATAGGGATCGATCGGCAAATAGGCGAAAGGCTCTCCCGTGCGAGCATTGAGCAGGACGGTCCAAAAATCCTGGCGTCCGGCCAACGGGAGGTACAACACCTCGCCCTGAGTCAGTTTCGCGGCCTCGATGGCCTTGAGGATCAACGAGTGGTGGGCAGGCTGCTGTGACAAAAATCCTTCGATGGGCTTTGCCTCTTCAAGCACCCTCTGAACAGCGTCTTCGTAGGGCATCCACAGGTCCGGCCGGGCACCCAGGAAAACGCCACTCAACGCGGCCAGTGTGGCATTGATCCGCTCCTGCTCGTCCCTGAATGGACGCACGGCCACCCGTTTCGGTCCCAGGATGGGCAGTGACTGGAAGCCGGGCGGCGCCCTCGACAGCCAAGAGGCCGGCACATCGACTGCGTGGATGGTACGGAAGCGATCGATCTCGAAGGCGAGGTAGACAGGCCTGGCCTGATACACGGTCCACATGCCGAAACCAAGCGCCGCCAACTGCAGCAGCACGACGAGAGCCATGTCGGTCCGCCACTCACGTGCCGGCTTGCGCGGACTGGATACCACCAGCGTGGCGCAGGGCCCCAGCGTCACGTCCACGAGCACAAGGATCATGAACAGTTGCAAGCCGCCTGACAAGGAGCGGTACGGCTCGGGGTACCAGACGAAAAACATCAGGGCCGCGATGAGGCTCGCCACGCCAATGCTCAACAGCGCGTGAATGCCTGGGCGGATTCAAAAGTGAAGTGCAACACCCTGGGTTTCAATGAACGAGGGTGG
>NZ_JAUCZG010000041.1 GCF_030373225.1 Hydrogenophaga sp. | reverse complement strand
CCGCCCCCAGGTTCTTGGTTCTATCGGGGCGACAACTATTCTGACGCGGGGGGGATGACAAGGGGTGCCTTGGGGTCGGGTGTCGGGGTCGGGTGTCAGGTGTCGGTGCTTTTGGGCCATGACATTCGCTCGAATTCGCGTTGCAGGCTGGCCAGGGTGGCCCCGGCGGCGCCGGGGCGCGCATAGCGCTGGGCTTCGAGCCGCAGCAGCCATTGTGCAAGCGGCGCAGCCGCGCCGGCATGGCCCCAGCGGTCGTGCACGCGTTGGGCCAGTTCGCGGGGCGGCGTGTGCTCGGCGCTCTCCACGCCCAGCTTGTGCAGCCGGGTGCGGGCCTGGCGAAGCAGGCGCAGCCAGGGGTCGTGTTGCTGGCGCTCCCACAGCGTCCAGGCAGCGCCGAGCAGGCTCACGACAACCACCACGGCGATCAGCACGTAGGCCAGGTCGGTCCAGCTGGGCGACTCGAACCCGAGGTTCTTCAGCAGGTCGAGCTGGCGGCCCTGGGTGTAGTTCAGCACCCACTGGTTCCAGCTGTTGTTCACGGCTTCCCAGGCGGCGCGCAACTGCGCGGTGAGGTCGGGATTGAGGTTGCCGATGGCTCCGGCCAGCGCGCCCTGGGGTGCGCGCAGTCGCTCGAACGAGCCCACGCGCCCGGGCGCCACCGCCGATGTCGGGTCCACACGCACCCAGCCCTGGCCTTGCAGCCAGACCTCGGTCCAGGCGTGGGCGTCGCGCTGTCGCACCGTCCAGTAGCCGTCCACGCCGTTGATTTCACCGCCCTGGTAGCCGGTGACGATGCGCGCCGGAATGTCGAGCGCACGCATCAGGATGACGAAGCTGCTGGCGATGTGCTCGCAGAAGCCCTGGCGCTTGTCGAACCAGAACTCGTCGGCCGTGTTGGGTCCGAACACGCCGGGCTCCAGCGTGTAGGTGTAGCCGCCGGTGCGCAGGCGGTTCATGGCGGCCTCGATCAACTTGGGGTTGGCGTCGGGGCCGGCGCCGTGTTCGCGCCGCAGCTCCTGCGCCAGCGCCAGCGTGCGCGGGTTGAAGCCCGCAGGCAGGTCGATCTGGTCTTGCAGCGCCACCACCTGGGTTGCTGGACCGTGGCGGAAATCGGGGTAGCTCACGGCGCTGTAGCGCACCAGGGTGTTCAGGGGCCGCCGCGTGAACCACTGCAGCTCGTTGCTCATGCGCACCGCGTTGTCGGGCAGTTCGGGCGCCACCGGGGTGGACTCCATCACGAACAACCACGGCCGGCGGTTGGGCTCCATGGTCACGTCGTAGCGCACCGGCTCGCCCGCCACCTGCAGGTCGGCGGGCAGCGCCATCGAGGCCGGAAAGCCCGAACGCAGCTCCTGCCACTCGTCGCCATCGAAGCTGCTGAGCACGGGCCCGCGGAAATACAGCTGGCCCTGCGGCGGCGGCGGGCCTTCGAAGCGCACGCGAAAGGCGATGCTGTCGTCGAGCACGAGTTCGGCGATCTGGCCCACCTTCATGGAGCTCGAAAGGCCGCTGCGCCCGGTTTCGTCCTGCCCCGGCACACCCCACAGCGGCGACAGTCGCGGGAACAGCAGAAACAGCACCAGCATGATGGGCGCCCCCATGAGCGCCATGCCGCCCGCGATGCGCGCGGCCTGCGACAGTGGCGGGCGGCCCACCGGCATGTGGGCGTTGACCAGCGCGGTGAGCAGGCCCAGCAGCGCCACCAGAATGCCCGCGGCCGTGAGCAGTGACTGTGAATAGAAAAAGTGGGTCAGCAGGGTGAAGAAGGCCAGGAAGAACACCACGAAGGCGTCGCGCCGGGCGCGCATCTCCAGCGTCTTGAGTGCCAGCAGCACCACGATGAGCGTGACGCCCGGGTCGCGCCCGAGCAGGGTGCTGTGCGTCATGAAGGTGGCGACCAGCGTGATGCAGAGCAGGCCCACACGCACCGGCCAGCCGGGCAGTGGGAGCCCGCGTAAGGCCAGTGTGGTGCGCCACGCCAGCACGCCCACGGTGAGCGCGGTGCACCACCAGGGCGTGTGGCCCACCTGCATCAAGGCCACCCAGCCGATGACGACGAGCAGAAACAAGGTGTCGCGTGTGTCGCGGGGCAGTGTGGCCCCCATGTTCCACCATGGCGCGTGCTGCTGCCCCCCGGAGCGGCGTGGCGTGTCAGCGAGCCCCGGTGCTTGCGTGTTCAACATATCGCCAGCGCCTCCAGACAACGCGCGCGGTGGCCCGGTCCCTGGTCGGGTGCGATTTCCCGGCCGGGCACACGCAGGCCGTAGTCGAGTCCCTGCCGGTCTGCCATGAGCACCCAGGCTGTCAGTCGTGACAGCCGCGCCTCAAGGCCTGCGCCACCGCACTGTGCATGGTCGAGCCAAAGCTGTTGCCGCTGGTGCGACAGGGCATCGCGGCTCACCAGGTCGTCGCGGCCCGACGAGAACGCCTGCGCGGCCTTGCGCCACACCACCGCCTTGAGCGGATCGCCGCGCCGGTAGGCGCGCACGCCGTCGAACTCACCGGTGCTCTGCACGCGCGCCGCGCCCGAATGGCCGGCTTGCGCTTCGCCCGGCGGCAAGGGCGGCGGGTGGCTTTCGGGTTCCGGGTAAATCAACACACCCGAGGCCGGACGCCACACGGTCCAGACGCGGAAGGTGCCCAGCGGAAACAGGGTCTGTGCGGTCAGCGGCGGCAGCGGGTGCAGGCCGCGTTCGGGCGACGCAAAGCCCACCTGCAGGTGGGCGCTGCCCTGTGCCGGCACGTCGGTCCAGGCCAGCGGGGCGTGCGCCGGGTCGGCGCCGATCACGCCCATGCCGATGCCGTAACGCATGCGCTTGCGCTCGCTGGACAGGCGCAAGGTCAGCGCCACCGCCTGGCCGGCGTGCACCGGCTCGGGTGGCGTGAGCAGCAGCGTGAGGCCGCGCAGGTTGCCGTGGCACACGTGCATGCCCACCACCGCGCTGCCAGCCAGCAAGAAGGTGAGCAGGTAGCCGAGGTTGAGCTGGTAGTTGATGCTGGCCACCAGCAGCAGCAGCAAGGTGATGCCCAGCATCCAGCCCGCCCGGGTGGGCAGGATGTAGACGTTGCGCTGGGTCAGCGTGAGCGTGTCCGACCGGGGCAGGCGGTTGTGCCACCAGGCCTGGAGTCGGGCGCGCAGGTATCGCAGGGGCTGACGCCAACCCGGGGCACCGTGGAGCCGGCTCTGCCAGGCCGCTGGTGCTGCCGCCCGGGGGGTGGCTCCGAAGGCGCTTCGGGGGCTGTCCATTGCTCAGGGCAGGGGGACCGCTTCGAGCAATGCGCGCACCTGCTCCACCGGCCCGCGCCCCGCATCCCGCACCGGAATCAGGCGGTGCGCCACCGTCTGCGGCAGGATGGCGGCGATGTCGTCGGGCGCCACGTAGTCGCGCCCGCTCAGGTAGGCCTGGGCCTTGGCCGAACGCACCACCGCCAGCGCGGCGCGCGGCGACAGACCTTGCGCAAACCACTGCCCGTTGCGTGTGGCGGCCACCAGGTCCTGCAGGTACTCCAGCACCGGCTCGGCGGTGTGCACCTGACTCACCGTGTGCTGCAGCGCGGCGAGGTCGGCCGGTGTGAGCGCGGGCGGCAGCTTGTCGAGCATGTCGCGGCGGTCCTGGCCTCGCAGCAGCTCACGTTCGGCCGCCCGGTCGGGGTAACCGATCGACAGTCGCATGTGGAAACGGTCGAGTTGCGATTCGGGCAGTGCGTAGGTGCCCAACTGGTCGTGCGGATTCTGCGTGGCGATCACGAAGAAGGGTTCGGGCAGGGCGCGGGTCTCGCCCTCCACCGTCACCTGCTTCTCTTCCATCGCTTCGAGCAAGGCGCTCTGGGTCTTGGGGCTGGCGCGGTTGATTTCGTCGGCCAGCAGCACCTGAGCAAACACCGGACCGGGGTGGAACACAAAACCCTCGCGCCCGCGTTCGTAGATCGACACGCCCACCAGGTCGGAAGGCATCAGGTCGGCGGTGAACTGCACGCGGGAGAACTGCAGCCCGAAAGAGCGGGCCAGCGCATGCGCCAGCGTGGTTTTGCCGACCCCCGGCACGTCTTCGATCAACAGGTGCCCACCCGCCAGCAGGCAGGCCACACAGTCGGAAACCTGCCTGGATTTGCCCACGATCACCGTGTTAAGCTGGTTCAGCAACTGTTGAATTTTTGTGTCGGCTTGCATGCCGCGAACCTTACCGTAAAACCGCCATGGGCCAGGCCACCGGGTATTTCACCCACAGGGAATGTTGGAGACACGAAATGGGCGCCGGCCACCCGGAATGCCCTGAGCGTCTGGACGCCATCGAGGACCGCTTGCTCATGAGCGGACTCGACGTCGCGCTGGAGCGCCGCGAGGCCACAGCCGCCTCGATGGCCGACCTCGAACTCGCGCACGGGCGCATGCATCTGGCTTCCTTGCGCGGTTTGAGCGACAACCTGCGCGACGACATCCAGGCTGGCGGACCGAGCCATGCGCAGGTCGATCCCGACACCTCCATCAACGTTCACAGCTGGGACGCGATCCTGATGGCCGCCGGCGCCGCCATCGATGCCACCGACGCGGTGATGGCGGGCGAGATGCCCAACGCCTTTTGTGCGGTTCGTCCGCCCGGCCACCACGCCACGCGCAACCAGGCCATGGGCTTCTGCTTCGTGAACAACGTGGCGGTGGCCGCCAAGTACGCGCTGGAACGCCACGGCTTGAAACGCGTGGCCATCATTGATTTTGATGTGCACCACGGCAACGGCACCGAAGACATCGTGGCCGGCGACGAGCGCATCCTCATGTGCAGCTTCTACCAGCACCCGTTCTACCCGGTGTGGGAGCACGCCACCGCGGCCAACTTGCTCAACCTGCCGGTGCCGGCCTACACCAAGGGCATGGACATCCGCGAACTGATCGACATGACCTGGATCCCGCGGCTCGACGCCCACAAGCCCCAGATGATCTTCATCAGTGCGGGGTTCGATGCCCACCGCGAAGACGACATGGGGCAGCTCGGCCTGGTCGAGCAGGACTACGCCTGGATGACGATGCGGATCAAGGAAGTGGCGAATCGCCATTCCAAAGGCCGCATCGTGAGTTGCCTGGAGGGCGGCTACGCGCTGAGTGCGCTGGGCCGCAGCGTCGAAGCGCACCTGCGGGCGCTGGCCGACGTCTGATCGCCCGGCCGCCGGGCGGCAGCTGTCCCGGGAATCCCCGACAATCCGCTGCATGAGCACAGCACCCGAAACGTCCCGCCTGAGCGCTGCGGACGACATCCTTCTTCAGACCCGCGACGACCGCGGTGTGCACACCCTGACCCTGAACACCCCGCGCAGCTTCAACGTGCTGTCCGAGGCCATGCTGGGCGCGTTGCAGGCGGCCATCGATGCCGTGGCGGCCGATGCGCAGGCTAGGGTGGTGGTGATCGGCGCCAGCGGCAAGGCTTTTTGTGCCGGCCACGACCTCAAGGAAATGCGCGCCCATCCCGAGCACGGCTACTACCAGGCGCTGTTTGCGCGCTGCTCCCGGCTCATGCTGGCCATCCGCCAGCTGCCGGTGCCGGTGATCGCGCGCGTGCAGGGCCTGGCCACCGCAGCCGGCTGCCAGCTGGTGGCCCAGTGCGACCTGGCCGTGGCGAGCGAGAACGCGAGCTTTGGCGTCAACGGCATCGACGTGGGCCTGTTCTGTGCCACGCCGGGGGTGGCCCTGTCGCGCAACATCCTGCCCAAACAGGCCATGGAGATGTTGCTCACGGGCGACTTCATTTCGGCCGACGAGGCCCGCCAGCGGGGCCTGGTCAACCGGGTGTCGACGCTGGATGCGCTCGACACGGCCGTGGCCACCCTGGTGGAGCGCATCCTGGCCAAACCGCCCGAGGCGCTCGCCATGGGCAAGGCCCTGTTCTACCGCCAGCTGGAGACCGGCATCGAGGCGGCCTACCAGCTTGCCGGCCAGACCATGGCCTGCAACATGGCGCACGAGGTGGCGCAAGAAGGTGTGCAGGCCTTCATCGACAAACGGGCGCCGGGCTGGCGCACCTGACCTTCCAACGCAACGTTCTCCCCATGGCCACCACGTCCACCGCTGCTCCGAAACCCATCGACGACTTCGGCCTCTGGCTCGCGGCTTTCACCCAGCCCACGGTGTTGACCGAGCTCGGGGTGATCGCCTTGTGCATCGCTGCGGCCCTGGGCGTCACCTGGCTGCTGCGCCGCGCCCTGGGCATGCAGGAGGAGCGCGCCTCGGTGCTGTTCGGCCGGCGCCTGATCGACGGCGTGATGTTTCCGCTGCTGCTGCTCACGCTGGCCTACGTGGCGCGTGCGCTGCTGCTGGAACGTCTGCCGCTGGCGGCGTTCAAGGTGGCCATTCCGGTGCTGGTGTCGCTGGTGGTGATCCGTGTGGGCGTGAAGGTGCTGCAGGTGGCGTTTGCCACGGCGCCCTGGGTGCGGGTGATGGAACGCACCATTTCCTGGGTGGCGTGGCTGGCCATGGTGCTGTGGGTGAGCGGCCTGCTGCCGGTGGTGCTGTCCGAGCTGGACCAGATCACCTGGAAGATCGGCTCCACCACCCTGAGCCTGCGCACCATGATCGAAGGCATCCTCACCGCCGGTGCGGTGCTGATCCTGTCGCTGTGGGTGTCCTCGGCCATCGAGACACGTCTGCTGCGCAAGGCGGTCGGCGGCGACCTGTCACTGCGCAAGGCGGTGAGCAATGCGACGCGGGCCCTGCTGATGTTCTTCGGCCTCATCATCGCGCTCTCGGCGGTCGGCATTGACCTCACCGCGCTGTCGGTGCTCGGCGGCGCCATCGGCGTGGGCATTGGTTTCGGCCTGCAGAAGCTCGCGTCCAACTACGTCAGCGGCTTCGTGATCCTCGCCGAGCGCAGCATGCGCATCGGCGACAACGTGCGGGTCGACAACTTCGAAGGCATCATCACCGACATCAATGCGCGCTACACCGTGATCCGCTCCATCACGGGCCGTGAGTCCATCGTGCCCAACGAGTTGCTGATCATCAACCGCGTCGAGAACCTGTCACTCGCCGACGACCGGCTGTGGCAGTCCACCGTGGTGTCGGTGGGCTACGAGAGCAACGTGGAGCAGGTGATGGAACTGCTCAAGGATGCGGCCTTGAGCCAGGAGCGCGTGCTCAAGGACCCCGGGCCCTCGGTGGCCTTGTCCAACTTCGGCGCCGATGGCCTGGAGTTCACCCTGGGCTACTGGATTGCAGACCCGGAAAACGGCACGCTCAACATCCGCTCGCTGATCAACCGCAAGGTGTTGCAGGCGCTGCGTGAGCACCGCATCGAGATTCCGTACCCGCAGCGCGTGCTGCACATCAAGCCGCCGCCCACCGACGGCAACAGTCCGGCGTCAGCGGTTCATGAAGCCCGGTAGCCACAACGAGATGGCGGGAAAGGCGATCAGGATGCCCAGGCGCGCGACATCAGCCATCACGAAGGGCCAGACGCCGCGGTAGATGGTGCCCAGCTTCACATTGGGCAGCAGCGAATTGATCACGAAGAGGTTCAGGCCCACCGGCGGCGAGATCATGCCGATCTCCACGATGGTGACGATCAGGATGCCGAACCACACCGGGTCGAAACCCAGGCCAACGATCACGGGGAAAAACACCGGGATGGTCAGCAGCACGATGGCCAGTTCTTCCATCACCATGCCCAGCATCAGGTAGATGCCCATCATCATGATCACCACCATCACCGGGTTCGGGCTGAACTGCAGCACGAAGTCGCGCAGGTCACCCGGCATGGTGGTGAAGTTGATGAAGTTGGTGAAGATCATTGCGGCGATCAGGATGGTGAACAGCATGGCGGTGGTGCGCGTGCTCTCCACCAGGATGTCCATCAGCACCCGCGGCGTGAGCGAGCCCCTCAGCAGTGCAAAGAAGAAGGCGCCCGCTGCGCCCACGCCCGCTCCTTCGGTGGCGGTGAAGACGCCCCCGTAGATGCCGCCGATCACCATGCCGAACAGGACCACCACGCCCCAGATGCCCCGGATGGCCCTGAGCCGCTGCGCCCAGGTGAAGCGCTCGGCGCGTGGACCGGCTGCCGGATCGCGCCAGGTCACGTAGACCACGCCCAGGCACAGGCAGGTGATGGCGACCAGGCCCGGCAGGATGCCGGCGACGAACAGTTTGCCGATGTCGGTCTCGGTGATGATTCCGTAGATGACCAGAATGGTGGACGGCGGGATGAGGATGCCCAGCGTTCCACCGGCGGCAATGGCGCCGGTGGCCAGCGTGTCCTTGTAGCCGTGGCCCTTCATCTCCGGGTAGGCCACGCGCGTCATCGTGGCTGCGGTGGCGATCGAGGAGCCGCAGATCGAGCCGAAGCCACCCGAGGCGATGATGCTGGCCATGGCCAGGCCGCCCTTGCGGTGACCGACGAAGGAATTGGCGGCGGTGAACAACTCGCGTGCCATGCCGGCGCGGGCCACCAGGTTGCCCATCAGCACGAACAGCGGGATGACCGAGAGCACGTAGTGAAAGCCGGTCTCGAAGATGACCTGGCTGGTGCTGGCGAAAGCCGGCGTCCAGCCCCGCATCAAGCCCATGCCCACCATGCCTGCGATGGCCATGGCCACGGCCAGCGGAATGCGCAGGAAGGCCATGAAGAACACGGCCAGGAAACCCAGGAAGGCTTCGATCATGGGGCGGTCCTGTCTGCAGCGGCGGGGAAGGGGATGTGCTCGGGCACCGGGGCCTTCACAAACACGAAGAGCAGGTGCACCAGACCGGTCAGACCCAGCAGAGCCGCCATGAGCCAGGCCACCGGGGCGATGGACAGTTGCAGGTGCACGGTGGTGTCACCGTATTCCGCAAAGCGGTCTGCGCGCATGAGCATGAGTCGTCCGAGGAAGCCGAACGTCGCCGCGCAGATCAGATGGACCACCCGGGCCTGGATCTCGCGCAGCCAGTCCGGAATCAATGCGTCGAGCGTGTCGAACACCACGTGTTCGCCGCGCCAGGACACCATGGGCAATGCGCCGAAGATCACGATCACCATGAGGATCTCGGTGATCTCGAGTCCACCGGGCACCGAGTTGCTGAAAAACTTGCGGCCGGTGACATCGACCAGCGTGAGCCACATGAGGGCAAACAAGGCCATGGCGGCCATGAGTCCGGTGGACCAGCGCAGTGCACTGTCGAGCTTCTTGAGCATGTTGGATCTTGATGTGAAAAGGCCGGCTGCGCGCTGTGCTCAGCCGGCCCGGCGCGGCCACACAGGGGCCGCCTGGAGGGTCACTTTACCTTGGCGATTTCCGAACGGAATTCGGCCAGCACACCCTTGGGATTTTGCAGGCCCTTGACCTGGGCGCTGGCCGCCCATTTGGTCTCCAGGTAGTCCTGCTTGTCCATCACGGCCTTCACGAAGGCCGGATTGGCGGTGACGCGCGAGACGCCCTGGGCCTTTTGCAATTCGCGGCTGGCCGCGTCAACCTTGTCCCAGCCTTCGCCGAACAGGCGTGCGGCAGGTTCGCCCGAGAGTTTGTCCACCACGGCCTTGTCCTGTGCCGACAGGGCGTTGTACTTGGCCGGGTTCATCATGAACACGAAGCTGGTGTTGTACAGGCCACCGGGGAAGTCGGTGGCGTGCTTGATCATGCTGAGCTTGAACGAAGCGATCGATTCGTCGGGAAAGAAGGTGCCGTCCATCACGCCGGTGGAGAGCAGTTCGAACGATTCGGGCGCCGCCTTGAGCGTGGTGTTCCAGCCCATTGCCCTGGAGAGTTCGTTGATGTTGCCACCACCGATGCGGAACTTCAGGCTGGCAGCTTCGGCGGCGGATGTCACCGGCTTCTTGCTGTTGAAGATCACGCCGGGGCCGTGGGTGAACACCGCCAGCACCTTCACGCCGCGGTGCTCGCCCAGCGGGGCAAAGTGTTTGCTGTAAATGCGCTGGTAGGCCACCGACGTGGCCACCGCGTTGTTGCCGAGAAACGGAAACTCGGCGACCTGGGTGTTGATGAAGCGGCCGGGGGTGTATCCGTCCACCGTGTAGGAAATGTCGGCCAGGCCGTCACGCACGGCGTCGAAGGTGCCCGGCGCAGCGACCACTCCCTTGGGCAGGATGTTGCACTTCATGCGGCCTGCGCTGTCCTTCTCCAGCATGTCGCACCAGGTCTTTTGCGAGGTGCTCAGCGTGTGGGTGGGCGGCAGCCAGCTCGAAACGGTGAAAACCGTCTGCGCAGACGCCAGGCCGCTGGCCAGCAGGGTGGTGGACAGGGCGATGGCGACAAGGGAACGTGACTTCATGCGGTGACTCCTTTGGGTGAGCGTCAGATGGTTGCTCAACATAAACATATTGACAAAAATGAATGTAGGTCACTTCCTGCGCCCGTTGTCTCATGACTTACCCGAATTCACCGACCCTCCGGTCGGTGAATTCGCTGCATGGAGGGCCGTCGGCCTGCAAATAAGGTCTTTGTGGGATACGGGGGTTCCCCTATAATCGCCAAAAAGCACGGTCGTTCTATTTTTATCCCCCCCGGTTTGTCCCGCGCTTGATCGCCCCTGGCAGAGGCCCGGGCATACAATCCCCGAGTTGACGTGCACGTCAATTCGCGCGTCCCTTTCCACAACAGCAGGAGCAACCCAGCATGAAGGTCATCGTCCCCGTCAAACGCGTGGTGGATTACAACGTCAAGGTGCGCGTCAAGAGCGACGGCACGGGCGTGGACATCGCCAACGTCAAGATGAGCATGAACCCGTTTGACGAGATCGCAGTGGAAGAAGCGGTTCGTTTGAAGGAGAAGGGCGTGGTCACCGAGGTGATCGCTGTCTCCTGCGGCGTCACCCAGTGCCAGGAAACCCTGCGCACCGCCATGGCCATCGGCGCCGACCGCGCCATCCTGGTGGAAACCACCGAAGAACTGCAGCCCCTGGCCGTGGCCAAGCTGCTCAAGGCGCTGGTCGACAAGGAACAGCCCGGTCTGATCATCCTGGGCAAACAGGCGATCGACGACGACTGCAACCAGACCGGCCAGATGCTCGCCGCGCTCGCCGGCCTGCCGCAGGCCACGTTTGCCAGCAAGGTGGAAGTGGCCGACGGCAAGGCCTCCGTCACACGCGAAGTCGACGGGGGTTCGGAAACCCTGTCGATCACCTTGCCCGCCGTCATCACCACCGACCTTCGGCTGAACGAGCCGCGTTACGTGACGCTGCCCAACATCATGAAGGCCAAGAAGAAGCAGCTCGACATCGTCAAGCCCGAAGACCTCGGTGTGGACGTGACGCCGCGCATCAAGACGCTCAAGGTCAGCGAGCCGCCCAAGCGTGGCGCGGGCATCAAGGTGGCCGATGTGGCTGCCCTCGTCGACAAACTCAAGAATGAAGCCAAAGTCATTTGATTTCCCCCGCGCCGCCTGCGGCGTCACCCCCAGGGGCGAACCCTGCGGCTTGGCAAAGCCAGTTCCGCGGGTTCCTTGAACAAGTCACCTCTCTCGAACTGCATTGGGTTTTAAGGAATTGCCGACATGACCGCACTTGTTATTGCCGAACACGACAACGCTTCCGTCAAGGGCGCGACCTTGAACACCGTGGCCGCTGCCGCCCAATGCGGCGGTGAGGTGCACGTGCTGATTGCCGGGCACAACGCCGGTGCCGCCGCTGCCGCCGCCGCGCAGATCGCCGGCGTGAGCAAGGTGATCCACGCCGATGCGCCCGGCTTCGAACACGGCCTGGCCGAGAACGTGGCTGCGCAAGTGCTCGCCATCGCAGCCAGCTACAGCCACATCCTGTTCCCGGCCACCGCCAGCGGCAAGAACGTCGCACCCCGCGTGGCCGCCCATCTGGACGTGGCCCAACTCTCCGACGTGACCAAGGTGATCAGCCACGACACTTTCGAGCGCCCGATCTACGCCGGCAACGCGATTGCCACCGTGCAGGCGCTCGACGCCACCAAGGTCATCACCGTGCGCACCACGGGCTTTGACCCGGCTGCGGCCACCGGCGGCAGCGCCACCGTGGAGACGGCGACCGCCGCAGCCGACGACGGCAAGAGCAAGTTCCTGGGCAGCGAGATCGCCAAGAGCGACCGTCCCGAACTCACCGCCGCCAAGATCATCGTCTCCGGTGGCCGCGCCCTGGGCAGCGCCGAGAAGTTCAACGACGTGATGACGCCGCTGGCCGACAAGCTCGGCGCAGCCCTGGGCGCCAGCCGCGCCGCGGTGGACGCGGGCTACGCGCCCAACGACTGGCAGGTCGGCCAGACCGGCAAGATCGTCGCACCCCAGCTCTACATCGCCGCCGGCATTTCGGGCGCCATCCAGCATCTGGCCGGCATGAAGGACAGCAAGGTCATCGTGGCGATCAACAAGGATGCCGAGGCCCCGATCTTCTCGGTGGCCGACTACGGTCTGGAGGCCGACCTGTTCGAAGCCGTGCCTGAACTGATCAAGGCACTCTGAGCCCACTGAGCACCGCAAGGGCATCGTTCGCGATGCCCTTGTTGTATCTGCATCCCTGAATCCGCCGGAGATCACCCCATGAGTTACACCGCCCCCCTCAAAGACATGCTGTTCACCATCGAGCACCTGGCGCGCATCGACCAGGTGGCGCAGATGCCGGGTTTTGAAGACGCCGGCCTCGAGACCGCGCAGGCCGTGCTCGAAGAGTGCGCCAAGCTCAACGAAGGCGTGATCGCACCGCTGAACTGGGAGGGTGACAAGTACCCATCGTCTTTCCACGACGGCAAGGTCACGACCACACCGGGTTTCAAGGAGGCCTTCAAGCAGTACGCCGAAGGCGGCTGGCAGGGCCTGCAGCACCCGGCCGATTTCGGCGGGCAGGGTTTGCCCAAAACCATCGGCGCGGCCTGTGGCGAGATTCTCAACAGCGCCAACATGAGCTTTGCGCTGTGCCCGCTGCTCACCGACGGCGCGATCGAAGCGCTGCTCACCGCCGGCAGCGACGAGCTGAAGGCCACGTATCTCGAGAAGCTGGTGAGCGGTCAATGGACCGGCACCATGAACCTCACCGAGCCCCAGGCCGGCAGCGATCTGGCCGCCGTGCGCAGCCGCGCCGAGCCGCAGCCCGACGGCACCTACAAGGTGTTCGGCACCAAGATCTACATCACCTACGGTGAGCACGACATGGCCGAGAACATCGTGCACCTCGTGCTCGCCCGCGTGACGGGCGCGCCCGAAGGCGTGAAAGGCATCAGCCTGTTTGTCGTGCCCAAGTTCATGGTGGGCAAGGACGGCACGCTCGGTGCGCGCAACGATGTGCACTGCGTGAGCATCGAACACAAGATGGGCATCAAGGCCAGCCCGACCGCCGTGCTGCAGTACGGCGACCACGGTGGTGCGGTGGGTTACCTCGTGGGCCAGGAAAACCGCGGTCTGGAGTACATGTTCATCATGATGAACGCGGCCCGCTACGCCGTGGGCGTGCAGGGCATTGCGATTGCCGAGCGCGCCTACCAGAAGGCGGTGGTGTACGCCAAGGACCGTGTGCAGAGCCGCCCGGTGGACGGCACCCTGTCCGCGGCAGCGCCCATCATTCACCACCCCGACGTCAAGCGCATGCTGATGACGATGCGCGCCTACACCGAAGGATGTCGCGCCATGGCCGCGGTGGCGGCGGCGGCCTACGACGCTGCGCACCACCACCCCGACGCCGATACCCGCCAGCAGAACGCCGCCTTCTACGAATTCCTCGTGCCGCTGGTCAAGGGCTACAGCACCGAGATGAGCCTTGAGGTGACCAGCCTGGGCGTGCAGGTGCACGGCGGCATGGGCTTCATCGAGGAAACCGGCGCGGCGCAGTACTACCGCGATGCCAAGATCCTCACCATCTACGAAGGCACCACCGCCATCCAGGCGAACGACCTGGTGGGCCGCAAGACCGCGCGCGATGGCGGCACCGGTGCCAAGGCGATCGCCGCCCAGATCGAGAAGACCGAGAACGAACTCGTCCAGCGCGACAGCGCCAACGCCCGTGCCGTGCACAAGCGCCTGAAGGCCGCGCGCGAGGCCTTTGTGGATGTGGTCGAGTTCATCGCGGCCAACACGCGCAGCAACCCCAACGCAGCGTTCGCCGGCAGCGTGCCCTACCTCATGCTGGCTGGCAACCTGATGGCGGGCTGGCAGCTCGCCCGTTCGCTGATGGTGGCCGAGGACCTGTCGGCCAAGGGACAGGACACCGCCTTCATGCAGGCCAAGATCACCACCGCGCGCTTCTACGCCGACCACATCCTCAGCCGCGCCCCGGGCATGCGCGACGCGATCGTCGAAGGTGCCGAGGCCGTGACGGCATTGGCCATTGAATCGTTCTGACTCGTCGCAACACCATCAGCCGTTCGGGCTGAGCCTGTCGAAGCCCTCGCCAACAGCCGGGCAGGCCCTTCGACAAGCTCAGGGCGAACGCGGATTTTCAACGTTCCTCCAGGAGACAACATGACCGCACCCGCCCGCAGCCTGCCCCCGGTTCTCAAGAACATCCGGTTCCCGGTGATCGGTTCGCCGCTGTTCATCATCAGCAATCCCAAGCTCGTCATTGCGCAGTGCAAGGCCGGCGTGGTGGGTTCCATGCCCGCGCTCAACGCCCGCCCGGCCTCGCAGCTCGACGAGTGGCTGGCCGAGATCACCGAAGCCCTGGCCGCGCACGATGCAGCAAACCCCGACAACAAGGCCGCACCGTTCGCCATCAACCAGATCGTGCACAAGAGCAACGACCGGCTGGAGCAGGACATGGCCCTGTGCGCCAAGTACAAGGTGCCGATCATCATCACCAGCCTGGGTGCGCGCGAAGACGTGAACCAGGGCGTGCACAGCTGGGGCGGCGTGGTGCTGCACGACGTCATCAACAACGTGTTCGCGCACAAGGCCATCGAGAAGGGCGCCGACGGCCTGATTCCGGTGGCTGCCGGTGCCGGCGGCCACGCCAGCGTGAAAAGCCCGTTCGCCATGATCCAGGAGATCCGCGAATGGTTCGGCGGCCCGGTGGCGCTCTCGGGCTCCATCTCGTCGGGCGGCGCGATCCTGGCCGCACAGGCCATGGGGGCCGACTTCGCCTACATCGGCTCGGCCTTCATCGCCACCGACGAGGCGCGCGCGGTGGACGGCTACAAGGAAATGATCACGAAGTCGAACTCGGACGACATCGTCTACAGCAACTTCTACACCGGCATCCACGGCAACTACCTCAAGGGCAGCATCCAGAACGCCGGCATGGACCCGGACAACCTGCCGCAGAGCGATCCGAGCAAGATGAACTTCGGCACCAGCGAAGGCGCCAATGCCGCGAAGGCCTGGAAGGACATCTGGGGCTGCGGTCAGGGCATCGGCGCGATCCGCGAAGTCGTGCCGGCCGCCGACCTGGTGGCCCGGTTCAAGCGCGAGTACGCAGAAGCCAAGGCGCGCATCTGCGCAGGTTGATGGGGGTCCTACCTCTGGCCGCGTAGCCACGCGCCAAAACTGCTGAGCGCTTCCCCGATGGCATCACCAGGTGTCTGGGTGTATTGCACACCCCCCTGGTCCGAAATCTGCGCCACCGAGCCGCTGCCCTGCCACTCGGTGTAGATCCAGTCGTCTCCCAGGCGGGCCAGGCCCTCGGGCACGGCGGGCGGCGGCGCCACCGGCGTGCCCTTGAGCGCAGCACGCATGTAGTCGATCCAGATCGGCAGGGCGATGCGCCCGCCCGACTCGCCGCCGCCCAGGCTGCGCGGCTTGTCGTAGCCCACCCAGACGGCGGTCGCCAGGCTGGGCTGGTAGCCGGCGAACCAGGCGTCGACCGCATCGTTGGTGGTGCCGGTCTTGCCGTACACGTCGGGCCGCTGCAGCGCAGCCTGGGCGCGCGCGGCGGTGCCGGTGCGCGTCACCTCGTTGAGCAGGCTCGACATCACGAAGGCGTTGCGCGCCGGCAGGGCGCGGTTGTTCTCCGTCAGCGGCTCGGGTGGCGGTGCCTCGAACAGCACCTTGCCCTGGGCGTCGGTGATCTTCTCCACCACCACCGGAGCGACCTTCCAGCCACCATTGGCCACCGTGGCATAGGCCTGCGCCATCTGCAGCGGCGTCACGCTGCCCGTGCCCAGGGCGAGCGTGAGGTCGTTGGGCTGGCGCGCAGGGTCCAGGCCGAAGCGCGCGGTCCAGTCGCGGGCGACCTGCGTGCCGGTGTGCTGCAACACGCGCACGCTGGCGATGTTGCTGGAGTGGGCCAGCGCCTGGCGCAGCGTGATCGCTCCGGCGTACTGCCCGTTGCTGTTGGTGGGCGTCCAGCCGTTGGAAGCGGTGAACGGCAGGTCGTCGATCAGGGTGCCGGGCATCACGCGCGCTTCGAGCGCTGCCGAATACAGCAGCGGCTTGAGCGCCGAGCCGGGCTGGCGCCAGCCCTGGTTGACGTGGTTGAACGGTTGCCTGGTGAAGTCGAATCCGCCCACGAGCGCACGCACACGGCCCGTGCGACTGTCCATGGCCACCAGCGCGGCTTCGGCCTCGGGCCATTGCGAAATGGCCCAGGCGGGCTTGCCCTTGAGCTTGCCGGCACTCACCACCCGCACGATGGCGCCGCGTGCGATCTTCAGCGGCGCCTTCGCCTTCGGGTCCAGCCCCTTCTGCGCCCAGCGCAGGCCCTGGCCCTGCACGTCCACGCGTTCGCCGCTGGCCAGTTGCACCTGCAGGGCCTTGGGGCTGGCAGCCAGCACGATGCCCACGCGCAGGGTCTCGTCGTCGCGGTGGTCCTTGAGCGCCTCGGCGGCGGCTCGCTCGACGTCTGCACCGCTCCCCGAGGGCAGCGACTCGTGGTCTTCCGGCCCGCGCCAGGCGCCGCGCCGGTCGAATGCCAGCACCCCCCGTTGCACCGCTGCGTGCGCCGCGCGCTGGTCGGCCGCGCGCAGGGAGGTGGTCACACGCAGGCCGTTGGAATACGCCTCGGTGCCGAAACGCTCGACCACGGCGCGCCGGGCCATTTCGGCGACGTGGGCGGCGTGCACGCTGCGCAGGCCGGGCGTGCGGATCTTGAGCTTCTCGGCCCGTGCGCTGGCGAGCTGGGCCTCGGTGATGGCGCCGGTGGCGCGCATGCGCTCGAGCACCACGCGCTGGCGCTGCGTCGCGCGTTCGAAGTTGGCCACCGGATTGGCGTAGTAGGGGTTCTGCGGCAGTCCGGCCAGCATGGCGGTTTCGGCCAGCGACAGCTTGTCCAGCGGCTTGCCGAAGTAGGTCTTCGAGGCGGCCGCGAAGCCGTAGGCGCGCTGGCCCAGGAAGATCTCGTTGAGGTAGATCTCCAGGATGCGGTCCTTGGAGAGTTCGTCCTCCAGCTTGAGCGCGAGCCAGATCTCCTTGGCCTTGCGTTCGGCCGAAAACTCGCGCGTGAGCAGCATGGTGCGCACCAGCTGCTGCGTGATGGTCGATGCGCCCTGCTTGCGCCCGCCGGTGACGACCGCCACCAGCGCGCGCGCCATGCCCCGGGGGTCGACGCCGTTGTGTTCGCGAAAGCGCGCGTCTTCCACCGACAGCACGGCGTCCTGCAACACCTGGGGGGTGCGCGACAGCGGCAGGTATTCGCGCCGCTCGGTGCCGAACTGCGCGATCTCCACGCCGTCGGCGGTGAAGACCTGCAGCGGCAGTTTGGGCTGGTAATGGACGATGCTGTCCAGCGGCGGCAGATCGAACGGCGAGGCCTGCAGGGCAGGCGTCAGGAAGGCGGTGGGCATCACCACCAGGGTGATCACCGCACGGCGAAGGGAGGGCTTGGACATGGGGGCAGATTGTCCCGGATCGGTGTGCGCTGCATGTGCAGCGTGTGCGTGAGGGAGGTAACCACCTGTGTCGCGCCCGGCACCGGGAACCACCGCCCTTTCAATACCCTTCGATCGCCAGCAGTGTGCCGGTGGACGCGCTCTGGCGAATCTTGACCAGGCGCTGGTATTCGGGCGAGGTGTAGAAGGCCTGCAGGTGTGCCATGTCGGGGAACTCCAGGATCACCTGGCGGTGTGCAACGCCACTGCCTTCGAGCACCGTGACCGCGCCACCGCGCACCAGGTAACGCCCGCCGTGCGCAGCGATGAGGGCCGGCACGTCGCGGCGGTAGTCCTCGTAGCGGACGGGGTCGGTGATTTCAACGTTGCCGTAGAGGTAGGCGGGTATGGGGTCTCCAGTGTCGGGTTGGGGGGTCGGCGTGGCAGGCAGGCGTGCCCGCGTCGGTGCAGGCCGCCTTGCGCAGGGTGCCACAGACCGGGCGCACGTGCACCTGATTCAGGTGCTGCCGCGCACCATCATCTCGAAGCCCAGGTCGACCGAGTTGCGTGGCGGCACCTCACCGCGCATGAGACCCAGCAGCATCTGGGCGCTGGCTTCGCCGATGGAGCGACGCGGTGTGCGCACGGTGGTCAGGGTCGGCACCATCTGGTCGCTGCCGGCGAGGTCGTTGAAGCCGGCCACCGCGATGCGGCCCGGCACGTTCACGCCGAGCTTCAGCGCAGCGAGCAGACCGCCCTGCGCCAGGTCGTCGTTGCAGAAGAACACCGCGTCGACCTCGGGCCGGGTGCGCAGCAGGTCTTCGAACAGTTCACCGCCCAGTCGCATCGAGGAAGGCTCCGGGCTCAGCAGTTCCAGCCGTGCGTCGTACAGACCGTGCTCGCGCAGGCAGCGTCGGTAGCCCTCGGCGCGTTGCAGCGTGCGCGGGTCGAGCTGGGCCGCCACGAAGGCGATGCGCCGGCGCCCGCGTTGCACCAGGTGTTCGGTGATGGCGTGGCCGGCTTCGGTCTGCGAGAAACCCACGCAGTACACGTTGGGTGCCTGCGTGAGCTCCATCAGGTACACGCAGGGCACGCCGCTGCCCGCCACCATCTGGCGCGCGGCTTCGGTGCGGTCGAAGCCGGTGAGCAGCAGGCCGGCCGGGCGGTGGGCGAGGTAGCTGCGCAGCAGTTGTTCCTCTTCTTCCGGCTCGTAGTGCGTCACGCCGATCATGGGTTGATAGCCATGGGGCAGCAGGGTGCGGTGCACGGCTTCGAGCACGTCGACGAACAGCGCGTTGGACAGCAGCGGCACCAGCACCGGCACCTGGGTGCTGCGCTGCGAGGCCAGAGCGCGGGCGGCCGGGTCGGGCACATAGCCCAGTTGCGCGGCCGCGCGCTTGACGCGCTCCACCAGGTCGGCCGCCACGCCCCGCTCGCCGCGCAGGGCCCGCGAGGCGGTGATGGGGCTCACTTCGGCGGCCAGCGCCACGTCGTTCAGGGTGGTGCGCCCACTGTGGCGGCGCTTGCGTTCGGTCGGTTCCAAGGGTTTTCCCGGTGTTTGAAGCGGTTCGTGTCGCGTTAGGATAGCGCTGTCCAACGCGGCTTGGCTCCCAATTTACCCTGAAACTCCGGGAAATGGTCGAGATCAAGCGAGCCAACTGGCGTTCAGACCGAGCTGGTGATCCGGCTCCTTTTTTCAGACCAACGGGATAGCGCTACCCAATGAACATCCGGCCCGAAAACACCTTGCTTGTCGTCATGGGCGTGGCGGGCTGCGGCAAATCCAGCCTGGGCCAGCGGTGCGCCGCATCGCTCGGTGTGCCCCTGCTGGAAGGCGATGACTTTCACTCGGCCGGCAACGTCGCGAAGATGCGCAGCGGCACGCCGCTGAGCGACGAGGACCGCTCGGCCTGGCTCGATACCCTGGCCGAGCAGCTGAAGGCGCATCCGCAAGGCGTGGTGCTGACCTGCTCGGCGCTCAAGCAGCGCTACCGCGACCGCCTGCGTTCGGCCGCTCCCGGTCTGCGCTTCGTGTTTCTCGACCTCACGCAGGAACAAGCCCGGGCCCGTGTGGCCGCTCGGCCCGCCCACCTGTTCCCGGTGAGCCTGGTGGCCAGCCAGTTCGCGGCCCTCGAAGACCCGAGCCAAGAGCCCGGCGTGTTGCGTCTGGACGCCATCGAGCCGCTGGAACAACTGGCCGCTTCCGTCGTGCGCTGGGTGCAGGCCGCCACCGCCCCGCTGGAGGCCCGGTCGTGAAACTCGCCCAGGTCTTGAAACACGGCATCGAAGCCCTGCTCGCGCTGTGCCTGCTGGGCATGGTGGTGTGCGTGTTCGGCAATGTGCTGCTGCGCTATTTCTGGGGCACCGGCTGGGTGGTGTCGGAAGAACTCTCGCGCCTGCTGTTCGTGTGGCTGGTCTGCCTCTCGGCCGTTCTGGCCTTCGGGGAAAACAAGCACTTGGGCTTCGATCTGGTGACGGCGCGGCTCAAGGGCCCGGCGGCGGCCGTGTTCCGCTGGCTCACGCGTGGCCTGATCGCGCTGGCGCTGTATTACCTGATCGACGGTTCGTGGTCGCAGGTGCTCGTGGGTCTGGACAGCCGCAGCCCGGTGATGAACACGCCGCTGGCCGTGGGCGCTGCGGGCACGCTGGTGATGGGCGTGTGCATGGCCGTGTTGCTGGTGCTGCAGGCCTGGGACGACTGGCGTGGCAACGCGCCCGGGTCGATGACGGCGGGAGAGCGGTCATGACGATCGCGATCTTCTTGCTGGTGCTGTTCGCCACCATGACGGTGGGCGTGCCGATTGCGTTTGCGCTCATGCTCACCGCGCTGGCGCTCATGGTGCACCTCGACTTTTTCGACGCCCAGCTGCTCGCGCAGAACGTGCAGGCCGGTTTCGACAGTTTCCCCTTGCTGGCCGTGCCCTTCTTCATCCTGGCGGGGGAGCTCATGAACGCCGGAGGCCTGAGCCGGCGCATCATCGATCTGGCGCGATCGCTCGTGGGCCATGTGCCCGGCGGCCTGGGCTATGTGGCGATCGCTGCCTCGGTGCTGCTGGCCTCGATGAGCGGATCGGCCATCGCCGACACCGCCGCGCTGGCCACCTTGCTGCTGCCCATGATGCGGCGCCAGAACTACCCCGACGGATCGAGCGCGGGCCTCATTGCCTCGGGCGGCATCATCGCGCCCATCATCCCGCCGTCCATGCCGATGGTGATCTACGGCGTGACCACCAACACCTCGATCAGCAAGCTGTTTCTGGCCGGCATCGTGCCCGGCCTGATGATGGCCACGGCGCTGGTGTTGGTGTGGCGCTGGGTGGCGCGCACCAAACAGCTCAGCGTGGCCGGGAAGACCAGCTGGCCGCAGCGCCGCCAGGCGCTGGCCGGCAGTGCGTGGGCGCTGATGATGCCGGTGATCATCATCGGCGGGTTGCGCATGGGCTTCTTCACGCCCACCGAAGCCGCGGTGGTGGCTGCGGTGTACGCCTTGCTGGTGGCCACGCTGGTCTACCGCGAGCTCAACCTCGCGGGCATCTACCGCGTGCTGGTGGACGCCTCGCGCACCACCGGGGTGGTGATGTTCCTGTGTGGCGCGGCCACCGCCGCCTCTTACATGATCACGCTGGCCGATCTGCCCAATGAGCTGGCGAAAAGCATCGGGCCGCTGCTGTCCGAACCCATGCTGTTCATGGCCGTGGTCTGCCTGTTCCTGCTGGCCGTTGGCATGGTGATGGACCTCACGCCCACCATCCTGATCCTGGCGCCGGTGCTCTCGCCGCTGGCGGCCAAGGCCGGCATCGACCCGGTGTACTTCGGCTTCGTGTTCATCTTCGTCGGCTGTCTGGGCCTGCTCACGCCTCCGGTGGGCACGGTGCTCAACGTCGTTGCCGGCATCGGGCAGGTGCGCATGGAGACCGTGATCCGCGGCGTCATGCCCTTCCTGCTGGTGTATTTCGCCATGCTGTTCCTGCTCATCCTGTTCCCGGCCATCGTGCTGTGGCCCTTGAAGCTGATGTTCTGATGCTCAGCCTTCCCTTGCACCCCCCGCGGCGCCGTGCCGCATCCAACCCGAGGAGACTCCCCATGAAACTCAAACAACTCACCCTCGCCGCCGCCGTTGCGCTGGCCACCTTGGGGGCCGGTTTTGCGCAGGCGCAGGACATCAAGCCGCGCCTGATCCGCTTCGGCTACGGCCTCAATGAAGTGTCCAACCAGGGCCGCGCCACCAAGGTGTTTGCCGACGAAGTTGAAAAGGCCTCCGGCGGCAAGATGAAGATCCGCGCCATCGGCGCCGCGGCGCTGGGCTCCGACGTGCAGATGCAGCAGGCCCTGATCGGTGGCGCGCAGGAAATGATGGTGGGCTCGACCGCCACGCTGGTGGGCATCACCAAGGAAATGGCGATCTGGGACACGCCTTTCCTGTTCGACAACGCGAAAGAAGCCGACGTCGTGCTCGACGGCCCGGTGGGCCAGAAGGTGATGGACAAGCTGCAGGAAAAGGGCCTCGTCGGCCTGGTCTATTGGGAAAACGGTTTTCGCAACCTCACCAACAACAAGCGCGCCGTCACCAAGCTCGAAGACATGGACGGCATCAAGCTGCGCGTGATGCAGAACAACGTCTTCATCGACAGTTTCAAGACGCTGGGCGCCAACGCCGTGCCGCTGCCGTTCTCCGAACTCTTCACCGCACTCGAGACCCGGACGGTGGATGGCCAGGAAAACCCCTACAACACCATCCTCTCGAGCAAGTTCTACGAGGTGCAGAAGTACCTGACGGTGACCAACCACGTCTACAGCCCCTGGATCGTGCTGGTGAGCAAGAAGTACTGGGACGGCTTGAGCAAGACCGAGCAGAAGGTGCTGATGGACGCTGCGATCAAGAGCCGCGACTTCGAGCGCAAGGACACACGCGCCGAGGCCGACAAGGCGCTGGCCGACCTCAAGGGCAAGGGCATGGAGATCAACCAGCTTTCGCCGGCCGAGGCCAACCGCATGCGCGCCAAGCTCACGGCGGTGAACACCGGCATTGCGGCCAACGTGGGTGAAGACCTGTGGAAGGAAACGCAGGCGGCCGTGGCCAAGGCGCGTTCGGCGAAGTAATCACCCGCACACCCGCAGACAACAGCCGATCCCTCGCGGGATCGGCTTTTTTCATGGGCGCCTGTGCGTCACCTGGCGGGCAGCACGCGCGAGAGCAATTCCGCGTCCAGCACTCCCGCACCTTGCGGGTGCGTGGCGGGGCGTTCCACATGGCGCTTGATGGTGGCAATGCCCAGTTCCGGGCTGATCCAGCGGGTTTCGGTCTCGCCCGAGCTGTCTTTCCAGGAGAGCTTCCAGGTCTTGAAGGTGCCGGCGGGCACGGTGACGGTCTCAACGCCCTCGACCTTGAAGTCGCGCTTGAAAGGAATCCTGGCGCCGCTGGCGTGCATGGTCACGGTGTGCTGGGAGCTCCAGGTCTTGCCCACGGTCAGCGGCCAGGCGTAGTCGATGGCCGGCTCGAACGACATGACGGGCTTGCCGTCGGGATGCAGGGTGGCCAGCATGGCAAAGCTCACCGTGTCGTGCAGTGCCACGCCCGCTTGAGGCGCGCCGAACGCGATCACCGGTTTCCCCTGCCAGGTGGCGGGCGCATGGGTCCACACCACCTTGCCGTCGAAGCTGCCCAGGCTGCCGCTGCTCTTGCGGTGGTAGGTGGTGACGGTGCCCATGGGTGAGATCTCCATGCGCTCGGCCACGGGCGGTGGCGTGGCGCATCCGGTGACGGACAGCAGGGCAGGCCCGGCGAGGGCGAGGAGGACAGCAGACAAAGCGGTGCGGCGTGGGTTCATGGTGGCTCCAGAGTGGTGGATGGGCAGACGGGCCTGCGCCCGTGTGCAACCACTCTAGGCAAGCGCCGCAGGCGCTCACTGAGCAAACTCAATCAGCCGCGCGCTGGCGGTCTGCCGGACTTGATCTGTGTCAAAGCCCGCGCTGCTCCATCGACTTGGCCATGGTCTTGCCCAGTTCCACGCCCCACTGGTCGTAGGCGTTGATGCGCCAGATGGCGGCCTGTGCGAACACCTTGTGTTCGTACAGCGCGATCAGCGCGCCCAGGCGCATCGGGTCCAGCCGGTCGAGCCAGAGCACGTTGCTCGGAATGTTGCCCTCAAACGTGCGGTGCGGCGCCATGGCGGTCGCGTCGGCTGCGCTCATGCCGTCCTTCATCAGCGCCGCTTGCGTGTCCTGCAGCGAGCGTCCGCAGGCCATGGCCTGCGCCTGGGCGCGCAGGTTGAGGTTGACCACGGCATGGTGGGTGGCGGCCATGGGCAGCGGCGTGTCTTCGTTCTGAACGCCGATGAAGTCCACCGGAACCGTGTGCCGGCCCTGGTGGATCAGCTGGAAGTAAGCGTGCTGTCCGTCGATGCCCAGGCCGCCCCAGACGATGGGCCCGGTCTCCACCGTGGTGGGTGTGCCGTCGGTGTGGGTGCGTTTGCCGTTGGACTCCATGTCCATCTGCTGCACAAACGGCGTGAAGCGCACCAGACGCGAGGCGTAGGGAACGATCAGGTGCGTGGGCAGTTGCAGGAAGTTGCGGTTCCAGATGCCGGCCAGCGCCAGCTGCACGGGCAGGTTGCGCGCGAGCGGCGTGGTGCAGAAGTGCTGGTCCATCTCGCGCGCGCCGGCGAGGAAGGCGCGGAAGTTCTCCGGCCCGATGGCGATCGCCAGCGGCAGGCCGAGCGCCGACCAGACCGAATAACGGCCACCGACCCAGTCCCAGAACAGGAAGGTGCGCTCGGGCGGGTAACCCAGCCTGGCCGACTGAGCCGGGCTGGCGGTGATGGCGACCAGGTGTTTGGACAAGGCCTCCGGCGGGCAGCCGTGGTCGGTCAGCCAGCGTTGCGCGCTGGCGGCGTTGGTCATCGTTTCCTGGGTGGTGAAGGTCTTGCTGGAGACGATCAGCAGGGTGCGCCGGGCGTCCAGGCCGCGCAGCACGCTCCACAGCGCCCAGGCATCGGGGTTGGACACGCAGTGCACGCGAACGCCGGGCACGGCCGGGGCCGCGAGGTGGGCCAGGGCTTCGATGGCCATGCGTGGGCCGAGGTCGGAGCCGCCGATGCCGATGTTCACCACGTCGGTGATGACCTCGCCCGAATGGCCGAGCACGGCGCCGGCGTTGAGGTCCTGCGCGAAGTCGCACACACGCGCGAGTTCGCGCTGCACGTCGGCCTGCACGGCGGGGCCCCAGGGGCCGGCATGCAACGGGTCGCCGCGCAGCGCCACATGCAGCACCGGCCGGTTCTCGGTGGCATTGATGGTGTCGCCGCGGAACATGGCGTCGCGCTGCGCGGTCAGGTCGGACTGTTCGGCCAGCGACTGCAGCGCCTGCTGGATGGCCGGCGTGATGCGCTGGCGGCTGGCGTCGAGCGTGATGCCGGCCGCGCTCGCCCCCATGCGGTGCTCGCGGTGGCTGTCGGCGAGCAGTTCGCGCAGGTGGGGTGTGGGGCTGGCGGCCAGCGAGTCGAGCTGTTGCCAGGCGGGCAGGGTGGTGGGCAGTTTCATGCGTGAGGGTTCCAGTCAGTTGTGTGCCGCCAGCGCGGTGGCCTCTTGCGCCAGCTTCGTGATGCCGGCCCAGTCGCCATCGCGCACCAGGTCCGCCGGGGTGAGCCAGGAGCCGCCGGCCATGGCCACGTTGGGCAGCTTCAGGAAGTCGCGAAGATTGTCCAGGCTCACGCCGCCGGTGGGGCAGAAACGCACGTCGGGCAGCGGCGCGCCGAGCGCCTTGAGCATGCCCAGGCCGCCGGCCTGCGAGGCTGGAAACAGCTTCATCAAGGTGAAGCCGTGGTCGCGCGCCCGCATCACCTCGCTGGGTGTCATCACACCCGGAATGAACGGCAAGCCCGCCTCGCGCACGGCCTGCACCAGCTCGTCGGTGCAGCCGGGCGAGAGGGCGAAGCTGGCGCCGGCGGCGATCACCTGGGCCACCTCGGCCGGGCGCGTGACGGTGCCGGCGCCCAGGTGCATCTGCGGCACCGCGCGCGCCACCGCCTCCATGGCTTGCAGGGCGGCACCGGAGCGCAGGGTGATCTCCATGACATCGATGCCGCCGTCGAGCAGGGCGTGGGCCAGTGGCACGGCTTGCGCCGCGTCGTTGAGCACGATCACGGGCACGACGCGGGAGCTGAAGGCGGGACGGGTGAAGCAGGTCGTCATGGGGTTCCTCGGGATTCAACCAAACAGCGGCGAGGCGCCCAGTTCCGCCACGCTGGCGTGCTGGCGGAACAGGCCGAACAATTCTCGCCCGGTGCCGTGCTGGTTGGCGCTCAGGTCGGGGTGGTGCAGTTCGCGCGCGGCGAGCGTGGCGGCGTCGACCTCGAGTTCAAGCACACCACGCTCGCAGTCCAGCGTGATCCAGTCGCCGTCGCGCACGCGGGCGATCGGGCCGTCGGCCAGCGCCTCGGGGCTGAGGTGGATGGCCGCAGGCACCTTGCCCGAGGCACCCGACATGCGGCCGTCGGTGACCAGCGCCACCTTGAAACCCTTGTCCTGCAGCACCGCCAGCGGTGGCGTGAGCTTGTGCAGCTCGGGCATGCCGTTGGCGCGCGGCCCCTGGTAGCGCACCACGGCGATCAGGTCGCGTTCGAGTTCGCCCGCGTTGAACAGCGCCAGCAGGTCCTGCTGGTCGCTCACCACCACGGCCTGGGCGCGCACCACGCGGTGTTCGGGTTTCACGGCCGAGACCTTGACCACGCTGCGCCCGAGGTTGCCCTGCAGCAGGCGCAGGCCGCCGTCGGCGCTGAAGGGGTCGGCCACCGGCCGCACGACCGAGGTGTCGGCGCTCGCTGCGGGCACGGGCCGCCAGGCGAGCTGGCCGTTGTCCAGCCAGGGCTCCTGCGCATAGGCCTGCAGGCCGTGGCCCATGACGGTTGCCACGTCGGCGTGCAGCAGGCCGGCGGCGAGCAGTTCCTTCATGAGGAAGCCCATGCCGCCAGCGGCGTGGAAGTGGTTCACATCGGCACTGCCGTTGGGGTAGACGCGCGCCAGCAGGGGAACGACCTGGGAGAGTTCGGCGAAGTCGTCCCAGTCCACCAGCACGCCGGCGGCGCGCGCCATGGCCACCAGGTGCAGCGTGTGGTTGGTGGAGCCGCCGGTGGCGAGCAGGCCGATGATGCCGTTGACCAGGGTCTTCCCGGTCACGATGTCGGCCATGCAGATGGCGGCCTCGCCGGTGCGCCCGGTGTTGACCAGGGAGCGCCGCACCGCCTCGGCGGTGAGGGCATCGCGCAGCGCTGTGCCCGGGTTCACGAAGGACGCGCCGGGCAGGTGCAGGCCCATGATCTCCATCAGCATCTGGTTGCTGTTGGCCGTGCCGTAGAAGGTGCAGGTGCCCGGGCTGTGGTAGGCCTGGGCTTCCGATTCGAGCAGGGCCTCGCGGCCGACCAGGCCCTGGGCGTACTGCTGGCGCACCTTGGCCTTGGCGTCGTTGGACAGGCCCGTGGTCATCGGACCGGCGGGCACGAACACGGTGCTCAGGTGGCCGAACTGCAGCGCGCCCATGAACAGGCCGGGCACGATCTTGTCGCAGATGCCCAGCATGAGCGCAGCGTCGAACACGTTGTGCGAGAGCGCCACGGCGGTGGAGAGCGCGATCACGTCGCGCGAGAACAGCGAGAGCTCCATGCCGGCGGCGCCCTGGGTGACACCGTCGCACATCGCGGGCACACCCCCGGCGACCTGCACGGTGACGCCCAGGCCGTGCGCGATGGCGCGGATCTGCTGCGGGTAGGTTTCGTACGGCTGGTGGGCCGAGAGCATGTCGTTGTAGGCCGTGACGATGCCGATGTGGGGCGCTTGCTCGGCGTGGATCTTCAGCTTGTCGGACACCGGCAGTGCGGCCGTGGTGTGGGCCATGTTGGCGCAACCCATGCCGGCGCGCTGGGTGCCGGTCTTGCGTTGCGCGGCGACCGCGGCCAGGTAGCTCGCGCGGGTGGTCGCGCTGCGTTCGGTGATGCGTTCGGTGACGCGTTGCAGCGTCGGGTGCAGGGGCGTGCTCATGATGTGCTCCGGTTCAGGCCAGCCAGACGCTGACCGGCGTCTGGTGCTGGTTGAGGATGAGGGACACCGGCAGGGCTTCGTCGGCGCCCAGGCGGGCCTGCTGGAACACCGCCAGCTTGCTGGCGCCGCCCAGGGCCAGCGCCAGTTCGCGCGTGGCCAGCAGCGCAGGCAGGGTGAGGGTCAGGCGCGCGTGGGCCGCGGTGGTCGGGCGCACCCAGGCCACCGGGCCGCTGCTGTTGAGCGCAGTGCGCAGTCCCGCCGCGCCCGGAAACAGCGAGGCGGTGTGGCCGTCCTCGCCCATGCCGAGCAGCGCCAGGTCCAGCGGCCAGGGCTGGGTCGCCAGGCGGCGGTTGGCCGCTGCGGCCAGTGCCGTGAGGGCCGCGTCGTCGAGCGATGGCGGCAGCTGGTCGAAGAAGGGCAGGAACGTGGCGGCGGCGGCGGCGTCCTGCAGCAGGTGGCGGCGCACCAGCGCGGTGTTGCTGTCGGCGTGGTGGTGCGGCACGCAGCGCTCGTCCACCAGCAGCACCGTCACGCGCGACCATTCGAGGGGCAGCACGCGCAGCGCTTCGAACAGTGCGATCGGCGACTTGCCGCCCGACACCGCGAGCACCGCATGGCCGCGCTGCTGGATCGCGCCTTGCAGGCTCTGCGCAACGCTGTCCGCCAGCTGCCACGCCAGTTCGGCGGCCGAGTTGCAGACGTGTTCCTTCATGTTTCTTCCACCCAGGCCGAGCCTTCGCGCGCCATCAGCGCCGAAGAGGCCGCCGGTCCCCAGCTGCCGGCGGTGTAGGCCTTGGGTTTTTCGTTGAGGTTCTTCCAGCCGTCCAGGATGGGCTCGACCCAGGTCCACGCGGCCTCGAGTTCGTCGCGGCGCATGAAGTGGGTCAGGCGGCCCTTGATCACGTCCATGAGCAGGCGCTCGTAGGCTTCCGCGCGGCGCGCGCTGAAGGCGGATTCGAGGTCGAGGTTCAGGCTGACCGGGCGCAGGCGCATGCCGCTGCCGGGCTCCTTGGCCATCATCTGGAGCTGCACGTGTTCTTCGGGCTGCAGGCGGATCATCAGGCGGTTGACCGGCTGGCGCGGCGCGTCGGGAAAGATGGTGTAGGGCAGGTCGGCGAACTCGATCACGATCTCCGAGCGGCGCTCGGCCATGCGCTTGCCGGTGCGCAGGAAGATCGGCACGTTGGCCCAGCGCCAGTTGTTGATGTGGGCGCGCAGCGCCACGAAGGTTTCGGTCTCGCTCTCTGGCGGCACGTTGTCTTCCTGCAGGTAGCCGACCGCCTTGTCGCCGTTGGCGCTGCCCGCGGTGTACTGGCCGCGCACCGTGTCGCGCGCCACATCGGCCACGGTGAGCGGGCGCAGCGAGCGCAGCACCTTGAGCTTTTCATCGCGTACCGCATCCGGGTCGAGCGAGACCGGCGGCTCCATGGCCACGATGCACAGCAGCTGCAGCAGGTGGTTCTGCAGCATGTCGCGCAGCGCGCCGGTGCCATCGTAGAAACCGGCCCGGCTGCCCACGCCCACCGATTCGGCCACCGTGATCTGCACGCTCTTGATGTAGGGGCTGCGCCAGAGCGGCTCGAAGATGGTGTTGCCAAAGCGCAGCACCATCAGGTTCTGCACCGTTTCCTTGCCCAGGTAGTGGTCGATGCGGAAGGTCTGTGCTTCGGTGAAATGCCGGCCGACCTCCTCGTTGATCTGGCGCGCCGAGGCCAGGTCGTGGCCGAGCGGCTTTTCCAGCACCACGCGCGAGCGGGCGTCGATCAGTTGTGCTGTGGCGAGGTGGGCGCAGATGCCGGTGAACAGCGTGGGCGCGGTGGCCAGGTAGTACACGCGGTCCGAGCCGTTCTGCAACGCCGAGCCCAGGGCCGCGAAGTCGGCCGGCCGGGTGGCGTCGAGGCACACGTAGGTGAGCCGGTCCTTGAACGCAGTCCATGCCGCCTCTTCCATCGCCTCGGGCTCGATGAAGTCACGCACCTTGTCGTCGATGAACGCGGTGAAGGTGTCGCGGTCCCAGTCCTGGCGCCCGAGCGCCAGGATGCGCGTGGCCTCGGGCAGGTTGTGGTGCAGGTGCGCCGTGTAAAGCGCCGGCAGCAGCTTGCGCACCGACAGGTCGCCGGCGCCGCCGAAGATCACGAGGTCGAGCGGGGCCGTGGAGACAGGGGAGGCGGTGGGGCTTGAGGTGGCCATGGGTGGGATGGAGTTACATCAGAACCGTCATCGTAATGTAATTAAGTTACATCACAGGTACCGGATGCACTGGGGCTGTCCTCCACCTTAACCGGCCCGCCGGTCCCTGCCCAGCGAAAAGGGTCAAACAGCGCCCGAAGATGTCACGCGGCTTGCAGGCCGTGAGCGGTGAGGTGCAGCACCCGCTGCGCCCGCGCGGCAGCGGCCTGCGAGTGCGTCACCAGCACCAGCGCCGCGCCACTGTCCCGGGCCTGCTGTTGCAGCACGTCCATGACCTGCGCAGCGGTGGCCGGGTCGAGGTTGCCGGTGGGCTCGTCGGCCAGCAGCAGGCCGGGGCGGTGCACCAGCGCTCGGGCAATCGCGACCCGCTGCAGCTGGCCTCCCGAGAGTTCGGCGGGCAGGCGCGAGCCCAGCTCGCCCAGGCCCACCGCGTCGAGCATCTGCTGCACCCGCGCGGCGTCGGGCCGACCGAGCAGCAGCAGCGGCAGGCCGACGTTTTGCGCCACGTCGAGGTGGGGGAGCACATGAAAGGCCTGGAACACGAAGCCCAGGTGCTCGCGGCGCCAGTGCGCGCGCTGCGTGTCGCCGAGGTTGCCGAGGTCGGTTGCGGCGTGGGTGATGCGACCCTCGCTCCAGTCGTCGAGCGCGGCCAGGCAGTTCAGCAGGCTCGACTTGCCCACACCCGATTCGCCGACGATGGCGATGAACTCACCCGGCGCCACCGTGAGGTTGATGCCGCTGAAGACGGTGGTGTGGCCGTAGCGCTTGGCGAGTTGTTCGACGACGAGTGACATGCGGTTCACCTAGTGGTATGTAACACTTAAAAAGGAAGTATCATTGCAGTCATTCCACTGGAGG
>NZ_JAUCZG010000040.1 GCF_030373225.1 Hydrogenophaga sp. | reverse complement strand
CAGACTCAATCCGGGTGAACACCCGATACAACCTATTGAAGCTTCACAACTAGACCCAGAAACCCCGATGCGCTTCGCTGGCCTCCTCGAGCAACGCCGGTCCGATGCATTCGATCGGGTGAGGTGAGGCATGGAACACGTCGCGGCACGACAGTTGCGCGTCGCGCTGCTCGGCCCGCTCACCGCGAAACTCGCGCAGTCGCACCGCATCGATGCCGAACACCACCCGCCCGATGTTGCTCCAGAAAATCGCGCCGGCACACATCACACAGGGTTCGGCCGACGAGTACAGCGTGGCGCGCGACAGGGTTTCGCGGTCCACCACTGGGCTCACCTGGCGCACCGCGTTGGTCTCGGCGTGCCCTGTGCAGTCACCGGTTTCGCTGGTGTTGCACCAGGCCTCGGCGAGCACCCTGCCATCTTCTGCCACCACCACCGCACCGAAGGGCCGGTTGCCGCGGTCGCGGCCCACGCGCGACCAGGCGATCGCCTGGCGCAGGTACAGGCCGTCGCGCTCGCTGATCGGGGTGGGCGCGTCCATCAGGCCTTCACCACGCGTTGACTGGCCGCCGGCAGCATGGCGCGGTTGAACACACCTTCCACGCCGGGGCGGGTCTTCAGAGCGAACACGCTCACCACCTCGTCCACCTGTTCTTCGAGCGTGCGCTTGAGCACGTCGCCCAGGCCATGACCCCGGGTGTCGGCAGCGGCGATGTACTGCTGCGTGATGCGCCAGCGCTCCAGTTCCACCGCTTCGTTCAGGATGGGCTCGCGCAGGCGCGTGGCGGCGATCGCGGCCAGCGGGTCGAGCATGCTCTCCTGGATGGCGCGGTTGGTGGCGCGCAGGAAGCCGGCCACGGCGCCCGGGTTTTGCGTGGTCATGGCGTTGCTCGCCAGGATCGCGTTGCCATACAGGTTCACGCCGGCCTGCTGGTACTGCAGGATGGCGAGATCGTCGAGCTTCATGCGCGCGAACAGCGAGACGGCCGAGTCGTGGAAGTAGGTGGCGCCGTCGACGTCGCCACGCACCACCACGTTGTCGCGCGAAGCGAAGTCGGTGGTGGACCACTGGAAGAAGTCGTCTTTCACGCGCAGCTTGCGCGCCACCATCGGCCAGGCGCGGCGGGTCGATTCAACCGCAGCCGCGGCGATCCTCTTGCCTTCGAGGCTGCGAAAGTCGGACGTGATGCCACGGTCCTTGCGGCCGATGATCGCGAACGGTGCGCGGTTGTAGTACTGGTAGACAGCCTGCACCAAAGGCGTGCCGCTCTGGCTGGCCTGGAATTCGATCAGGGAGCTGATGTCGCCCAGACCCATCTGGTAGACCCCGCTGGCGATGCGTGTGATCGAGGCCACCGAACCGGCACCCACGTCGATGCTCACGTCCAGCCCCTCGTCCTTGTAGTAACCGCGCTGCTGTGCCAGGAAGAAAGGCGAGGTCTGGCCGGTGATGCGGAAGTCGAGCGTGAACTTGATGGGGGTGAGTCTGGGCGCCGACTGGCTCCAGACGGCGGGTGCACCCACCGAGGCGAGGGCGGCAAGGGTGCTGGACCTGGTGAGGAAGAGGCGGCGTTTCATGGTGGGGCTCCGGAAGATGGACTTGTTCCAACCCGCTGGGCCGTGCAGGCACAGGGGACGTACAAGAGCAATTTCCGGGCAGATGACCAACACCTGCTGAACGCTTCTACTCTGCAGGGTGTCGGCATGCACAAGCCATGCCAGCCACATTCTTCACAACGGTGCACGCGCGTGGCCCGCGATTTGCTAACCTCGACACCCAGAGTAGAAGCGTTCAGCGCCGCGCCACGCGGGGCAGGAAATTGCTCTTGAGATTCCTCAAGCCATTTCATTCAGGAGCGCTTCCATGCTGGTCACCCAACAGCCCGTCTTTCGCCGTTACTGGCACGCCGTCATGCCGCTGAGTCAGCTGGCCGACGGCCCGAAGCCCTTCACCCTGCTCGGTGAAAACATCGTTCTCTTTCTTGATGGACACGGCGAACCCGCCGCGCTCAAGGACCGTTGCTGCCACCGCACCGCCAGGCTCAGCAAGGGATGGTGCAAGGACGGCAACATCCAGTGCGGCTACCACGGCTGGGTCTACAACCGCAGCGGGCGCGTGGTGATGATTCCGCAATACCCGCCGGAGCGCGACATCCCCGGTGACTACCGCACCACCGCCTACCACTGCGCGGCCCGTTACGGCTATGTGTGGGTGGCCCTCGAAGACCCGGTGGCCGACATTCCCCTGATGCCGGAGTTCGGGCGCGAGGGCTGGCGCACCATCTTCCAGTTCTACGAGACCTGGAACACCAGCCCGGTGCGCGCGCTCGAAAACTCGTTTGACAACTCACACTTCAGCTTCGTGCACCGCGCCACCTTCGGCGTGGCCGCGTCACCGGCGCCGAGCAAGTACGAACTGGTGGAGAACGAGGCCGGCTTTTTTGCCGAGACGGTGATCGATGCGGTGAACCCGGAGAAATTCCAGCGCATCAGTGGCGTGAAGGACCCGATCACCCAGCGGCACATGCGCAACGCCTACTACCAGCCGTTTTCGCGCCGCCTGGACATCGAATACCCCAGTGGCATCCGGCACGTGATCATCAATGCGTTCACCCCCATCGACGACGGCCGCATGCAGTTGTGCCAATGGCTGTTCCGCAACGACACCGAGGCCGACTGCCCGGCGCAGATGCTGATCGATTTCGACGACGAGATCACGCGCGAAGACAAGGACATTCTGGAATCGACCGACCCGGACGCCGTGGTCGACCTGCGTCGGCGCGGCGTGGAGTATTCGATGGACTCCGACCGTCCGGGGATTTTGATCCGCCGTCGCCTGATGGCGCTGTTGGCCGCCGCGGGCGAGGCAGAGGTGCATGGGTGAGGCTTGTGGACTGCGCCTCGCCCGGGTAGCGGGTCAGACCAGTTCGAATGGACCCCGCCCAGCAGTCTCGGCCCGCAGCAGGCGAAAAAAAGCCCGACGCCGGGCCGGGCTTTCAAGAGGGCGGTAAAGCTCAGCGCGGTGCCGGCTCGGCCACGTAGATTTCCACGCGGCGGTTGGCGGCGCGGCCGGCGGCCGTACCGTTGTCGGCGATGGGTTCGCGTGAACCGCGGCCGTCGGTGGCGAAGCGGGCAGGCGACACGCCGCGTGCCACCAGGTAGTCGCGCGTGGCGTTGGCACGGTCGAACGACAGCGGGTTGTTCACCGCGTCGCTGCCGGTGCTGTCGGTGTGACCGACGATGGCCACGGCGGTCACCGGGTTGGCATTGAGCGTGCCGGCGAACTGGTTGAGCACGCCCGCCAGCGTCGGGCTGACCGTCGAGCGACCGACAGCAAAGCCTGCATCGGCCGGCACGTCGAGCTTGAGGCGGTTGTCCGCGGTCTGGCTCACGCCGATACCGGTGCCGGCGGTGGCGGCCTCCATGGCACGCTTTTGCTCCTGCATCCTGGTCGACCAGATGTAGCCACCCAGTGCGCCGGCGCCGGCGCCCAGGACAGCGCCCTGTGCAGCGCCCTTGGAGCCGCCGGTGGCTGCACCCAGCAGGACGCCGGCCAGTGCACCGATGCCGGCACCTTTGGCCGAATCGGTCTGGGTTTCGCTCATGTTGGCGCAGCCACTGAGTGCGAGAGCCGCCGCGAGTGCGGTAACGGTCAGGCCGCGGGTGATGTTGGTGATTGGGTTCATGGGCAAGGCTCCACAGGCAGTGTTGATGATGATTGGAACAATCGGCCCCGGGTTGGCGGCCGCTTCGCGTGACGCACGACGCCTGGACGGTGGTGACTGCAGCGCAACCCGATGCGCCCTAAACTTACACCCCGGCCAGTCTGCCTGGCATCACTTCCACCCCGACTTTACAAAACATTGCATGAAACAAGTTCCATTGGGCGCCAGCGCGCTGCGAGTCCCGCCGATCTGCCTGGGCACCATGACGTTTGGCGAACAGGTCGACGAAGGCAGTGCGCACAGCATCCTGGATCGCTCGCTCGAGCGCGGGGTGAATTTTCTGGATGCCGCCGAGATGTATTCGGTGCCGGCGCGCGCCGAGACCTGCGGCGCCACCGAGACCATTCTGGGCAACTGGTTCGCCAGGGACGCCAGCCGGCGTCAGCAAGTGGTGCTGGCGACCAAGGTCGCGGGACCGTCGCGCGGCATGCCCTGGATCCGCGGTGAAAACTCGGGCGTGAGCAAGGCGGAGATCCTCAAGGCGTGTGACGACAGCCTGCGCCGTCTGCAGACCGACGTGATCGACCTCTACCAGATCCACTGGCCCGCGCGCAATGTGCCGGCGTTCGGCTTGCTGACCTTCGATCCCACGAAAGACAAGCCCTGCGCCTCGGTGCTCGAACAGCTGGAGGCGATGGCCGAGCTGGTCAAGGCCGGCAAGGTGAAGGCAATCGGCCTGTCCAACGAATCACCGTACGGCGTGCACGAGTTCGTGCGACTGGCCGAACAGCACGGCTTGCCGCGCGTGGCCACGGTGCAGAACCCTTACTGCCTGATCAACCGGAGTTATGAAAACGGACTGGACGAAACCTGCCATCGACTGGGCGTCTCGCTGCTGGCCTATTCGCCGCTGGGCTTCGGTTTGCTCAGTGGCAAGTACGACGAGACCGGTCTGGTGGGTGATGCCGGGCGCATGGCCCTGTTCGAGTCGATGCGCAAGCAGCGCTGGGGCCGGCCCGAGGCGCTGGACAGCGCACGCCGCTACAACGCGCTGGCGCGCGATCATGGCCTGACCCCGTCACAACTGGCGCTGGCTTTTTGCTACACCAACTGGCGCGTGGCCAGCACCATCATCGGCGTGACCTCCCTGACCCAGCTCGACGAGTGCCTGAATGCCTGGGACACCACGCTGTCGCCAGAGCTGCTCGCCGAAGTCGACAAGATCCGCTGGGAACAAAGGGATCCGGCCCAGTGAGCGTGGCACCCGCCGATGGCCAGAACGTCTCGCGTCAGTGAAACCCCGGCCACCGCCTGGCTCAAGGCGCATGGCGTGGCGTTTTCCGAGCACGGGTACGAGTACCTGGAGCACGGTGGTGCGCAGCACAGCGCACAGGTGCTCGGGCTGGACCCGTTTGCGGTCGTCAAGACCCTGGTCATGCAGGACGAGGCCGCCAAACCGCTGGTGGTGCTGATGCACGGCAACCGCACGGTGTCGACGAAAAACCTGGCGCGGCAGATCGGCGTCAAGTCGGTCGAGCCCTGCAAGCCCGAGGTGGCGAACCGCCACAGCGGCTACTTTGTGGGCGGCACGTCTCCCTTCGGCCTGAAGCGCGCCATGCCGGTGTTCGTCGAGTCCAGCGTGCTGGCGCTGCCGAGGATCTGGATCAATGGCGGGCGTCGCGGCTACCTCGTCGGCATCGACCCGGCCGTGCTCGGTGGTTCCCTGGGGGCCAGGCCCGTGGACTGCGCGCTGGCAGAATAAGCCGGCCCCGCGCTCAAGAGCGCGGCCCGAACCACCGAGGAGACTTCGTTGTCATTGCTCCAACCCCTGCTGGCCACCGTGGCCGCCTACCTGATCGGCTCGCTGTCGTTTGCCGTGCTGGTGAGTCGCTTCATGGGCCTGAACGACCCGCGCACCTATGGCAGCAAGAACCCCGGTGCCACCAACGTGCTGCGCTCGGGCAACAAGGCCGCTGCCGTCATCACGCTCCTGCTCGACGCGCTCAAAGGCTGGTTGCCGGTGGTGGCGGTGAAGTGGTGGGGCGAGGCCTATGGGCTGGGCGAAGGCACGGTGGCACTGGTGGGCCTGGCCGCGTTTCTCGGTCACCTGTATCCGGTCTTCTTCCGTTTCCAGGGCGGCAAGGGCGTGGCCACGGCGGCGGGTGTGATCTTCGGCTTCCAGCCCTGGCTGGGGCTGGCCGCACTGGCCACCTGGGTGATCGTCGCGGTCTTCTTCCGGTATTCGTCGCTCGCGTCCATCGTCACGGCGGTGTTTGCGCCGGCGTTCTTTCTGCTGGGTCATCGCGTGGCGTGGGACGCACCCGGCCTGCAGGTGATGAGCCTGGTGGTCATGGGCATGCTGCTGGTGTACCGCCATGCCGAGAACATCAACCGCCTGATCGCCGGCAAGGAAAGCAAACTGGGAGCGAAAAAAACATGAGTCAGCACATCACCCGCATCGGCGTGGCCGCGCGCTACAGCGAGGCAGCGGTGTTCAACGGCGTGGTGTACCTCGCCGGCATGGTGCCCGAGCGCGGCGACACCGACATTCGTGGCCAGACCGAGGATGTGCTCGAACAGGTGCAACAGCGCTTGCAGGAGGCCGGCAGCGACAAGTCACGCATCCTGCGCGCGCAGATCTTTCTGGCCGACATCGCCGACATCGGCGCAATGAACGGGGTGTGGGACGCCTGGGTGGTGCCAGGCACCGCGCCGCCGCGCGCCACGGTGCAGGCGGCGCTGGCCAACCCGGGCTGGCGCATCGAGATCGTCGTGACCGCCGCGCAGAAGGCGTGACCCGCAAAACACCGCTGAACCGGCTCTGCCAGGCCGCAGGTGTTGCCACCGCAGGGGTTGTGCGGGCGAAGCGGGGGTGGCCCCGCTAGTAGCGCCGGTCCAGCGTGAGCTGGTCGTTGGTGCGCTGCAGCTGGAAACGGGTGAGGAAGCTGTTGCCCAGCAACACGAACGCCATCGGCTGCGGCAGCACGATCGCCGACACGTCGTACACCAGCGCGCCACCGATGCGCACCGAATCCAGTCGGATCTGGTGGCCCACCACGTCACCGTTGGCCGTGCTCACCCGGACCTTCTGACCGCCCTGGTATTTCAGGTTGATGCGTGTGGCATCGGACTCGCTCATGATCACCTGGCTGGCGCCGGTGTCCACCATGAACTGCACCTGCCGGCCATTGATCTGGCCGGGCGGCAAAAAGTGGCCCTGCGCATCGGCGGTGAGCACGATGCGCTGCGCCCCGGGGTCGGACTTGATCCCTCCCAGGCTGACCGGCGCCTCGCCCACGCGCAGGGTCTGGCGCGAGCCGTTGACCTCGAACACCGCCACTTCTCCCTGCACGCTGAGCAATTTGACGCCCTGGTGCGTCTGGCCCGGGCTGAGGAAACGCGGTGCGGCCGCATCGATGGAGACCAGTGCCTTGCCACCCGCCACACCCGCCAGGGCCACCTGCTGCGCTGTGGCTGGCAGACCCGTTGCGAGCAGGAGCGCTCCAGTGCAGAGACGCCGAGCAACCACCCCCCACCAGGCTCTGGACGGGTCGCCGGTGCCGCGGGGGGTGTTCAAGTCAATCCCGGAAGTTGTTGAAGGACAGCGGCAAGTCCTTCAGCTCGGACTTGATGAGCGCCATGGCCGCCTGCAGGTCGTCGCGCTTGGCGCCGGTGACCCGCACCGCGTCGCCCTGGATGGCGCCCTGCACCTTGAGCTTGCTGCCCTTGATGGCCTGCTGGATCTTCTTGCCGTCTTCGGTGCTGACGCCGTTGCGCACCTTCACCACCTGCTTGACCTTGTCGCCGCCAACTTTCTCGACCTTGCCCACGTCGAGGAAGCGCGCGTCCACACCGCGCTTGGTGAGCTTGCCGCGCAGCACGTCGTCGATCTGCTGAAGCTGAAAGTCGGCATCGCCGTGCAGGATGATCTCCTTGTCCTTGAGCTCGATGGCCGCGCTGGTGCCCTTGAAATCGAAGCGGGTGCCGATCTCGCGCGCGACCTGATCGACCGCATTTTTCACTTCGACGAAATCGGCTTCAAGAACGGTGTCAAAAGAGGGCATGCTGGGGGGTCTTGCAAAGAGTGAATGAGAGAATCGAAGAATGGTAGTCGAGAACAACGTGGCGCTCCAGCCCTACAACACTTTTGGCATCGTCGCCCGGGCGCAGCGGCTGGTGCGCGTGCGCTCCACCGACGACGTGCTGGCGCTGCTGGCCGGGCAGGATGTGCGCTCGGCATCGGGCGCTGCGGCGTTCGTGCTGGGCGGTGGCAGCAACCTGGTGATCACCGGTGACATCAAACAACTGGTGATCAAGGTGGAGATCGCCGGGCGGCGCCTGGTGGAGGAAACGCCCAGGGGCTGGCTGGTGGAGGCCGGTGCCGGTGAAGACTGGCACGCGTTCGTGCAATGGACGCTGGAGCAGGGCTTTCCCGGCCTGGAAAACCTCGCGCTGATCCCGGGCACGGTGGGGGCCTCCCCGGTGCAGAACATCGGGGCCTATGGCGTGGAGTTGCAGGACCGTTTCAGTGCGCTCGACGCCATCGACCTGCAGACCGGCCAGAGCTTCACGCTCGATGCAGCGAAATGCGGATTCGGTTACCGCGACTCGGTGTTCAAGCATGCGCCGGCCGGCGAGAAGGGCCTGGGTCTGGCCGGCCGCGCGCTCATCACGCACGTGCGATTCTGGTTGCCCAAGCCCTGGAAGCCGGTGCTGGGCTACGCCGAGCTCGATCGCAAGATGGCCGAGGCCGGCCTGGCGTCACCGACGGCGCAGCAGATCTTCGACGCCGTCTGCGCGATCCGTCGCGCCAAGCTGCCCGACCCGGCGGTCATCGGCAACGCCGGCAGCTTCTTCAAGAACCCGACGGTGTCCCGCGAACAGTGTGCCGACATCATTGCGCGCGAGCCCAAGGTGGTTCACTACCCCATGGCCGATGGCAGTGTGAAGCTGGCCGCGGGCTGGCTGATCGACGCCTGTGGCTGGAAGGGCAAGGGCGTGGGCAATGCCGGCGTGTACGAGCGCCAGGCGCTGGTGCTGGTGAACCGGGGCGCAGCCACGGGCGGCGAGGTGATGACGCTGGCCAAGGCGATCCAGACCAGCGTGTACGAGCGCTTCGGGATCCTGCTCGAGACCGAGCCCGTGGTGGTGTGACAGGCCGCGGCGCTGAAGAGGGTCGGTGCCCTCAGCGCCCTGGCCGCCAACGCGGCCACAGAACGATCACCGCCAGACCGAGCAGCACCAGTGCGGCAGCGCCGAGCTTCCACCCGGGCAGGCTCTCCCCCAGCGACCAGGCCGAGGCGCCCATGCCGAACACCGGGATCAGCAGCGCCAGCGGTGTCACCGTGGCGGCCGGGTGGCGCGCGAGCAGCCAGTTCCACACCCCGTAGCCGAACAAGGTGTTGCCCACCGCCTGCCACAACACGCTCAACCACACCAGGCCGCTGGCCTGTTCCACCGCCGAGCGCATCAGCTGCGGCCCTTCCGTCAGCCACGACAGGGCGAACAAGGGTGGCACGGCAAACAGGCTGCTCCACACCATGAAGTGCAGCATGTTCACCGGCCCGAGCGACTTCACCACCAGGTTGGCGAGCGACCAGAAGAATGCCGCGCCCAGCACCATGCCGATGCCCGCCAGCGTCACGGTGGCATCGAGATTCGCTGCGATCACGCCCAGGCCGCAGACAGCGAGCAGCAGCCCGGCGACCTGGAAGCCCCGCAAGCGCTCACCCATGAGCCACAGCGACAGGCCGATGGTGAAGAACACCTGCAACTGCACCACCAGCGACGCCAACCCCGGCGAAATGCTGCTGCGCATCGCCAGGAACAGCAGACCGAACTGACCCACGCCCAGCAGCACGCCGAATGCCGCCAGCTTGTGCCAGGGCGCCGTGGGGCGGGGAATGAACAGCAGCCAGGGCAGGGCCGAGAGGGCGAACCGCAAGGTGGCCAGCAGGAACGGCGGCAGGCCGTCCAGTCCCCAGCGGATCACCACGAAATTGGTTCCCCAGACGAACACCACCGAGAGAGCGAGCAGGAGGTGGGTGGTGGGCAAAGTGGTTTCGGGTCGGGGGTGGGGCGCCAGTGTAGCCACGCCCGTCGCGGGTCCGTCGTCCCTGCTGCCCGGTTCAGTCCGTCCGGCGACAGCGGGGGACGCGGTTGAGGCTCACTCGCCGCGCACGGCGGTGGTGAGCACGCGCGTGTTGAAACGCATCATGTCGATGTAGCTGGGCGCGGCGCCGTCTGCCGCCGACAGGGAGTCGGAGAACAGCTCGCCCGAGGGCTTCACACCGGTTTCACGCCCGATCTGTGCGATCAGACGCGGGTCGGAAATGCTCTCGACGAACAAGGCCTTGATCTGTTCTTTCTTGATCTGGCGCACCAGCCGCGCCACACCCTTGGCCGAGGCCTCGCTGTCGGTGCTCACACCTTGTGGCGCCAGGAACTGCACGCCGAAGTCGCGTGCGTAGTAGCCGAAGGCGTCGTGCGAGGTGATCACCTTGCGCTGTGGCGCCGGGATCGGCGCCCAGGCGGCGCGGATCTCGGTCTCCAGCGCATCCAGCTTCGCCACATAGGCCTTGGCGTTGCGGTCGTACCCATCGCAGCCCGCTGCGTCCGCGCGGCACAGGCCTTGGGCGATGTTCTTCACGAACACCTTGGCATTGCCCACGCTCTGCCAGGCATGCGGATCCGTCTCGCCGTGGTCGTGGGCGCCGTGCGCGTGACCCTTCTTGTCGTCGTGCCCGGCTTCCTTGATCGGCTGGATGCCCTGGCTGACCACCACTTGCTGGCCCTTGTAGCCGGCGGTCTTGAGCAGGCGGCTCATCCAGCCCTCGAAGCCCAGGCCGTTGGAAAAGACCACCTGCGCCTGGCCGACCATGCGGGCCTGGGCGGGTGTGGGCTGGAACACATGCGCATCGCTGCCCGGGCCGACCAGCACCTCGACCTTGACCCGTTCGCCACCGACCTGGCGCACCAGGTCACCCAGGATGCTGAAGCTGGCCACCGCCTGGATGGGCGCCTGGGCCTGGGCGTGTCCCGACAGGGTCGCGGTGGCCAGGACCGCCATGGCGAACAGGCTGCGGCGCGGGATGGAGAGGAATGTTGTCATGGGCGTCTTTCGGTTCAGGCTTTGAGGTGGAGGGCAGCGGGACGTTGGTGGCGCAGCAGGCCGTGCGGCCCGAACACCAGGGAAAACAGATAGGCGGCGCCCAGGCAGAGAACGATGACCGGACTGGTCGGCCAGTCGGCGTGGTACGACACCAGCAGGCCGGCCACGCAGGCCAGCAGGGCGAGCGCCACGGCCGAGGCCAGCAGCGAGCCGATGCCGCGCACCCAGAAGCGCGCCGTGGCAGCGGGCAAAACCATCATGCCCACCGCCATCAGCGTGCCCAGGGCGTGAAAGCCGGCCACGAGGTTGATCACCAGCAAGCCCAGAAAGCCGTAGTGCGCGGTCGCGCTCCAGCGGCTGGTGCCGCGCAGGAAGTCCGGGTCCAGGCAGTCCAGCACCAGCGGGCGGTACAGCACCACCAGCAACACCAGCGTGACCGCTGCAATGCCCCACAGCAGGGCGAGTGCTGCGCTGTCCAGCGCCAGCACGGTGCCGAACAGAACGTGCAGCAGGTCCACGCTGTTGCCCCGGATGGAGACGATCAGCACGCCCAGTGCCAGCGACAGCAGGTAGAAGGCGGCCAGGCTGGTGTCTTCCCGCAGCACCGTGTTGCGTGCCACCAGACCCGAGCCGACCGCCACCGCCAGCCCTGCGACGATGCCGCCGATGGTCATGGCGGTCAGTGAAAGACCCGCCACGAGGTAGCCGATGGCCGCGCCCGGCAGGATGGCGTGGGCCATGGCGTCGCCGGTCAGGCTCATGCGCCGCAGCATCAGGAACACGCCCACCGGCGCCGAGCTCACCGCCAGCGCCACACAGCCGAGCAGCGCGCTGCGCATGAAACCGAATTCGACGAACGGGCCCAGCCACAGGTGGGCCCAGAGCCACTGCGTCGTCCCGCCCGGATCCGCCAGCGGGTTCATGCCGACACCCCGCCGGTGTGGCGGTGGGCGGACGGCGCTGCGCACAGGGGTGCCTCGTCGTCGAACGGCTCCTGCATGTGCAGCGCGCGTTGCCAGTGCGACTCGGTCAGCACCTCGGCCGTGGCGCCCCAGGCCACCGGTTCGCGCGCCAGCAGCAGCGTCAGCGGGAAGTGCGCGCGCACCTGTCCGAGGTCGTGCAACACCGCCACCACCGTCTTGCCCTGCGCATGCCAGCGGTGCAGCAGGGCCAGCAGGTCGTCGGTCGTGCGCTGGTCGACCGCTGCAAACGGCTCGTCCAGCAGCACCACCGGCGCGTCCTGCAGGATCAGCCTCGCAAACAGGGCGCGCTGCATCTGTCCGCCCGAGAGCGTGTCGATGCCCCGCTTTTCAAAGCCGAGCAGGCCCACCGTGGCCAGCGCATCGCGGCCGGCGCGGCGGTGCGCGGCGGTGAAGCGCCCCAGGGCACCCACCTCGTGCCACAGACCGAGCATCACCATGTCCTGCACCGAGATCGGAAAGCTGCGGTCGATGCCGCTGTGTTGCGCCAGCCAGGCCACGCGCTGGTGTTGCAGACCCTCGATGCTGCCCTCGATGGGGCGCAACCGGCCCGCCAGGGCCCGCACGAGGGTGGACTTGCCGGCCCCGTTGGGCCCGACCACGGCAACGAGCGAGCCCGCAGCCATGCTGATGGAGAGGTGGTGCACGGCCGGGTGGCGCTCGTAGCCGAGCGTGAGGTTGCGCAGTGTGATGGCCGGCGCGGGGCGGGGTGTGTCGGGAGTGACTTGCACGGGGGTCTTGCTGCCTGCAATAATGCAACCGAATTGCGATAGTGGGCATCATAACGCAACAATGTTGCAATAAAACGGAGATCCCTTCCTTGACCCAGCGCACCCCCAAAGAGCCCCTGGGCGTTCCGCCCGAGATCCAGACCCGGCTGGAGCAGGCGGGCCTGCGCCGCACGCTGGCCACCCGCGCGGTGCTCGGACTGTTCCTGGCACGCCCGCTCGGCGGGCTCACCCATGCACAGGCGCTGGCCGCGCTCACCGCGCGGGGCCTGGACATCAACCGCGTCACCCTCTACCGCCTGCTCGATCGGCTGGCCGGCTGTGGTGTGCTGCTGCGGCAGGCCGACGAGTCGCGCAACTGGCGCTTCACCCTGGCCGTGGCGACACCGGCCGGCCACGACGAGGCCGCTGTGCCGCGCTTCGAATGCGACGCCTGCCACCGCCAGTTCCCGCTCACCGACGCCAGCGAGCCGACCCGGGCGGTGACGCACGGCCTGTTCGCCGCACTGGCACGGCTGGGTCATCACGGCGAGCGGGTGGACGTGTCGATCCATGGCACCTGTGCGGGGTGCGTGGAGCCCTCGGCGTGATCGTTTCGCGCGCACTGCAATACACCTGGCCGGGCGGCGATGCGCTGCGCTTTGGCGACGTGTCGGTGCCGCAGGGCGACGCGCTGCTGCTGCGCGGACCTTCGGGCAGCGGCAAGTCGACCTGGCTGGCGCTGGCCAGTGGCCTGCTCACGCCCGGCGCGGGCGAACTGGTGGTCAGCGGGCAGTCGGTGGGCGCCCTGCCGGCTGCAGCGCGGGACGCCTGGCGGGCCCGGCACATCGGTTTTCTGCCGCAGAAACTGCACCTGAGCGAGGCCCTGTCGGTGGCGGACAACCTGGGGCTGGTGTTCTTCGCGGCCGGTTTGCCGCTCGACCGGGCCGCCGTCGCCCGGGTGCTGAAGGCGCTGGACATCGAGGCCCTGGCCGCGCGCAGGCCGTCCCGACTCTCGGGCGGGCAGGCGCAGCGGGTGGCGCTGGCCCGTGCACTGTTGCTGCGCCCGCGCGTGATCCTGGCCGATGAACCCACCGCCAGTCTGGACGACACCAGCTGCGCTGCCGCGCTCAGGCTCCTGCGCAGTTGCGCGGATGAGCTTGGCGCCACGGTGGTGATCGCCACCCACGATGCGCGCGTGCGGCAGGCGCTGCCGCAGGCCAGCGTGCTCGCGTTGGATGCTGCCGCGCCGGTTGCCGCATGAACGTGTTCGGCCTGTCCTGGAAGTACCTGTGGTCGCGGCCGCTGGCCAGCGCGCTCAACCTGCTGCTGCTCGCCCTCGGCCTGGCCTCGATGGCCTTCGTGCTGATTGCCCGTGACCAGATCGACCGCGCCTTCGAGCGCGACCTGGCCGGCATCGACGCGGTGGTGGGGGCCAAGGGCATCCCCCTGCAGTTGATCCTCGCGGGCGTTTTTCACCTCGATGTGCCACCGGGCAACATCCCGCTGGCCGAGGTGCAGCGGCTCGCGCAACACCCGCAGGTGGCCAGACTCATTCCGCTGAGCCTGGGAGACAACCTGCGGGGCTTTCGCATCGTCGGCACCACGCCCGACTATGCCGGGCACTACGCGATGACCCTCGCTCAAGGTGACATGTGGTCGCGGCCGATGCAGGCGGTGCTGGGCGCCCGCGTGGCCAGCAGCACCGGTTTGCAGGTGGGCCAGGCCTTTGAAGGCGCCCACGGCCTGGGCGCGGGCGGCGCATCGCACGGGGAGACGCCCTACACCGTGAGCGGCGTGTTTGCGCCCTGCGGCTGCGTGCTCGACCGCTTGATCCTCACCGCCACCGAATCCGTCTGGCAGGTGCACGACGACATGCACGCGCTCGCCGGCATGGACGAGGCCGAGCGGCAGGAACTGGCCCTGGCGTTGAACGAGGAACGCGAGGTGACGATGGCGCTGGTCACCTACAACACACCCATGGCGGCGGTGGGTTTCCCGCGCTTCGTCAACAGCACCACGTCGATGCAGGCCGCTGCCCCGGCGCTGGAGATCACCCGGCTGCTGCGCACCGTGGGCGTGGGCACGCAGGTGCTGCAGGCTCTGGCGGCCGTGCTGCTGGGCGTGGCCGCGCTCTCGGTCTTCATTGCCTTGTGGAGCGCGCTGCGCGAGCGCCGGGGTGATCTGGCCATGTTGCGCATGCTGGGCGCACCGGCCACGCGCGTGGCTGCGTTGTTGCTGTGCGAAGCGCTGTGGCTGGCGGTGCTGGCGTGTCTGCTGGGCCTGCTGGCGGCGCACGGCCTGGCGCACCTGCTCGGCGTGTCGTTGATGGAGAGCCAGTCGCTGGCCATCGACGGCTGGCAATGGGTGCCGGGCGAAGCATGGGTGCCCGTGCTGGCCCTGGCGGTGGCGGTGGTGGCGGCGCTGGTGCCCGTCGTCAGCGCCTACCGCGTCGACGTTTTTCAACTGCTCAACTCAAGGTGATCCCGATGAAAAAAGCTGGTCTGCTTCTCCCTGCCGTTCTGGCGGCTCTGCTGTCTGGTGCCGCGCTGGCCCAGCACTCCGACAAGGAGGTGCAGGAAGACATCAAACGCCACCGCGCGATGGCCGCGGCGCACGAAGGCGCCGCCCGGTGCCTGGAGGCCGGCAAGGGCGAAAAGGTCTGCACGGCGGAACTTCAGGCGGCCTGCAAAGGTCTGGCGCTGGGCAAATACTGCGGCATGCGCCACGCCCACTGACACCCGTGCGAACACCCATGAACACCTTGTTGATGCGAACGTTTCTCGGTGGCCTGTGCCTGACCAGCGCCTGGGCCCTCGGTGTGTCGGCGCAGACGTTGAGTTCGCCGCTGCCGGCCGGCACTGCGCCGCCGGTGGGCGCTGCCCCTGGCGGCGCGTTGCCGAACGGGCAGGGCGCCGGCGTGCACAGCCCGCTGAGTCCGTTTGCGCCGCTGCCCAAACGCACCGACGTGGTGGCGTGGTCCACGCTCACCGACATCACGACCCGGGTCGAAAAAAAGCGCATCGTGCCGGTGTATCCCGCTGCGGTGGCAGCGCTCGACCAGAAGACGCTGCGCCTGCAGGGCTTCATGATGCCGCTGGAGCCGGGTGAGCATCAGCGCCATTTCCTGCTCACTTCGGTGCCCCTGACCTGCAGTTTCTGCACACCCGGCGGGCCCGAGAGCATGGTGGAGGTGCGCACCAGGACGCCGGTGAAATACAAGCTCGAAGCGGTGGTGGTGGAGGGCAACTTCCACGTCTTGAAGAACGATCCCTACGGCTTGTACTACCGCATCACCAACGCGGTGGCCGTGCCCTGAGTCCGGCCGGGCGCACGGTGGGCGATACCATCGGCGGGTGAATCTTGCTGCCCACCCCGTCGTTGCCTCGCTGACCCCTGTCTTCCTCCTGATTGCGATCGGCTGGCTCGCCGGGCGGCTGCACTGGATCCGCGACGCCGCGGTCAAGGACCTCTCCAACCTTGTTTTTCTGGTGCTGATACCGGCGCTGCTGTTTCGCACCATGAGCGCGGTGCGCTTCGAAGAGCTCGATCTGCGCCCGGTGCTGGCGTATTTCCCGGCCGCCCTGTTGCTGCTGGCGATCTCCATCGGCTGGCGGGGCTTCAACCGCGCCAGCGTGGTCATGGGACTGGCGGGCGTGTTTTCCAACATGGTGATGATCGGCATCACGCTGGTGGAGCTGGCTTACGGCAAGCAGGGCCTGGTCACGCTGCTGACCCTGGTGTCGGTGCACGCCCTGATTCTGTTGACCACGGGTTCGGTGGTGCTGGAGCTGGCGGTCGCGCGCGAAGCCCGCGCGGGCGGCGGGCGCACACCCCACCTGATGCAGTCGGCCGCCTCGGCGGTCAAGGGCGCGCTGATCCATCCGATTCCCCTGCCCATCCTCTGTGGCCTGCTGTTTGCCCAGACGGGCTGGACGTTGCCCACCGTGATCGACAAACCGCTGCTGCTGCTGGGCAACGCCTTCGGCCCGCTCTCGCTGGTGCTGGTGGGCGTGACCCTGGCGCGCACGCCGCTGCGCGGCCATCTGCAGGATGCGCTTTGGATCACCGTGTCCAAGAACCTGCTGTTGCCGGTGATGGTGGGCCTGAGTGCCTGGGCGCTGGGCATCACCGGCCTGCCCCTGACCGTGATCGTGGTGGCCGGCGCCTTGCCGATCGGCGCCAACGTGTTCCTGTTTGCCCAGCGCTACGACGTGGCCCGCGAACTCACCACCGCCAGCATGGGCATGACCACGCTGGTGTCGCTGTTCACGCTCAGCCTGTTCATGCTCGCCATGTCGTGGATCAACTGACGACCGTCATTGACTGATCTTGCGGGCCTCTTCGATCTGGTATTCGAAGTAACGCTGGATACCGAAAGCCAGGCTGCCCATGAAGGCCACCGTGCCCATGAGCAAGGCCAGCACCAGCGTGCCGATGGTGAGCCAGTTCGTGGCGCCGGCGCGCGCATCGACCGGCAGGGTCGGGTTGAACCAGCGGTTCCATTTTTCCTGGTCGGTCAGCGCATAGACGATGCCGGTGAGGCAACTCGCCGCGATCGTCATGCCCAGCAGCGGGATCAGCACCCACGAGAGTTTGTCGTCCTGGCCGTAGGTGAGCACACGGTCGACGCCCCACCAGCCCAGGGCCGCAGGAATCGGGTGCAGCCAGCCGATCCAGTCGCCCAGACCGCGCAGGTAAAAACGGTGCAGACCGAGCGTGCCTCCCAGCACCGCCAGCGCCGCAGCCAGCGTCTTGTTTCTGGCGCGGGCGCTCACGCGGCGCTTTCAGGGGGCGTGGTGTCTCCCTCACCCAGCGTCTTCTGCATCAGCACGATGTCCAGCCAGCGGTCGAACTTCCAGCCGCACGACTCCACCACCCCCACGGTTTCGAAGCCGAGCGCCTTGTGCACGCCGATCGAACCCGCATTGGCGGCGTCGCCGATCACGGCCATGACCTTGCGCACACCGCCGCGCTCGAGGGCGGCCATCAGTTCGGTGAGCAGAGCCCGACCCAGGCCCTTGCCGTGGGCGGCCGGGTCCATGTAGATCGAGTCTTCGACCGAGAAGCGGTAGGCCGGGCGGGGCTTGAACCAGTTGCCGTAGGCAAAGCCCAGCACTTCACCGGCGTCTTCGGCCACCAGCCAGGGCAGGCCTTTGGACAACACGTCGGCCCGTCGCTGGGTCATGTCGGCCAGGCTGGGCGGGGTGGTTTCAAAGGTGCCGGTGCCGTGCAGCACGTGGTGACCATAAATGCGGGTGATGGCGTCGAGATCGTCTTCTCGGCTGGGGCGGATCGTGGGCATGGGGTCTTTTCAGAACGAACAGGATGGAGCGCGATGAACGTTCGAGGCATCGAACGGGCTATAATCGCGGGTTTCGTGGCGTTTCGCTGACCGGGTGGTCAGTCGTGTGTCTCAAGCGCTGCAAACAAGCGGGTCGCAAGATCCAGTGATGTGCCAATGTCGGCACCTCTCCACCCGAAGGATAAATCATGGTCGTCATTCGACTCTCCCGCGGCGGCTCCAAGTCCCGTCCTTTCTACAACATCGTCGTGGCCGACAAGCGCAACCGCCGTGATGGCCGCTTCATCGAGCGCATCGGTTTCTACAACCCCCTGGCGCGCGGCGGCGAAGAGCCTCTGCGCATCGCCCTGGACCGCCTGACCTACTGGACCAGCGTGGGTGCCACCCCGTCCGACACGGTGGAGCGCCTGGTCAAGCAGAACGAGAACGCCGCCAAGGTCGCGGTCGCGGCCTGATCCTGCCAACCCCACGGTGAGCAGCCCCGCGTCCGGCGCCTTCACGGCGTCTTCCCTCCCGGTCGATGCGATCGAGTTGGGGCGCATCCAGGACGCGTGGGGCATCAAGGGCTGGGTTCGCATCCTCCCCCACAGCGCCGACACCTCGGCGCTGATCGCCTCCCGACAATGGTTCCTCGAGCCGCCCGAAGCCCGCTTCGCGCGCGGCTTTTCGGCGTTTTCGGGGTGCGTGAGCATCGGCCTCGTCGAGGTCAAGCCGCACACCGATGGTCTGGTGGCCCAGATCGAGGGCATCGACGATCGCAACTCGGCCGAAGCGCTCAAGGGCGTGCGCATTTACCTGCCGCGCAGCGCGTTCCCGGCCACGCCCGAGGGCGAGTATTACTGGGTCGACCTGATCGGCCTGGACGTGGTCAACCGCGAAGGCGTGCATCTGGGTGTGGTGCGCGACCTCATGGCCACCGGCCCCCACTCGGTGCTGGTGCTCGAACACACCGACACCATCGATGGCGTGGAGCAAGTGGCCGAACGCATGATCCCGTTCGTGGCGGCCTACATCGACAACGTGGACAAGGCCGCACGCCGGATCACCGCCGACTGGCAAAAGGATTACTAGAAGCCCCCCATGCGCTTCGACGTCATCACGCTGTTTCCAGAACTCTTTGCGCCGTTGTTGCAGCACGGCATCAACCGCCGCGCTTTCGAATCCGGACTGGTCGAGGTTCACCTCTGGAACCCGCGCGACTTTGCCGAAGGCAACTACCGCCGCGTGGACGACCGGCCGTTCGGGGGTGGGCCCGGCATGGTCATGATGGCCGAACCCCTGTGGCAGTGCCTGCAGGCGGTGCGCGCCGAGCGTGCCGAGCCCGCCGACGCCCGCGCGCCGGTCGTGCTGTTCTCTCCCATCGGCGAGGTCCTCAACCACACCGGCGTCGAACGCTGGTCGGCCAGCGGGGGCGCCGTGCTGCTGTGCGGCCGCTACGAAGGCATCGACCAGCGATTCATCGACGCCTGCGTGGACCTGCAGATCAGCCTCGGTGATTTCGTGCTCTCGGGTGGCGAGATCGCCGCCATGGCGCTGCTCGATGCGGTGGCCAGGCTGCAGCCCGGCGTGCTCGGTGACGAGGGCAGCCACCAGCAGGACAGCTTCAACCCCGCGCTTGATGGCCTGCTCGACAGCCCGCACCACACCCGTCCGGAAACCTGGCAGGGTCCGCAGGGCTCCATGGCGGTGCCCGAGGTGCTGCTCGGCGGTCACCACGAGCGCATCGCCCGCCACCGGCGTGAGCAAAGCCTGCTGATCACGGCGCACCGTCGGCCCGACCTGCTGGCCCGTGCCCGGGAGCAGGGTTTGCTCGACACCGCAGACCAGACTTTCCTGCGCGCACAGGGCTTGCTATAATCCAAGGCTTTTCGATCCTCTACCGGCCGCCGCGACCGGGTCAGCCCGCAACTTGCGCAGAACGTCTGCAAAAGCTTGGACAGGGCCCCTGCCGGATTCGTGGCCTTTAGTGCAGCGCGGGAATGATCGACGAACAGGAAACCATGAACCTCATCCAGACCCTTGAGCAAGAAGAGATTGCTCGCCTCGGCAAAGTCATCCCGCCGTTCGCCCCCGGTGACACGGTCATCGTCAGCGTGAACGTGATCGAAGGCACGCGCAAGCGTTTGCAGGCCTACGAAGGCGTGGTGGTTGCCCGCCGCAACCGCGGCCTGAACTCCAGCTTCATCGTGCGCAAGATCTCCAACGGCGAAGGCGTCGAGCGCACCTTCCCGCTGTACAGCCCGCTGATCGCCAAGATCGAAGTCAAGCGCCGTGGTGATGTTCGCCGCGCCAAGCTGTACTACCTGCGCGAGCGCAGCGGCAAGTCGGCGCGTATCAAGGAAAAGCTGGGCGCCAAGGCCGCATAAGCCCTGGCTTTTGCCGCCAGCTAGAAGCCGCTCCCCGGAGCGGCTTTTTTGCGTCTGACCTATGCTGTGCCCCACATGAGCCCACTGCTGCCCGCGTTCGACCCCCGTCTGGTGCCCATCGTCAACGCTGGCGAGATCACGCACCCCGCACACCCGGAGCGGCTCACCGCGAGCGGCCTGCGCCAATTGTTCGCCAACCCGCCGGTCTGGACGCCCGAGCTGGTGCGCGAGATCCGGTTTGCCGATCGCGCACCAGCCCATGCGGCCGTGATGCTGCCGCTGGTGATGCGCGACGAGCTCACCTTGCTGCTGACGCAGCGCACGGCGCACCTGTCCACCCATTCGGGGCAGATCGCCTTGCCCGGCGGAAGGATCGACCCCACCGACGCCGACCCGACCGCAGCGGCGCTGCGCGAAACCTTCGAAGAGATCGGCATCGCGCCCGACCGCATCGAGGTGCTGGGCACGCTGCCGCAGTACGTCACGGGCACCTCTTTCATCGTCACGCCGGTGGTGGGCCTTGTCCAGCCGGGTTTCGAGCTGGTGCCCAATCCCTTCGAAGTGGACGACGTGTTCGAGGTGCCGCTGTCCTTCCTCATGAATCCGCTGCACCACCGCCGCCATGCCTTCGACTTCGAAGGTGTGGTTCGCGAGTGGTATTCGATGCCCTACCAGGACGGTGAACAGGAGCGCTTCATCTGGGGCGCCACCGCGGGCATGCTGCGCAATTTCTACCGGCTGCTCAGTGCCTGAGCGCAACGGTCCGTCTGTGCGGTGCAGGCCACTATGATCGACCCATGGGTTTCTTTGCCATCCTGATTGCCTTGCTGATCGAGCAGGCGCGGCCGCTGGCCTACGACAACGTGGTGCACGGCGCGCTGCGCAGCTGGTCGCGCACGGTCCGCCGCAACCTCGATGCCGGTGAGTCCTCACATGGCTGGCTGGCCTGGGGTCTGGCGGTGGGTGTGCCGGCGTTGCTGGTGGCGCTGGTCCACTGGGGGCTGTGGTGGTTCAGCTCGGTGCTGGCCTTCGTGTGGATGGTCGCGGTGCTGTACGCCACGCTGGGCTTTCGCCAGTTCAGTCACCACTTCAGTGAAATCCGCAATGCACTGGAAGAAGGCAACGATGCACTGGCCCGCGAAAAACTCGCCAGCTGGCTGCGGGTGGATGCCTCCAGCCTGCCGCGCAGCGAGCTGTTGCGCCAGGTGATCGAGCATTCGGTGCTCTCGGCCCATCGCCATGTGTTTGGCGTGCTCGTGTGTTTTGTGGTGTTCTGGGCGCTGGGGCTCGGGCCGGCCGGTGCCGTGTTCTACCGCTCGGCCGAATACCTTTCGCGCAACTGGCGCGCACGACCCGATGGAACGCCCAGCCTGGGCCTGCAACAGGCCGCTGCCCGCGCCTGGGCCTGGGTCGACCACTTGCCGGCCCGCGTGACGGCGCTGGGTTTTGCGGTGGTGGGCAACTTCGAGGAGGCCGTGGCGAGCTGGCGCGGCGATGCCGAACGTTTTGCGCCGGGCAGCAACGGCGTGGTGCTGGCGGCCACCTCGGGGGCGCTGAACGTGCGCCTCATCCCGCAGCCCGATCCCACGCTCGTGGCCGACGAGAGCGATCCTGGCAGCCGGCCCGAGCCGCAGCTCGCCCACCTGGGCAGCGTGGTCGGCCTGGTCTGGCGTGCGGTGGTGCTGTGGATGCTGCTGCTCGCCCTGGTCACGCTGGCCCGCTTCTGAGCCCGCAGGGCTGTGTCTCAGTACCTGCGCTTGTCCGACAGTTCGGCGAACAGTTCGCGGTAGAGCCGGTAGCGGTTTTCGCTGATCGCCAGCGGGTCGCCGCTGGTCACTTCGGCGCCGCCCGTCTGCACATGCGCCACCACCGCGCAGCCCGGCTCGTGCAGGTGGGTGCAGTTGTAGAAACGGCAGCTGCCCAGCGTGGCATTGAGGTCGGGCATGAGGTGCGCGAGCTGCATGGGTTCAATGTGGTTCAGGCCGAATTCCTGGAAACCCGGCGAGTCGATCAACGCCGTGCTGCGGGCTTCGTCCACCCAGTACCAGGTGGTGCTGGTGGTCGTGTGTTTGCCCGAATTCAAGGCGCGGGAAATTTCGCCGGTGAGCGCCCTGGCCATGGGCACCAGCCGGTTCACCAGCGTGCTCTTGCCCACGCCCGAGGGCCCCAGCACCAGTGTGCGGCGGCCGGACAAGCGCTGTTGCAGCGCGTCCAGCCCGTCGTCGCCACCGGCATCCTGGCCCTCGTCCTTCAAGCGCAGCGGCAGCACCGTGCAGCCCATGCGGCGGTACGGGTCCAGCCGGGCCCAGGCACGGTCAAAGGCGGGCTGCAGGTCGCTCTTGTTGAGAACGATGAGCACCTCGATGCGTTCGGCCTGCGCAGCGATCAGCGCGCGCGCGAGCTGGCTTTCGGAGAACTCGGGGTCGGCCGCCACCAGCACCAGCACCTGGTCGAGGTTGGCGGCAAACGACTTGGTGCGCATTTCGTCCTGCCGGTAGAACAGGTTGCGCCGTTCGTCCACGCGCTCGATGCTGCCTTCGTCGCCAGTGATCTGCCACTGCACCTGGTCACCCACCACCACCTGGCTTTTTTTGCCCCGGGGATGGCAGATGCGGCGCTCGCCGTCGGTGCTTTCCACCATGCAGTGGCGACCGTGCGCGGCCACCACCAGACCGGACTGCAGATGGCCCATCAGGCCTTCTGCAGCGCGTCCACCGCGCCCGCGCAATGAAAGTCGCTCACCGAGATGCCGCCCACGTCGTGCGTGTTGAAGCGCACGGTGCAGCGGCTGTAGCCCAGCGCCATGTCGGGGTGGTGGTCTTCGCGGTGGGCGATCCAGGCCACGGCGTTCACGAAGGCCATGGTTTCGTGGAAGTTGGCGAAGGTGAAGGTCTTGTCCAGCGCGCCATCGATCAACTTCCAGCCCTGGGCGGATTCGCCGTTGAGCTGGGTGAGCTGGCTCACGATTTCGGTGGCCGACAAGGCGCGGCGGTTCTGGTGGATGGGGTTCATGGCGGGGCTCAGACTGCGGCCCGCAGGCGCGACAGGCGCTCGCTGGCCGGCGGGTGGGAATAGTAGAAGCGCGCATACACCGGGTCGGGTGTGAGCGTGCTGGCGTTGTCCTTGTAGAGCTTGAGCAGGGCGCTGGCGAGGTCGGCACCGCTGGTCTGGGCCATGGCATAGGCGTCGGCCTCGAACTCGTGCCGGCGCGAGAGCTGCGCCATCAGAGGCGACAGGAAGAAGGTGAACAGCGGCACGACCATCATGAACAGGATCAGGGCCAGTGCGTTGTTGGGCGTGTCCATCGAAGGCGTCACGCCCAGGCCGCTGAAGAACCAGGCCTGGCTGGACACCCAGCCGAGCAGCGCAAAACCCGCCAGGCTGAGCGCGAACAGCAGTGCAATGCGCTTGATGATGTGGCGGCGCTTGTAGTGGCCGAGCTCGTGGGCGAGCACGGCGTCGATCTCCGGCGGGCTGAGCTGCTTGAGCAGGGTGTCGAAGAACACCACCCGCTTGGCCGCGCCAAAGCCGGTGAAGTACGCGTTGGCGTGTGCACTGCGCTTGCTGCCGTCCATCACGAACAGACCCTTGGCGGCAAATCCGCAGCGTTGCATCAACGCGTTCACGCGCGCCTTGAGGGTTTCGTCCGACAGCGGCTCGAACTTGTTGAACATCGGCGCGATCACGGTCGGGTAGAGCACCAGGGCAAGCAGGTTGAACACCATCCACACGCCCCAGGCCCAGAGCCACCAGGCCGGACCGGCCGCCCCCATGAGCCAGAGCACCACGGCAGCAATGGGCAGTCCGACCAGCGCACCCACCAGGGTGCCCTTGGCCAGGTCGCCCAGCCAGAGCGCGGGCGTCATCTTGTTGAAGCCGAAGCGTTCCTCGATGCGGAAGGTGGCGTACCAACCCAGCGGCAGCGTGAGCAGGCCGCCGATCACGGCGAACGATCCCAGCAGGGCCAGCTGTTGCACCATGCCGCCGCCCAGGGCCTCCAGCAGCACCTGGTTGAGCCAGTCGAGGCCGCCCAGCAAGGTCCAGGCGATCAACAGCGCGGCATCAAGCGCGGTCTCGAGCAGGCCGAAACGTGTCTTGGTGATGGTGTAGTCGGCGGCCTTCTGGTGGGCCGGCACCGAAATGGTGTCGCTGAACGCGCCGGGCACGGTGGCGCGGTGCGTGGCGACGTGCCGGATCTGCCGGCTGGCCAGCACCGTGCGGATGACCAGACCCAGCACCAGCAAGGCGCAGAAGAGGGCGGTGAAGGTGAGCGATGCGGTGTCCATGGGGCAGGAGTCTATCGAAGAGAGCCTGTGCCCCGCGGGCCAGGGGCCATGGCTGCGCGGCCCCGGCCGCTGGGGTGCTTTGGCCGATCGGTGAAAATCGGCGCATGACATCAGCCCCCACACCGGCCGACACGGCCACGGCGCCAGCCGCCACCGACCTTCCCACCCTTGGCAAAAGCGACCAGAACCTGGTCTGGATCGATTGCGAGATGAGTGGCCTGGACCCGGAGAAGGAACGTTTGCTCGAGATCGCGGTGATCATCACCGGGCCGCAGCTCACACCGCGCATCGAAGGCCCGGTGCTGGTGATCCACCAGAGCGACGCGCTGCTGGGCGCCATGGACAACTGGAACAAGGGCACACACGGCAAGAGCGGCCTGATCGACAAGGTCAAGGCCAGCACCGTGACCGAAGAGCAGGCACAGGCCGAGCTGCTGGCCTTCATCGGGAAATACGTTCCCAGGAACGGCTCGCCGATGTGTGGCAACACCATCAGCCAGGACCGCCGCTTCCTGGTGAAGTACATGCCCAGACTGGAGGCGTATTTCCACTACCGGTGCCTGGATGTCAGCACGCTCAAGGAGCTGGCCAAACGCTGGCGGCCCGAGGTGTACGACGCCTTCAAGAAGCACCAGAAACACACCGCTCTGGCCGACGTGCACGAGTCGATCGACGAGCTGGAGCACTACCGCACGCACTTTCTGCGCTGAGCGCGACGGGCCTGCCGCAGCGGCCATTCGGCTGAAAGGCGCGCGCGTCAACATGACAAAATCGTGACATTCACGCGAGATTCACATGCCAAAAAAAATCCGTAGCCGCTTCATCTCCAGGCATCTGGAAGCCTTGCAACTGGGTGCCGCGGTCCTGTTCCTGATCCTGGTGGGTGTGTATGCGTCGCTCACCGGCGCCTCCACCGCCGGCCTGACCTCATCGGCGGTCTGGTTGCTGATCGTGGCGGCCAGTGTGGGTGCCTACATGGCCATGAACATTGGCGCCAACGATGTGGCCAACAACATGGGGCCTTCGGTGGGATCGGGTGCCATCACCATGGGCTGGGCCATCGTTGTTGCGGCCGTGTTCGAGGCACTGGGGGCCATCGTGGCCGGTGGCGAGGTGGTGGGCACCATCAAGGGCGGCATCATCGATCCGGCGCAGATCAACGACGCCGCCGTGTTTGCCTGGGTCATGTTCGCCGCGCTGCTGGCCGGTGCACTCTGGCTCAACCTCGCCACGGCGGTGGGCGCGCCGGTGTCCACCACCCACTCGATCATCGGCGCCGTCATGGGCGCCGGCATTGCCGCTGGCGGCTGGGGTCTGGTGAACTGGGACACCATCGGCGCCATCGTGCTGAGCTGGGTGATCTCCCCGCTCATGGGCGGTGGGCTGGCCGCCGCGTTCCTCTACCTCATCAAGCGCAGCGTGACTTACCGCAGCGACAAGACCGATGCTGCGAGCCGCGTGGTGCCGGTGCTGATCTCGCTCATGGTCTGGGCCTACACCACCTACATGCTGCTCAAGGGCGTGAGCCAGCTGGTGAAGATCGGTTTCCTGGTCGCCCTGCTCGTGGGTGCTGCGGTGGCGGTGGTGGTCTGGTGGCTGATCCGCAAGCCCATCTGCCGCATGGCCCTGCGCCAGCACAACAGCAAGGATGGCGTCAACCGGCTCTTCACCTGGCCCCTCATCTGCTCCGCCGCCCTGCTGAGTTTTGCCCACGGCGCCAACGACGTGGCCAATGCCATTGGCCCGCTGGCGGCCATTTATGAAGCCGTGAAGACCGGCGCCATCGCCACCAAGGCCGGCACGCCGCTGTGGATCATGGTGCTCGGCGCCCTGGGTCTGGCGATCGGCCTGGCCCTGTACGGCGCACGCCTCATCCGCACCGTGGGCAAGGAGATCACGGAACTCGACAACATGCGCGCCTATTCGATCGCCATGGCTGCCACCCTCACGGTGATCGTGGCCTCGCAGCTCGGCATGCCGGTGTCGACCACCCACATCACCATCGGTGCGGTGTTCGGTGTGGGGTTCCTGCGCGAGTTGCTCAAGGTGAACTACGCCAAGATGGAAGCGGTGGTGTTCGCCGGCCACCAGGGTGCGGACCGCGCCGAGGTCGAGGCCTACCTGCAGCGTTTCGAGACCGCCGAGGTGAAGGAGAAAAAGCGCATGCTGGCCGAAATGAAACGCCGCACCCGGCAGCGCGAGGCCAGCGAAACCCCAGAGGGTGCCTTGCTGGCCCGAAAAGAACAGCGCGCGATGAAGAAGGCGATCAAGAAAGAGATCGTCAAACGCTCGGCCGTCATGCGCATCGTCGCCGCATGGATCGTCACCGTGCCCGCCACCGCGGCGCTGGCCGCGGTGCTTTTCCACATCGTCAGGGCGGTGCTCCGCTGAGGCCAAAGAAAGTTCAGGGTTTTCCCTGAAGTTCAGGCTATAATCAGCGGCTTCGCAGGCAACTGCGGATTTTGTGCATCTGCCTCACACATACAGGCCCCCCGATTGCAACGGTCGAGCAGTTCCTCCAGGAACGGCAACACCCGCCGGACTCTTCAGAGCCCGGCCAACGGATGGGGACCATTCGCTCCCAGCGTCACCGGATTCTTCCAGGGTGACCCCAGGCGCGTAGACCGTTTGATGGTTGATGTTTTGTAACCACGAACGGATCTGGCGCCATGGAGCGGCCACCCCCTTGCGGGTCGGCTGAGCTTTCAGCGTCTTCATTCGATCAATTGCGCATTTTTTGGCGCATGGACGAACATGAGCGACTCTTTTGAAACGATGGGCGACTTCACGCCTGAACTCCACTCTGCCGACACCGACGCAGAGATCATCACCACGTTGACCCCTGTCGACGCCAGCGAGGCCACCACGCCCGACGTGCCCGCAGCACCCAACGGCTTCGAGCTGCTGGGTCTCGCGCCCGAGCTGGTGCAAGCCTGCGTCGACCTCGGCTACCTGCAGCCCACCCAGGTGCAGAACAACGTGATCCCCAAAGCCATGCTGGCCCAGGGCGAAGCGCGTTTTGCCGACCTGATGGTCTCCAGCCAGACCGGCAGCGGCAAGACCGCCGCCTTCCTGTTGCCTGTGCTGCACACCCTGCTGCAGCAGCGTGCCGACGCCGATGCCAAGGAACGCGCCGAGCGCGAGCGCCTGACCGCCGAGGCCCTGGCCCGCGGCGAAGCACCGCCCAAGGCGCCCAAGCGCAAGGACCCGACCAGCTCGCGCAACTTCAAGGCCGCCACACCCGGCGCCCTGATCCTGTGCCCGACACGTGAACTGGCCCAGCAGGTGGCCAACGACGCCATCGACCTGGTGCGCCACTGCCGCGGCCTGCGCGTGGCCAACGTGGTGGGCGGCATGCCTTACCAGTTGCAGATCGCCAAGCTGCAGAACGCCGACCTCGTGGTGGCCACGCCCGGCCGCCTGCTGGATCTGCAGCGCTCGCAGCAGCTCAAGCTCGACCAGGTGCAATTCCTGGTGGTGGACGAAGCCGACCGCATGCTCGACCTCGGCTTCTCCGACGACCTGGCCGAAGTCAACGACCTCACCAGCCAGCGCCGCCAGACCATGATGTTCAGCGCCACGTTCGCGCCGCGCATCCAGCAGCTCGCCATGCGCGTGATGCACGACAACGGCAAGCACGTGCAGAAGGTGCAGATCGACAACCCGCAAGAGCAGCACGCCAACATCAAGCAGGTGCTGTTCTGGGCCGACAACGCCGACCACAAGCGCAAGCTGCTCGACCATTGGTTGCGCGACGCCGGCATCAACCAGGCCATCGTGTTTGCCAGCACCCAGATCGAGTGCGACGGCCTGGCCAACGACCTGCAGCAGGAAGGCTTCTCCGCCGTCGCGCTGCACGGTGCCCTGAGCCAGGGCATCCGCAACCGCCGACTGATGGCGCTGCGCGCCGGCCAGGTGCAGATCCTGGTCGCCACCGACGTCGCCGCCCGCGGCATCGACGTGCCCACCATCACCCACGTCTTCAACTTCGGCCTGCCGATGAAGGCCGAGGACTACACGCACCGCATCGGCCGCACCGGCCGTGCCGGCCGCGATGGTCTGGCCATCACCTTTGCCGAGCTGCGCGACCGCCGCAAGATCTTCGACATCGAGGCCTACACGCGCCAGCGCATCAACGTCGAAACCGTGACCGGTCTCGAGCCGCGTCAGCGCGCTCCGCAAAACGAGGCCTTTGGCCGTGGTCGCCCGCCAGGCCGTTCGAACGACCGCTTCGGCGGCAACGATCGCTTCGGTGGCAACGACCGCCGTGGCCCGGCACCGCGCTTTGAGCCGCGTGCCGAGGCACCCCGCGTCGACCACAGCCGTCCCGGTACGCGTTTCGACCCGCGCTTCGAAGGCCGTGCCGAGCCACAGCGTCCGGAAGGCCGCTTTGACAACCGCAGCGACAACCGTGGTGAGAACCGCGGCGAAGCCGGCGGCTACCGTCCCGACACGCGCCCCGCTGCCGGCCGCAACTTTGCCGACCGTGCACCAGCGCGCCCAGGCTTCGGCCCCAAGCCCGGTGGTTTCTCCAGCTTTGGCCGCAGCGACAAGCCCATGGGTGACCGTGGTGCCGACCACGGTGGTTTCAGCGACCGTGGCAACGCCGAGCGCGGTGCCATGCGCGGTGGTGAATTTGCTCCCCGCCGCACCGAGGGCGCACCGTCGCGCCCGGTGGCCCGTCGCAGCCCGCGTTGAACCCCTTCAGGCCTCACCGCCTTGAACGAACCAGACCTTCGGGTCTGGTTTTTTTTCGTCTGCTCGCAAAGACCACGGCAAAGGCCCCAGCGACGCATCGAGCCGCCGCACGAATCAGAATGCGCGCATGACGTATCGGGTGGTCTGGTTCAAGCGCGACCTGCGGGTGTGGGATCACGCGCCGCTGGCCGAGGCCGCCCGGCTGGGTCCGGTGCTGTGTCTGTATGTGCTGGAGCCGGCGCTGTGGCAGCAGCCCGATGCCGCGCGGCAGCACCTCGGCTTCGTGCAGGAGAGCCTGAAGGATCTGCAAGCCGAACTCCGGCGCATCGGTGGCCGCCTGCAGTGGGCGGTGGGCGATGCGGTGGATGTGCTGGAGCGTCTGCACCGCCAGGCCCCTTTTCTCGAACTGCTGTCGCACGAAGAAACCGGCAATGCCGCAAGCCACGGGCGCGACCGTCGCGTGAAGCGTTGGTGCGCAGATCACTCCGTACCGTGGCGCGAGTTCCGCCAGTTCGGTGTGGTGCGCGGCCTGCGCGAACGCAGGCACTGGGTGCGGCAGTGGGAGCAGCTCACCCACACCGCGCAGACACCCGAGCCCGCGCTGCAGCCAGCCGACGTGCCACGCTGCACCGAGGCCTGGCCCAGCGCCGATGCGCTTGGTCTGGATCCGCATGAGCCGCCGCTGCGCCAGCGCGGTGGCCGCGCACACGGCCTGTCGGTGCTGCAGAGCTTTCTGAACGAGCGCAGCGCCGGCTACCGGGGCGGCATCTCCTCGCCGCTGTCGGCACCCAGCGCCTGCTCGCGCCTCTCGCCTTATCTCACCTGGGGCTGCCTGAGCCTGCGCGAGGTGGTGCAGGCCACGCGGGGGCGCATCGACGACCCCGCGTTGCCAGCCCGCCAGCGCCAGGGGCTCGAAGGCTTCATGAGCCGGCTGCACTGGCACTGCCACTTCATCCAGAAGCTCGAGACCGAGCCCGCCATCGAACACCGGAACATGCACCGCGGCTACGACGGTCTGCGCGAGCACGACCACAACCCGGCCCACCTGCAGGCGCTCATGGAGGGCCGCACCGGCTGGCCGCTGGTGGACGCCTGTGTGGCCATGCTGCGCGAAACCGGCTGGATCAACTTCCGCATGCGCGCCATGCTGGTGTCGGTCGCGGCCTATCCGCTGTGGCTGCACTGGCGCCCGGTGGGCGAGTGGCTGGCGCGACAGTTCATCGATTACGAGCCCGGCATCCACTGGAGCCAGCTGCAGATGCAGAGCGGCACCACCGGCATCAACACCACGCGCGTCTACAACCCGCTCAAGCAGGCGCAGGACCACGATCCGCACGGGCACTTCGTGCGGCGCTGGCTGCCCGCGTTGCAGCGTGTGCCCGACAGCTGGCTGCTCCAGCCCTGGCTCATGCCACCCGACCTGCAGGCGCGCTGCGGCGTGGTGGTGGGCGTGGACATTGCCGTGCCGCTGGTGGATCTGGATCTCGCCACGCGGGCAGCCAAGGAACGCGTGTATGCGCTGCGCACCGACCCGGCCGTGGCGGCGGGGCAGGCCAGCATCGTCAGGCGCCATGGATCGCGCAACCGCAGCGCGGAGAACCTCTCGAAACCGCGCCAGGGGCAAGCCCTCGCGCAAGCCACGCTGGACTTCTGATGACCGAGCCCAACACCAACATTCACCCACGCCGCATCCTGCTGGTGTGCATCGGCAACCGCGTGCGCAGCCCGCTGGCCCAGGGGTTCCTGCGCGCCGAACTTGACTCGGCCGGTCTGACCCACGTGCGGGTGGACTCCGCCGGCACCAACGTCTGGCCGGGCAACGAAGCGCCGGAGCGCGAAGCCATCTTCGAGGCGGCGCGCGTCGGCGTCGACATCGCGCAGCTGCGTTCGCGCGAACTGACCGAAGCCGACTTCGAGCAACACGATCAGGTGCTGGCCATGGACTGGGACAGTCATGCGCTGGCCGAAGCCATGGCACCCGCCGGGCAAGGCCACAAGGTCGGCCACCTCGCGCACCACACGCGGCGCGACCGGGTCACCACCATCCCCGACCCGGCTGCCTGCGGCTACGCCAGCACCTTGGCGGCCATTCAGGACGCGTGCGAAGGCTGGGTGGTGAACCACCTGGTCCGCAGACCGGTGCGCTGACGCGCAGTCCTGTTTCTGCCGGCGCGGCGCAGTCGCCGCACGCTGCCCATTTAGTGCTTGGGCGGTATTTCAAATGTGACTCCCTGTTGATGTGATCGCGTTCGCCTGCGCCCGAGCGCCGTGCCACCGTTTCAACGAGCAACACAGGGAGTTTCCACATGAACCACAAACGCCACCGGGTGGTGTTCAGTGCCGTGCGCGGCGTCTGGGTGGCGGTGGCCGAGTGCGCCCGCACCCTGGGCAAGGCCTGCACCGGCGCGGCGGCAACGGGTGCTGCCATGCTGCTGACCAGCGTGCCGCTGCAGGCACAGATCAGCGCCGACCCTGCCGCCCCGGGCACGCTGCGCCCCACGGTGC
>NZ_JAUCZG010000039.1 GCF_030373225.1 Hydrogenophaga sp. | reverse complement strand
CCGCCCCCAGGTTCTTGGTTCTATCGGGGCGACAACTATTCTGACGCGGGGGGGAACCCAGCTTTCGATGACAGGTTGGCTTGTGAGATGGTCCGGATACTTGTCCAGCATCGCTCGGGCGAAAACTGAGGTACGCGGATACATCGAAGGGTCACTTTGCCATCTCAGCCACCAGTTCTTTACCTCCGCCTTCACGGCCTGCTTTCCGTCCTTGTCCTTCTCGTATCTTGTGCGCGCTCGAATACTTTGCAGCCTACTGAATTCAGCTTCGACTTTTTCCTGGGTTACCGATGAAATTTTCAGTTCGGCATCGATGCCTTTTAGAAGTGCTTCCAAGGCTATTTCGTACCAAAAAAGCAGCCAAGGGTCTGTAGGCTCGCAAGTTGTTCGAGCGAAGGAAACTAGGCCGGGTATGTCCATCCCTGCACGCTTGGCACATCTGGATGCACAGTTGCCAAACGTTAAAAGCAAGTCCCACCTTAGCGAATCGGCATAGCTGTAATAGCCTCCCAAAAGCCCCAATAGTTTGTTTTGCCCTGCCCCGCTCCCCTTGTCAGGGACTTCGGCGCGCTTTAGTTCGCGTTGCGCCTCTGTCTCCTCAGCAATGATGTTTGCTATTTGATTTAGGCGGTCATGGCCAAGCTCAAGCGATGCCACATCCAGCCGCAACTTCGGAACATCAAACACAGACGCACCCCTTCAAGTGCCCTTCATAGGATGCCCCAGCAGGCGGGTGAAGGTGTCCCGCTTTTCAGCCGCTAAACCTAGCTGGGGCAATACATGACTATGCAGCCTGCACCACGCTCAGTTTTCCGGGCTCGGCTTTCGGGTCAAACTCCACACCAGCGAGCGCAAGTACGTGGGTTTCTATTTGCTCCAGAAACGGGCGCAGGGCGTCCACACTTCGCGGGCGGTAGCCTTCAGCCGTTGCACTTGGCTTGTGGCCCATGACTTGCGCGATAGCCCCGGCAGGCGCACCGGCAGCCTCTCCAAGCAGCGAGAACGAACGACGCAGCCCGTGAATGGTCAGGGCTTCAATGCTTGCGCTTTTAAGGGCTCTCGCGTGACTTGCGCGGGTGTCGGCAATCCGACCAGCTTTGCCCTCGCTGGCGAAAACAAATTCGTTTTTGCGCGGCAGGGTCGCCAGCAGTTGCGCAAGGTACGGCGTCAATGGAATGGTACGGGTGTCGTCCACCTTGTCGGCAATGGTCAGCTTGCGCCACTGGAAATCGACGTTCGCCCAGGTCAAGGCGGCCAGTTCTTCACGGCGGGCACCAGTCAGGAGCATGGCACGCAGGTAGACAGACGCGGTGCGGTTGCTCAGTTGCTCCACGCCAGTCCACCAGCCGGGCACCTGTGCGGCCTCTAGGGCGTCAGTCCGGCGTGTATTGCTTGGCAAGCTCTCCAAAATTGCAGCAGCGCGGCCAGCGTCCCTATCGGTCAGCTTGCGGTACTCCGGGCGGGAACTGCACCAGCGCAGGAAACCCCGGAACATCATCAAAGCGCGGGCGGCTTGATGCTTTCCAGTGCGGGCCTCGCTATCAAACCAAACCTTCAAACTGTCCTCATTCACCCCGGCCAGCGGTAGCGCCAGCAGCGGATACAGCGGCCCCGGTCGGGTAACGCCCTCGCCTCGCTTCTTTTCTACGCCTCCCGGCGCGGCCATCGCCTCCACATCAGCACGATAGCCCGGCTTCCATGCGTCACGGCGCTTGGGCTTTCCATGCTTCAGGTACAGCGGCCACACATCGCCTACGGTCACGGCTTGGGCAGTTGCTGCCGCTTGTTTTGCGGCGGATAAGGCAAGGGCTTCGCGCTTCAGGTCGCGGGGGTCTTTGCCTTCGTCAATCAAGCGTTGCAGTTCGCGGGCCTTGGCTTGCGCGTCAGGGATGCTCCAGGCGGCGGGGCTCCCTATGGTCAGGCGGAGGTCTTTGCCTTGGTACAGCCCTTGGAACACATAGGCGGGCTTTCCGGCAGGGGTTGCACGTAGCCCCAGCCCCGGCGCAGTCGCATCCCACATGAAAGCCTGCTTCTTGTCAGGCGGGCACTTGAACCCAGAAACCCGGCCAGCGGTGAATGCAATCTTTGCCATGTCGTGCCCCTTGAGCGTCCGACACCAGCCAGGATGTAAGGGCGGATGTAAGACTTTTTCCGATAAACAACCGAATTTCAATCAACGCTAGGACTGTTTAAACGTCCAGATAAGCTCTCGTAAGCTGTTGATTTTTATTGATTGTATCGACAAGGCTCAACACTTCAAAACATATCTCCCCAGTCATTCGTAATGAGAAGGTCGGGTGTTCGATTCATCTCTCCGGCACCACATTCAAAGCCCCGCACGCTGTCATGGCGTGCGGGGCTTTCTTTTGTCCGCAGCAGCTTCCAGGCTGCCGACTGTGAACCCTTGGCGTGCACCGGGTGGAACCGGCGATGCGTTTTTTGCCGTGCCGTTCGTGGCGTGGTCATGACAACCCTGCGGCTGTCCGGGGTCATCTGTTGTATCTCGGGGCAAACCCCCTTGCGGTGGGCAGGTGTCACGGGGACGTCTTCGCCGTTCGATGAAATACACAGGACTTCCTGCATGGTGCGGGAAGCAGGGGCGCAAGCCCTGTGTTCATTTCATCGGAGCAACCACATGAAAAAGAGCCTCATCGCTCTGGCCGCACTGGCCACCCTGTCCGCTGCAGGCACCGCAGCCGCCCAGTCCAGCGTCACGATCTATGGCCGCCTTGATGCATCGGTCGGCGCCAACAAGGTCGACAGCGTCAGCACCACGCAGCTGTTCAGCGGCAACCTCACGACCAGCCGCCTGGGCTTTCGCGGCACCGAAGACCTCGGTGGTGGCCTCAAGGCCAACTTCCAGCTCGAAAGCGCCCTGACGGTGGACGACGGCACGGCCGGCAGCCTGCGTTTCGGTCGCGCTTCCTGGGTTGGCCTCAGCGGTGGCTTCGGCGCCGTGCGCGTGGGCCTGATCGACAGCGCCTACAAGGACATCTACGACATGGGCGTGTCGAACAACCTGTACGACTCGGAGTTCACCCCGACGAAGATCGCTTACCTGAGCGGTACCGTTGGCAGCGCATCTGGCGTGAGCGACTACAGCAGCCGCCTGAGCAACTCGATCCGCTACGACACCCCCAGCTTCGGCGGTTTCAGCGCTGGCCTGAGCTACGCGTTTGACGAAAACGTGGCCCCGGCAACGACCAACTCGGAAGTCACGGCTTTCAACCTGCGTTACCGCGCCGGCCCGCTGGATGTGGGCCTGGGCTACCAGGACCAGAAGAACGCCACCGCCACCAGCGATCGCAACTTCACCGTGCTGGCTGCTGCCTACAACTTCGGCGTGGCCCGTGTTTCCGGCCAGTACCAGATGACCGACCAGGCCAACGGCCTGGAAGACAGCGACTACTCGTTCGGCGTGACCGTGCCGCTGGGCAAGTTCGACGTGTCTGCCGGCTTTGCCCAGGGCAAGTCCGAGCTCAATGGCGTGACCACCGGCGAAGGCACGGCCTTCGCTCTGGGCGCCACGTACTCGCTGTCCAAGCGCACCAAGCTGTACGGCGGTCTGCTGGATGGCGAGGTCGAGAACGGTGCTGGCGCAACCGCGCGCGAGCGTCGCCTGTACGCCGTGGGCGTTCGCCACGACTTCTGATTTTCCAGGCCGGCTCTTTTCTCCAAGGCTTGTTCAAACCCGCCACCTTCACCGGTGGCGGGTTTTTTTACGCCACCAGGCCCGGGTTGCCGTCCATGCCGATGATGCGCGGCGTGTTGATCTGCACACCCTTGATCACCTTCTTGTCGCGCAGGTAGCCCGACACCACGTCCCAGATCGGTTCGCCCTTGGTGCCTTCCTGCACCGAGGCCCAGCCCGCCACCTTGTAGGTCTTGTCGGCTTCGACCAGCTTGCCTTTGATGGTCATGTTGTTGATGCGCTGCCCCATGGTGGCGTTGGGTGTCACCGTGTATTGCATGCCGCCCACACGCACCATGTCGCCGCCCTGCTGGTAGTACGGGTCCGGATTGAAGATGTTGTCGGCCACGTCTTCCATGATCTCCTTGATCTGCGCACCGGTGAAGGTGTTGAGCGTGGTGGCCGGGTAGGTCAGCGCCATCTGGTCCATCATGCGCTCGTAGGTGATGGTGTCACCCGGCAGCAACGAGGTGCCCCAGCGAACGCCGGGTGAGAAGGCGGCGTCCGCTCCCTTGTTTTCCATTAGCGCGTCGCAGATCACCTGGTCCCACGAGCCGTTGAAGTTGCCGCGGCGGTACAGCAGGTCTTCGGTGACCGCGAGCTTCTCCTCGAGCCTGGCCTTGTACGGTGCCCGCACCTTGTCAATGTGCGCCTGCATGGTGGCATCGGCCGGCAGCAGGTTGGAGAAGATGGGCAGCAGCTTGTACTGAAAGCCCTGCACCTTGCCGCCGCGCACGTCGAAGTCGAGCACGCCGAGAAACTTGCTGTTGGAGCCGGCGTTGGTCACCAGTGTCTGGCCACCGCCGTTTTTCACCACGAAGGGTGCGGGCATGCCGTCGTGCGTGTGACCGCCCAGAATGGCGTCGATGCCGCGCACGCGCGATGCCATCTTGATGTCCACGTCCATGCCGTTGTGCGAGAGCACCACCACCACCTGGGCGCCCTTGCCGCGCGCTTCATCCACCATCTTCTGCATGTGCTCGTCCTGGATGCCGAAGGTCCAGTCGGGAACCATGTAGCGCGGGTTGGCAATGGGGGTGTAGGGGAAGGCCTGGCCGATCACGGCCACCTGCACACCGTTCATCTCGCGCATCGCATACGGCTTGAAGACCATGTCTTCGAAGTCGGTGGTCTTGATGTTCTGCGCGAGGAATTCCATGTTCCCCTTGAGGTCCTTCTCCACGATCTCCTGCACCCGCTTGGCGCCGAAGGTGTGCTCCCAGTGCGAGGTCATCATGTTCACGCCGAGCAGCTTGCAGGCGTCCACCATGTCCTGCCCGTTGGTCCACAGCGAGGTGGCCGAGCCCTGCCAGGTGTCGCCACCATCGAGCAGCAGCGCGTTGGGACGGCTGGCCTTGAGTTGTTTGACCAGCGTGGCCATGTGGGCGAAGCCACCGACCCGGCCGTAGGTTTTGGCGGCCTGGCTGAAGTCGAGGTAGGAGAACGCATGGGCCTGGGCGGTACCGGGCTTGATGCCGAATTCCTTGAGCAGCTTCTCGCCCACGATGTGCGGCGGGCGGCCCACGGCCTCGGCCACGCCCAGGTTCACATTGGGCTCGCGAAAGTAGATCGGCGTGAGTTGCGCGTGGCAGTCGGTGAAGTGCAGAAAGCTCACGTTGCCGAACTTCGGCACGTTGTACAGGCGTTCACCGGCACCGGGGGCGGCGGCCAGCACGTCGCGGTGGTTGAGGGCCATGCCGGTGGCACTCGCCACGGCCAGCACCTGCATGAATTCACGACGACTGAAGCTCATCTCTGCACCTATAAATAATTGATCGCTGATATTTGAGCGAAATTTTTTAACGAAAAACCCCGGTCGCCTGAGGCAACCGGGGTCTCGTCGTCACTTGTTGACTGGCGAAGCCGGATCCAGCAGCAGCGCCATCACGTCCTGCAGCTGCTTCTGGTTCAGGATGCCCATGTGACCGGCGCGCGGCATCTGCGAGCAGGCGTTGTAGGCGCGGGCGTTCCAGAGCTTGCCCCAGGTGTATTCGACGATGGCCTTGCCGCCGGCGCTGTTGGGGTCGGTGACGCCGCGCAACTTGCCGTAGTTGTACAGGCTCGGGCCCAGCGTGCCGAAGGAGATCTCTTCCTTGCTGATCATGTGGCAGTTGTAGCAATTGCCTCCATTGGCGGCACCGGCTTTGTCCGACCAGGTCAGGCCGCGGCCGCTCTGGGCGATCTTCTCGCCCTCTTTCCAGTCACCGAGAAATTTGCCGTCGGTGGGCCATTTCACGGTCTTCAGGTTGGCCGCTTCGATGGCCTTGGCCATCTTGTCGTCCAGCGGCTTGCCGGCCACGTCGGCCTGCAGGCAGGCGGCATTGGCTTCGTCCTGGTTGAGGCGGTCCAGCGTGGCGATGCCCTTGGGCTGGAACGAGCTCTTGAGCATGGCCGCGGTGGCCTTGTCGGCATCGGCAGCCGACGGAGCGGCCGAACAGCCGGCCAGCAACACGGCAGCCAGGGCGGTAACGAGGGCGGTGGTCTTGTTGTTCATGCAATGTCTCCTGGGTTCAGCGCTTGATGGCGGGCACGATGGACTCGGCGCCCTGGGCGTTGACGCCCATGTAAACACCCAGTGCGATGGTGGCGTCGCTGCCGAACTTGGGCTCCGGGAAACGCTGCTGGCGGAAGCAGTCGTTCAGGCGCTGCTGCATGCCCCACATCTGTGAGTTGGAGACGCGGTAGGCCGGCCAGGCGGCAAAACCGATGCCGTCGCCCGGGTTCTTCGTGAGGTTGGGCAGGTCCTGCAGACGGATGCGCTTGTCGTCGCTGCCGTGGCAGGAGGCGCAAGAGAAGTCGTGCGTGCCACCGCGCGTGAAGAACATGCGCTTGCCCGATTCGTACATGAGCTTTTCCTGCGCATGTTTCTGCGGCAGGTTGAAGTCCATGCCTTTGGACGCCGTGGCCACGTAAGTCGCCAGTGCGGTGAGGTTGGCCATTTCACCCTTGCGGAAAGGTGTCTTGGCAATGTCGGCACCGTTGAAGCCCTGCAGCGTTTCCATGCAGGTGATCAGGCGCGTCTCCAGGTCCTGCACCCGGCCGGTGTCGGCAAAGTACCTGGGCAGTTCCACAAAAGCACCCTTGATGACACCCGGACCCTTGCCCAGATCGCACTGCTCGAGCGACGCCATCTTCGGGCCCCGCTTCTGTTTCCAGAGGTCTTCACCCTTGGCTTCGAACAGCTCGGCCGGATTGCCGTCCTGCAGCATCTCGCGGTACTTGGCAATGCCTTCAGCGGCTGTGCCTTGTGCGTGCGCAACGCCGGCGGCGCCGCACAGCGCAGCGAGCGCCAGCAGCGAAGGTGTCAGGATTTTCTTCATGGGTGTCTCCTCTTGTTATCGAATCGGGGAAAAACGGACCTCAGCCCAACGTCGCCCCGGAACCGGTTCTGCCGGGCCACAGGCGACGCCCCTGGAGGGGGTCGCTCGCAGCGCGGCAGGGGTGGTTCACGTCAGGCAGCAGGGAGGGATCAAGCGATCACGGCTTCATCGGTGCGGGTGTCGTTCTTGTTGTCGGTCCACTTCACCACCACCTTGTCGCCCTTGGCACCGCCCTTGAACTTGAACGACAGGAAAGGGTTCTGCGACACGGCGCCACTGAAAGCGGCCTCGAGCACGACCTTGCCGTTGTGGGTGGCTTCCACATCCTTGATGTAGTGGCCGGGAATGAGGGCGCCGGCAGCGTCCCTGCGGGTGCCCGGCTCCATGATGTGGGACATGAGCACGCGGACGGTGGTTTCGTCGCCAGCAACAGCGGCGCGGATGCGCATCGGATCAGCCATGGTGGACTCCTGGAATTCGGTGGGTGAATGGGTGTGGGAATGAGGTCGGGCGTGTCGGGGCGATCAGCCGCCGCAACCGCCGAGCGTGACCTTGGTTTCCTTGAAGGCCGAGAACAGCTTGCCGTCGGCCTTGACCACGGCGAAGACGTTGGAACTCTGGCCCATCTTCAGGCGGGTCTGCACGTCGGCGGTGGTGCCGGCGGGAATCTTGAAACCGGCGGCCATGGGCGTGGGGTTCTTCTCGACGATCAGGTAGATCTCGGTCGTGTTGGGCAGCTTGCTGACAGCGCCCACCGGCACCACGGCACCGTTTTCGGCAATGTCGGGCGCGACCACGGTGATCTGGTCGCTGTTGGCGGCGGTGCCACCGAGGGCTTTGACCGCATCGGCCATGGATTTGACATCAAAACCGGCGCGGTCCATGGCGGCGTGCGCCTGGCTCTGCGAGATGAGGCCCAGCGACACCAGCGTGGCGAATGCCCCGGTGGTCTTGAGGGCGACGCGGCGTGAGTTGTTCATGGGGGGCTCCTGAGAAATGAGGAAAGGGCGAAAGTGTACGGGCGGGGTCACTGATCGGGTGCGCCGGCCAGGATCCACCCTGCCAGCAGCTTGAGTTCGTCGTCTTTCAACTGGGCCTGGGCCGGCATCGGCACCGGGCCATAGATGCCGGACCCGCCCGACTTGATGCGGGCGGCCACCTTTTCGAGGGCATCGGCCTGGCCTTTGTGTTTGGCGGCGACGTCCTTGTAGGACGGGCCCACCAGCTTCTTGTCCACCGCGTGGCAGGCCAGGCAGGCGTTCTTGGAAGCGAGTGCCTTGGCCGCCGCAGCGTTTTGAGCGAAGGCGGCGTTGCTGGTCAGGGCCAGCAGGGCCACGGCAAGCAGCGAATGGGAAAACATCGTCATAGGTTAAGCACTCCTGTTCAAACTGATCATGGGGAATACGAGTAAATGCAAATATTTAAGCAGGCGTTCATGCGCTCGGAAAAGCAGCGCTTTCGCAGGCCTTCACTTCGCGCCGGCGGCAATCCATTTGGCGATGGTGTCGGCGTCGGCCGCGCTCAGCTGCGCCTGGGGCGGCATGGGCACCGCGCCGAACACCCCCACGCCGCCTTCGCGGATCTTGGTGGCGAGATAGGCCTCCAGCCGTTCCTTGCCCTTGTGCTTGGCGGCAATTTCGGTGAAGCCGGGGCCGACGATCTTCTGCGCCATGCCGTGGCAGGCGGTGCAGCTGTTGGCCGCGAGCAGGGCCTTCACATCACCGCCGGCGGGTTTGGCAGCAGCAACCACCACCGCAGCAGGCTTGGGGCCGCTGCCCACCGGCGCCTTGGGCGGGGGTTGGGTCGTGTCGGCACCGCGCACCGGGCCGATCACCCGGTTCTGCTCCTGGATGTTGCCGTGCGCGTCGCGCGCGAAGTCGGGCAGGAACGAGCGGATGGTTGCCTCCGTCGGGCAGTCCTTCATGCAGGCCACGTTCTTCACGTCACCCTTGCCATCGACCTTCCACAGCGGTTCGTGGAACACCATGCCGTTTCGGTTGGGCATGCGCTTTTGCACGTCGGCGATGTTCTGGTCGCTCAGCGTGAAATCGGCCGGCACCACCTCGGACAGGCTCAGGATGTAGGCCAGCACGCCGTACACCTCGTCGGGCTTGAGCGACTTCGGCGCGTTCCACGGCATGGCGCGGTTGATGTAGTCCCACAGCGTGGAGACGGTGGCCACCTTCATCATGGTGGTCTTCTGCGGGAAGGTGCTGCCCGGCTCCAGGTTCTTCACCCGGCCACGCTCGATGTCGGCCTTGGTGGTGCCGCCCACGATCGGGGTGAACACCTCGTTCGACTCACCGAAGCTGCCGTGGCAGGACGCGCACTGCGCTTCCCACACGCGCTCGCCCAGGGCCACGCTGCCCGCTCCCTTGGGCAGGCCCTTGAAGTCGGGACGCACATCGATGTCCCAGGCCTGCACCTCGGCCTTGGTGGCGTCTCTGCCCAGGTCGTGCCAGGGTGGGGTTTGCGCCCAGGCGGCGCCCGAGATGAGTGCCGCGGCAAGAAAGGTCAGGGTTCGCATCGCGGGCCTCATCAAAACACTTGAACGTTCGAGACTTCGCCGTTTTCGGCGACGCGCCACGACTGGATTGCGTTCTGGTGATACACCGAACGGGTGCCGCGCACCGCACGCAGCTGGTTGATCTTCGGCTGCACGTAGCCGGTGCTGTCGATCGCACGGCTTTGCAGCACGGCGGGCTTGCCGTCCCACACCCAGTCGATGTTGAAACGGGTGAGCGCCTTGGGCAACACCGGGCCCTCGAGCCGGGCGGTGCGCCAGTTGCGTCCGCCGTCCACGCTCACGTCCACCCGCTTCACGGTGCCCCGGCCCGACCAGGCCAGCCCCGTCACGTTGTAGTAGCCCTTGTCGAGCAGCGTCTGGCTGCCCGACGGCGTGGTGATCACGCTCTTGCATTCCTGGATGCCGGTGTACTGGCGGTGCGTGCCGTCGGGCATGTGGTCGATGTAGTGGATGGCCTCGTCCTTCGTCGCGTACTTCTGGTCGCCCACTTCGATGCGGCGCAGGTACTTCACCCAGCTCACCCCCTGGATGCCCGGCACCACCAGGCGCAGCGGATAGCCGTTTTCCGGGCGCAGCATCTCGCCATTCATGGCCCAGGCCACGATGCAGTCGTCCATGGCGCGGTCCAGGGCGATGGTGCGCGTCATGGACGAGCCGTCGGCGCCCTCGGCCAGCACGAACTTGCCCTTCTTTTTGTCGACGCCGCACATCTCCAGCAGCGTCGAGAGCAGCACGCCGGTGAACTCGCAGCAGCTCACCATGCCGTGCGTGTACTGCACCGACGGCAGGGCCACGTTGCCCCATTCGGGCGCCGAGTTGGCACCGCATTCAATGAAATGGATGCGCGACACGCTGGGCAGGCGCATCAGGTCGTCCATGGTGAAGACGCGTTCGCGCTTGACCAGGCCGTTGACCATGAGGCGGTGCTTGGTGGGGTCGATGTCCCACCAGCCCTGGTGGTGGCGCTCGAAATGCAGGCCGCTGGGCGTGATGATGCCGAACAGACCTTGCAGCGGCGTGAAGCTCACCGAGGCCTGCGGCACCCGGGTGAGACCGGGGCTTTCCCGGCGCTGCAGGTTGGCCTCCCACTGGCTGGGCTTGCCATAACCTTCGGTGACCACGCCCTGCCCCAGGCCGGTGGTGTGGGCGGGCAGCTTGAGGATGGCGTCCTCGCCCTCGGCCGCCACCGCACGGGTGGCCGCGGTGGCGCTGGCGGCGACGCCGGCACCCATGGCCAGGGCCTTGCCCATGAAGCTGCGCCGAGCCTTGCGGGCCAGCTCCAGCTTGTCGGCACTCAGGTGGTTCTCGGGTGCGGGCAGCACTCGTCCGATCACGTCGTTCAGGTTGGGCGGCATCAAATGGGTTCCTTTCGGCGGCCGGGCCGCGTCGATACATGCAACTGTATTAGTGTTTGCTGATATTTGGATAGGTAGAAACCCCAGCAGGGTTTTCATGTGTTGGCGCCCGAAAACGCAGGCCGTTACGATACGGCACACCCGACTGACATCACCTCGAACCCGTTGTGTTTCAAGTGGCTGCTACAGTTTTGGATGCAACTTCCTTCAACCATCCTTTGGAGACGACGATGGGTATTTCGATGAAATGGCTGGTGGCCGGTGTGCTGGGCGCCGCCGCCTTCGGGGCGCAGGCCCAGGTCAACCAGATCAAGGTGTGGGCAGCGGCCTGCGCCAACTGCCACGGCACCAACGGGCGCGCCGAGCCCGGCATGGAGTCCCTGGCCGGCAAGGACAAGGATGAAATGCTGCAAAAGCTGCTGGACTTCAAGTCCGGCCGCAAGCCCGCGACCCTCATGCACCAGCTCTCCAAGGGCTACACCGATGAGCAGCTCGCGCAGATCTCGGGCTACTTTGCCTCGCAGAAGAAATAAGGAGGACACACCATGAAACGTCGTCAATTCGTACAGTCTCTGGGCGCCGGCTCGGCGCTTGCCGGTCTGGGCCTCGTGTCCGGCTGCGCCACCACCGGCAGCGGTGCCAAGGTGGTCGTGGTCGGAGGCGGTTACGGGGGTGCCACCGCCGCCAAATATGTGCGCATGTTCTCCGACCAGAGCATCGAGGTGACCCTGATCGAGCCCAATGCCTCGTTCATCTCCTGCCCCATCTCCAACCTGGTGATCGGCGGTCACAAGACCATGGCCGACATCACCACGCCCTACGACAACCTGAGCCGTCGTCACGGCGTCAAGCTGGTGCGCGACATGGTGGCCAGCATCGATCCGGTCAAGCGCACGGTGAAACTGGCCAGCGGCGGCGAGCTGCCCTACGACCGCCTCATCGTCTCGCCCGGCATCGACTTCATGATGGATTCCATCCCCGGCATGGCCAAGCCAGGTGCCGCCGACAAGGTGCTGCACGCCTGGAAGGCCGGCCCGCAGACCGTGGCGCTGCGCCGCCAGCTCGAAGCCATGCCCGACGGCGGCGTGTACGCGCTGTCGATTCCGCTGGCGCCCTACCGCTGCCCGCCCGGCCCCTACGAGCGCGCCTGCATGGTGGCGAGCTACTTCAAGAAGGCCAAGCCGAAAAGCAAGGTCGTGATCTTCGACGCCAACGACGACATCACCTCGAAGAAAGGCCTGTTCATGAAGGCCTGGGACGAGCACTACAAGGGCATGATCGACTACCGGCCCAAGCACAAGGTGGTGGCCGTGGACGCAGCCACCAACACGCTGAAGTTCGAATTCAACGACGATTTCAAGGCCGGTGTGGCCAACGTCATTCCGAACATGCGCGCCGGCGACATCGCGGTGAAGACCGGCCTGGCCACGGCCAACGCCCGCTGGTGCGAGGTGGACTTCCTGACCTTCGAATCGAAGGCCCACAAGAACATCCACGTGCTGGGCGACGCCATCCAGATTGCACCCGCCATGCCCAAGTCGGGCCACATGGCCAACCAGCACGGCAAGACCTGCGCGGCCGCCGTGGTCTCGTTGCTGCAGGGCAAGGAGCCGCCGTCGCTGCCGATCTACGCCAACACCTGCTACAGCTTCGTGACCGCCGAAGACGTGGTGCACGTGGCCAGCGTGCACCGGTACGACGCCGAGAAGAAGACCATGCTGACCGTGCCCGGCTCGGGCGGTGTCTCCAGCGCGGCCAACGAACTCGAAGGTCGCTACGCCCTGGCCTGGGCGCGCAACATCTGGGCCGACACACTGGCCTGATCCCAAGGCACGCCCTGGCCCAGGCCAGGGCGTTTTTCGCGGTTGAATATCCGTTTGAGGTCATGCAATGAAGTTCCCGTCACCAGCCCGCACGCGACTGCTGGCGATTGCCATCACCACCCTGCTGGGCAGCGGCGCTGCGTGGGCGCAGGCCGATGAAGCGCGCGCCAAAAAGATCGCCGGCGGCTCGTGCTTCCTGTGCCACGGCGCCAACGGCGAGTCCACCAGCGAGGCGTTTCCACGCCTGGCCGGACAGCACGCCGGCTATGTCGCGCGCCAGCTCGAGGCCTTCAAGTCGGGCCAGCGCAAGAGCACCGCCATGGCCGACATGGTGGCGCGGCTCACGCCCGACGAAATGCTGGCGCTGGGCAAGTACTACGAAAAAATGAGCCTGCCGCGCGAGGAAGCCAAGGACCCGCAGCTCGCGGCCATGGGCCGCTACGTCTATCACAACGGCAACAAGTACAGCGGCGTGCCGGCCTGCGCCGCCTGCCACGGCACCGCGGGCGAAGGCACCGCCACCCTGCCCCGCCTGGCCACCCAGTTCTCGGGCTACCTGCACAACCAGCTCAAGTCGTTCGGCAAACGCGAGCGCACCACCGACAACGCGGTGATGCACGCCGTGGCAGACAAGATGACCGAGCTCGAGATGGCCGCCGTGGCCGAGTACCTCAGCAGCAAGTGAGGCGCGCGCAGCACCCGCAGCCCGCAGTGGCGTCAACCCGCGACCGACCGCATCAGGCGTAGCGCGCGATCATCTTCTCCAGCGGCAGCGGCACGATCTTGCCGGCCATGCCGGCGCAGCCGAAGGCCTGGAAGCGGGCCTGGCAGATGTCTCTGGCGGCCACGGTCGCGTCCTTGAAGAACTTGCGCGGGTCGAACTCGCCCGGGTTCTTTGCCATGGTGCGGCGCATGGCGCCGGTCATGGCCAGGCGGATATCGGTGTCGATGTTGACCTTGCGCACGCCGCTCCGGATGCCGCGCACGATTTCCTCCACCGGCACGCCATAGGTTTCCTTGATCTCGCCGCCGTGCTCGCGAATGATGGCCAGCCACTCCTGCGGCACGCTGCTCGAGCCGTGCATCACCAGGTGCGTGTTGGGAATGGCCTGATGAATCGCGACGATGCGGTCCATGGCCAGGATGTCGCCGGTGGGCGGGCGGGTGAACTTGTAGGCGCCGTGGCTGGTGCCGATGGCAATGGCCAGTGCGTCCACACCGGTCTGCGCCACGAAGTCTTTGGCCTGCTGCGGGTCGGTCAGCATCTGCTCGTGCGTGAGGTGCCCCTCGGCGCCCACGCCGTCTTCTTCGCCGGCCTCGCCGGTTTCCAGCGAACCCAGGCAACCGAGTTCACCCTCCACCGACACGCCCACCGCGTGCGAGAACTTCACCACCTCGCGCGTGACGGCCACGTTGTAGTCGTAGCTCGCGGGGGTCTTGGCGTCTTCCCTCAGCGAGCCGTCCATCATCACGCTGCTGAAGCCGCTGCGGATCGACTGCTGGCACACCGCCGGCGTGGCGCCGTGGTCCTGGTGCATGACGATGGGAATGTGCGGGTACATCTCGATGGCGGCTTCGACCATCTTGCGCAGGAAGGGCTCGCCGGCGTATTTGCGCGCGCCGGCGCTGGCCTGCAGGATCACCGGCGCGTTGCTCGCGTCGGCCGCCTGCATGATGGCCTGGATCTGCTCCAGGTTGTTGACGTTGAAAGCAGGCACGCCGTAGTGGTGTTCGGCGGCGTGGTCGAGCAGTTGGCGAAGCGCAATGAGGGCCATGGGGGTTCTTTCGGAAGTCGGGGGAATCAGTTCAACAGCGCGGAAAAGTCGGCGATCACGCGGTCGGGGTTGCAGGCCTCGATGGGCTCGCCCATGTTGTAGCCATAGGGCAGCGCCCACACCGCCACGCCGGCGTTGCGTGCGGTGGCCACGTCGATCGACGAGTCGCCCACGAAGAGCGCGCGGTCGGCCGTCACGCCGAAGCGCGCCAGACAGTCGTGCACGGCGGCCGGGTTGGGTTTTTTCACCAGCAGCGTGTCGCCGCTGATCACGCGGTGAAACATCGGCGCGAGCTGGTGCGCGTCCAGCACGGTCTGGGTGTAGCGCCCTTCCTTGTTGGTCACCACGACCAGCTTCACGCCCGCGTCCCTGAGCACCTGCAGGGTTTCACGCACCAGCGGGTAGAGGTGGCTGCGCGTGCCGCAGCGCTGCTGGTAGTGCCCACCGAACGCGGCCTCGATGGTGGGGAAATCGGCACCGTGGCGCACCGCATCGGTGGTGGTGTGGCGGCGGTCGGCCAGGGCCGAGATCAGCAGCTCGCGCGTGCCGTGGCCGATCCAGTCGTTCACCTGAGTCTGCGTCACCGCGGGCAGGCCGAACTGCACCAGCGTGTCGTTGACCGCGTCGGCGATTTCCGGCGCGGTCTCGATCAGCGTGCCGTCGAGGTCGAAGAGGATGAGGTCGAAGGCGCGCGTCATGCGAGCAGACCCTTGACCGCGTCGCAAACACGCTCGGTGGTGATGCCGAAATGGGCGTACAGCGCCTTGGCCGGGGCCGACTCGCCGAAGCTGGCGATGCCCACCACCGCGCCGGTGCGACCCACGTACTTGCGCCAGAAATCGGGGTGTGCGGCTTCCACCGCGACAGCGGGCAGGTCCAGCGGCAGCACGCTGTCCTGGTAGCTGCGCGGCTGCCGGTCGAACACGCTGGTGCAGGGCATGGACACCACACGGGTGCTGATGCCTTGTGCGGCCAGTGCCTGCTGCGCCTCCATGGCCAGCGAGGTCTCGGAACCGGTGGCCACGATCACGGCCCTGGGGTGGGCCCCCTCGGCCAGCACATAGCCACCCAGGCGGATCTTCTGTGCCAGGGACGCATCGGTCAGGCGCGGCAGGTTCTGGCGCGACAGGCACAACGCCGTGGGGCCGTCGCGGCGCTCAATGGCGCAGGCCCAGGCCACGGCGGTCTCCAGGCCATCGGCCGGGCGCCACACGTCGAGCTGCGGTATCAGGCGCAGGCTGGGCACGTGCTCCACCGACTGGTGCGTCGGGCCGTCTTCACCCAGGCCGATGCTGTCGTGGGTGAACACGTGAATGACGCGCAGCTTCATGAGCGCGGCCATGCGGATGGCGTTGCGGCTGTAGTCGCTGAAGGTGAGGAAGGTGCCGCCATACGGGATGTAGCCGCCGTGCAGCGCGATGCCGTTCATGATGGCCGCCATGCCGAACTCGCGCACGCCGTAGCTCATGTGGTTGCCCCACTGGTCGCGCCCGGCCTTCACGCAGCCCTTGAAGTTGGTGAGGTTGGAGCCGGTGAGGTCGGCGCTGCCGCCGAAGAACTCGGGCACCAGGGTGTTGAGCGCGTCCAGCGCGTTCTGGCTGGCCTTGCGCGTGGCCACCGCGTCGGTCCTGGCGGCCACCCCTTCGAACACACTGGCCAGTGCGGGCGCAAAGCCGGCGTGCAGCTCACCGGCCATGCGGCGCTCGAACTCCGCCGCCTCGCCGGGAAACGCCGCCCGGTAGGCGTCGAAGCGCTGCTGCCATTCGGCCTCCATGGCCTGACCGCGGTCCACCGCGTGCCAGGCCCGCGCCACGTCGCCCGGCACCTCGAAGGGTGCGGCGGTCCAGCCCAGCGCGTCGCGCGTGGCCTGCACCTCGGCCGGCCCGAGCGCGGCGCCGTGCACGTCGTGGGTGCCGGCCTTGTTGGGCGAGCCCTGTCCGATCACGGTCTGGCAGCAGATCAGCGTGGGTTTGCCATCGCTGCGGCGGCCTTGTTCGATGGCGGCGATCAGCGCACGCTCCACCGCCTCGGGGTCGTGCCCGTCGACGGTGGGGATCACGTGCCAGCCGTAGGCTTCGAAGCGCTTGGGCGTGTCGTCGGTGAACCAGCCTTCGACGTGGCCGTCGATCGAGATGCCGTTGTCGTCGTAGAACGCCACCAGCTTCGACAGGCGCAGCGTGCCGGCGAGCGAACAGGCTTCGTGGCTGATGCCCTCCATCAGGCAACCGTCGCCCAGAAACGCGTAGGTGAAGTGGTCCACCACCGAATGGCCGGGCCGGTTGAATTCGCTGGCCAGCAGCTTCTCGGCCAGTGCCATGCCCACGGCGTTGCTGATGCCCTGACCCAGCGGACCGGTGGTGGTCTCCACACCGGGGGTGACACCCACCTCGGGGTGGCCGGCGGTCTTGCTGTGCAGCTGGCGGAAGTTCTTCAACTCGCTCATCGGCAGGTCGTAGCCGGTGAGGTGCAGGAGCGCATAGATCAGCATCGAACCGTGGCCGTTGGACAGCACGAAGCGGTCGCGGTCGGGCCAGTGCGGATGGGCCGGGTTGTGGCGCAGATGGCGGTTCCACAGCACCTCGGCAATGTCGGCCATGCCCATGGGCGCACCGGGGTGGCCGGAGTTCGCCTGCTGCACCGCGTCCACCGCCAGCATGCGGATCGCATTGGCCATCTGGCGGGCGAGTTCGGGAGAGGGGTTCTTCATGTTGTTCTCCACGCCGCTTCAGACCAAACCGACAGCGCGTTTTTTTCTTTCGACCATGCGCCAGATGAAGGGCGTGAAGATCAGCTGCATCGCCAGTTCCATCTTGCCGCCGGGCACCACGATGGTGTTGGCGCGGCTCATCATGGAACCGTTGATCATGTTGAGCAGGTACTGGAAGTCGATGCCCTTGGGCTTGGCAAAACGGATCACCACCATGCTTTCGTCGGCGGTGGGCACGTCGCGCGAGATGAAGGGGTTGCTGGTGTCCACGATCGGCACGCGCTGGAAGTTCACGTGCGTGTGCTGGAACTGCGGGCAGATGTAATTCACGTAGTCGGGCATGCGCCGCAGGATGGTGTCGGTCACCGCGTCGGCGCTGTAGCCGCGCATGTTCTTGTCGCGCCAGAGTTTCTGGATCCACTCGAGGTTGATCACCGGCACCACGCCCACCAGCAGGTCGGGGTACTGCGCCACATCCACCTCGGGCGTGACCACCGCACCGTGCAGACCTTCGTAGAACAGCATGTCGGTCTTCTCGGGCAGGGGCTCCCAGGCGGTGAACGTGCCTGGCTCCTGCTGGTAGGGCGCGGCTTCCTCGGCGTTGTGCAGGTACTTGCGGCTCTTGCCGGTGCCGGTGGTGCTGTAGGTCTTGAACAGGCTTTCGATCTCGTCGAACAGGTTGGACTCGGCGCCGAAGTGGCTGAAGTTCAGGTTGCCGGCCTTCTCGGCCTCGGCCATCTTCAGCTTCATCTCCTTGCGGTCGAAGCGGTGGTAGCTGTCGCCTTCGATGATCGCGGCCGACACGCCTTCGCGGCGAAAGATGTTCTGGAAGGTCCGCGTGACGGTGGATGTGCCGGCACCGCTGGATCCGGTGATGGCGATGATGGGGTGACGCTCCGACATGATGTCTCCTCGGTTGTTGTTGTGGGTCTGTCAGTCGCGAAACAGCGAGCGCTCGGCAAACAGCGGGTTGCTGTCGCCCTTGAAGGCCTGCGGTTCGCGGTGGTAGCGCTCGATGCGTTCGACCTCGTTCTTCGAGCCGAACACCAGGCCGATGCGCTGGTGCAGCTCGGTGGGCTGCACGCCGAGCACCGGCTCGCGCCCGGTGCTGGCTCGCCCGCCCGCCTGCTCGATCAGCATGCCCACCGGATTGGCTTCGTAGAGCAGGCGCAGGCGCCCGGGCTTGCTGGCGTCCTTGGTGTCGCGCGGGTACATGAAGACACCGCCGCGCATCAGGATGCGGTGCGCCTCGGCCACCATGCTGGCGATCCAGCGCATGTTGAAGTCCTTGCTGCGGGGCCCGGTCTTGCCGGCCAGGCACTCGTCCACGTAACGCTTGACCGGAGCCTCCCAGAAGCGGCTGTTGGAAGCGTTGATCGCGAACTCGTGCGTGTCTTCGGGAATGCGGATGTGCGGGTGCGTGAGCTTGAATTCGCCGAGGTTGGGGTCGAGCGTGAAGCCGTACACGCCGCTGCCCACGGTGAGCACGAACATGGTGGTCGGGCCGTAGAGCGCGTAACCCGCTGCCACCTGCAAGGCACCCGGCTGCAGGAAATCCTGCACCGTCACGTCGCGGCCTTCGTCCAGCACGGACTGGGGCGCGCGCAGCACGCTGAAGATGCTGCCCACCGACACGTTCACGTCGATGTTGCTCGAACCATCGAGCGGGTCGAACACCAGCAGGTACTTGCCGCGCGGGTACTCGCGCGGGATCGGGTAGGGCTGGTCCATTTCTTCTGAAGCCATGCCCGCGAGGTGGCCGCCCCATTCGTTGGCGCGAATGAACATCTCGTTGCTGATCACGTCGAGCTTCTTCTGCGTTTCGCCCTGCACGTTGACGCTGTCGCCGCCGCCAAAGTTGCCCAGCATGTCGCCGAGCGCGCCAAAGGCCACGCTGCGCGCGATGGCCTTGCAGGCCAGCGCCACGTCGAGAATCAGCGCGTTGAAGTCGCCACTGGCCTGGGGGAAGCGGCGCCGTTCCTCGATCAGGAACTGGGTCAGGGTGGAGCGTTTGGACAGGGGCATGGTGGATTTCTCGTTGTCTTTGTGATCGGTCGGGCTCAGCCCCGGGCATGCCATTGACGCAGCTGGGCCAGGCCGACGCCACCGAGGTCGGGCACGACACGCAGGGCGCCGCTGAAATCGTGGTGGGCGGTGAAGCTGTTGGGCGTGATGATGGTGCGCAGCCCGGCGGCCGTGGCCGAGCGCAGCCCGTTGGCCGAGTCCTCGAAAGCCAGGCACTGCGAGGCCGGCAGGCCCATGTCGGCGAGCACCTGCAGGTACACCTGCGGATGGGGCTTCTTGACCGGGGATGACGACGCGTCGCCGATCGCCAGGAAGTGGCTGCGCCAGTCCGCCCCGATGGCGTTGCGCAGCAAGGCGGCGATGTTCACCGGCGAGGTGGTGGTCGCGATCGCGAGCTGCAGGCCCTGGGCGCGCGCCTCGTTCATGAGCGCCAGCACACCCGGGCGGAGTTCCACCGCACCGGCGCGCACGGCGGCCTCGTAGTGCGCGGTCTTGAGTTCGTGCAACCGGTCGATGGTGGCCTGCACCGCGCCACCACCGAGCTCGGTCAGATCGGGTTGCAGGCTGCGCCAATGGTGCAGCATGCGCTCCTTGCCGCCGGAAATCTCCAGCAGGCGGGTGTAGAGCGCGGTGTCCCAGTGCCAGCCCAGTCCCTCCGTGTCGAAGGCATGGTTGAAAGCGGCCAGGTGCACGCTTTCCGTGTCCGCCAGGGTTCCGTCGACATCAAAGATCAGGGCGTTGAGCATGCGGTCCACTGTAGGGACCGCGTCAAATAAGGTAAATTCACATTTCATTGAATTTCGATTAAGTGAAACCTGAATGAAGAACGCCACCTTCCGCCAGCTTCGCGTGTTCAACGAGGTCGCGCGCCACCTCAGCTTTGCACGCGCCGCGGAGGTGCTGCACCTCACGCCGCCGGCCGTGACCATGCAGATCAAGGAACTCGAAGGCCATGTGGGGCTGCCCCTGTTCGACCGGCGCGGGCGCCAGGTCTCGCTGACCACGGCGGGCGAGTACATGCTGGTGTACGCCCGCAAGGTGCTGGCCACGCTCAAGGACGCCGAGGACGCCGCCGCGCGGCTGCAGCGCCTGGAGGTGGGCACGCTGACCATCGGCATGGTGAGCACGGCGAAATATTTCCTGCCGCGCCTGCTGGCGGAATTCCAGCGCGACCACGAGGGCATCGAGATCAAGCTGGCCGTGGGCAACCGCGAGCAGCTGGTGAAGATGCTGCAGGGCAACGAGGTGGACATCGCCATCATGGGTCGCCCACCCACCGAACTGGCCACGCGGGCCGAACCCTTCGCCGCGCACCCCCATGTGTTCGTGGCCCCGACCGACCACCCGCTGCTCAAGGTCGGCCACCCGACGGTGGATTCGCTCAAGGCCTACGGCTTCATCCTGCGCGAGCGCGGCTCGGGCACCCGCGCGGCGCTCGAGCAGTTCCTCGAGCGCTCGCAGACCGAGCCGCGCGTGGTGATGGAGATGTCCAGCAACGAGACCATCAAGCAGGCGGTGATGGCCGGCATGGGCATCAGCTTCCTGTCGCTGCACACCATCGGCCTGGAACTCGAGCACCAGCTGATCGCGATCCTCGATGTGGAAGGCAGCCCGGTGCTGCGCGGCTGGAACGTGGTGCACACCCTGTCCAAGCTGCTCTCCCCCGCGGCCGAGTCGTTCCGCTACTTCATGCTGGAGCGGGCAGAGGGCTTTCTGGCCGACGAATACGGCCGCTTCATGCGGCTCGTTCCAGCGGGTCCGGGCTGAAGATCCCGCGCTCTGCGGTTGCGCGCGATCGGCACTCGTATACTCCCCCTCGTGCCGCAAGGCACATCCGCTAGGGGTGTTGCCCCGGGGTCTTGCCCCGGGAGCGACTGAGAAAGTCCCTTTGAACCTGATTGAGGTAATCCTCGCGCAGGGAAGCAGGCCGGCAAATGCCACCGACGCCATTCGCGCATCCGGTGCCTTGCGGCCCCGCCCACCTGCCACAACTTGCATGGAGCAATTTGATGGCATCCGACCGTTCGCAGTCCGCCCCGGCCAATCTGGCCCTGACCCCCGTGCCGCAGGCCGATCGGGTTTTTCACTTCCATGAACACGCCGCGCTCTGGTTCAGCCTGGGCACGGGTCTGCTCGTCATGCAGATCGGCGCCTACCTGGTGCCCGCGGTGGGCACGCAGACGGCCTTGATCGCCATCGTGCTGGGCTCGCTCATCGGCGCGGGCCTGCTGGCCTGGACGGCGCGCCTGGGTTGCCAGACCGGGCTGGCCAGCGCCGGCCTGATGCACGCCACCTACGGCAGCGCCTTTGCGCGACTGCCGGTGCTGCTCAACATTGCCCAGCTGATCGGCTGGACCACCTTCGAGCTGGTGATCATGCAGGAGGGCACGGTGGCCATCCTGAAGCAGGCCCTGGGCAGCGAGCCCGGCGGCCTGCTCGACGGCACCGGCGGCAAGGTGCTCGCCACCCTGCTCTGGGGCGCTGTGCTGGTGGCGCTCATGGCCGGCTCGATGCTCAAGCTGGTGCGCAAGTTCGTCAGCCGCTTCGGCCTGCCGCTGGTGATCGCCTCGCTGATCTGGCTCACCTGGCAGTTCGGCACGCGGCTGCAGGCGCAGGGTTTCGACGCCTTCTGGAGCCGCCCGGGCACCGGCGGCATGGGCCTGTTCTCGGCCATGGACCTGGTGATCGCGATGCCGGTGTCGTGGCTGCCGCTGGTGGCCGACTACGCGCGCCACGGCAGGCGCACCGGCACCACGCTGGGCGGCACCTGGCTGGGCTATGCGCTGGCCAACATGTGGTGCTATGCGCTGGGCGTGCTGGTGGTGAGCACGGTGGAGCCGGGCACCAATTTGGTGGCGGCCCTGTTGCTGGCCCAGGGTGGCCTGATCGCGCTCGGCCTGATCCTGCTCGACGAGATGGACAACGCCTACGGCGACGCCCACTCGGGCGCGGTGTCGGTGCACAGCCTGCAGCCACGCTGGAGCATCAAAAGCGCGGGCCTGGCCTTTGCAGCGGGCTGCACGGTGCTGGCGCTGTTCCTGCCGATCCATGCGATCGAGCCCTTCCTGCTGCTGCTGAGTTCGGTGTTCGTGCCGCTGTACGGCGTGATCCTGGGGCGGCTGGGCAGCGGACGGGTGGTGCCGGGCGTGAGCGAGCGCGCGGTGGATTGGAGCGCGGCGGCGGTGTGGGTGAGCGGCATTGCCTGCTACCACCTGCTCAAGCAGTATGCGCCCGACCTGGGCTCGGCCCTGCCCACGCTGGCCCTCACTTTCGTGCTGGCTGCGCTGTCAAGGCCGCGCCACGTGGGCCTCACCCCGGCACGGGCCTGATGTTCAAGCCGTGCGGCGCATCAAGCGCGGACGCTCTTGCGCTGGGGTTGCGGCGCGAACCCGTGGTTCAACGGGCCGTGGCCGGCGCCGGTGACCACGTCGGCACCCTGCTCGATGGCCTGCAGGATGTAGCCACGGGCCAGGGCCACGGCCTGCTCGAGCGGCTCGCCGAGCGCCAGGTACGAGGCGATGGCGGACGACAAGGTGCAACCCGTGCCGTGCGTGTTGCGGGTGGCGATGCGCCGCGACGCAAAGCGGTGCACCGGGCCGTCACCGGTGACCAGCAGGTCGGCCACCTCGTCGCCCGGCAGGTGCCCGCCCTTGAGCAACACGGCCCTGGCGCCCATGGCCAGCAGTTCGCGCGCGGCCGCCTCGAGTTCGCCTGCGGCCTGGATCGGGCGCCCGAGCAGCAGGGCGGCCTCGTCGAGGTTGGGGGTGATCACGGTGGCCAGCGGAAACAGCTCGTTGACCAGCACCTGCACGGTCGGCGGGGTGATCAGCGCGTCGCCGGAAGTCGCCACCATCACCGGGTCGAGCACGATCTGTTTCACACCGTGGTGCTTCAGCGCCCACGCCACCGTGCGCACGATGTCGGGCGCGTGCAGCATGCCGATCTTCACGGCGTCCACACCGATGTCGTCGAACACGGCGCACAGCTGCGCCTTCAGCATCTCGGGCGGCACGCCGTGGATGGCGCTCACGCCCAGCGTGTTCTGCGCGGTCAGTGCGGTGATCGCCGTCATGCCGTAGCAGCCCAGCGCGGCAAAGGTTTTCAGGTCGGCCTGGATGCCGGCTCCCCCGCCGCTGTCGGAGCCGGCGATGGACAGGACACGCGTGTAGCGACGGTTGGGGTGGGGTGCGGGATGGGACATGACCCGGATTCTGGCAGCGCTGGAGGACTTGCATGACGATCGCCCGCAATTCCACCGCCATCGTGCTGGGCGCCGGCCTCATGGGTCGGCTGCTCGCCTGCGCGCTGGCGCAGCGCGGTCACCGGGTCGAGGTGTTCGACGCTGGAGGCCCGTTGGCCGAAAACGCCGCCGCGCGCGTGGCCGCAGCGATGCTCGCTCCCCTGGCCGAGTCGGCAGTGACCGAACTGCCGGTGGTGCGCATGGGCCAGCACGCGTTGCTGCGCTGGCCGCAACTGCTGGGTGAGCTGGCGCAGCCGGTGTTCTTCCAGCAAAGCGGCACGATCGTGCTGTGGCACCGGCAGGACGCCGCCGAGGCCGAGCGTTTCTCGGGCCAGCTCACGCGCACCACCGCCGCCCTGCCCTCGCTGCCGCGCGCACAGCGCCTGAACGCCGCCGAACTGACCGCGCTGGAGCCCGCGCTCGAACACCGCTTCGCGCAAGGCCTGTACCTGCCCGAGGAAGGCCAGCTCGACAACCGCGAGCTGCTGGCCGCACTCGCGCACCAGATGCAGGTGCTCGGTGTGACGGTGCACTGGAACAGCCCGCGCACACCCGACGAGGTGGACCCGGGCCCGGCTGCCTGGCTGTTCGACTGCCGTGGCCTTGGCGCCCAGGCGCAATGGAGCCAGCTTCGCGGCGTGCGCGGCGAGGTGGCGCGCGTGCACGCGCCGGGCGTGAGCCTGTCGCGTCCCACGCGGCTGCTGCACCCGCGCTACCCGCTCTACATTGCACCGAAGGCGGCCGGCATGTTCGTCATCGGCGCCACCGAAATCGAGTCCGACGACCTGTCACCGGCGAGCGTGCGCTCCACGCTGGAGCTGCTGAGCGCGGCCTACACGGTGCACCCCGGGTTCGGCGAGGCGCGCATCATCGAGATGGCGGTGCAACTGCGCCCCACCCTGCCCGACAACCTGCCCGAAATCCGCCTGGACGCACCGCGGCGCATGCAGATCAACGGCCTGTACCGCCACGGCTTCCTGATCGCACCGGCGCTGCTCGATGCCGCCCTGCAGGCGATGGACAATGGCGCCTCGGCGCTGGCCGGACAATGGGGCCTGTCGCTCCTGCACCCCGCCCAATGAACACCCCATGAACGTCCTGATCAACCAACAACCGCGCGAACTGCCCGAGGGCGCCACGCTGGCCGATGCGCTGCGCGTGTGCGAGCCACCGGCCGTGTTCGCGGCGGCGGTCAACCTGGCGTTCGTGCCGCGCGGCAATTACGCACAGCATGTGCTGGCCGAGGGCGACCGCGTCGAGATCATTGCCCCCATCACCGGCGGCTGAAGCAGCCGACAACACCATGGACATGACCACCCCCCTCACGAACGACGACCCGCTGGTGCTGTATGGCGAGTTGTTCCAGAGCCGCCTGATGCTTGGCACCTCGCGCTACCCCTCGCCCGCCACGCTCGAAGCGGCGGTGCTGCGCGCGCGGCCCGCCATGCTCACCGCCTCGCTGCGGCGCCAGGGCGCGGTGCAGCCCGAGGCCGGTGCGGCGTTCTGGAAACTGTTGCAGGAACTGGCCGTGCCGGTGCTGCCCAACACCGCCGGTTGCCACAGCGCACAGGAGGTCATCACCACCGCGCAGATGGCGCGCGAGGTGTTCAACACGCCGTGGATCAAGCTCGAACTCATCGGCGACGACTACAGCCTGCAACCCGACACGCTCAACCTGGTGGACTGCGCGCGCCAGCTGATCGACGACGGCTTCAAGGTGCTGCCCTATTGCACCGAAGACCTGGTGCTGTGCCAGCGCCTGGTCGATGTGGGCTGCCAGGCGGTGATGCCCTGGGCCGCACCCATCGGCACCGGCCGGGGGCCCGTCAACCCGTACGCCATGCGCCTGCTGCGCGAACGCCTGAAGGTGCCCCTGATCGTGGACGCCGGACTCGGCCTGCCGTCACACGCCTGCACCGTGATGGAGTGGGGCTTTGACGCCGTGCTGCTCAACACCGCGGTGGCACTGGCCCAGTCGCCGGTGGACATGGCCGGTGCGTTTGCCGACGCCGTGCGTGCCGGCCGCGCCGCCTGGCGCTCGGGCGCGATGCAGCCGCAAGACAGCGCCCAACCCAGTACCCCCGTGCTCGGCACCCCTTTCTGGCACCACCCATGAACCAGGACATGAACGTGATGGCGATGGCGCAGTCCATCGTGCAGGCCCATGGCAACGCGCTGGGCCTGCCGCTGGCGCCCGGCGCACAGGCCCTCAAGGGCGACACCGACGACCTCGTGTTCGCCGCTGCCCTGCAGGCCGGCCACCAGCTGGGTTTTGTGCCGGCCGACGCGTTCTGCCTGGCGCAGGCCTGGTCCAGGCAGTCGATGCGCACCGGTGAGTTCCACCCCGGCCAGTGGCCGGTCGAGCCGGTCGACTTCGGCATGGCGCCCCGGCCCCGCGAAAACGCCTTTGCGCCCTGCCCCCAGGCACTGGGCCTGTATGCGGTGATGCCCGACGCCGCCTGGACCATCCGCATGGCCAGGGCCGGCGTGCCCACGGTGCAGCTGCGCTTCAAGTCGGGCGATGCGTCTTCGGTGCGCGCCGAGGTCATGGCGGCGGTCGCCGGTGTGCAGGGCACGGGCGCGCGCCTGTTCATCAACGACCACTGGCAGCTCGCGATCGAAGCCGGCGCCTACGGCGTGCACCTGGGCCAGGAAGACCTGCAGGCCATGACGCCGGCCGGTCTGGCCGCCATCAAGGACGCCGGCCTGCGCCTGGGCCTGAGCACCCACGGCTATGCCGAGATGCTGATCGCCGACCAGCACAGCCCGAGCTACATCGCCCTGGGCGCGGTGTTTCCCACCACGCTCAAGCAGATGGCCACCGCGCCACAGGGCCCGGGCCGTCTGGCCATGTACTCGGCGCTGATGCGCGACCACCCGCTCGTGGCCATCGGCGGCATCGACCGGGCGGCCCTGCCGGCCGTGCTGGCCAGCGGCGTGGGCTCGGTCGGTGTGGTGCGTGCGCTCATGGGCGCGGTGGATCCGGAGGCCGAAGTGGCCGCCTGGAACGCGGCACTTCGTCAGCCCTGAGGGCGCCCGCGCTCCCACACCAGGTGCATCAGCGGCTTCACGCTGATGCCGTGCAGCACGATGGAGAGCGTCACCACGATGAGCGTGAGCTGCATCAGCTGGATCGACGTGTCTTCCGGCAGGCCGTGCTGGATGGCGTACATGAGGTAGTACAGCGAGCCGATGCCGCGCACGCCGAACCAGGCGGTCATGCCGCGCACCGGGGAGACAACGCGCGTGCCCAGCAATCCGATGGACACACTCAGCGGGCGTGCCACGAAGAACAGGAACAGCGCCAGCGCCACCGCCGCCCAGCTCCACGAATCGAGGTACAGCGAGCCCCCCAGCAAGAGCACCAGCACGAGTTCGGACAGCCGCTCCGCATGTTCCTTGAACACCAGCGATCCCTCGCTCACGGTGGACGCCGGCGCAGCCTCGACCGGGGAAGGCTCTCCCGCCACCGTCGGTTCGGCCGCAGCGTCGCTGCGGGCCCGCCGTGCCAGCAGCACCTCGGTCTGGCGCAGGGCCACGGCGCCGAAGAACACGGCCAGAAAGCCCCAAGCGTTCGCCCATTCGCTCAGGCCGTACACCACACCGATGAGACCCAGCCCGAGGAAATCATCCAGCAGCTCGTGGCGTTGCGGCGCACCCCTCAACCACCAGCTCATGCGCGCCAGCAACGCGCCGCACAGCACGCCGATGGCGATGCCGGCGGTCGTGGCCCACACGATGTCCACCGCCACCCACTGCAAGCCGTTGTCACCCAGCTGGTGCAGGCCGAGCAGGCCCAGCCCCAGCATCACGAAGGGGAATGCGGAACCGTCGTTGAGGCCGGCCTCGCAGGTCAGCGTGAAGCGCAACTGGTCGCGGTCACCGGGGTGGCGGCTCTGCACCTCGGTGGCGAGCACCGGGTCGGTGGGCGCCACGATGGCGCCCAGCAGCACCGCGGCCCCCAGCGGCAGGCCCAGGCCCCAGACACCGAACGCCGCCACCAGCCCCACGGTGATCACCATCGACACGCTGGCCAGCAACAAGGGCGCGCGCCACTGTCGAAAGTTGAACGGCACCGGCATCTTCACACCGGCAGAAAACAGCGAGATCAGCACCGCCACTTCGGTCAGCACCTCGAGCAGCGCCGACTCCTTCAAGGGGTTGAAGTTGAAGACGCCGAGCACGGTGGGGCCCATCAGCAGGCCCACCGCGAGGTAGAGCATGGCGGGCGTGACGGGCAGGCGCTTGAGCAGCGTGGGCGTGACACCCATGAACAGCAGCAGCGCGCCCACGAACAGAAACCATTGGGCAGTGGTCATGAAAAACAATGAGGCCGCCGCCCCCCGGCGGGGTGCGGCGGCCGTGATCGGTAAACCACGAGCTTACGGGATGCCCGTGCAAGGCGCTCTCAGCGGGCCTTGATCTGGCCGCTCTCGTCCGACAGCACGATCTCGACGCGGCGGTTCATCTGGCGGCCGGCCGCGCTGGCGTTCGAGCCGACCGGATGGGCCTTGCCGTACCCCTGCGAGGCGACCCGGCTGGACGCGATGCCGCGGCTCATCAAGGCCACGCGCACCGCGTCGGCGCGCTCGGTGGACAAGGTCTGGTTGTAGGCATCGGCGCCGGTGCTGTCGGTGAATCCTTCCACCAGCACGGTGCGCTGCGGATCGGACTTGAGCACCTCGGCGAGCTGGTCAACCATGCGCAGGCCACCCGGGCGCAGCGCCGAGCGGTCCACGTCGAACAACACGTCGCCCAGCGTGACCACGGTGCCACGCGGGGTCTGTTTGGCATTGAGTTCGGCCATGCGCGCTTCCAGCATGCGGCTGCGCTCCTGGGCCATGGCCGCCTGGCGCTGGGCTTCCACCGTGTCGGTGCGGGCGGCGCTGGCGCTGCGCCGGGCTTCGGCCGCGGCACGCTGGGCCTCGGCGGCGGCACGCTGGGCGGCGTCGGCTTGCAGCGTGCGGGCCTCCAGCTGGGCGCTGGTGCGGGCGGCGCCGGCATTGGCCACGCTCATCTCGGCGGTCTTGAATCTCACCGTTTCGCGCACGATGGCGGCGCGCTGCGAGGCCACATAGGCCAGATGGTTCACCTGGGCCAGGTCTTCGCGGTTGTTCGATGCCATGTTGGCGGCGTTCAGCGCATCGGTGGCCTGGCGCAGCTCGGCCGCCGCCTGGTTCTGCGAACGGGGATCGGCCTGCACGGTGCGGAAATCCTCGCGCGCCTGGTCGAGCCGAACGTTGGTCGGGGTTGTGGTGCTGCAGCCGGCCACGACGGCCAGGGCGGTGAGCGAGAGAGCGAATCGGTGGATGGTGTTCATGGACATTCCTGTTGTTGTCATTGGGCGCGGTTGATTTCCTGGCGCAGCACGCGCCCGTCTTCACGCAGTTCGCCGGCGGCCTGGGTGGCGCGGCTGCTGCGGGCCTTGGCTTCGGCCAACCGGGCATCCACCAGCACCTCGTTGGAGAGCAGCAGTGCGCGGTCGTGGGCCTCCTGCGTCATGGCGACGTCGGCCATGGCCTGCTTCTGGCGTGCGATGTTCAGGTCGGCGGGGGCCAATTCGGCGGCGCCGGCGCGCGTGGCGGCTTCGATCGCGGCGCGCGACAAAGCCATCTCCTGTGTGGGCGCAGGAATCCTGGTGGCGCAGGCCATCAGCGAGAGCGTGAGCGCCGTCAGCACCGTGAGGGCGAGCAGGCGCAGCGCCTGTGGACGCCCATCTGCGGGCAGGGCTCGGACGGTGGGGGTGAATGCGTGGTTCATGAAGCGTCTTTCTGATGAGCTGGCCGAAGTGGCCATGCCGTGAGCTTGGACGGACGAACTGCGCTGGTCGGTGCTGTGCCGCACAGACCCTCACGGATGCAGCGCCTAAAAACAACGCAGGCGGCCACGCTTTGTGCACCTCTTCAATGGCCGCCTGAACCAAAGGACATCACATGAACTGGGACACCATTCAAGGCAACTGGAAACAAGTCACTGGCCGCGCCAAGCAGCAGTGGGGCAAGCTCACCGACGACGATCTGACCCAGGTGGCCGGCCACCGCGACCAGCTCGCCGGCAAGATCCAGGAACGCTACGGCATCGCCAAGGACGCAGCCGAAGAACAGCTGAAGGCCTGGGAGAAAAGCGCTGACGATTCGTGGCTGAACGCCTCGAGCGACGCCAACGGCGGCAGCAAGCACCCACGTTGATGGACGAACCGCCCCCGCTTCGGGGGCGTGTCATTCAGCTCGCCTCGCGGACCGGCAGCAGCCGGTCGTACTCCCGCTTCACCACCTGGTAACACTCGCAGGTGCGCTGCTCCAGCTTCGGGCGGTCCAGCACCGAGATGCGCCCGCGCACGTACTGGATGAGCCCGGCGGCCTGCAACTTGAGCGCCGCTTCGGTCACCCCTTCGCGGCGCACGCCCAGCATGTTGGAGATCAGTTCCTGCGTCATCACCAGCTGGTTGCCAGGCAGGCGGTCCAGGCTGAGCAGCAGCCAGCGGCAGAGTTGCTGGTCCAGCGAATGATGGCGGTTGCACACCGCGGTCTGGCTCATCTGCGTGATGAGGGCCTGCGTGTAACGCAGCATCAGGTGCATGGCCGGACCAGCACGATCGAACTCGGTGTGGATGGCTTCGGCGGGCAGACGGTAGCCCATGCCGGCGCTCTGCACCACGGCACGGCTGGGGGTGGATCCCCCGCCCATGAAGATGGAAATGCCCACCACGCCTTCATGACCCACCACCGCAATTTCCGCCGTCGCACCACTGTCGAGCACATAGAGCAGCGACACGATCCCGCTGGTGGGGAAATAGAGGTGCTTCAGCTGTTCGCCAGGCTCACACAACACCCTGCCCAGCGGCAACTGGACCAACTCCAGCTGGGGCTTCCAGCGTTGCCATTCGGTCTCGGGCAGTGAGGCCAGCAGCTGGTTCTGGCGTGGGTTGTCGGGTTGGGTCATCGTGCGTTCCTGCGGTGTGGCTCCCGGCGCGGAGTGCGGCTGGACCTTGGGTATCTGGTGGCCCAGCATAGGGCGCACAGACGGCCTTGTATGTTCATCTCCGTACACAGGACGCCAACGCTCGTTGCCTCTGAGGGTGGCATCCATCGGCCGCCCGGGACCGGTTCATTGGCCTGCATCCTTGCTGCACACGCAGACCCGCCGCCGAGATGCCCTTGCGGTCGGCGCTCTGCGAGTCACGCCCGCCATGGAATGTTCAGGCGCCGTTTGGTGGCTTCGCTGGCCACCGCTGCGCGCTCGCCACCGGAACGGCAACAGACAACGGGCACAGCTCCGTGGCCTGCCTTGTGGACACGCTGTTTCGCCGCGATGCTGTTGTGGTCGCAACGTCCACCGCGGCATCCGCGGGCTGTGCGCCCGGCACGCCTGTCGACACCGCCCTCACCCCACGACCCAACCAGGCGCCACCATGATCCCGAACACACACGCCACCCCTCACGTGCCCGGCACATCCCTGCGGTCCGACAGCGAAAGAACCGCCATCGTGGCCGCCGACTCGATCGACCGGGCGGTGCGAGGCACGCAACGATCCGTCGGCCGGGTCGCGTCCAGGGATTGAACGGGGGTTTTTGGCAGGCTGAGGGGTTCAGCTGGAATGGGCAGGCACCTGCGTCAGCAGGTCGGCCAGTTCGTCGGCGTGTTCCTCTTCCACCGCGAGGATGGATTCGAGCAGGCGGCGCGTGGTCGGGTCGTCGCTTGCGACCGACTCGATGGCGTGGCGGTAGCTGTCGATGGCGATGCGCTCGGCCACGAGGTTTTCGCGGATCATGTCGGTCAGCGTGGCACCTTCCACGTACTCGGCGTGGCTTCGTTTGGTGAGCGAGTCGGGCGAAAAGTCGGGTTCACCGCCGAGCTGCACGATGCGCTCGGCCAGCTGGTCGGCGTGGCCCTGCTCTTCGTTTGAATGCACCAGGAACTCGGCCGCCGTGGCGTGCGAATGGATGCCGCTGGCCATGAAGTGGTGGCGGCGGTAGCGCAGCACACACACCAGTTCGGTGGCCAAGGCGTCGTTGAGCATGGCAATCACGGCTTGCGTGTCGGCGCTGTAGCCGGCGGTCACGGCGCCTTCTTCCATGTGCTGGCGTGCGCTCTGGCGCAGCGCCGTGATGTCCAGGGGTTTCAAGGGTGCGTTCATGGTGTGGTCCGATCGGTTGGGGTTTTGGGCTGACCCTCCGAGCATCGGCGCTCATCCCGGCCGCGTCGGTGCTTTGGCGAACACATCACCGGCGTGCATCCACGCCGCGGTGCACCGGGGCGCTCGTTGCGCCCTCAGGTCTTCGCGGCCATGAGCGTGTCGTGCAACAGCTTGTCGGCCTCGTAGCAGCTGCAGGCCCTGGCCTCCAGCCCGGCCCGATCCAGCACCTTGAGCTCGCCGCGCGTGTACTGGATGAGCCCGTCGTTCTGCAGATCGCTCGCGGCCTGCGTCACGCCCACACGGCGCACGCCCAGCATCAACGAGATGAATTCCTGCGTGACATGGAAATGGTCGGCATGTGCCCGGTCCTGGCTCATGAGGAGCCAGCGCGCCAGCCGCTGGCCAATGGGGTGGAACCGCTCGCAGGCGGAGGCGAGTGCCTGCTGGTGCAAACGGATCAGCAGGCTGCGCTGCACCACGCCCTGCAGAGCCGGCATCTCGTTCATGGCGTCGCGCAGCGCACCGGCTTCGATGCGCCAGCAGCTGCCCGCACCTTGCACCAGCGCGCGCCAGGGCGTTTTGGCCAGGCCGAGCACGAGTTCGGAACCCAGCATCGCCTCGCGCCCGACCATGCCCACCTCCAGCGGGGGGTGGGTGTCGATGTCGATCACCAGCGAGATGAACCCGGTGATGGGAAAGTAGGCGTGGGTGAGCAGGGTGTCGCGCACGCTCAGCTCGGCCGACAGCACCAGTTTGAACGGTTCGCAGCGCGCCAGGAAGCGCTTTTGGACGCCCTTGGGCAGGCGTTCGATGAGCTGGTTTTGGGTGTTTGACATGGAGTCCGCTCGGTACACAAGCGAAACCCCTCCCAGGGCGAACTCATGCGGGTCGCACGGGCAGGTTGCCCGGCGATCCCAGCCCGACTATGGACCTTTCAGGGCAGAAAAACGGTCTCTCACCATAGAAAGACCGCAGCGGTCACTTCAACTCGCCTCGCACGCAGGCAACAAACGGTCGTATTCCTTTTTCACCACCCGGTAACACTCGCAGGTGCGGTGCTCCAGGCCCTCTCGGTCCAGCACGGAAATGTGCCCACGCGCATACCGGATCAGACCGGCAGCCTGCAGTTTGAGCGCCGCTTCGGTGACGCCTTCGCGGCGCACGCCGAGCATGTTGGCAATCAGTTCCTGCGTCATCACCAGGTCGTTGCCATGCAGGCGGTCCAGGCTGCGCAGCAGCCAGCGGCTGAGTTGCTGATCCAGCGAATGGTGACGGTTGCACACGGCGGTCTGGCTCATCTGCGCCATCAGCGCCTGGGGAAGGTCTGCACAACCTCCCCGTTGGCACGGGACATGCGACATTGACGCCATG
>NZ_JAUCZG010000038.1 GCF_030373225.1 Hydrogenophaga sp. | reverse complement strand
TCAGGGCGCTTGCACGCTGATTTGCAGCGACGAATACCAGGCGGCGAGGTCTTCGGTCCCGGCGTCGGTCAGGGTGTGGTGATCGCGCCCGGCGCTTCGGGTGGACGCCGGAGATCTGTGAATGTGCGCCGACATGGCTGCTTCGGTGAGGCGATTCTCACGGGAAACCCACGGACACCGGCAAGCCGCCCGGATGTTGGGGGTTCTTCTGTTGTGCTGCCCGGACGCCTCACCCGCCGTGCTAGCCCGGCGCAGCGCAGTCAACAAACCCTGAGGGGCAATCGATTCAGGTTGCGAGGCGGCGCCTCGATGAAAAGTCCTTCCACCGCGCGCTCCCTGGCAGCGAGGCGATGCAGCAGGCACCCCAGAAACGACGAAGCCCTTGCAGATCAAGGGCTTGGGCGTTGTTGGTGCGGCTGGCGGGGATCGAACCCACGACCCTTGGCTTCGGAGGCCAATACTCTATCCACTGAGCTACAGCCGCAACCGCGTGATTCTATCAGCGAGGGGCCTGCAGAAGGCTCCCGTCAAGGGCGTTGGCTATAATCGTGGGCTGTTTGGAACCATTCGCCGCGGGCGAGTTCTGTCACCTGTCTGACCTGCTTTGCCACCCCTCGAGGACACCATGAGCGACAACGCGCACGAACACCACACCGGCCCGATCAAGACACCCTCGCAGTTGCTGTGGACGTCGTTCTTCGCATTCGTTGCTCCCATCTTCATCATCATCGGCCTGGTCTATGCCGTGACCTCGGGCGACAAACCGGCCATGGGTGCGTCCGACCCCGAACTGGGAATTGCACAACGCATTCAGCGCGTGGGCACGGTCGAGCTGCGTGATGCCAACCGTCCGCTCGCATCGGGTGAAGCGGTGTACGCGGCACAGTGCCTGGCCTGCCACGCCGCCGGCGTGGCCGGTGCACCCAAGTTCGGCGACGCGGCGGCCTGGGCTCCTCGCATTGCCACCGGGTACGACGCCCTGCTGAACTCGGTTCTCAAGGGCAAGGGCGCCATGGGCGCGCAGGGCGGTGGCGCCTACCGCGACGAGGAACTGGGGCGAGCCGTGGTTCATCTGGCCAATGCCGCCGGCGGCAATTTCGCCGTGCCTGAAGCCGCTCCAGCGGCAGGTGCCGCGGCCCCTGCTGCAGCGGCAGCACCCGCCGCTGCGCCCATGGCCGCAGAGGCACCCGCCGCCGTGGTTGCCGCGGCACCGGTGGCTGCAGCGCCCGCACCTGCCGCATCGATGACGGTGGCGGCGGTTTCCGGTGAAGCGCTCTACAAGCAGGCCTGCGCGGTCTGCCATGTGGCCGGTGTGGCCGGCGCGCCCAAGTTGGGCGACAAGGCCGCATGGGCCCCGCGTCTGGCGCTGGGTCTCGACGGACTGACCGCCAGCGTGATCAAGGGCAAGGGCGCGATGCCACCCAAAGGCGGTTCGGCTGCCCCGGACGCCGAGATCAAGGCAGCCGTGCAGTACATGCTGGACTCGGTCAAATAGACCTTGAAAGCTCCACAAAAAAGCCGGCTTCAAGCCGGCTTTTTTGTGCTGGATGCCTGAGGACTTCGCACGTAGCGCCACCTGCCGGACAGTTCGGCGCGGTCCACGCGGCCCGGGGTCCACAGACCGGCTTCAACCCGTTCCGCAGCCAGGCCCATGTCGGCGCTGTGGACCAGGCCAAGACCTCTGTCGGTGACCAGATACAGCCAGCCCGATTCGTCCAGCAGACACTCCTGAACCTGCACCGGCTGGCCCGTGTGACTGAGCACGGACCCGTCGGGTTGCAGGCGCCAGATCCAGGGAGTGGCTTCCAGCTCCACATACACGCGCTGCGGCCCGTTCTGGAAATACCAGCGCCCCTGTTCGTCGGCGGCGTAGTTGCGCTGGATGAAGTCGATGAGTTTTTCGTGCTGCAGCAGCGAACCCTTGCTCGCGGGAAACGCGCCGTCGGCCTGCACGCGGTCGTCGCGCATGTACCAGTTGCCGCGCGCATCGAGCCCGAGCCAGCCATAACAGTCGGGTACGTTGGGCCACTTGGCCATGGCGGCTTTGACGATGTCGTCCATGGGGTTCCATCAGATGTGTTGCAGCAGCCAGTGTCCCACGGCATCCGGCATGGCACGCACATGGCCGGGCAGACCCACGGCCCCATGCGAGACGGGGAAGCCCACATGACCCCCCTGCCCGGGCTGCCACAGGGTCACGTGCCGGCCCACCTGCTGTGGCGTGGGCAGCGATGACGCTGGCACGAACGGGTCGTTCAGCGCGTTGAGCGCCAGCGCCGGAACGCGGATCTGGTGCAGCACGGGCTTGGCCGAGGCACGCGACCAGTAATCGGGCGTGTCGCGAAAGCCGTGCAGGGGCGCGGTGAACAGGTTGTCGAATTCGTAGAGGTTGCGCGCGGCCAGCAAGGCCTCGCGGTCGAACAGGCCGGGGTGTTGCTCCAGTTTTTTCAAGGCCTTGGGCACCATGCTGGCAAGAAACATGCGGGTGTAGACCAGCCGGTTGAAGCCCTGGCCAATGGCGTGGCCGCCGGCTGCGAGGTCCAGCGGTGAGCAGATGGCCGCCACAGCGCGCACCCGCTGGCTGGCCGACTCACCCATCTCGGCGGCCCAGCGCATCAGGGCATTGCCACCGAGCGAAACGCCCGCTGCGATCAGCGCTCGCCCGGGGTGTTCAAGCGCGAAGCGTCGCAGGATCCAGTCGATCTCCTCGAAATCGCCCGAGTGGTAGGCACGCGGTGCGCGGTTGAGTTCGCCCGAGCAGCCGCGGAAGTGCGGCACGGCAAAGGCCAGCCCGTTGGCAGCCGCGAAGTCGGCAAAGGCCACGGCGTACTGGCTGGCCGACGAGCCCTCGAGTCCGTGGAACAGCACCAGCAAGGGGGCCTTGCTCGCGCTGGCGTGCCGCGCCTGATCGACGTCGATGAAGTCGTCATCGGGTGTGTTCCAGCGCTGCCGTGTCCATGTGGGGGACGGACCGAAATGGCGGCGACTGGCCAACGCTGCCCACAGGGTCTGCGCATTGCCCCCGGGCAGCCACCACGGCGCGGCATAGGAAAAGCCCTCGTGGCTCAATGCAGCACGGGCCTTGCAGTGAGGATCTCGGGCGGCTCGGTGCGCATGCCCGGACTCGCATGGTGGGCCACCATGCGCCAGCCCTGGGCGGTCTTGGCATACACATTGGTGGCCACCACCCAGGCGTGCTGCAGACCGTCGTCGGTCATCACGGCCACCCGTTCGACCACGCTGTGCACGCTGCAGGCACCAGCGTCCAGGCGCCGGACCTTCTCGGGCGTGGCCTGCACACTGCCATTGGAGAACATGGCTTCGAAAGCCGAGCGCACCGCCACGTGTCCGACCAGTCGGGGCCCACCCGGGTGCACGCAGACGATGTCGTCCTCGTCGGCCCAGCAGGCCATGAGCCGTTCGATGTCGGCGTGCTGCAGGGCGTCGTAAAACGCGGCTTCGGTGTCGTCCGCAGAACCTGGCGGCAGTTTGGGTTTACGCATGCGCCGTATTCTGACGGCACTGCCTCCTCTGTGTGGCCAGGCGCACCGCGCGCCGACATGCCCCGGGGGTATAGTCCCGCAGATTCGGGCCGGCAGCGTCGACAGGCCCGGCCCAAAAGACACTGGAGGTTTTCATGCGCACATCCTTTCGATCCGTTTCCGCCTGGCTGACCGCCCTGTTGCTATCGGTCAGCCTCACCGGCTGCGGCTACAACGACTTTCAGCGGCTCGACGAACAAACGCAGTCGGCCTGGTCGGAGGTGCTCAACCAGTACCAGCGCCGCGCAGACCTGATTCCCAACATCGTGGCCACCGTGAAGGGAGAGGCCAACTTCGAGCAGGAGACGCTCACCCGTGTGATCGAAGCGCGCTCCAGGGCCACCAGCATCCAGGTGACGCCCGAGACGCTGAACGACCCCGCGGCCATGCAGCAGTTCCAGAACGCCCAGGGTGAACTGGGCAGTGCGCTCAGCCGCCTGATGGTGGTGGTGGAGCAATACCCCAACCTGAAGGCCAACCAGGGCTTCAGCGACCTGCGCGTTCAGCTCGAAGGCACCGAGAACCGCATCACCGTGGCGCGCAACCGCTACATCCAGACCGTGCAGGAATACAACGTGCTGTCTCGCAGCTTCCCCACCAACCTCACCGCCATGGTGTTCGGCTATGCCCCGAAGGCGAACTTCCAGGTGGCCAACGAGGCAGCCATCTCTGCACCGCCGGCGGTGGACTTCAAGAAGCCATGACGCGATGGCTGCCCCGGTGCCTGCTGGCACTGGGACTGATGGGGGCGGTGGCCCTCGCGCTGGCCCAGGGCCTGGTGCCGGTGCCCGCGTTGAGCGCACGCGTGATCGACCAGACCGCCACGCTGGACGCCGCCAGCGTGGCGGCGCTCGAAGCCAGGCTGGCGGCATTCGAGCAATCGCAGGGGTCTCAGGTGGTGGTGCTGATGGTGCCGACCACCGCGCCCGAGGACATTGCCGACTTCACCCAGCGCGTGGGCGACGCCTGGAAGATCGGGCGGGCCGACGTGGGCGATGGCGTCTTGTTCATCATCGCCAAGGACGACCGGCGTTTGCGCATCGCCACCGCCAAGGCGCTCGAAGGCGCCATTCCCGACCTGATGGCGCGTCGCATCCTGGACAGCGCGGTCACCCCGGCCTTTCGCCAGGGCGACTACGCGGGCGGCATCAACGCGGGGGTGGACCAGATCCTGGCGCGCATCCGCGGCGAAGAGCTCCCGCTGCCCGACGCTTCAGCGGCCCGGCGCCCGGCGGGAAGTGCCGATTTCGAATGGATGGACGCGCTGATCTTCCTGGTGTTCGCAGTGCCCATGCTCTCGGGTTTGTTGCGCGGCATGTTCGGCAACAAGCTCGGCACCCTGCTGACCGGGGTGGGTGCGGGTGGCCTGGCCTGGGTGCTGACGTCCGTGTTCTGGGTTGCGATCGGTGCCGGCCTGCTGGGCATGCTGGCTGCGCTGTTCCTGCAGTTCCTTCCGGCGGCTCCGCTGGGCAGCTCCGGGCGGGGCGGTCGGGGTGGCGGCTGGGGCGGCGGGGGTTTGGGCGGCGGTGGCTTCGGTGGTGGGCGTGGCGGTGGCGGGTTCAGCTCGGGCGGCGGCGGCAACTTCGGCGGCGGTGGCGCCTCGGGCGGATGGTGAAGCCATGAACAAGCTGTTGCGCATCTTCAAACACCGATGGATGGACCGCTCGGACACCCTGCGGGCGGTGCCCGACGACATGGCCGAGCGACTCGCGCGGCGCGTGGCGGCCAGCGAAGGGCGGCACACCGGCGAGGTGAGACTGTGCGTTGAAGCAGCGCTGCCGCTGAGCTACCTCTGGCGCCTCGGACCCGAAACCGGCTTGCCGGTGGTGGTTCGCGATCGCGCCCTCACCTGGTTCGGCCGCCTGCGGGTCTGGGACACCGAGCACAACAACGGCGTGCTGATCTATGTGCTGCTGGCCGAGCACGCGATCGAGTTCGTCGCCGATCGGGCGCTGTCGCGCCGGGTGAGCCGGGCGCAATGGCAGGCCATCGTTGACCGCCTGGCATCCCGACTGCGCGCGGGAGACTTCGAAGACGGCCTCACGCAGGCACTCGAAGAGGTGTCCGCACTGCTGGTGGAGCGCTTTCCCGCAGATGCCGGCACTGTTCGACCGAACGAGCTTCCCGACGCCGTGGTGCGCCGCTAGGCGGGTCGCCCTGGTCAGCCGCCTTTGCGTCCATCCAGCGGGCTGCGGCTGTTCATCACGACCTGGAGCTCCTGCTGCAAGGCCTTGTTCATCTGGGCAAAGGTCTTGAGCTTGCGCGTGGTTTCCCGCAGGCGGTCGGCCATGCGCTTGGAGATCGCCAGCAGCAGCCGCGATCCCAGCCGGGGGTCTTCCTTGAGCAGGCGCATCAGCGCGGTGCGCGACAGCACGGCCGCAGCGATGTTGGTGTTGGCGGTGCAGGTGGCCGACCGGGGCGCCCCGTCGAGCACGCCCATCTCTCCGATCAGATGCCCCGGGCCCATGATGTTGACCACCATGCTCTCGTGCAGCCCGGGCAGCTCGTTTTCCACCGCAATGTCGCCCTCGAGCACCAGCAGCATGTAGTCGGTCTGACGAACCTCGCCCTCCTGGATGATCACCGTGCCCGCCTTGATCAGCTTGGGCCGCATGTAGCCCACCACCTTGAGGGCATCAGCGAGGGTCAGGTCGGCCAGGGCCGAGGGCGTGACCAGCAGGCGTGCCGCCACTTCTTCAGGGGCCAGTTCCGGACTTTCAAAGATGGATGACATCGTCTGCGCCTTTGTTCACATCCGCATGGTATTCGGACCGCCCGGGGTCGTTGCAGCCAAGGGACAAAAAAAGACCGGCCACAGGCCGGTCTTATCGGGAAGTCCAGGCAGACGCCCGCCGCTTCACCTTTTCTGCCGGAACTTGCGCAGTGCCGCGATCTGGGCCGCCATGACGGCGAGTTCCGACGTCGCCTTGGCGAGATCGATGTCGCTCTTGGCGTTTTTGAGCGCCTCTTCGGCCTGTTTGCGCGCATCGAGCGCCTTGGCTTCGTCGAGGTCCTTGCCGCGGATCGCGGTGTCGGACAACACGGTGATGTGGTTGGGCTGCACTTCGAGAATGCCGCCGGCCACAAACACGAACTCTTCGCCGCCATCGGCCTTTTCAATGCGCACGGCGCCCGGACGGATGCGGGTGATGAGCGGAATGTGACCGGGCAGGATGCCCAGTTCGCCCGCTTCGCCCGGCAGGGCCACAAATTTGGCTTCGCCAGAGAAGATGGAAGCTTCGGCGCTCACCACATCAACGCGGATGGTGCTCATAGGGTCTCCTTGGGGAAAACGACGGAAAGCAAGTCATCGGGTGTCCGGCCATGCCGTGCGCCAGGATGTGCATCAGCACATCGGGCACACCCACACCGCCGGGCGCACGAGTGCGCTGCCTTACGCCATCTTCTTGGCTTTCTCGAAGGCTTCGTCGATCGTGCCGACCATGTAGAACGACTGCTCGGGCAGGTGGTCGCACTCACCGGCGGTGATCATCTTGAAACCACGGATGGTTTCAGCCAGGGTCACGTACTTGCCGGGGGAGCCGGTGAACACTTCAGCCACGTGGAACGGCTGCGACAGGAAACGCTGGATCTTGCGGGCGCGGGCCACGGCCAGCTTGTCTTCGGGCGCCAGTTCGTCCATGCCCAGAATGGCGATGATGTCGCGCAGTTCCTTGTAACGCTGCAGGGTGTTCTGCACGGCACGGGCGGTTTCGTAGTGCTCCTGGCCCACGACCAGCGGGTCGAGCTGGCGGCTGGTGGAGTCCAGCGGGTCCACGGCGGGGTAGATGCCCAGCGAGGCGATGTCACGGCTCAGCACCACGGTGGAGTCCAGGTGGGCGAAGGTGGTGGCGGGCGACGGGTCGGTCAAGTCATCGGCAGGCACGTACACGGCCTGGATGGAAGTGATCGAGCCGACCTTGGTGGAGGTGATGCGCTCTTGCAGGCGGCCCATTTCTTCGGCCAGCGTGGGCTGGTAACCCACGGCAGAAGGCATGCGGCCCAGCAGGGCGGACACTTCGGTACCGGCCAGCGTGTAGCGGTAGATGTTGTCCACGAAGAACAGCACGTCGCGGCCTTCGTCACGGAACGATTCGGCAATGGTCAGACCGGTCAGGGCCACGCGCAGGCGGTTGCCTGGAGGCTCGTTCATCTGGCCGTACACCATGGCCACTTTGGACTCGCCCAGGTTCTCCAGGTTCACGACGCCGGAGTCGGCCATCTCGTGATAGAAGTCGTTGCCTTCGCGGGTGCGCTCGCCCACACCGGCGAACACCGACAGACCGCTGTGGGCCTTGGCGATGTTGTTGATGAGTTCCATCATGTTCACCGTCTTGCCCACGCCGGCGCCGCCGAACAGGCCCACCTTGCCGCCTTTGGCGAACGGGCAGATCAGGTCGATCACCTTGATGCCGGTTTCCAGCAGCTCTTGCGACGGCGACAGCTCGTCATAGGCCGGGGCCTTGCGGTGGATGGAGGCGGTCAAGGTCTGGTCGACCGGGCCGCGCTCGTCGATGGGCGCGCCGAGCACGTCCATGATGCGGCCCAGCGTGGCCTTGCCCACGGGCACCATGATGGGTTCGGCGGTGTTCGTCACCACCATGCCGCGGCGCAGGCCGTCGGAGGAGCCCAGCGCAATGGTGCGGACCACGCCGTCACCGAGCTGTTGCTGGACTTCCAGCGTCAAGGCAGAGCCTTCCATTTTCAGGGCGTCGTACACGCGGGGCATCTGGCTGCGTGGAAATTCCACGTCCACGACGGCGCCGATGCACTGAACGATCTTGCCCTGAACACCGGTGTTCATTTGTGCGGTAGCTTGAGACATGATGGGTACCTTTTCGTTTCTCGGATTCTGTTGGGCAGCTGCTTCAGACCGCTGCGGCGCCGGCGACGATTTCCGAAAGCTCTTTCGTGATCGCTGCCTGGCGCGTCTTGTTGTAGACCAGCTTGAGTTCGCTGATGACGCTGCCGGCGTTGTCGGTGGCGGCCTTCATGGCCACCATGCGAGCGGACTGTTCGGAAGCCATGTTTTCGGCCACGGCCTGGTAAACCTGGGCTTCCACGTAGCGCAGCAGGAGCTCGTCGATCACCGCCGGTGCATCGGGTTCGTAGATGTAGTCCCAGTCACGTCCGCCGGCGTTTTCCTGAAGGTCGCCCGTGTTGAGCGGCAACAGCTTCTCGACCACCGACTCCTGCTTCATCGTGTTGATGAAACGGGTGTAGCAGACATAGACCGCGTTCACGCGACCTTCGGTGTACGCATCGAGCAAGGTCTTGACCGGGCCGATCAGCTTGTCCAGGTGCGGGGTATCGCCCAGACCGGTGACGCTGGACACCACCTTGGCGCCGATGCGGTTCATGAACGCCAGGCCCTTGTTGCCGATGGCAACGACTTCAGCGGTCTGGCCTTTCGCCTGCAGGTCCTTGAGCTGGGTCGTCACGGCGCGCAACACGTTGGTGTTCAAGCCACCGCACAGGCCCTTGTCGGTCGTCACCACCACGAAACCCGCCACCTTGGCGTCGTTGGTCAACATGAAGGGGTGCGTGTACTCGGGATTCGCGCGGCTCAGGTTGCCGGTGATCTGGCGCACTTTCTCGGCGTAAGGCCGGGCCGCACGCATGCGTTCCTGCGCCTTGCGCATCTTGGAGGCGGCGACCATCTCCATGGCTTTGGTGATCTTCTTGGTGTTCTCCACCGATTTGATCTTGCCGCGTATTTCCTTGCCTGCTGCCATTGGGTTTCCTTTAAGAAGTCAACGGGCCGGGTCAGTAGGTGCCGGTTTTCTTGAAGTCGGCGATGGCGGCAGCCAGTTGGGCTTCGGCGTCCTTGTCCATGGCCTTGTCGTTTTCCAGCTTGGCCAGCAGCGCTGCGTGCTTGTCCTTGAGGAAGGCGTGCATGCCGTTCTCGAACGAGAGCACCTTCTTGACTTCGATGTCGTCCAGGTAGCCCTTGTTCACGGCATACAGCGTGGACGCCATCAGGCCGATCGATTGCGGGCTGTACTGGGCCTGCTTGAGCAGTTCGGTCACGCGGGCACCGCGGTCGAGCTGTTTGCGGGTGGCTTCGTCGAGGTCGGAAGCGAACTGCGCGAACGCGGCCAGCTCACGGTACTGGGCGAGGTCGGTACGGATGCCGCCGGAGAGGCTCTTGATGAGCTTGGTCTGCGCAGCGCCACCGACGCGCGACACCGAGATACCGGCGTTGATGGCGGGGCGGATGCCGGCGTTGAACAGGCTGGTTTCCAGGAAGATCTGGCCGTCGGTGATCGAGATCACGTTGGTCGGCACGAAGGCGGACACGTCACCGGCCTGCGTTTCGATGATGGGCAGTGCGGTCAGCGAGCCGGTCTTGCCCTTGACTTCGCCCTTGGTGAAGGCTTCCACATAGTCGGCATTCACCCGGGCAGCGCGCTCGAGCAGGCGGCTGTGGAGATAGAACACGTCGCCGGGATAGGCTTCGCGGCCTGGCGGACGGCGCAGCAGCAGCGAAACCTGGCGGTAGGCCACGGCCTGCTTGGACAGGTCGTCGTACACGATCAGTGCGTCCTGGCCGCGGTCGCGGAAGTACTCACCCATGGTGCAGCCCGAATAGGCCGAGAGGTACTGCATGGCAGCGGATTCGGAAGCCGAAGCGGCCACGACAATGGTGTAGTCCATTGCGCCGGCCTGCTCGAGGGCACGCACCACGTTCTTGATCGACGAGGCCTTCTGGCCAATCGCGACATAAACGCAGGTCATGTTCTGACCCTTCTGGTTGATGATCGCGTCGATCGCCACGGCCGTCTTGCCGGTCTGGCGGTCACCGATGATCAGCTCGCGCTGACCGCGGCCCACGGGCACCATCGAGTCGATCGACTTCAGGCCGGTCTGCACCGGCTGGTCCACCGATTTGCGGGCGATCACGCCCGGTGCAACCTTCTCGATCACGTCGGTCATCTTGGCGTTGATCGGGCCTTTGCCATCGATCGGGGCGCCCAGGGCATTGACCACGCGGCCGATCAGCTCGGGGCCCACCGGCACTTCCAGTATGCGGCCCGTGCACTTCACGGTCTCGCCTTCGGAGATGTGCTCGTACTCACCCAGAATCACGGCGCCCACGGAGTCCCGCTCCAGGTTCAGCGCAAGGCCGAAGGACGGCACGCCGTCCTTGTTGGCCGGGAATTCCAGCATCTCGCCCTGCATCACGTCGGACAGGCCGTGGACGCGGACGATACCGTCGGTCACCGACACCACGGTGCCCTGGTTGCGCACATCGGTCGATGTGCCCAGCCCCTCGATGCGGGACTTGATCAGTTCGGAGATTTCAGCGGGATTGAGTTGCATGACTCTTTCCTTCTTTCGTTAAATGGTGAGCAGACGGGCGCGGGGTGACAGCGGTCAGGCCGCGGTCAGGGCGGATTTCATGTGTTCCAGGCGGGCCTTGATCGAGGTGTCGAGCACTTCATCGCCCACCACCACGCGAATGCCACCGATCAGTTCGGGTTGCAGCTCGACCTTGAGGTTGAGCTTGCGGGCAAAGCGCTTCTCCAGCACGCCGGAGAGATCGGCCAGTGCGGCGCTGTCGATGGCAAAGGCGCTGTAGACCACGGCATCGAAGGCGCCCATCTGCGCATTCTTCAAGGCGCGGAACTGGTCGGCGATTTCGGGCAGGGCGGCCAGGCGGCCGTTGTCGATCACGGTGCGCAGAAAGTTCTGCGCCATCTCGGGCAGGCTCGCCTGGATCACGCCGGTCACCAGGCTGAACACCTGTTCGGGCGTCGTCCGGGGGTTGTCGGCGTACTGGCGAAGCTGCTCATCGGCAGCCACCGACGCCAGCTCGTCGAGCCAGGCGGCGGTGCCGGCCGCGCCAGAGCCAGAGGCCTGGAACAGCGCTTCCGCGTAGGGGCGGGCAATGGTGGCGATTTCGGCCATGGTTTACCTTTGATTGCCGGATCGGTGGATCAGAGCTCGGTCTTCAAGCGACCCAGCAACTCGGCGTGAACGCCGGCGTTGACTTCGCGCTTGAGGATCTGCTCGGCCCCCTTGACAGCCAGCGCAGCAACCTGCTCGCGCAAGGCTTCCCGGGCCTTGACGACCTGCTGCTCGGCTTCCATGTGTGCAGCGGCCACGATCTTGGCGGCTTCGTCGCTTGCACGCGCCTTGGCCTCTTCAATCACGGTCTGTGCACGGCGCTCGGCATCGGCCAGTCGGACGGCAGCTTCGTTGCGCGATTTGCCCAACTCCTCTTCCACCCGCTTGTTGGCCACGGCCAGTTCGGACTTGGCTTTTTCGGAAGCCGCCAGTCCTTCGGAAATCTTCAACGCACGCTCATCGAGCGCCTTGGCAATCGGGGGCCACACGAATTTCATCGTGAACCACACCAGGATCGCAAAGACGATGGCCTGCGCAAAGAGGGTTGCATTGATATTCATCGCAACGCCTTTCTGTGTGTTGACATAAGTGGTGATGCCGATGCTGCTGCGCCGGTGCGCTGCCCGCCGGAAGTCATCGAGACCCCGGTGTGCAGAACGCCGCCTGGCGTGGCAGCAAATCCCATTAAGCCAGCGTGAAGGGGTTGGCGAAGGCGAACAGGAGGGCGATGGCCACGCCGATCAGGAAGGCCGCGTCGATCAGGCCGGCCAGGATGAACATCTTGGTCTGCAGGTCGTTCATCAGTTCGGGCTGACGGGCCGACGCTTCCAGAAATTTGCCGCCCATCAGCGCAATGCCGATGGATGCGCCGATGGCGCCCAGACCGACGATGAGACCGCAAGCCAGTGCGACAAGACCCAGAACGTTTTCCATGATGACTCCTATGAGATGAACGAAAGTTGAAAAAAGGAAAGAAAGAAACGAGAACTCAGAGCGAGGACAGGCCGCGCAACTCAGTGAGCGTCATGCGCCTGCCCGAGATAAATCAGGGCCAGCATCATGAAAATGAACGCCTGCAAGGTGATGACCAGTATGTGAAACAAGGTCCAGACCGTGCCGGCGATCACATGTCCGACGAAGAAAAGTCCACCACCCAGCGACAAGGAGGCAAAGCCACCCAGCAACGCAATCAGCATGAAGACCAACTCACCCGCGAACATGTTTCCGAACAATCGCATGCCGTGGGAGACCGTCTTGGCCACGAACTCGATCATTTGCATCAGGAAGTTGATCAGGCCCAGCAGCAGCGCCCAGATGGGGTTCTTGCTGGTGCCGAAGGGCGCCGTGACGAGCTCGTGCGTCCAGCCGCCGATGCCCTTGATCTTGATGTTGTAGAACAGGCACATCAACAACACGGAGACCGACAGGCCCAGCGTGGTGGAGAGGTCGGCGGTGGGAACCACCCGCAGGTAGTCGGGGTAACCCATGGCCGGACCGGCAACGTGCCAGATCGAGGGCAGCAGATCGACCGGGATCATGTCCATGAAGTTCATCATGAAGATCCAGACGAACACGGTGAGCGCCAGCGGTGCCACCAGCTTGCGGCTGTGGGCGTTGTGGATCACGGCCTTGGCCTGGCTGTCGACCATTTCCACCAGCATTTCGACCGCCGCCTGAAAGCGGCCCGGCACGCCGGCCGTGGATTTGCGGGCGGCGAGCCACAGCACGAAACAGATCAGGATGCCCAGCAGCGAACTGACGATCACCGAATCGATGTTGATGACAGAAAAGTCGACGATCGACTCCTGCTTCTTGTTCGTCAGATGGACCAGGTGGTGGCGGATGTATTCGCCGGGGGTCAGAGCGCTGCCTTCAGTTGCCATGTTCGTTTGCACCGATATGTCGGAAATTCAACCGTTTAGATTTGCGCGCCGGGTCTGGATCCAGAATCCAAACCAGTACACCTTGAGAACCACCACCAGGCCGGCCAACAGGCCCAGCCAGTTGAGATCGGGGACGATCCGGGGGGCTGACCACAACATGGCCACCACCAGCAGAATCTTCACCCCCTCCCACAACAGAAATCCCGCAAAGGCCGCCTGCGCGTACCCCGCCAACAGGCGACTCAAGGCACTGGAAGTCAAGCCGTAAGCCATCAAGGCCGAAGGCACAACCACCGATGCCGCTCCGTAGAGCACCGACCACGCCACCGATGCCGATTGTGTGAACAACCAACCCAGGGCAGCCGCCGACAATCCCGCCAACAACTGAACCGCCACCAGACGCCACACCGAAAACCGGGGTTGGCTGGCTCGCCACTGCTGCGCTTCTTCGCGCGTCAGCGGCTTGAATTCGATCTCTTGCCCACCATCTGCCCCATCTGCCTGGGTCTGCGAGTCCGGATCGACGCGTTGCATTGTCGACATGGAGGGTTACAGCCAGGTTACGGTTGAGCGACGTTCGCAAAGCCGCTCATTATACGTAGAAACCCCATGGGCCCGTCAAGGCGAATGGCTCTTGTCTGTGCGGTGGGCGAACTGGCGCCGATAATCTTTCGATGACTGCTTCCATCTGGGGCGCCCCGCCCGTGCTGCCCGACACCACCTGCTATCTCAATGGCGTGTACACGCCATTGAAAGACGCCCACGTCAGCGTGCTCGACCGTGGTTTCATCTTCGGCGACGGCGTCTACGAGGTTCTGCCCTGCTACAACGGACAGCCCTTTCGTTTCGAGCAGCACATGGCCCGGCTGGACCGGTCGCTCGCGGAGCTGCGCATCGGCAACCCCCTGACACGCGACGAGTGGGCCGACATTGCGCGGCGGCTTTCCATGTCGCTGAAGGCCGCCACCGGTGCGCCCAACCAGTTGATCTATATCCAGGTCACCCGCGGCGTGGCGCTGCGCGACCACGTGATGCCGCCGCAGATCGTGCCCACCGTGTTCGTGATGGCCAGCGAAATGAAGCTGGCCACGCCGGCACAGCGGGAAAACGGTGTGGCCTGCGTCACGGCCAATGACTTCCGCTGGGAGAAGGCCCACATCAAGAGCACCAGCCTGCTGGGCGCGGTGTTCTCGCGGCAGATCAGCGCAGACGCAGGCGCCGTCGAGACCGTCATGTTCCGGGACGGCTTCCTGAGCGAAGCCGCTGCCAGCAACGTGTGGGTGGTGAAGGACGGCGTGGTCATGGGCCCACCCAAGGACAACCTCGTGCTGGAGGGCATCCGCTTCGGTCTGATCGAGGAGATCTGCCAGGCGCAAGGCTTGCGCTTCGAGCTTCGACGCATCACCCGGGCCGAAGTGCTGGACGCCGATGAACTGCTGCTGTCCTCGGCCACCAAGGAAGTGCTGCCCATCACCTCGCTGGATGGACTGCCCGTGGGCCACGGCGCCCAGGCGGGTCGGCCAGGCCCGGTCTATGCAAAGCTGTACGCCGGGTACCAGCGGGCGGTGGCTGCCGTGGCGGCCTGAACAGGAGCGACAGCATGGAACATCCGCGCGAGATACCGCCCGAACAATCCCTCATCGAATACCCCACGCAATTTCCCATCAAGGTGATGGGCGCGAACGCCGAGGGCTTCCTCGACGCCATGGTCCATGTCGCCAAAGCCTTCGACGCGAGCTTCGATGCCGGCACCGTGGAGCAGCGTCCGAGCAAGGCCGGCAACTACATGGGCCTCACCCTGTCGGTGCATGTGACCAGCCGCGAACAACTTGACGAGCTCTACCGCACGCTGACCACGCACCCCATGGTCAAGATCGTCTTGTGAACATCCGGGACCTGGGCCTGGTGTCTTACGGCACCACCTATGAGGCGATGCAGGCCTTCACCGCCGAGCGATCCGGCAGCACGCCCGACGAACTCTGGATCTGCGAGCACCCGCCCGTGTTCACCCAGGGCCTGGCCGGCCGCGAAGACCACCTGCTGTCCCCGGGCGACATCCCCGTGGTGCAGACCAACCGGGGCGGGCAGGTGACCTACCATGGCCCCGGCCAGGTGGTGGCGTATCCGCTGATCGACCTGCAACGCGCGGGTTACTACGTCAAGGAATTCGTGTACCGGGTGGAGGAAGCCGTGATCCGCACGCTGGGCGCCTTCCAGGTCACGGGCCACCGTGTGGCCGGGGCTCCCGGCATCTATGTTCGGCTGGACGATCCGTTCAGCCACGCCTTGCTGCCGCAGCGCCCACAGCGCCGCGCACCGGGCGAACCGGCGCCGCAGCCCGATTTCTGCGGCCTGGGCAAGATCGCTGCGCTCGGCATCAAGGTCAGCCGCCACCGCACCTACCATGGGGTCGCACTCAACGTGGCCATGGACCTGCAACCCTTCCAGCGCATCAACCCGTGTGGCTACCAGGGCCTTCAGACGGTGGACCTTTCTACAATCGGCGTGGCGGTTTCATGGGACGAGGCCGCGCACGTGCTCGGCCAGAAGCTCAGCGCCACCTTGTCACCCTGACCAACCCTGACTCCACGCGCCATCCGCGCCGCTGCCATGAACCGCACCGACACCCCCGCTGAATCCACCAACACCACCGTGCGCGAGGCCCAACCCGCTGCGAGCTACGACGCGAGCGCCAAACAGAAAAGCCAGGCGAAGACGTCGCGCATTCCCATCAAGATCGTGCCGGCCGAGGTGCTGAAGAAGCCCGAGTGGATCCGGGTGAAGGCAGGCAGTCCCACCACCCGCTTCTACGAGATCAAGGACATCTTGCGCACCAACAAGCTGGTGACGGTGTGCGAGGAGGCGAGTTGCCCGAACATCGGCGAATGCTTCGGCAAAGGCACCGCCACCTTCATGATCATGGGCGACAAGTGCACACGGCGCTGCCCGTTCTGCGATGTGGGCCACGGCCGGCCCGACCCGCTGGATGCAGACGAGCCCGACAATCTGGCCAAAACGATTGCACAGCTCAAGCTCAAGTACGTGGTGATCACCAGCGTGGACCGCGATGACCTGCGTGACGGCGGCGCCGGCCACTTCGTCGCGTGCATCGAGAAGACCCGCGCCCTGTCGCCACAGACGCAGATCGAGGTGCTGGTGCCCGACTTCCGGGGCCGGGACGACCGCGCGCTGGAGATCCTCAAGGCCGCACCGCCCGACGTGATGAACCACAACCTCGAAACCGTGCCGCGCCTCTACAAAGAAGCACGGCCCGGTTCGGACTACCAGTTCAGCCTGAACCTGCTGAAAAAATTCAAGGCCCTGTTCCCGCACGTGCCGACCAAGAGCGGCCTGATGGTCGGCCTGGGCGAGACCGACGAAGAGATTCTGGACGTCATGCGCGACATGCGCGCGCACGGCATCGACATGCTCACCCTCGGCCAGTACCTCGCCCCCAGCGGCCACCACCTGCCGGTGCGTCGCTATGTGCATCCCGACACCTTCAAGATGTTCGAAACCGAGGCCTACAAGATGGGCTTCAGCCACGCGGCGGTCGGCGCGATGGTGCGAAGCTCGTACCACGCCGACCAGCAAGCCCACGGCGTGCTGAAGTGACGCACGGCGTGCTTCGCCTCGCCGCTTGAACCCCGCCAACCTGCTCGCCCTCGGCGCGGTCGTGCTCTGGGCCTCGCTGGCCGCACTCGGCGTGGCGCTGTCGCACGTGCCGCCGTTTCTGTTGACCGGCCTGTCCTTGCTGGTGGGCAGCCTGATCGCCCTGCCGCTGTCGCGTTTCGACTTCCGCCAGTGGCGCGTGCCGGCCAGCACGCTGGCGCTCGGGGTGTATGGCCTGTTCGGGTTTCACTTCCTGCTCTTCATCGCCTTGCGCCACGCGCCGCCGGTGCAGGCCAACCTGGTCAACTACCTCTGGCCGCTGGGCATCGTGGTGATGGCGCCGCTGTTCCTGCCCGGCGTGTCGCTCACCGGCCGGCACATCTTTGCGGCCCTGCTGGGTTTTGCCGGCGCGGCGCTGGCCATTCTGGGTGGTGCGGGCGAGACGGGTGACGCCCGCTGGGCCTGGGGTTACCTCCCTGCCCTGGCGTCGGCCTTCATCTGGGCGAGCTATTCGTTGATGACCAAACGCGTGCGGCTCTTTCCCACAGCGGCCATCGGCAGCTTTGCGCTCGTCTCCGGTGTGCTGTCTCTGCTCTGCCACGTGCTGCTGGAACCGGCGGTCTCGCTGTCAGCCAAAGACTGGCTGCTGATTGCGGTGCTCGGCCTGGGCCCGCTGGGTGGCGCCTTCTTTTTGTGGGATGCAGCGCTCAAACGCGGCGACGCACGGCAGATCGGCGTGCTCAGTTTCCTCACGCCGCTGCTCTCCACCCTCACGCTGTTGCTGGTGCGCGGAGAGACGCCGAGTCTGGCGGTGGGCCTGGCCGCGCTGATGATCGTGGGCGCAGCGGTGATGGCCACGCGGCGAGGCAACTGAAGGTCAGTCCGTCATCAATGCGGCCGGGTCTTCCGCTGCCAGCACCGTCTGCGCCCAGGTCTGCAGGCGCGTGGTGTCGCAGCGCAGGATCTGCTGCTTGACCGCCAGAATCTGCGACGGATGCATGGAGAAGCTGCGCAGGCCGAGGCCGAGCAGCAGGCGCGTCATGGCCACGTCACCCGCCATCTCGCCACACACGCTCACACCCTTGCCCTGGGCGTGGCATTGCGTGATGGTGTTGGCCAGCAGGTGCAGCACCGCCGGATGCACCGGGTCGTAAAGGTGAGACACAGCTTCGTCGGCGCGGTCGATCGCCAGCGTGTACTGGATCAGGTCGTTGGTTCCGATCGAGAGAAAGTCGAAGTGCTTGAGGAACAGCGGGATGGTGAGGGCGGCTGCCGGTACTTCGATCATGGCACCGAGCTTGACCGCGCCTTGCCGCACACCGGCCGCTTCGAGCTGCTCACGCGCGCGGTTGATCAGCGCCAGGGTCTGACGGATCTCGCTGGCGTGCGCGAGCATGGGCACCAGCAGGTTCACCGGTCCGTGCGCGGCCGATCGCAGGATGGCGCGCAGCTGCGCCAGGAACATCGCCGGATCGGCCAGGCTCCAGCGGATGGCGCGCAAGCCCAGCGCCGGGTTGAGGTGGTCTTCACCCGCGCGCTGGGCCACACGGTCCAGCGGCTTGTCGGCCCCCACGTCCACCGTGCGTATCGTCACCGGCAGGCCCTGCATGCCCTCGACCGCGCGTTTGTAGGCCTGGTATTGCTCTTCTTCGTCGGGCAGCTTGCCGTTGCGCCCCATGAAGAGGAATTCGCTGCGGAACAGTCCCACACCCACAGCGCCGGTCTTGAGGGCGCCCACCGCGTCTTCGGGTTGTTCGATGTTCGCCAGCAACTCGATCTTCTGACCGTCGAGCGTGACGGCGGGCGTGTTCTTCAGGCGCGACAGCCGCTCGCGCTCGACCTCTCCCTGGCGTTGCTTGAATCCGTACTCGGCCAGCAGGATCGGTGAGGGATCGATCACCACCACGCCGGCATCGCCGTCGATGATCACCCAGTCGTCCTGCTCGATCAGCTGGCTGGCCGAGCGCGCGCCGACCACGGCGGGAATGTCCATGCTGCGCGCAACGATGGCGGTGTGGCTGGTCTTGCCACCGACGTCGGTGACAAAGCCGGCGAACACACTCTGCTTGAACTGCAGCATGTCGGCGGGCGACAGGTCGTGCGCAATCAAGACCAGCGGCACGTCGACCGCATTGTCCTGCCCGGGGTGCGGATGCCCGCTGACGACCGGCGAAGACACGCCGCGCATCGCGCGCAGGATGCGTTCGACCACCTGCTCCAGGTCGGCCTTGCGCTCGCGCAGGTACGGGTCTTCCATTTCGTCGAACTGGCGCGCGATCACCTCGAGCTGGGTGGTCAGCGCCCACTCGGCGTTGTAGTGCCGCTCGACGATCCAGTGTTTCACGCCGCCGGTGAGCTGCTCGTCCTGCAGCAGCATGAGGTGAACATCGAGCAACGCGGTGAGCTCGGGGTGCGCGTCCGACGGCCCCAGGTCGTGCAGGCTCTGCTGCACCTTGAGGATTTCCGCCGCCACCTCGTTGCGCGCATGGCGCAGCCGCTCGATCTCGCCCTCGACCTGCTCCGTCTGCACGAAGTAGTGCGCCACATCGATCCGGCTCGAGGCCACGATCACTGCCCGCCCGATGGCAATGCCCCGGGAGACGGCGAGACCATGGACCGAGAAGCTCATTCGCCTTCGCCGAACTTGTCGTTGATCAATGCAACAAGGGCATCCATCGCCACTTGTTCGTCGGCACCGGTGGTCTCGACCTCGACGGTGCTGCCCAGACCCGCGGCCAGCATCATCACGCCCATGATGCTTTTGGCATTGACGCGGCGATCGCCACGCGACATCCACACCTCGCTGGCGAAGCCGCCGGCGAGTTTGGTGAGTTTGGCCGAGGCGCGTGCATGCAGCCCCAGCTTATTGCTGATGGTCACGGTGGTCTTGATCATGGGTGGCTCGTCTGGCCTGGTTCTGCGGAGCGGTCACGGCCACCTGGATGACACCTTGCGTGGCACCGATCATGGCGCGCGAGATCAGCGCGTCCAGCGATTCATGCCGGTACGACACGGTGCGCAGCAGCATGGGCAGGTTCACGCCGGTGATGAGTTTGGAATTGATGCCGTCGATGAGCTTCTGCGCCACGTTGCATGGCGTGGCGCCGAACACATCGGTCACCACCAGGGTCTGCGCAAGCTGCATCTGGCGCATGAGCGCACGCGCCTGCGCCAGTGATTCTTCGGGTGGCACATTGGGTTGGACATCGAGCGCCGCCACGGCTTCGCCGCTGTCGGGGAACACATGCATGACACACTGTCGCAGGGCCGAGGCCAGCGGCGCGTGCGCAATGATGAGGATGCCGTTCATGCCCGCAGTTTAGCTGGCCCCGGTGCCGGGGCGGCCCCGCCAGGCACGCCAGAAAGCGAGGTAGGCGAAGACACAACACACCCCGAAGACAGCCACGGCACCGCGGTAGCGAACGGGCTCGCTCCAGCCGAACACCGAGAGCGCCTCGATCAACAGGCCGATGCCCCACTGCACGCCGAACACGCCCGCGAAGATGGCCAGGTTGTAGGCCGAGAGCGCACGCCCGGCCGCCTCGGGCGGCAGCGCCAGTGCCACCGCCGGCTGCGACAGCGACACGAAGGTGCTGCTGACACAGAACAGCGCCCACAGCTCCCAGCCCGCGTCGGCGCCCAGCAGCACGATGGCGGCCAGCACCACGAAGCTCAGCGGCAGGCCCCAGGCGATCAGCCTTTCGGGTTTGAGCCCATGGCGCGCCAGATGGGGATTGACCAGGCCCCAGAGCCAGAAGGTGCACAGCATCGACAGGTTGATGCCGAACAGGCCGGCGGCCGCTTCTTGCGGCGTGTAGCCCGCCACCTTCACCATCCACGGCCCGGCCCACAAGGTTTGCACCGCGACCATGCCGCCATAGTTGACGAAACCGATCGGCAGCATCTGGCGGAAATACGGGTTGCGCCAGATCAGGCCATAGCCGGTCGAGCTGGGCGCAGGGTCCTGTACCGACCGTGCGCCAGCCTGGCGCCAGCGCGGAACGATGAGCGCAATGCCCAGCATCGACAGCGCAATGAGTGCGGCCAGCAACCAGAACAGCCCGCGCCAGCCGGTGTAGGGCATGAGCCATTGCACCGGCAGCGTGGCGGCCACCATGCCCAGCGATCCGGTCATGAGCATCCAGGAGTTCGCACGCAACTGCGTGGCGGGTGTGAGCCAGCGCCGAAAGCCGGTGAGCGGGGCCATCAGGCAGGCACTCACGCCCATGCCGGTGAGCACGCGGGCGGCCAGCAGGCCCGAGAAGCTCGTGGCCAGTGCAAACGCCATGCAACCGATCACCGCGACCGCCAGGAAGGCCAGGATCACTTTTCGCGGCCCATGCCGATCGAGCCAGTTGCCCAGCGGCAGTTGCGTCAGCGCAAAGCCCAGAAAGTAGCCCCCGGCCAGCAGTCCGAGGTCTCCGGCGTTGAGGTCCAGCTCCAGACTCAGGGTGGGCGAGAGCGTGGCCGTGACGGCGCGCACCAGCGCCGACAGGAAATACGCGATCGCAAAGGTCAGGAAGACGATGACGGCGGCCCGCGTCCCCAGCGCGTCGCCGCTGGCGTGTGTCGGCGCGGGGGTCATGGCAGGGCCAGCCCGTCAAAGAAAGTGCTGCGCACCTCGTCGCTGGCCGCGCCGTAAATGGCCGCCTGGAACACCTGCGTGCCGCGCGCGAAGTACACGGCCCGGGTCGACACCGGCTGTCCCCTGGCATCGGTGCCCTGCGCGCTCAGGCCTTGCGCCATGGTCGAACCGGCCACGGTGGCGGTCCAGCGCAGGGCTGGATCGGCCTGCAGCGCCGGATCGATCCGGATCGTCGCCAGCGAGGCCCGCTGCCAGTCGGCCAGGGTGGCGGGCACCGCCGCGGCATCGCTCGCGTCGGCCCAGGCCAATGCAAAGGTGAGGTCGCCCACCTTGCAGCTGTGCATGTGCAGCACCGTGGGAGATCCACCCAGTGGCACCAACCGTTCTGCGGTCTCGGGTTTGCACGGCATGAGTGCCTGCAGCGGCGTTCCCTCGGGACGCCATTCGCGCCAGTTGAAGGTGGGATAGCAGGCGGCCAGCGCCAGCAGAAACAAGGCGGCGAACGGCCTGCAGCGACGCTTGGCGCGCTCGATGGGTGATGAAGGCATGGGATGGAAATGGACCCGCCACCGCGGCGACACCGCGGGCGCGGCGACGTCGCGCACAATGGCAACATGAATGCTCTGGATGGTATCCGCATACTCGATTTGTCCCGCGTGCTCGCCGGCCCCTGGTGCACGCAAACCCTCGCCGATCTCGGCGCCGACGTGGTCAAGGTCGAGCGTCCGCCCGCTGCCAACCACCCCGGCGGCGACGACACACGCGGCTGGGGCCCGCCCTTCCTGCGCGGGCGCGACGGCAGCGACACCGCCGAAGCGGCCTACTACCTCGGCGCCAACCGCAACAAACGCTCCATCACCTGCGACATCGCCACCCCGGCGGGCCAGGCGCTGATCCGCGATCTTGCCGCCCGGGCCGACGTGTTCGTGGAGAACTACAAGGTCGGCGACATGGCGCGCTACGGGCTGGACTTCGACAGCCTGCATGCCCTCAACCCCCGGCTCGTTTACTGCTCCATCACGGGCTTCGGCCAGACCGGGATCTACAAGGATCGCGCGGGCTACGACTTTGCCATCCAGGCCATGGGGGGCTTGATGAGCGTGACCGGGGAACGCGACGACCGCCCCGGTGGCGGCCCGCAGAAAGTCGGCGTGGCCGTGGCCGATCTGTTCACCGGCCTGTACGCCACGGTGGCCATCCAGGCCGCGCTGCGTCACGCAGAACGCACCGGTGAAGGCCAGCACATCGACATGGCCTTGCTCGACACGCAAGTGGCCATGCTCGCCAACCTGGGCGCCAACTACCTCGTGCGCGGCCGGGACGACGGCAAGGTTCCCGGCCGGGCCGGCAATGCCCACGCCAACATCGTGCCTTACCAGGTGTTCGAGGTGGCTCCCGACGCCCAGGGCCAGGCGCAGCACATCATCCTGGCGGTGGGCAACGATGGCCAGTTCGCCAAGTTCTGCGCGGTGGCGGGCCGGGCCGAACTGGCGAGCGACACCCGATTCGCGCAAAACCAGAACCGGGTGCGCCACCGGGACCTGCTGGTGCCGATGCTGGAGAGCATTCTCAAGACGCGCAGCAAGGCCGACTGGCTCGCCGCGCTGGAAGCCGCCAAGGTGCCCTGCGGCCCGATCAACAACCTGGCCGAGGTGTTTGCCGACGAGCATGTGCTCTCGCGTGGCATGGTGCAGCGCTGGTCGCATCCGCTGTCGGGCGACCTGGACCTGGTTGCCAGCCCGCTCAAGCTCAGTGCCACCCCGGTTCGCAACGACCTGCCCCCGCCGCTGCTCGGCCAGCACACCGCCGAGGTGCTGTCCGACTGGCTGGGCAGCACGCCCGAACAAGTCACTGCGCTGCAGCGCAGCGGTGCGCTCTGAGGAAACCGCCATGGCCACCGCCGCCGCTGCTGTCCTGCCCACACCCACCTCGCTGCGGGGTGCCGCCCTGGCGGCGGCGGCCCGGGGCGAGCCGCTGGTGGTCATGACCACGCTCAAGGGTTGTGTGTACTGCGAACTGGTGCGCAACAACTACCTCGCACCGATGCGCCGCGACGGTGAGCTGGTGGCGGTCCAGATCGACGTGCTCGACCGCCAGTCCAGCCTTCAGGGCTTCGCAGGCGACACCACCACACCGGCCGATCAGGCGCGGGCCTGGAAAGCGCGCTTCACGCCCACGGTGATGTTCTTCGGCCCCGACGGCAAGGAACTCGCCGAGCGCCTGGTGGGCGTGGCCGTGCCCGACTTCTATGGCGAGTATCTTCAGGCCCGCCTGCTGGAGGCGCGCGGCAAACTCAAGAAAAACTGAGCGCCGGGCGCTCAGCAGGCGCTCACTTCAGCGCACCAAACACTTTCTTGAGAATGGCACTGCCGGTGCCCACCGGGTCCTGGCGGATCTTGCGCTCTTCCTCACCAATGATGGTGTAGAGGCCGTCGAGCGACTTGCCGGTGACATAGCGCTGGATGTTGGCATCTTCGGACTTGATCAGCCCGAACCCTGCCGCCTGGCCCGCAAACTTGTTGTACTGGTTGGCCAGACCCACCTTCTCGGTGGCTCGCGTCACCACCGGCAGGAACTTCTCGCCCAGCGGTTGTCGCGTTTTCTCGGCAAAGAACTGCGTCACCGAGTTGTCGCCTCCACCCAGGATGTTTCTGGCATCGGACACGCTCATGGACTTGACGGCATTGACCAACAGGTCGCGCCCCATGGGCACGGCCGCCTCTGCCGCACGGTTCATGCTGGTGACGAGCTCGTCCACGCGTTTGCCCTGCCCAGTGAGTTGCAGCAAGCGGGACGCGTCTTCCAGAAAACCGGGCAAGGGAATCCGAACTTTCGGGTTGCCGAGGAATCCATCGGTCTTCCCCAGCAGTGCCACGGCCGCCAACGCACCCTTTTCGAGGGCCACCCGGATACCCTGGGTGGCGTCGCGCTCGGTGAGATCGCCCAGCGTCAAGGCCCTTGCCTGCCGGTGAGCCGCCAGGATCAGGAGGCCGATGGCGGCGGTGGACTGGGTAAACTGGCGGCGCTGCATGCGGTGTCTCCTGAAGGCTGGCAATGATGACGTGGGGCAATGTAGCCCCCGGGAAATGAAAACACAATGACCGAACTCGACCGATCCGGCCTCTCGCGCCGCCGCAGCCTGGCAGCGGCAACCGCCTTGGGCGCCGCTGCCATGCTGGGCCTTTCGGGATGTGCAGGCGGTGAGACCGCCCCCGCATCCACCTTTGTGCTGCTGGATGGCACCAAGGCCACCACCGCCGACCTCAAAGGCAAGGTGACGCTGGTCAACTTCTGGGCCACCACCTGCGTTTCGTGCGTGAAGGAAATGCCGCAGATCGTGGCCACCTGGCACAAGTACCAGGCCCAGGGGTTCGACACCGTGGCCGTGGCCATGGAATACGACCCGCCCGACTGGGTGCTCAACTTTGCACAAAGCCGTCAACTGCCGTTCAAGGTGGCGCTGGACAACACCGGCGAAGTGGCGCAGCAATGGGGCGACGTCAAGCTGACCCCCACCACCTACCTGGTGGACCGGCAGGGACGCATCGTCAAACGCTATGTGGGCGAGCCCGACTTTGCTGCGCTCCACCAGCTCATCGAGAAACTGCTGGCCCGGACTTGAGGCGCCGAAAACATCAGACAACAAAAAGCCGGGACCTCGATCCCGGCTTTTTGCCTCGAAGGCCCGGCGGCAGGTGCCATCAGTCCTTGCGGTAGGCGTCGTGGCAGGCCTTGCAGGTCTGCCCCACAGCGCCAAAGGCGGTCTTCACGGCCTCGAGGTTGCCCGTCTTGGCAGCAGCGCTCAGCTTGGTCGCCTCGGCCTGCAGTTTGTCAGCGCCCTCCTTGAACTTGGCCTGCTCGGTCCAGATGGCCGGCAGCGCACGGGTATCGCCCTTGTCGGTGCCGGGACCAAAACCCTCCCAGGGCAGTTTGCTCATGGTCTCGACGATGGCCGAGCTGTCTGCCGCCACCTTCGCATCGAACGGGACACGGCCGTTGGCCATGGCGCCCACACGCCCGAAGTGGCTGGCCATCACGGTGAAGGCCGCCTTGCGGTACTTCACGGCATCCTCGGGCTTCTGGAATTGAGCGAATGCCGGGGCAGACAAACTGGCAAACGCAACGGCCATGGCCAATGGGGCGAGAATTTTCATGAACACTCCTGAGCGTGGTTGAATACAAAAGTAAAGGCAGCGAAGGTGCTGCCCGTGCGAGAGTGTGCCGACATCGTTCAAGTTCCCCTGGAACCGACGGCATGCCCCCTGGCTCCACTCACCTTTGAACTGCGCTGTCTTCACCATGCAAACCATTCGCGTCTGGGACCTGCCCACCCGGCTCTTCCACTGGCTGCTCGCGGCCGCCGTCGTCGGCCTCGTGATCACCGCCAACGTGGGCGGCAACTGGATGAACTGGCACCTGCGGCTGGGCTATGCGGTGCTCACCCTGCTGTTGTTTCGCCTGGTCTGGGGATTTGTGGGCGGGCATTGGTCGCGCTTTGGCACTTTTCTGTTTGCACCGTCTGCGGTACTGGCCTACTTGCGCGGTCAGGCCCGGCCAGAACACCGGGTCGGCCACTCGCCCCTGGGGGCTCTGTCGGTGTTTGCGCTGCTGTTGATCTTGCTGGCACAGGTGGGAACCGGCCTCATGAGCGACGACGAAATCTCCTTCTTCGGGCCTCTCGTTCGATTTGTCTCGGGCGACACCGTGGCGCTGGCAACCGGATACCACAAGAATGTGGGCAAGTTCATCGTGATCGCGCTGGTGGTGCTGCACATAGCGGCCATCCTCTTCTACAAGTGGGTCAAGAAAGACAGCCTGGTGCAGCCCATGGTGCTGGGCGACAAACAGGTGGCGGCAGGCCTCCATCTGCCGCAGTCACGCGACACCGTTGCGTCGCGCTCGCGCGCGCTGGTGATCCTGGCCGTGTGCGCCGGGGCTGTCGCCTGGCTGGTCCAGTTGGGCAACGCCTTCTGATGGCTCCCGGCACCGACTTGGTCGTATAGTGGCTTTCCCGCGCTCCCCAGCCCCCCTCGCCAACGAATGAAGCCCTCCAACACAGCCGACGTCACGCTCCGGCTGGCCCGATTCCCCGACGACCTGGACACGGTCCGTGCGCTGTTCCTGGACTACCAGGCGGACATGGGCATCGACCTGTGCTTTCAGGGGTTCGGTGCGGAACTCGCCGGACTGCCCGGCGACTACGCGGCGCCTGCCGGTTCCGTGTTTCTGGCCAGCGTGGACGGCGAGCCCGCGGGATGCTGTGCGTTTCGCCCTCTCACCAACACCGACCACCTGGACGCCTGCGAGATGAAGCGCCTGTATGTGCGCCGACCATTCCGTGGCTTTGGTCTGGGCCGGCTGCTGGTGGAACAGGTCATGAGCGACGCCCGGCTCGCCGGCTACACCACCATGCTGCTCGACACGCTCAGCGACATGGAGACCGCACGTGCGCTGTACCAGGAGGCCGGCTTTGTCGAGGTGGCGCCCTACTATCACAACCCCATACCGGGCGCGCACTACCTCAAAGTGAGCCTCTGAGGCCGGCGCGCTGCCACAGCCCATGAAAAAAGCCGCCGGTGTCGCCACCGGCGGCTTTTTCTCAAGACCTCGTGCTCAGACGCCGGCCTTGGCCTGGGCCAGCAAGGTGGCGGCGTCGCTCACCTCGAACTTGCCCGGCGCTTCCACGTTGAGCGCCTTCACCACGCCGTCCTTGATCAGCATCGAATAGCGGTTGCTGCGCAGGCCCATGCCGCGACCGGTCAGATCCAGTGTGAGGCCAGTGGCCTTGGCGAAATCGGCGCTGCCGTCGGCCAGCATGCGAACCTTGTCGCCGGTCTTCTGGTCCCGCGCCCACGCGCCCATCACGAAGGCGTCATTCACGCTCAGGCACCAGATCTCGTCCACCCCGGCGGCCTTGAAGTCGGCGGCGTGTTCCACGAAGCCGGGCACATGCTTGGCCGAACAGGTCGGGGTGAAGGCACCCGGAAGCGCGAAGACGGCGATCGTTTTGCCGGCCGCGGCCTTGTGTGCATCCACGGCATTGGGGCCGATGCTGCAACCGTTGCCTTCGACTTCGCTGTACTCCATCAACGTTGCTGCCGGGATCTTTTCGCCAACCTGAATCATGCAATGCTCCTAGTGGTTTCGGGCTTGTGAGCCGTGGTGTGAGGGACCGAACAATCGGTCCCGGAAAAAGAAAAAGCGACCGGCATTGTCGGTCGCTTTTCAGTTCGGCGCTGCGGGCAGCGCGAATCGGGCTTAAACCAGCTCGGCCTTCTGGACCAGGCGGGTCGCGACCCAGTTTTTCGTCTTCGACAGCGGGCGGCTCTCGGTGATTTCGATCATGTCGCCGGTCTTGTACTCGCCCTTTTCATCATGGGCGTGGTACTTGCTCGACTTGGCCACGATCTTGTCGTAGAGCTCGTGCTTCACGCGACGCTCGACCAAGACCGTCACGGTCTTGGCGCGCTTGTCGCTGACGACCTTGCCGATCAAGGTGCGCTTGAGGGATGTTTTAGCTTCCGTCATGGTCACTCCTTATTTGGCCGAAGCCGCGTTGCGTTGCTTCTCGGCCAGGATGGTCTTGGCACGAGCGATGGCGCGGCGGGTGTCGCCCAGCACGGCGTTGTTGTTGAGTTGTTGCGTGGCTTTTTGCATGCGCAGACCGAAGTGGGCCTTTTGCAGCGATTTCACTTCGGCTTCGAGGCCGGCCACATCCTTTTGGCGCAGTTCAGCAGTTTTCATCTTGAGTTCTCCTGAATCACTGACCCAACAAGCGCGTCACGAACGTGGTGCGCAAGGGAAGTTTGGCAGCGGCCAGCTGGAACGCTTCGCGGGCCAGCTGCTCGGGCACACCGACGATCTCGTACAGCACCTTGCCGGGCTGGATCTCGGCCACGTAGTACTCCACCGAACCCTTGCCATTGCCCATGCGGACCTCGGCGGGTTTCTGGGAAATCGGCTTGTCCGGGAAGACGCGGATCCAGATCCGGCCGCCACGTTTGACGTGACGGGAAATCGCGCGACGCGCGGCTTCGATCTGGCGAGCCGTCAGGCGGCCGCGGTCGGTGGACTTCAGTCCGAAATCACCGAAGGCGACGGTGGCGCCGCTGGTGGCGACACCGGTATTGCGGCCTTTTTGTTCCTTGCGGAATTTGCGGCGTGCAGGTTGCAACATGTTTATTCTCCTTTGCCGTCCGCAGCTGCAGATGCGGGCGCGGCGTCTTTGCGAACGCGCTTAACGGCGGGTTTGGTTTCGGTTCCGTCGGTGGCAACAGCGGGCTTGTCGCTGCCGTCAGCCGGAGCGGCGTTGGCACCTGGGCGACGAACCGCAGCGCGCGCAGGGGGACCTGCAGGACGCTCACGGCGCGGACCACGGGGGCGACGCTCCTCTTCAGCACGGGGCTCGGCGGCCACGGGCGCATCGTTGCGGCCCAGGGTATCGCCTTTGTAGACCCAGACCTTGACACCGATGATGCCGTAGGTGGTCTTGGCTTCGGACGTGCCATAGTCAATGTCGGCGCGCAGGGTGTGAAGTGGCACGCGACCTTCGCGGTACCACTCGCAACGGGCGATCTCGATGCCGTTCAGGCGGCCCGACGACATGATCTTGATGCCCTGTGCACCCAGGCGCATCGCGTTCTGCATCGCGCGTTTCATGGCGCGACGGAACATGATGCGTTTTTCGAGCTGCTGCGTGATGCTGTCGGCGATCAGCTTGGCATCGATTTCAGGCTTGCGCACTTCTTCGATGTTGACCGCGACCGGCACGCCGAGCTTGGCGGCCAGTTCTTTCTTCAGCTTCTCGATGTCTTCGCCTTTCTTGCCGATCACCACGCCCGGACGTGCCGAGTAAATGGTGATGCGGGCGTTCTTGGCGGGGCGCTCGATCACGACGCGCGAAACGGCGGCGTTCTTCAGCTTGCCCTTGAGGTACTCGCGCACCTTGATGTCTTCGGCCAACATGCCGGCGAAGTCACGGTTGCTCGCGTACCAGCGGCTGGCCCAGTTGCGCGAAATGGCGAGGCGGAACCCGGTGGGGTTGATTTTTTGTCCCATATTCCTGTGACCTCTTCAGTTGCCAACCGTCACGTAGATGTGACACGTGGGTTTGCTGATGCGGTTGCCGCGGCCTTTGGCGCGGGCCGAGAAGCGCTTGAGCGTGGTGCCTTGTTCGACGTAGATGGTCGTGACCTTCAGCTCGTCGATGTCGGCGCCGTCGTTGTGTTCGGCGTTGGCGATGGCCGACTCAAGAGCCTTCTTGACGATGCCGGCGGCCTTCTTCTGCGTGAACGCCAGGATGTTGAGGGCCTGATCGACTTTTTTGCCACGAATCAGGTCGGCAACCAGTCGGCCTTTGTCGACCGAGAGGCGGACGCCTCGAACGATTGAACGGGTTTCCATGGTTGTTCCTTACTTCTTCGCTTTTTTGTCGGCCGGATGGCCCTTGAACGTTCGCGTCAGCGAAAACTCGCCGAGCTTGTGTCCAACCATCTGATCGGTGATGTACACGGGCACGTGCTGTTTGCCGTTGTGTACGGCGATGGTCAGGCCGATGAAATCGGGCAGGATCATCGAGCGACGCGACCAGGTCTTGACGGGCTTTTTGTCCTTGGTGGACACGGCCTTCTCCACTTTGGCCATCAGGTGATGGTCAACGAAGGGGCCTTTTTTGAGTGAGCGAGTCATGTTGTCAACCCTTTACTTCTTGCGACGCGAGACGATCATCGACTGCGTGCGGCGGTTGTTGCGGGTGCGGTAGCCCTTGGTCAGGTTGCCCCACGGATCCACCGGAGCGCGGCCTTCGCCGGTCTTGCCTTCACCACCACCGTGCGGGTGGTCGATCGGGTTCATCGCGGTACCGCGAACGGTCGGGCGAATGCCCATGTGGCGCTTGACACCGGCCTTGCCCAACTGGCGCAGGCTGTGTTCCTGGTTGGACACTTCACCGATGGTGGCACGGCAATCGACATGGACCTTGCGGACCTCGCCGGAGCGCATGCGAACCTGGGCATAGATGCCTTCACGAGCGAGCAGCACGGCCGAGGCGCCGGCGGAGCGGGCGATCTGGGCGCCCTTGCCGACCTGCAGCTCGATGCAGTGGATGGTCGAGCCGACCGGAATGTTGCGGATCGGCAGGGTGTTGCCGACGCGAATTGGCGACTCCGAACCAGACAACAGCGTTGCGCCCACCTCGACGCCACGGGGCGCGATGATGTAGCGGCGCTCGCCGTCGGCGTAGCACACCAGTGCAATGTGCGCCGTGCGGTTCGGGTCGTATTCGATGCGCTCGACCTTGGCCGGGATGCCGTCCTTGTTGCGACGGAAGTCGACAACGCGGTAGTGATGCTTGTGACCACCGCCTTTGTGGCGGGTGGTGATGTGGCCGTTGTTGTTGCGGCCAGCCTTCTGGAACTGAGGCTCCAGCAGCGGCGCGTAGCCCTCACCCTTGTGCAGGTGGTCACGCGTCACCTTCACCATGCCGCGACGGCCTGGCGAGGTGGGTTTCATCTTGATGACTGCCATGATTAAACGCCCTCCCCACCGAAGTTCAGCTCTTGACCCGGCATGAGGGTCACGTACGCCTTGCGAACGTGGTCGCGACGACCCACGGTCTTGCCAAAGCGCTTGGCCTTGCCCTTTTGATTGAGCACGGACACGCCCTTGACCTGCACCTTGAACATCAGTTCGACAGCGGCCTTGATCTCGGGCTTGGAAGCATCGCGCAACACCTTGAACATCACGGCGTTGGTCTGCTCGGCGACCTGGGTGGCCTTCTCGGACACGATCGGTGCCACGAGGACCTGCATCAGGCGGCCTTCGTCGTATTTTGTGACGCTCATGCGAACATCTCCTTGAGCTGGTCGATCGCCGCCTTGGTGACGATGACCTTCTTGTAATGCACCAGCGACAGCGGGTCGGCGTAACGCGGCTCGACCACCAGCACGTTGGGCAGGTTGCGCGAGGCGAGGTACAGGTTTTCGTCGACTTCGTCGGCGATCACCAGAACCGATTGCAGGTTCATGGCCTTGAATTTGTCGGCCAGTTGCTTGGTCTTGGGCGAGTCCACCTTCATGGAGTCGACCACGGCCAGACGGCCTTCGCGCACCAGTTGCGAGAAGATGGACGCCATGCCGGCGCGGTACATCTTCTTGTTGATCTTCTGGGTGAAGTTCTCGTCGGGGCTGTTCGGGAAAATCCGGCCGCCGCCACGCCACAGGGGCGATGACGTCATACCGGCACGGGCGCGGCCCGTGCCCTTTTGCTTGAACGGCTTCTTGGTCGAGTGCTTGACCATCTGGCGGTCTTTTTGTGCACGCGTGCCTTGACGGGCGTTCGCCTGGTAGGCCACCACAAGCTGGTGGATCAGGGCTTCGTTGTAATCGCGACCAAACACGGTTTCAGGCACGTCCACGTTGGACGACGACTGACCCTGGTCGTTCAGGAGTTCAACTTGCATCAGTTTGCTCCCTTGGATTTGGCCTTGATGGCAGGACGCACGGTCAGGAAACCGCCGTTCGAGCCGGGCACAGCGCCGCGGATCATGAGCAGCTGACGGGCTTCGTCCACGCGCACGATGTCGAGGTTCTGGATGGTTTTGGTGTCATCGCCCATGTGGCCGGTCATTTTCTTGCCCGGAAACACGCGACCCGGATCCTGAGCCATGGAGATGGAACCTGGCACGTTGTGCGAACGGCTGTTGCCGTGCGATGCGCGCTGCGATTTGAAATTGTGGCGCTTGATGGTGCCGGCAAAGCCTTTACCGATCGAAGTGCCTTGCACGTCCACCTTCTGGCCCACCGCGAAGATCGCGTTGGGGGCCACCACGGCACCGGGCTGGTACTGGGCAGCGACGTCGGAGGCGACGCGGAATTCCTGGATGATCTCGCCCGCTTCAACACCGGCCTTGGCCAGGTGGCCCGCTTCGGGCTTGGTCACGCGGGAAGCACGACGGGCACCAAAGGTGACCTGCAGTGCATCGTAGCCATCATGGGCCAGGGTTTTGACCTGTGTCACACGGTTGTTCGACACATCGACCACCGTGACAGGAACTGCGTCCCCGTCATCGGTGAACAGACGCATCATGCCCACCTTGCGACCCAACAACCCGAGGGAGTTGCTAAGACTCATTGTTTTCTCCGTTCCCGACTTCAATTGGCCGGGGCTGATGGTGCATCGACTTCCCCGAAGGGCGCCGACACGTTTTAAGGGTACGACCTGCATCATTGACAGGCCGCATCGGCAAAACCGAACTCCCCGGACCGAAATCCGGAAAAGCCTGCCAGTATAACCAGCGGGCTTTGTTTGTGCAAGCCAACCAGCGCATGAAGCGCTGGTTGGCTTGAGAGCCGCAGTTACTGCAGCTTGATCTCGACGTCCACGCCAGCCGGCAGGTCGAGCTTCATCAGGGCGTCCACCGTCTTGTCGGTGGGATCCACGATGTCCATCAGGCGCTGGTGGGTGCGGATTTCGAGCTGGTCGCGGCTGGTCTTGTTGACGTGTGGCGAACGCAGGATGTCGAAACGCTTCATGCGGGTCGGCAAGGGCACAGGGCCCTTGACGATCGCGCCGGTGCGCTTGGCTGTGTCCACGATCTCGGCCGCCGAGCTGTCGATCAGTTTGTAGTCAAACGCCTTCAGGCGGATGCGGATTTTTTGCTTGGTAGACATGTCCGCTCCTTACGCGATGATCTTGGCAACGACGCCGGCGCCAACGGTGCGGCCACCTTCGCG
>NZ_JAUCZG010000037.1 GCF_030373225.1 Hydrogenophaga sp. | reverse complement strand
TCTGAAACATCGCGCATCAGCACTCGCCGCTGCGGGTGTTGTGCAGACGTTCCCTGGGTGTAGCGCATCATCAAACCCAAGACCGGGCCCGAGCGTTCGCATTCGGAGCGAATGGCATCGGCGCGCAGGCGGTAGCCCTGGCCTGCGCTCTGCACCACGGCACGGCTCGGCATGGAGCCGCTGGTCATGAAGGCAGAAACGCCCACGACGCCTTCAAAACCCACCACCGCGGTTTCGGCGGACGAGCCGTTCTCCAGCACATAGAGCAACGAGACGATGGCCGTGGTGGGGAAATGCACATGCGCGATGGCCGCACCGGACTCGTACAGCACCTTGCCCAGCGGCATGTCAATCAGTTCCAGCTGGGGTTTCCAGCGTTCCCACTCGACATCGGGCAAGGCCGCCAGCAGCTGGTTCAGGCGCTGCGAATCGGGTGAGGTCAAGTGGTTTTCCTCCGGGAGGGCGGTGGTCGCAGGTACCGAAAGAGCTCTTGGTCTGGCTTTGATCCGGAGACATTGCAAGCATGACAGGTATGTGCCCGCCCGTCCGTTCGGAACCGAACATATAAATGTTCAACCGTTGGTCAGTCCGAAACAGAACCCTCCAGCGACACCACAAACACGCTGTGCGCCGGCAGCGCCGTCCAGGCCAGGTGCTCGCCCACAGCGAGAAGACCCACGCCCTGGCGGCCCCAGCTCGCGCGAACGGCGTCTGCGCTCTGGCGCACCAGCACGAATCGCATGGTGCGTCCGTCGCGCACCAGCGTGATCTCGGCACGCGGCCAGTGCGCCGGCAGGCAAGGCGTGAAGCACAGGTCGTGCGCCGTCATCTTCAGGCCCAGGATGGACTCGATGGCTGCGCGGTGCAGCCAGCCGGCCGCGCCGGTGTACCAGCTCCAGCCACCGCGCCCCAGGTGCGGCGGCTGGCTGTACACGTCGGCCGCCATGGCATAGGGCTCCAGACCGTAGGCGGTGCCCCACTCGGCGCTTTGCGACCGGTGCGCCGGGCTCAGCCAGGTGAAGCAGCGGTACGGCGCGTCGCGGGTGGGCGAATCGGGCGGCTCCTGCACGGCGAGTGCGGCCACCGCCATCAGCCCCCACACACCCGCATGGCTGTACTGGCCACCGTTCTCGCGCACACCGGGCGGGTAGGCCTGGATGTAACCCGCGCTGGGCTGGGCATGTTGCAGCGGTGGCGTGAGCAGCTGGATCAGCCCGGCCTGCGGGTTGAACAGCCCGGACGCTGCGGCCTCCATGGCCTGGCGCTGGCGCGCCAGCGGCGCCTGGGCGCTGAGCACCGACCAGGCCTGCGCGATCAGGTCGATCCGGGCCTCGGGCTGGGTGTGCGAGCCGAGCGGACTGCCGTCGTCGAAGAAAGCCCGCCTGTACCACTGGCCGTCCCAGGCGTGGGTCTCCAGCGCTTCGCTCCAGCCCTGCCACGCGGCTTCCCAACGTGCAGCACGCTCGAACTCGCCGCGCTCGCGCGCCAGCACGATCCAGTCGAGCACCAAGGCACACAGGAACCAGGCCACCCACACCGACTCGCCCCGGCCTTCGTGGCCGACCCGGTTCATGCCGTCGTTCCAGTCGCCGGTGCCCATCAGGGGCAGGCCGTGCACGCCCACCGGCAGGCTGCGGTCGATGGTGCGCGCGGCGTGCTCGTACACGCTGGCCAGCACAGCGCTCACGCGCGGCGTGTCGTAGGCGTCTTCGGCGCCGGGCGCAATCGTGATGTCTTCCAGAAAGGGCACGCGCTCGTCGAGCACGGCGGCATCACCCGTGGTGCGCAGGTAATGCGCGCAGGCAAACGGCAGCCACAGCAGGTCGTCCGAGAAATGCGTGCGCACGCCGGCGCCACCCGGCGCGTGCCACCAGTGCTGCACGTCGCCCGCTTCGAACTGGCGCGAGGCGCACAGCACGATCTGCTCGCGCAGCAGGCTCGGCGCGGCCCAGCTCAGCGCCATCGTGTCCTGCAACTGGTCGCGGTAGCCGGTGGCGCCACCGGCCTGGTAGAAGCCGGCCTTGGCCCACAGCCGCGACGACACCGTCTGGTAGAGCAGCCAGCGGTTGGTCATGGCGTCGAACAGCGGGTCGGGCGTGACCACGGTGGTGGCGCCGAGCAGTTCATCCCAGCGGGTGCGGGTGGCGTCTTCGCGTTCGCGCGGCACCTGCTTCATGGCGCGCATCGCGAGTTCGTGCGCGGCACCGGGCGAGGCTGCATGGCCCATGAGGTACACCTGTTCCAGCGTGGCGCCGGGGCGCACCGTCACCGGGCGCGACAGCGCGGCGCACGGGTCGAGCCCGCTGCCGCAGCGCTGGCCCAGGCGCTGCGGCAGCACCCAACGGCCTTCCGCGTCGAAGAAAGCCGCGCGGTCGCAAGTCCAGTCGAGGACCGCGCTGCCGCCCGGCGTGGCATGGGCCTCGACCAGGAAGGCCGTGCCCCCGCCCCAGCCGGCCCCGGCTTCGGTCTGGGTGGCCATCAGGCCGACCAGACCGTCGGGCTCGGCGGCCAGGCAGCGGCGCGTGTGCAGGGTGGCGCGGTCGCTGCGCTTCTCGCCCATCAGCCACTCCACCATGGCCACGGTGCGCAGGTGCGCCATCTGCAGGCCCCGGTTGATGATCTCGATGCGCACCTGCTTGACCGCGGTCACCGCGTCCACGCTCCAGTGCACCGTGATGTCGAGATCACCCCGCCGGTGGCTGATGCTGGTGCGGCCCTGTGCATGCACCACGCGGTGCGTGGCGTCGGCATCGCCCCAGGCCGATGGCGCCAGGCTCCACACCGCCTGGGTGCGGCGGTCCTGCAGCAGGAACCACTCGGCCGGCGTGTCGGCCACCGGGTCGTTGCCCCAGGCGGTGAGCTGGTTCAGACGGCTGTTGCCGGCCCAGGTGTTGCCGCCGCCGCTCTCCGACACGATGGCGCCGAAGGCCGGGTTGGCGAGCACGTTGATCCACGGCCGGGGGGGCCGTCGGGCGGCAGACACCTCGAAGGCGAAACGCCGGCCGGCGGCCTCGAACGCGCCCTCGCTGGGCAGGGGCTCGTGGCGCGGACTGTGGGTGGGCAGACGCTCGTGGCCGCCATTGCTGCGGGCATGGCGCGCGGCATCGAAACGCTCGCTCCAGGTCTGGATCTGCTGCGACCAGCTGCGCCCCGAGGCGCGCAGGTGGATGCGGGCCAGCGCGTCCAGCGTGGCGAGCTGTTCGGCCGACAGCGCGTCGGTGCGCAGCAGGTGCAGCACGCCAGCGGTCTCGCCGTGCGGCGGGGATTGCAGCTGCTCCTGCAGCAGCGCGAGCTCGCGCTGCAAGGGCATCTGGTACGAATGCGCTTCGCTGCTGAGCACCACCACATCGCAGGCCACGCCGGCACGCGACCACTCGCGCAGCGCCTGCACCAGGGTGCGCAGCAGGCCCAGGCCCTGGGGCGATCCGGCGCTGACCAGCACCAGCGGGCGTTCGCCCGAGATCGCCAGCGGCCACAGGGTGCGGCGGTCGCACACGCGGTGGACCCGCGCGTCCTGCAACGGCAGGTCCACCTTGGGCAGGGTCATCACCAGCGCCGAGGTCAGGGCCTGGAACGCGGGCAGGTCGTCCAGGCGGGGACGACCGGGGCCCACCTGGATGCTGGCCAGCGTGGCCGACATCACCGAGGCGCGCTCCACCGAGCTGGGCTGGCGGTACTTGTCGACGATGGCCAGCAGCTGGGCCGCGTTGTCGCTGGCGGCGGTGGCGAAGGTGACGCAAGCCTGTGCGCCCGGCAACAGGCGCAGCTTCACCCCCAGGGCGGCGACCGGGTCGAGCCCGGTCTCCAGCACCGTCGATTCGGCCGGTACCGGCACCAGCCGGGCCAGCGGCCGGTCGCTGCTGTGGTTGCGGCCGACCCACTGGGCGCGGTCGGTCTGGCACAGCAGGCCCAGCACCTCCCCCTTCACACCGGCCACGAAATGCGCAGCCTGCAGGATGCTCTCGGTCTGCAGGCGCGGCGTGCGCACAAAACGCAGCGCCTGCTGCTCGGCCAGCCAGTCGGCCTGCACGAAGAAGCTGGAGAACGCCGGGTGCGCCTCGTCGGCGGCCGAGCGGGCCAGCGTCACCTCGAAGGCCGAGATCAGCTCGAGCTCGATCACCTCGGTGCTGCGGTTGGTCAGCACGACACGCTTGAGTTCGATGTCGTCTTCCGGGCTCACCCACACCGTGGTCTGCACACGCAGTTCGGGCCAGTGGGCCTCGAACACCACACGGTCGGTGTGGAAGGTGCTCTGGTACTGCGCGCCCGGGTCGGGTGCGGGGTGGCTGCTCGCCGACACCGGCGGGGCGCTGTGGTCCAGTCGCACGAAAACGAAGCTGCCGCAGGCATCGCGCAGCGCGTCATCGCGCCAGCGGGTGATGCCGGTGTCTCCCCACCGGCTCCAGCCCGCGCCGTTGGCGCGCAGGCTCACGCTGTAGCGGCCGTTGGACAGCAGGTGCGTGGGCTCCAGCGCCTTCTCGCCCGGCACGACGCGGCGCACATGCTCGGAGGCACGGCGCTGCAGGGCCTTCAGAGGCAGGTTGGCCAGCGGCGGGTGCACCAGCGCCGAGAGCATGCGCGGCGTGCGTTCGTGCAGCAGCGAGGACACAGCCTCCAGGTTCGGGTGCGCCATGCCCCAGCGCTGCACCACGCGGGCGCGCAGCACGTTGGTCAGCGCCACGATGCTCATGCCCTGGTGGTGCGCCATGTAGGTGCCCACCGGGGTGCAGCTGCCGCCCAGGGTCTGGCGCGTGACGGTGAAGTCCAGCGCCTCGATGAAGCCATAGCGCCCGCGCGCCGCCAGGCGGGTCAGCCGCTCGAAGTTGTCGCAGGCCAGTCGGGTGTTGACCTGGGTCGCCAGCGCGGTGGCATATGGCGCCACCACCTGTTCGGCCATCGGCGTTCGGCGCAGTGCCAGCCGGGGCACGCCCTGCGGCGCGTACTGGTAGGCCAGCGACTGGTCGCGCCCGGCATAGGCACTCTCGGACACGCCCCAGGGCAGCGAGCGTTCGTGCGCGTGGGCGATCTGCTCCATCAGCGCCGAGCAGTTGGCCTCGGACAGCACGCTGCCGTGCGGCTCGGCCATCACCAGCGTGGGCATCAGGTACTCGAACATCGAACCCGACCAGGAGCGCAGCACCGCATGCCGGCCGTTGGCATGGAGCGGACGGCCCAGCGCCGTCCAGTGCTTCAGCGGCACGTCGCCCTTGGCGATCGCCAGCAGGCTGGTGCTGCGCGACTCGGACGCCAGCAGGTCGTAGAACGACGCGTCGAGTGCCTGGTCATCGAGCCGGAACCCGATGTGCAGCAGGTGGCGCTTGGGGTGGTAGAGAAAACCGAACTCCGGCGCCCAGGCCAGCGCCTCCAGCGCCACCGCCAGATCGAGCAGTCGGCGCGTGGCGCGCGGCCCGCCGCCTTCGGCCGCCGCGCTGCGGTCCAGGCTGGCCGAGCGCAGCGTGGCGAGGTGGTCGCCCAGCAGGGCGTGCAGGCTGTCGTGGTCGCGTGCGATCTCGTTGCTCACGCCCGATGCGCCGGCGTCGGGCTCGGGTCTCGGGTGCGGAACGCGCGCGAGCTCGCCGGTGGCATCGTCCAGCAGGGCGGCAAACGCCGCACCGGCGGCGGCATCGAGCGGGTCGGGCAGCGGGGACTGCAGCAGCCGACCGAGCGCGGTCTGGTCGAGCGGCAGGGCCAGGGTCGATTCGAGCCAGGGCTGGTGCTTCGGCAGCGCCGGCGCCAGTCGCTCCTGGCTGCGCTGCACCGCCTGGGCCGTGGCCTGGGTGGCATGTGGATCGCGCAGCAGCAGGCGGCAGGCCTGGGCCACCGCGAGCAGGTGCACGCAGAGGTTGCCGCTGTCCACGGTGGAGACGTAGCGCGGCAGCAGCGCCTGCAGGGTCCGGGTGTCGTACCAGTTCAGGAAGTGGCCGCGGTGGCGTTCGAGTTGCTGCAGGCTGGCCAGCGTGGCCTCCATGCGCTGCAGCAGGTCCTGCGTGCCGATCCAGCCCATCTCGCGGGCGCAGGCGGTGCTCAGCAGGTACAGCCCGATGTTGGTGGGCGAGGTGCGGTGGGCGACCATGTCGTAGGGCAGGATCTGCAGGTTGTCGGGCGGCAGAAAACGGTTCTGTTCGTCGACACAGCGTTCGAAGTAGCGCCAGGTGTCGCGCGCCAGGTCTTCGAGCAGCACGCGGTCGTCTGTGGCCAGCGGGCGCGGACCACTGCCGGGCCACGGCCGGTGGGCCAGCCACGACAGCACCGGCGCCAGCGCCCACAGCAGCAGCAGGGCCACCGCCAGCACGGAAGGCCGGGGCGTGCCCAGCCACAGCAGCGCCAGCAGCGGCAGCGCCACCAGCGGCTCCATCGCATGGCGCTTGAGCGAAGGCCACAGGCCCGGGCGCAGCGCCGCGCTGGCCGCGTCGGCGGTGGTCCAGGCCAGCAGCTGGCGCCGCGAGACCGCCATGCGCCAGCCGGTGCGCAGCACCGCGTCGCCGGCGCGCAGCGCCTGCTGCAGCAGCTGCACGGTGTGCCAAACGCCGCCGAGCACGGCGCGCAGGCTGTCGGCAGCGGCGGCCCGGGCGAAACGTTCCCCCAGCAGGCTCGCACGGTGCGGCACCCAGCCGGCGATCGCGCCCAGCAGCGGCGCGGCGGCCTGCGCGGCCACCACCAGCCACAGCGCCGCACCCAGGCTCAGGCCCACGCCCCACATGGCCAGCAGCAGCAGCAGCAGCGAGGCCGGTGTCACCAGCGAGCGGCGCAGGTTGTCCAGCAGCTTCAGGCGGTTGATGGGCGAGAGGCGCCAGCGCGTGGGCTGCAGCAGGAACGGAAGCAGCTGCCAGTCGCCCCGGGTCCAGCGGTGCAGGCGTGACGCGGCCACGTCGGCGTGTTCCGGGTCGGCTTCGATGAGGGTCACGTCGGACACCACCGCGCAGCGTGCCAGCGCGCCCTCGATCAGGTCGTGGCTGAGCACCCGGTCTTCGGGCAGGCGGGCGCCGAGCACCGCGTGCATCGTGGCCACGTGCAGCAGCCCCTTGCCGGTGAAGCTGCCCTCGCCGAAGACGTCCTGGTACACGTCGGAGCTCATCGCGCTGTAGGGGTCGAGTCCGCGCTGGCCGGCGGTGAGCCACTGCCAGGGCGAGGTCAGCGAGGTCTCGGGCAGCGGCGGCACCACGCGCGGCTGCAGGATGCCGTAGCCCTGCGCCACCCGGCGCCCGCTGGCGTCCAGCCGGGGCTGGTTGTCGGGGTGCTCGGCCACGCCCACCAGCGCACGCAGGCGCCCCGGCGGCAGCTGCGTGTCGCTGTCGAGCGTGAACAGGTAGCGGGTGTCGGGCGCCATGCGCGAGACCTCGCCCAGCGCCATGAACGGTCCGGCGGTGTGGTCCACCAGGGCGGCCACCAGTTGCTCGAGCTTGCCACGCTTGCGCTCCCAGCCGATCCAGCGGCCCTGCGTCGTGCTCAGCGTGCGCTCGCGGTGAAGCAGCAGGAAACGTGGCGCCTCGCCCGGCGCCGCGGGGTGGCGCTCGTTGAGAGCCGTGAACTGCGCCACCGCCTCGGCCAGCACCGCAGCGTCGGTGGGCAGTTGCGGACTGTCGGCATCGGCGAAGTCGCTCAGCAGAGCGAACTGCGCGTGGGTTTCGGGGTTGGCCAGAAAGTGCAGGTGCAGGCGGTGCGCCAGCGGTGCCACCGCCTGCGGGTTGCCCAGCAGGGCCGGAATGACCACCATCACGCGCGCCGACGGCGGTATGCCCTGGGCCAGCAGGAAGCGCGGCAGGTGCGCCGGGCGCGCCGATTCGGTGATGAGCCGGTTGACCACCGCCACCACGGTCTCGGACGCCGGAAACACCATCAGCAGCAGCACCAGTGCGGCCAGCGCGTGGCCCAACCAGCCCTCGGCCGGCGTGGCGGCCTGTGCGTGCACCAGCGCCACCAGACCCAGCGAGCCGGCGAGCATGGCGGTGAGGTAGGTCGGCACGCGCGCCAGGCGCAGTGCCCGCCGCCCGAGGCTGCGGGCGCGGCGGTTCAGGCCCAGGCGCTGCTCCAGCGCCACGCGCCCGGCACCGGCCAGCCAGTGGCCGGCCAGCGAGCGCTGACCGTCGGCCTCCAGCAGCGCCAGCAGCACTTGCGCCACCTCGGTCTCGCTGCGCTGGCTCTGGGCGGCCATGCGCTCGATCTGGTGCAGCGTGGTGCTGCGGGTGGCATCGTCTTCGGCAGTGAAGACGGCAGAGCCCAGCATGAGCTGCATCACGCGGCTGGTGTGCTCGACGATGCCGGACCAGTCGGCCGCGCCGATCAGGCGCAGCGCGGTCACGGCATTGCCCACACTCAGGTGGTCGGCCGCCTGGTTGGCCTGGTGTTGCGCCTGCAGGGCCGGCAGATCGGGCACCCGCTCGTGCAACCAGGGGCGCAGCTCGTGCAGGAACACGTCGCCCGTGGGCGGCCGGTGGCCGTCCAGCAACTGGGCCAGGTGGTAGAGGAACACGCTGCTCACGCCGCGCTGCACCGTCACGGCATGGAGTTGCTGCACCGTGGCCAGGTCCAGGTCGTCGATGCGGTGTGCGACCAGGGCGGCCAGTTCGCGCGCGGCCTTGTGGCTGGCGATGCGGTCGGCCAGCCGGCGCAGGTTTTCCACCTGCACCACGCGCAGCGTCGTGGGCAGGGCCCAGAGCTCGCCGTGGTGCAGTTCGTGCACCTCCTGGTAGGCGTTGATGACCTGCACCAGCAGCGACTCGTCGAAGGCGCCGTCGGTGTGGGCCACGAAGGCCCAGGCGATGCTGTAGATGCGCGGCAGGCCCTGCAGGGGCGCATCCTGCAACACCGGCAGGGTGCGGTAATACCGCGCCGGCAGACCCTCGCGGATTTCCCGCAACTGGTCTTCGATCAGGTGGAAGTTGTCGAACAGCCACTCGGCGCCGGGGCTGATGTCCTGCCCGCTGTGGGCGTGGCTGGCGATGTGCGCGTGCGACAGGCGCAGGCTCTCGATGTTGTCCTGCAGCCTCGGGTAGAAGCTGGAGCGGCCGAAGCCCGCGCGCGCCGCGCGGTGCGACTCGGCCAGGCTGCGGCCGTGCTGCTCGAAGCGCGCCAGGCCGAAGATTTCAGCGCGGATCGGCTCCAGCGCCGGACCCAGCGCAGCATCCAGCATGCGCCGAACAGGCTGCGGCACCCAGTCGGGCAGACCGGCTGGTTCGCGCTGCGTCACCTACGAAACAAGCCAGGCTGCACCTGCGATCAGGGCAACGACCAGCGTGGTGGTGAGCATGCGCGGGACCACGAAGCCGCGCAGCGACGCGGATGCCTGGCGGACCGCCTGCCAGGGGCCGCGCGAGCGGCTGCACGCCGAGAGGTGGTCGGCCAGCACCGAGCATTCCATCGGCGAGGTGTCGGCCGGGTGACCGAAGGAGGAGGTGTCCCAGCGGGGGGCAAAGGCGGTGGGCTTCGACATGGGCTTCTCCTGCTTGAACGCCAACGGAAGGAGTCCGGGAGGGCGAACCTGTTTGTAAGGGCGGGAGGGGTCCGGGGTCTGTTCGCTGCCGCACCCACCCGGGCACGGGCCTGCAAGGCCTGGTGACGTTCTTTACCGCAGCGACACCGTTCATGCGCGCCAGCGTACAGACCACCGCCGCAGCATCGAACATCCTTCAACCCATCGCCGGTGCCACGCACCGTGCCCCGCCATCCGGCTGTCACACCAGGAAATTTCCATGAACACCTCCCACAAGCGCTCTGCCCCCTTGCTGCGCCTCGGCGCGCTGGCCACCCTTGCGGTCGCGGGCCTGGCTGGCTGTGCCGTGCCCTACCCGGTGTACGAGCAACCGGTCACGCAGGTTCCCGAGCCGGTGTACCAGTACCCGAGCACATACCCGCAGGCCCAGCAGCAGGAACGCCGCGACTACCGCCGCCGCAACCAGGAAACGCTGTACGAGGCCGAAGTGACCTCGGTGCGTGCCGTGGTCGGGCCCAACAGCGGACAGCGTTGCTGGATCGAGCGCGAAGAGGTGGTGCAGCAGCCCCAGCGCAACGTTCCCGGCGCCATCGCCGGTGCCGTGATCGGCGGCATCCTGGGTCACCAGATCGGCAACGGCAGCGGACGCGATCTCGCCACCGTCGGCGGCGTCGTGGCCGGTGCGGCCGTCGGCTCCAACGTGGGTCGCAACGGCTTTGGCAACCCGCCCCAGACACAGGAGGTGCAGCGCTGCACGCCAGCGGCCAACCGCGGCGGCCAGCCCGACTACTGGGACGTGACCTACACCTTCCGCGGTGTCGGCCACCGCGTGCAGATGACCTCGCAGCCCGGGCGCACCATCCTGGTCAACGGCAACGGCGAACCGCGCGTCTGACCACAGCACCCCGCCACAGAACTCCCCCTTCCCCGCGCTGCAAGCAGGACCACGTCCTGCCGGCGCGGGTTTTTTTTGGCGGCACCGGATGCGTTCCAATGGCGGCATGAACGAATCCCTGCGACACGCGCCCGACACCGAGCAGCGCCTCACCGATCTCGAGATCAAGGCCAGCTACGCCGACGATCTGCTCGACACCTTGAACCAGCTGGTGACCCGGCAGCAGGAGCAGATCGACCTGCTGCTGCGCGAGGTCGGTCGCCTGCGCCAGCGGGGTGGCGACGAGGGCTTGTCGGCGGCGCCGCGCGATCCGCGCGACGAACTGCCGCCGCACTACTGAGGCCTGAGGCGGGCTGCGCCGCTTCAGCTCCGCCGGGGCTGAAGCGGCGTGCGGATGGCGCACACGAACGCCGCCTGGTCGTGCGAATGGTCCCACTGCTCGACCGCGCAGTCGCCCTGTGGCGACCAGCGCACCACGTTCACCGAATTCGGCACGCCGCTGCGCACGCGGCTGGACACCGCCGTGCCGGCCTGCACCGCCCAGAGCGGGCGCGCCAGCCCGGGCAAGGGCATCACGTAGGGCAGGTGGATGTGGCCACCCATGACGATGTCGGCACCGGCGAGCGCCCAGGCCTGCTGCGCGGCGCGGTGGTTGTGCAGGCGGTCGGGCAGGTCCTGCGGGCGCATCACGTCGATCGGCTGGTGCACCACCACCACCCGCAGCTGGGCCGGCGCGGCCTGCGCAAGCCGGCGAGCCACCTCGGCGATCTGCTCGCTGCCGACTTCGCCGTCCTTGTGGCGCCGGGCACGCGTGGTGTTCACGCCGATGACGAGCAGGTCCGCCGAAGCAAACACCGGCGCCAGGTCGGTGCCGAAGGCCGCGCTGTACCGCGCATAGGGCTTCACGACACGGCTCCACAGGTCGAACAGCGCAATGTCGTGGTTGCCGGGCAGCGCCAGCAGCGGCGCGCCCAGCCGGTCCATCATGGCGCGCGCGGCGCTGAACTGCTCAGGGCGCGCCCGCTGCGTGATATCGCCCGACAGCACCACCAGGTCGGGGCGCAACTGCCCGGCCAGCGCCACCAGCGCCTCGACCACCGGGGCGCGCTCGGTACCAAAGTGCGGATCGGAGACCTGCAGCAGAACGCTCATGGCGCGGCCTTCGAAGGCGCGGCCTTGAGCAGCCACAGCGGTTGCGGCAGCACCCGGATGGTGAGCGGCGCCCGCATCCAGCCAACCTCGCCATCAAACGCCACCTTGACCCGGCGGCGCCCGAGCAGCCGGGTCGGCTTGACTTCCAGGCGCTGGCAGACAAAGCGCTCGATGCCGCCGGCTTCGCCCAGCTGGCCCAGCGCACCGCGCAACATGAGGGCCAGCATGGCCAGGGTACCGATCGGCTTGAGGATCACGGCCGTGACGTGAGCGTCGGCCTCGGCGCCTTCGGAGCGCTCGCCGACGTCGCCCAGTCCGAGCTGCTCCAGCTGCAGGCGGTTGTTGCCAACGAACAGGGTGAGCGCACGCACCGAGCGCACCTCCGTGTCCCAGGCGATCGACAGCTTGAGGCGGCGCTGCGCGCGCAGCAACGTGGCGATGCCCGCACCGAACGCCACCCAGCGGCTGCGGCCGAAGCGGGCCTTCCAGGCTTCCCGGTCCTGCAGCAGGTCGGGGTAGAGGCCCAGGCTGGCGTTGACAAGAAACACCTGCTCGTTGATGGCCGAGATCTGCACCGGCTCGGGCCGCGCGTCGAGCAGCCAGCGCACAGCGTCCGAGGTTTCGGTCGGGGCGCCGTGCTCGCGCGCGAAGTAGTTGAAGGTGCCGCGGGGAATCACGCCCAGCGTGCAGCCCGCCGCGTGGGCCGCCTGGGCCACCGTGTTGATGGTGCCGTCACCGCCCACCGCCACCACCGCCGAGTTCTCGGAGCGGGCCCGGGTCGCCGCCTCGCGGGCCACACGCACGAGTTCGTCGGGCAAGGCGAACAGCACCGCCCCGGCGCGTCCGGCTTCGTGCAGGCCCGCCTCGATCACCTCGCGCGTGGCCTCGGCATCGGCATGGCCGGACCGGCCATTGACCACGAACTGCAGCGCCGCCGCCGGATTGAACAGGGGGCACTGCATCAGCGGCAGCGCGCCGCCCACGCGGGCGTTGGTGCCGGCGCAGCGTGAAGGTCGGGTGGGGAACGGGTCCCGGGGAATGTCATGCCTGATCCAGATCGTCGAACACCTTGCAGGATATGCGATGGGGTGCCGGCCCGAACCCCGCCGGTCCGGTGCTGTCATGAAATGGACACGGGCAAACCCAACACTGCGTGTGCTGCCACACACATCTCCCGATCCCTCCCCCCAACTCCCGCTGCCTGCGGCCCCGAGCGCACCACGACCATGGCGAAATTCCTTCACACCACACCGACCCGAAACCTCCTGCGGGGCAGCCTGCTGGCATCGGCACTGGCACTGGCACTGGCCGCCTGTGGCGGGGGCAGCGACAGTCCCGCGCCAGCGCCGGCGGCGCCGCTGCCCGACACCGCCTTCAGCCTGCAGGTGCTGCACGTCGCCGACATGGACAGCGGCGGTGATCTGGTCACCAATGCCAAGGGCTTGTCGGCGCTGTTGCAACGATTCCGCGCCGACATGCCGAACAACACGGTGTTCCTGTCATCGGGCGACAACTACATTCCGGGTCCGTTCTTCAATGCCTCCGACGACGCCTCGCTGAACCCCGAGCTCGGGGCCAGTGGCGCCGGCCGGGGCGACATCGAGATCCTCAACCTCATGGGGGTACAGGCCTCGGCCGTGGGCAACCACGACCTGGACCTGGGCACCAACTTCTTCGGCTCGCTGCTGCGTTCCTCCGGGCCCTGGCGCGGCACGCGGTTTCCCTACCTCTCCAGCAACCTGAGCTTCACCAGCGACAGCAACCTCGCCAGCCTGGCCGACGCGGCCAACGACGGTGCCGAGGCCTCCAGCCTGAACAACAAGCTGGCCCGGTACACGGTGATCACCGTCAACGGCGAGCGCATCGGCGTGGTCGGTGCCAGCACACCCACGCTGCCTTCCATCACCTCGGTGGGCAACATCGGCGTGGCGCCCGCCGGCGGCGCGGCGGCCACCGTGGACGCGCTGGCCGCCGAGATCCAGCCTTCGGTGGACGCCCTGACCGCGACGGGCATCAACAAGATCATCCTGCTGGCCCACATGCAGCAACTGCAGGTGGAGCGCCAGCTCGCCACCCGCTTGCGTGGTGTGGACCTGATCATCGCGGGCGGCTCCAACACCGGCCTGTACGACGCCAACGACCGCATACGCCCCGGAGACACCAATGGTGGCGTCTACCCCTTGTCCTTCACCTCGCCGGGCAGCGAGCCGGTGCTGGTGGTCAACGTGGACGCCGACTACAAGTACCTCGGTCGCATCGTGCTGCCGTTCGACGCCCAGGGCCGCGTGATCACCGGCAGGCTCGACACCGCCCTCAACGGCGCCTGGGCCACCGACACCGACGGTCTGGCGCGCGCCGGCCTCACGCTGGCCGATGCCCTGCCGGGCGTGGTGGCGATCACCGACAAGATCGCTGCGGTGATCGCGGCCAAGGACGGCAACCTGTTCGGCGCTGCGAGCGTCTACCTCGAAGGCGACCGTGTGCTGGTGCGCAACCAGGAAACCAACCTGGGCAACCTCACGGCCGAAACCAACCTGGCTTACGCGCAGACGATCGAAGGCGGCACCACGCTGTCGCTGAAGAACGGTGGCGGCATCCGATCCTCGCTCGGTTCGGTCGACGCACCGCCGGGCTCCACCAGCGGCGTGAAGGGCATCACCCGGCCCAACCCGACGGTGGGCAAGCTCGCGGGCGACATCTCGCAACTCGACATCGAATTCGCCCTGCGCTTCAACAACGGCCTGTCGCTGCTCACCGTGACGCCCGCCGAACTCAAGACCCTGCTGGAGCACGGCGTGTCCGACTGGCTGGTGAATTCCACCCAGGGCAAGTTCCCCCAGGTGGCCGGTGTGCGCTTCAGCTTCGACCCCGGCCTGGCTGCCGGCTCGCGTGTGCGCACCATCGTGGTCGACGACCCGGACGGCGCCGGCCCGCTGACCGGCCCGCAGGTGGTGTACGCCGCGGGCGCCTTCACACCCGAGGTGGCGGCGCGCACCTACCGGCTGGTCACGCTGGGCTTCCTGGCCGGTGGCGGCGATGGCTATCCCTTCGCCTCGCTCTCGGCCCCTGCCCGAGTCGACCTCGCCCCGGGCAGCGGCAACCTGTTCACCACACCGGGCGCAGAGCAGAACGCCTTCTCGAGCCACCTGGCGAACCGGTATCCACGGACCACGCCGTTTGGTGTGGCCGACGCCGCGGCCGATCAGGACACCCGCATCCAGAACCTGTCGGTGCGCAGCGACAGCCTGCCGCAGTCGAACTGAGACACGGCCATGGAACCCACTGTCGGCACGCCCAGCGAACCCACCACATGGGGCCGGCGCCCGTTCGATGTGTGGCTGTTCCGCCGGATGGGGGCCGGGCACGGCGCGCGCGCCGGCTGGCTGCCGGTGGCGTGCGCGGTGGCGCAGCACAGCTGGATCGTGCTGCTGCCGACCTTGATGTTGATGACCCTGGGCTTGCAGGGCGGCGGCTGGACCGCGCTGCAGTGCCTGGGTGTGGCCACGCTGGCGCAAGTGCTCAGCAAGCAGTGCGCGGCGCGCTGGGCAGCGCCCCGGCCTTTTGCGCTGGGGCTGAGCCAGAACCACCTCGGGCACGGCCCTCGCGCCGGCCTGCCGAGCACGCACGCGGCGGTGATGGGCGCGGTCGTGGGTTTCATGGCGGTCGCGGCACCCACGCACCCCTTGCTGGCGCTGCTGGGTGCCACAGCACTGGCCACCGCCTGGGCGCGCGTCTATGCCGGCGCGCACTTCCCCGGCGACGTGCTGCTGGGCCTGTCCATGGGCGGTTCGCTGGGCTGGGCCGGAGCGATGCTCTTCGGTCCGGCCTGAGGCAGCCGGGCGGGCGCACTCAGCTGAGGATCTCGACCCCGAAGCCGCGGTAGCCGGTGAAGTTGCAGGAGGCGTCGAACATGGGCGTGCCGCTGACGCGGTAGCTGCGCTGCTTCCCGTCCGGCATTTCATGGTGAAGCAGCACGTCCAGAAACGGCGCACGCGCCGTGATGCGGGCCTGCAGGTCGGCGCGCTGGACCGGGTCCCACCCGTCGTCTTCGACCGCCATGGCGGGTCCGTCCACCAGCGGGTCCACACGCAGGCCGAGCATTTCCAGCACCGGGCCGGAGACGCGCACGAAGTGGCCGTCCTTGTCCTGCTCCCAGTACCAGTCGGTGGCCAGTTCGGTGAGGGCGCGGTAGCGGGCCTCGCTATCGCGCAGTTCGGCGGTGCGCTCCAGCACCTCCCGTTCGAGCGCATGGTTCAGGTTGGCCAGGCGCTGGTGCAACAGCCGCACCTCGAGCAGGTTGTGGATGCGGGTGCGAACCTCGAGCATGTCGAAGGGTTTGCTCACGAAATCCTTGGCGCCCGACTGCAGCGCGCGCAGCTTGTGACCCGGCTGGGCCGTGATCACCAGCACCGGGATGTAATCGTCGATCGCATTGGCCTTGAGCCCTTCCATCACCTGGAAGCCGTCCATGCCCGGCATCTGCAGGTCGAGCAGGATGAGGTCGAACGGCGTGCGGCGGTGCATGCCGGTCACCGCGCCCGGATCCATCGTGCTGTGCACATTGGTGTAGCCCGCGCTGGCGAGCATCTCCTCGAGCAACAGGACGTTGGATGCCTGATCGTCCACGATCAGGACGCGTGCACTCAGGATGTCTTTGGCAGTGATGGTCATGTGTTGTCTTGCAGGCTGTCGCCGAGTTGCCGTTGCCGGGAAACCAACAGCGCCGCGTCGATGGCGTCCATGAGCTGGCTGACCTTGATGGGTTTGGTAATGTAGTTGAAGAAGCCATCTTGCAGGCCGCGCTCGATGTCGCGCGGTACCGCATTGGCGCTGAGCGCAATGACGGGAATGTGGGCCGTGGCCGCGTCACCGCGCAACACCTTCATCGCCTCGGTGCCGCTGATGCCCGGCAGGTTGATGTCCATCAGGATGACTTCGGGCCGGTAGACCCGGGCGAATTCGATGCCCAGGCTGGCGTCGGCCGCACCCAGCAGCCGCAGGTTGCCGCGCCGGGCAATGATCTGCTCGACCAGCTCCAGGTTGGCCGGGTTGTCTTCCACATACAGCACGGTTTGAATGGGTGCGCTGTTGTCGGCCGTGCTGGGCACCGGCTCGTCGCTCATCTCCAGACTCATGCCCGGTGCGGTGGCCAGGGCCATCTCGATCCAGAACACGCTGCCCACGCCCACGACGCTGTCGGCGCCGATCTCGCCGCCCATGAGTCCCACCAGCCGCTGCGTGACGACCAGGCCGATGCCGGTGCCCTCTTCCTTGCCGCCCTCTTGACCCAGGCGGTTGAACGGCTGGAACAGCTGGCTCACCTGCTCGGACGAAAGCCCCGCGCCGGTGTCGCGAACGCTGATGCGCAGCGTGCCCGATGTGCGTTCAGTGCATTCGACCGACACGTGGCCGGCCGGCTTGTTGTATTTGATGGCATTGAAGAGCAGGTTGATCAGCACCTGCTTCAGGCGGGTGCGATCGGCTTTCACATAGCTGTGCGCCGGCAGCCGCGGAAAGGCCATGCCGATGCTGCGCTGGCGCGCCTGCGCCTCCACGATCGAGCGGCATTCGGTCAGCACCTCCTGCAGCGAGACCGGCTCCACCGACAGCGACAGCTTGCCCGACTCGATCAACGCGAGGTCCAGGATCTCGTTGATCAGGTCCAGCAGGTACCAGCCGGCCTTGAGGATCTGGTCCATGCTGCGCTTCTGCGTGGCGGTGAGCACAGGTGTTCCCGACTCGACCAGCTGCGCAAAACCCAGGATGGCGTTGAGCGGCGTGCGCAGTTCGTGGCTCATGCTCGAGAGGAAATCGGACTTGGCCAGATTGGCCTTTTCGGCGGCGGCCACCGCCTCGTTGAGCTGCCGTTCCACCAGTTTGCGTGCGGAATTGTCGGTGCCGATCAGCAGGTAGCCGATGAGGCCGGCGTCGTCGTCGCGCAGCGCGGTGATCGAGACGATGGCCGGAAACCGGCTGCCGTCCTTGCGGATGTAGGTGAGTTCGTAGATGTCCTCGATACCGCGCGAGGCCTTGAAGGCCAGGGCTTCGAAGCCGGGCGCGATCAGCGTATCGAGCTCGGTGCTCAGTGCCACCGCGCGGGCCGTCACCTCCATCGGATCGTGCAGGTCGCTCGGGCTCACCCGGTCGATCACCTCGTCGGCGCGGTAGCCCAGCATGTGCTCGGCGCCCACATTGAAGATCTGGATGATGCCCAGCTCGTCGGTGGCGATGATGGAAAAGTTCGCGCTGTTGAGAATGGCGTTCTGCAGCGCTCCCGCCTTGAGCAGCGCACTGCGCCGGCCGTCCTCGGACAGCTCGTGGTTCCCGGCGGAGGGGGTGGGATCGGCGGGACGTTGCTCTGGCATCGGTGGGGGGAGTGCGTTGCGGCGCAGCCCGAAGCGGGCAGCCTGCAGTGAACCTAAACATTGTGACGCGACTTGTCCGTTCGCTGGCCCACACAGGGCACGGGCGTGCGTCTTGTGAGGGACTTGCATGGACACGCCGGGGTGCGGGGCTTAGGCTGCACCGATGAGTCCCTCCCCACCTGGCCCTGCGACCTTCATTCCCGGCAGCCGGTTGCCGGCCCGGCCCGACCCTGCAAGAACCCGGCTCCACACTGATACCCACCGTCAACATCGCACCGGCCAAAGACTGGCCGGCCGGTCCCCGGTGCCGGCCGCCGGCCTGCGTGTGGGCGCGTTCGCCAGCGGGCTGGACCACCCGCGCTGGCTGCTGGTGCTGCCCAACGGCGACGTGCTGGTGGCCGTGGTGTTCTACCTGCTGTTCGCGCTCGGCCTGGTGATCTTCGCGGTCGCCCCGCACACCGCGCCCCACAGCTGGGGCACCACGCTCACCCTGGCCGCGCTGTTCGGTTTTTTCACCTATGCGACCTACGACCTGACCAACTGGGCCACGCTCAAGGACTGGCCGTGGAAGCTCTCGCTGGTCGACATGGCCTGGGGCACGCTGGTGAGCACCGCGTCGGCCGCCGGTGGCAAGGCCGCGCTCGACTGGGCTGGCCGGAACTGACCCGCGTCAGCAGGCTGCGTTCAGTGGTCTGCGGCGGCCTTGCCGGACCGGCTGCCCTGCACCTCGCGGGCCACCGCCGCCTCGGCCGCCAGCCAGTCGTCGAGGTCGTGGCCGTCCACGCAGCCACGGGCCTCGTAGAACCCGTAGGCGACCGCGTGGATGCGCTCGACGCCAAAGCTGTCGTGGCCAGCCATGCTGTCGGTGGCCGGGGTGGCGCCCTGCGCTGCATTGACCCGCTTGCCCGTGCGGCTGCTGGCCTGCTTGCGCGTCGGCTTGTCCTGAAGCTGTTTCATGGTGTCTCCTGTGGGTGAGGCAGGAGCAGTGTGCGGGCCGGTGTTGCAGCCGCGTTGAGCACGCTCAATGCCGGGGGCCGCTTGTCGTCGGGCCGTTCACCAGCCGCCGGCCACAAAGCGGTCGGCCCGGGCGGCCTGCAACACCGCGGGCAGGCTGTGCTGCATGGCGTGCACCGGGCGGGCGCCACCCAGCCAGTCGTTCGGGGTGACGAACCACAGCGCCAGCTCGACATCGTCGAACACCCGGGTCAGCTCGGCCAGCAACGGCGCCATGGCGTCCACCACCGACGCGGTGGGCAGGTCGAACTGGAACAGCGGGAACATCGGACCCCAGGGACTGTCCAGCGAGATCACCGAACGGGTCACGATCCAGCGGGCCACCAGCGACACCGGCTCGGAGTCGGGCAACCAGCCCGCCGCTTCGCAGCGGTGGCGGATCAGGTCCGCGAGGTCGTCGCCACTGACCAGTCCGCCGGTGCCTGAGAACGCAGCGGCCGTGGACAACCAGTGCAGGGGCACCACGGCATTGGCGCTGTGGGTGAGGATCGGGCGCGGCGCCGTCGCCTGGGTGGGTCGGGAAGGCACAGCGGGCAGTCGGGACTCGGAATCGGCGCGAGGCATGTTGGCATCTCCGGGGTGGGCAGACGCAACGCTGCGCCTGTCAAGGATGCAAGCCTCGGGCAATGGGCATGAGGGGTCTGTACGGTGCCCAACCCATGCGGGTGCGCTCACACCCTGGCCACCAGCGGCGCAACGGCCGCGTGGCCGGGCTCAGCGGGGTGCTTCGTCGCCAGGTGGCGGCGGGCTGTCCAGCGCCGGGGCAGGCGTGGGTGCAACCTGGGCGAAGCACATGCGCTCGCCGTCCCAGGTCTGGCCGCACCAGCACTGGCCTTCGTCGTTGATGATGCAGGTGCCGGTACCGCAGCAGCGTGGGTCTTCCATGGGGGGTCTCCTCGGGTCTGGACAAAACTGCGCAGGAGCTTAGCGCGCCGCTGTCGGCCTTGCAGGGCCAGGGGCAGCCTGACCCCGCCCGTGTGCCTTGGCCAGGCAGGACGCACGCCCCTGCGTGCCATCATGTCGGGCTGTGCTGCCCATCCTGTATTCCTTCCGCCGCTGCCCCTACGCCATCCGCGCCCGCCTCGCGCTGTGCCAGGCCGGCGTGGCGGTGCAACTGCGCGAGGTGGTGCTGTCGGACAAGCCGGCCGACCTGCTGGCGGCTTCGGCAGCGGGCACCGTGCCGGTGCTGCAGTTCGTGCACGGCGAGGTGATCGCCCACAGCCGCGAAATCATGCAGTGGGCGCTGGAGCAACACGATGCCGACGGCTGGCTCGAACGCGCCGGCGCGCCCGGGCTGCGCGCACTGGTCGATCTCTGCGACGGCGACTTCAAGCAGGCCCTCGATCGCTACAAATACGCCGATCGCCACCCCGGGCGCAGCGCCGGCGCGTGGCGCGACCAGGCGGTGGCCTGCCTCGTCGAGCCGCTGGAGGCGCGGCTCGCCCGCTCACCCCAGCTCGGTGGAGATCGTCCCTGCCTGGTGGACGCCGCGATCTTCCCGTTCGTGCGCCAGTTCGCCGGGGTGGACGCCGCCTGGTGGGCCGCCTCGCCGTGGGCCGCCACGCGGCGCTGGCACGATGCCTGGGCCGGTGGTGCGCTGATGGCGCAGGCCATGCTGCGGGTGCCGCGCTGGCGACCCGGAGATCCGCCAACGCTGTTCCCTGCCGCCGCGCCGGCCACGCCGTGAACGCCGGAACCTTGATGTCAACGGACGACCCGCCGGAGGGGCTGCGGGTGGCCGTGCGCGTGCTGTGCGCCTTCACCGCCCAGGCCGGTGATCTCGACCTGCGCTTCACGCCCTCGCCCAGCGCGCAGGATGGCGTGGCCGGCCACGACACCGTGACCGCGCGCCGCCCCGCGCCCTGGCAGCGCGAGCTGCCGCTGGCCTCGCGCTGCGGCGATTTGCTGGTGCAGGGCCGGGCCGACGGCTTCGACCCGGTGGCACCGCGGCTGGAAGAGATCAAGACCCACCGCGGCGACGTGGCGCTGGTGCGCGGGAACCACCGCGCCCTGCACCTGGCCCAGGCCCGTGTCTACGCCTGGATGCTGTGTGAACAGCTCGGCCTGGCGCGCATCGAGGTGGCGCTGGTGTACTTCAACATCGACACCCAGGTCGAGACCGTGCTGGTGAACTGGCAGACGGCCGACGAACTGCGCGAGCACTTCAACACCCTGTGCGCGCGTTACCTGGGCTGGGCACGCAGCGAGCAGGCCCACCGGCGCGCGCGCGACGCGCAACTGCAGGCGCTGGCCTTTCCCTTCGACGGTTTTCGCGCCGGCCAGCGCGATCTGGCGGTCGCCACCTGGCGCACGCACCACCACGGCCGGCACCTGCTGGCGCAAGCGCCCACCGGCATCGGCAAGACCGTGGCCACGCTGTTCGGCGCACTCAAGGCCATGCCCGCACAAGGCACCGACAAACTGCTCTACCTGACCGCCAAAACGCCCGGTCGCCAGCTCGCCCTCGACGCCCTGCGGCACTTGCAGCCGCAGGACGGCACCGCGCGCCTGCGGGTGCTGGAGCGGGTGGCGCGCGAGAAAGCCTGCGAACACCCCGACAAGGCCTGCCACGGCGAGTCCTGCCCGCTGGCGCAGGGCTTCTACGACCGGCTGCCGCAGGCCCGCGAGGAGGCTGCGCAGTCGGCCTGGCTGGACCGCGCAAGCCTGCGCAGCGTGGCACTGAAGCACGGCGTGTGTCCCTACTACCTGGGGCAGGACATGCTGCGCTGGAGCGACGTGGTGGTGGGCGACTTCAACCATTTCTTCGATCTCGGCGCGCACGCCTGGGCGTTGACCGTGGGCGAGCCCTGGCGGGTCGGGCTGCTGCTCGACGAGGCGCACAACCTGATCGAACGCACGCGCCTGATGTACAGCGCCGAGCTCGATCCGCTGTCGCTCGCCGCGTTGCGCAAGGCAGCACCGGCGGGCCTGAAAGCCTCGCTGGACCGCCTGCACCGTTTCTGGGGCACGCTGGCCCGCCCCGCGGCGGGCGCGCAGTTGCTGTTGAACGAGCTCCCCGACGGTCTGGTGGGTGCGCTGCAGCGCCACGCCGCCGACCTGTCGGAGCACCTGGCGCAGGACGCCGGCGCACCCGATGCGCGCGTGCAGGCCTGGCTGTTCGAGGTGCTGCACTTTGTGCGCGTGGCCGAGGTGTTCGGCGATCACTCGCTGGTGGAGATCACCCAGGCCGGCGCGGCCGTCCGGGCCCGCGCGGCGCGCGCCCGGCTGGCCATCCGCAACCTGGTGCCGGCGCCCCACCTGGTGCCGCGCTGGCAGGCCGCGCACAGCGCCACGCTGTTTTCGGCCACGCTCAGCCCCATGGACCACACGATCCGGCTGCTCGGCCTGCCGAGCGACGTGGCGCGGCTGGACGTGCCTTCGCCGTTCGACCCGGCGCAACTCAAGGTGCAGGTCATGCCGCACCTCTCGACCCGCTTCAACGACCGTGCCGCCTCGCTGGACGCGGTGGTCGCCGTGATGGCGGCGCAGTACCACGCGCAGCCGGGCAACTACCTCGCTTTCTTCAGCAGCTTCGACTACCTGCAGCAGGTGCTCGCGCGGCTGGGCTTGAGCCACCCGGACATTGCCGTCTGGTCGCAGTCGCGCGGCATGGCCGAGGCCGATCGTGACGCCTTCATCGCGCGCTTCACCGCGCACAGCCAGGGCATCGGCTTTGCCGTGCTGGGCGGCGCCTTTGGCGAGGGCATCGACCTGCCGGGCCGGCGGCTGATCGGCGCCTTCATCGCCACACTGGGCCTGCCGCAGGTGAACCCGCTGAACGAAGCGCTGCGGGCGCGGTTGCAGGCGGGTGGCGGCCGCGGCTACGACCACGCCTACCTGTTCCCGGGCCTGCAGAAAGTGGTGCAGGCCGCCGGGCGCGTGATCCGCGGACCCGACGACCACGGCGTGGTGGTGCTGATGGACGACCGTTTCACCCGCCCCGAGGTGCGCGCCCTGTTGCCACCCTGGTGGCGCATCGAGCCGGGGTGATGCGATGGCGCCCGGGCAGCGCCCTGCCCGGCTTCAGCCGGGGTCTGCCGCGCTGAACAGCCGGCTGGCCAGGATGTCGGCCGGCATCAGGGTGGTGAGGTCGTCGCGGGTGAGTTCGCGGTCGCGGTCGACAAACAGGCGGCTGGCCTGGCGCAACCGCGCGCGGTCGAGCGCGTTGCGCACGCTGCGCGCGTTCGCGAAGTGCGGCAGCGGTATGCGGCGCTGCAGGTAGCGCTCGAACACCTCGCGCGCACCGTCACCGAAGCGGTAGTTCATGGTGCCGAGCATGCGGTCGGCGATGTCGAGCAGCTCGCCCTGACCGTAGTCCGGAAAGTCGAGGTGGTGCGCGATGCGCGAGGACAGGCCCGGGTTGGACTTGAAGAAGGTGTCCATGCGGTCCTTGTAGCCCGCCACGATGACCACCAGGTCGTCGCGCTGGTTCTCCATCACCTGCAGCAGGATCTCGATCGCCTCCTGGCCGTAGTCGCGCTCGTTCTCGGGGCGGTAGAGGTAGTAGGCCTCGTCGATGAAGAGCACGCCACCCATGGCTTTCTTCAGCACCTCCTTCGTCTTCGGCGCCGTGTGGCCGATGTACTGGCCCACCAGATCGTCGCGCGTGACGCTCACCACATGACCTTTTCGCACATAGCCCAGGCGGTGCAGGATTTCTGCCATGCGCATGGCCACCGTGGTCTTGCCGGTGCCGGGGTTGCCGGTGAAGCTCATGTGCAGCGACGGCGTCTGGGCCTGCAGGCCCAGGTTGAGTCGCAGCTTGTCGACCACCAGCAGGGCTGCGATGTCGCGGATGCGCGCCTTCACCGGCGCGAGTCCGATGAGGTCGCGGTCCAGTTCGTCCATGACCGCCTCGACCTGGCTCTGGGCCAGCACCTCGTTGACGGTGCGCGCACCGCTGTCGCCGACAGCCGCGGTCGGCGCTGGTGACGCCGCTGGCGCCGCCGCCCCCGGGATGTTGTAGCTCGGTGCGTTCATGGCCCGACCGCTCACTGGCCGTAGCGCTCGCTCTCGGGCGTGTCGGTGGCGTAGCTGTGCACCGTGTAACGCATCGAGCGGCCCCCGACCTCCTGGCGCGAGAGACCGAAGCCCGGCTCGGTGGCCGGCCGGTTGACGATGAAGCTCATCACGATCGACTCGGTGTTGCGCGTCGAGTCGAAGGCCATCATGCGGATGTAGTGGTTCGGAAAGGTCTTGCGGCAGGCGTGCAGTTCAACCATCACGCCGGCCGCGTCCTTCATGTCGAACATCGGGTTGCCGAACATCTCCCAGTAGGTGTTGCGCGGGTGCGGGTCGTCGGTGTATTCGACGCTCCAGGCATAGCCCTTCTTCAGGCCGTACTCGATCTGCATCGCGATCTCGGCATCGGTGAGGTCGGGCAAAAAGCTGAACTGGCCTTGCGTGAGGCGGCCGGTGGGGTTGGTCATCATGGTGGGTAGCTCCGGAAAACAGGTCAAAGACGTTGGCGTGAGGTGGCGCTCATCCAGAGGCACCGAGGATCCGGCTGCGCCGGTCCCAGGTGCCGTCCCCCTCCCGCCGAAGGCGAGAGAGGGGGAAGCCGCGCAGCGGGGCAGGGGGTGCTTTCGTTCACGCCACAGATGGCGTGACGGCGTAGTCCGACGTGTCGGTGCTGGTGTAGTTGAAGCTGATCTCGCCCCAGGTGTCGAGCGCGGCCTTCAGCGGGCTGCAGCCTTCAGCCGCCTTGCGCAGGATGCTCGGGCCTTCTTCGAGGATGTTCTTGCCCTCGTTGCGCGCCTTGACCATGCATTCGAGCGCCACGCGGTTGGCCACGGCGCCGGCCTGGATGCCCTGCGGGTGGCCGATGGTGCCGCCACCGAACTGCAACACCACGTCGTCGCCGAAGAGGTCGATCAGCTGGTGCATCTGGCCGGCGTGAATGCCGCCCGAGGCCACCGGCATCACCTTCTTCAGGTCGGCCCAGTCCTGGTCGAAGAACAGGCCGCGCTGCAGATCGGTTTTGGTGTAGCTGTCGCGGCAGACGTTGTAGTAGCCCTGCACCGTCATCGGATCGCCCTCGAGCTTGCCGACCGCGGTACCGGTGTGCAGGTGGTCGCAGCCCGCCAGGCGCAGCCATTTGGCGATCACGCGGAAGCTCACGCCGTGGTTCTTCTGGCGCGTGTAGGTGCCATGACCGGCGCGGTGCATGTGCATGATCATGTCGTTGGCGCGGCACCACTCGGCCATGCTCTGGATCGCGGTGTAGCCGATCACCAGGTCAACCATCACGATCACGCTGCCGAGTTCCTTGGCGAAGTCGGCGCGGCGGTACATCTCCTCCATCGTGCCGGCCGTCACGTTGAGGTAGCTGCCCTTGACCTCACCCGTGGCTGCGCTGGCCTTGTTGACCGCGTCCATCACGTACAGGAAACGGTCGCGCCAGTGCATGAAGGGCTGCGAGTTGATGTTCTCGTCGTCCTTCATGAAGTCCAGGCCGCCCTTGAGGCCCTCGTACACCACGCGCCCGTAGTTGCGGCCCGACAGGCCCAGCTTGGGTTTGGTGGTGGCGCCCAGCAGCGGACGACCGAACTTGTCCAGGCGCTCGCGCTCGACCACCAGGCCGGTGGGCGGGCCCTTGAAGGTCTTGACGTAGGCCACCGGCACCCGGATGTCTTCCAGGCGCGCGGCCTTCAGCGGTTTGAAGCTGAACACGTTGCCGATCAGGCTGGCCGTCATGTTGGCGATCGAGCCTTCCTCGAACAGGATCAGGTCGTAGGCGACCCAGGCGAAATACTCACCCGGGCGCCCGGGCACCGGCTCGACCTTGTAGGCCTTGGCGCGGTAGCTGTCGCAGGCCGTCAGGCGATCGGTCCACACCACGGTCCAGGTCGCGGTGCTCGATTCACCGGCCACCGCGGCGGCCGCTTCCACCGGGTCCACGCCGTCCTGCGGCGTGATGCGGAACAGGCACAGCGTGTCGGTTTCCTTGATTTCGTAGTCGGGCTGCCAGTAGCCCATCTGGCGGTACTTGAGCACGCCGGCGCTGTAGCGTTTTTTGGCATCGGTGATGATGCTGTTGGTGGTGTCGGTCACGTGGTCTCCTGGGGTCGGTTGTCAAACACAACCCGACTGTAGGAACGACGTCGACTAAGGTAAATTCAAACCTGCTGGCAGGTCAGTTAAGAAATGCTTAACTGACGTCGGCTGCATCGCGACCGGTCGCCCGATCAAGACCGGTCAGCCGTCGGTTGGCGCCGCGAGGTCGGCTGGCGGCAGGCGCGAGATCAGCACCTGGTCGATGCGCCGGCCGTCCAGCACCAGCACCTCGAAGCGCCAGCCCGCGCATTCCACGCTGTCGGCCTGCGCCAGCATGTCCCCGGCCACCGTCTGCATGAGACCGGCCACGGTGTTGTAGCGGCCCTTGTCCTCGTCGGGCAGCTCGTCGATGTCCAGGCGCGACTTGAGTTCGGCCACCGGCATGGCACCGTCGATCAGCCACGCGCCGTCTTCGCGTTGCGTGGCCCAGGCGTCCAGTGCGGTGTGCGGGGAGAGCTCGCCGGTGATGGCCTCGAGCATGTCCAGCGGCGTGAGCAGGCCTTGCACCACGCCGTATTCGTCGACCACGAACACCATGCGGGTGGCGCGCGCGCGAAACTGTTCCAGCAGCTCCATGCCGCTGAGGGTTTCAGGGACGAACACCGCGGGCTGCGCATGGCGCATCAGGGCTTCGTTGTTGTCTTCGGCCTGCAGCGCCAGCATGCGCGGCAGGTGGATCACGCCGACCACGTCGTCCAGCCCGCCGCGACACACCGGGTACCACGAGTGACCGGTGGTCCAGGCGCGCTGCACCGCCTCGTCGATGCTGTCCTGCGCGTCGAGCCACTGGATCTCGGAGCGCGGCACCATGATGGAGGTGAGCTGGCGGTCATCGAGCAGGAACACATTGCGCACCATCTGGTGCTCGTGCTCTTCGATGATGCCGGCGTCAACACCTTCCTCGAGGCTGGCGTTGATCTCTTCTTCGGTCACGTGCTGCACCGCGTTGGTGTCGATGCGCAGCAGCTTGAGCATGCCTTGCGTGGTCTGCGTGAGCAGCCACACAAAGGGCTTGGCCGCCGTCGCCACGAAAGTCATGGGGCGCGAGACCCAGCGCGACACCGCTTCGGGATACAGCTGGCCGATGCGCTTGGGCACGAGTTCGCCGAACACGATGGTGATGAAGGTGATGGTCACCACCACCACGGCGGTGGAGAGAACGTTGGCCGTGGCCTCGGTGAGGCCCTTGGCCTCCATCCACAGCCCCAGGTCACCGCTGAACGCGGCCTCGCCCACGATGCCGTTGAGCATGCCGATGGAGGTGATGCCGACCTGCACCGACGAGAGGAACTGCGTGGGGTTCTCGAGCAGCTTCAGAGCCGTGATGGAGCCCTTGTCTCCCACCTCGGCCATCGCCGCGAGACGGGCCTTGCGGCTGGAGGCCAGCGCCAGCTCGGACATGGCGAAAGCGCCATTGAGCAGCGTGAGAAAAACAATGAGGAGGATGTCCATAATCGGGCGATGTCACTCTACATGATCGGGGATGTCCAGGGCTGTGACGAAGCCCTGGGCCGTTTGCTGGATGAAATCGCGTTCTCCCCCAGCCGCGACACGCTGTACCTGCTGGGGGATCTGGTCAACCGGGGACCGGCTTCCCTGCAGGTCCTGCGCCGGCTCATCGCGCTCGAAGGCGCGGCGCACTGCCTGCTCGGCAACCACGACCTGCACCTGCTGGCCGCCGCCCATGGTGTGCGCAAGCCGCACCGCAACGACACCGTGGGCGACATCCTCGATGCACCCGACCGCGATGCCTTGCTCGACTGGCTGCGCCAGCGCCCGGTGGCGCTGTTCGAACACGGCTGGTTGATGGTGCACGCCGGCGTGCTGCCGCAGTGGGACCTGGCCGACACGATGGCACGCGCCCGCGAACTCGAGTCGGCGCTGCGCAGCGCCGACTGGACGTCATTCCTGAAGCAGATGTACGGCAACGAACCCGCCTTCTGGAGCGAATCCTTGCGCGGGGCCGACCGCCTGCGGGTGGTGGTCAACGCGTTCACGCGGCTGCGTTTCTGCACCGCGCAGGGCGTGATGGAATTCGCCACCACCGAGGGTGCCGACGGCGCACCGCCCGGCTTCATGCCGTGGTTCGACGTGCCGGGCCGGCGCACGGCCGGCGTGCCGGTGGCGTTTGGCCACTGGTCGACGCTGCGCGGTGTGCAGCGCGAAGGTGTTTTGCCGCTGGACACCGGCTGTGTGTGGGGTGGCTGCCTGACCGCTGCGCGCATGCTGGGATCTGCCGGCGAGGTGGAGCGCATCGCCGTGCGCTGCACGCAGGCGTTGAAGCCCGGCAAGACCGGCTGATCGCGCGGGCCAGCCGCACAGGGCAAGGCTCAGTCTTCCTGCACCGGTGCAGGCACCGGCTCAGGTGACGGCTCTGCCACCATGGGCACGGGTGCGCTCTTGAAGAGCGCGGGCACCTTCTTGCGCGACTTGATGTTGGGCGAGACGGTGCGTGCGGTGGGGCGCGACGAGGCCTCCCACGACGGCGGTGTTTCTCCGCTGGCGCTGGGCTCGTAGGGCTTGTCGAACAGCGGGTCGGCCGGGGCGCGCGGTGCACGCACCGGGCGGGTGGCTGCACCGGCGCGGGCTTCGCTGCGCACCTCGCGATCGCGCGGCGGGCGGCTCTCGCGCGATTCGCGGACCTCGCGGACCTCGCGGGAATCGCGGCGCTCGTCGGCACCTTCCGCCGCCTGCCACGCACGCTGGCCGTCGTTGAACCGACCGGCCGGGCGTTTGTCCGCCTCGAGCTCCAGCGCTTCGAGCTCCAGCTTCTTGCCAAGCAGCTTTTCCAGGTCGCCCATCAGGCGCGCGTCGCGTGCGCTCACGAACGACACCGCCAGGCCCGACGCGCCAGCGCGCCCGGTTCGGCCAATGCGGTGCACGTAGTCTTCGGCGTTGAACGGGATGTCGAAGTTGAACACCGCCGGCACGTCCTTGATGTCGAGACCGCGCGCGGCCACGTCGGTGCACACCAGCAGGTCCACCGCACCGCTCTTGAAGGCTTCCAGGGCTTTGAGGCGTTCATCCTGGCTCTTGTCGCCGTGCAGGGCGGTGGTGTTGAGACCCTCGCGCTCGAGCGACCTGGCCAGACGCGCGCAGCCCAGTTTGCTGTTGACGAACACAAAGGCCTGCTTGAGGCCGCGCTCGGCAAGGATCTTCTTGAGCACGCTGCGCTTGTCGTCGTCGTCCACGCTGTAGAAGTGCTGCTCGACCGTGGAAGCGGTGGCGTTGGAGCGCGCCACTTCGATCGTCACCGGGTCCTGCAGGTAGCTGCCGGCCAGGCGCTTGATCTCGCTGGAGAAGGTGGCCGAGAACAGCAGCGTGGTGCGCTGTTTGGGCAGGTACGACAGGATGCGCTGCAGGTCGGGCAGAAAGCCGATGTCGAGCATGCGGTCGGCCTCGTCCAGCACCACGTATTCGACCTGGTTGAGCACACAGTTCTTGGCTTCGATGTGGTCGAGCAGGCGCCCGGGCGTGGCCACCAGCACCTCGACGCCCTTTTTCAGCTCGGCGGTCTGCGGCTTCATGTCCATGCCGCCGAACACGACCATGCTTCGCAGCTGGGTGTACTTGGCGTAGAGCTTGACCTGCTCGGCCACCTGGTCGGCGAGTTCGCGCGTGGGCAGCAGCACCAGTGCGCGCACCGGGTGGCGTGCGGGCGAGGTGGACGCGTTCTCGTGCTTCATCATGCGCTGCAGCAGGGGCAGTGTGAAGGCCGCGGTTTTGCCGGTGCCGGTCTGGGCGGCGCCCATCACGTCACGGCCCTGCAGCACCACGGGAATCGCCTGCGCCTGGATCGGCGTCATGGTCTCGTAGCCCATTTCGGCCACGGCACGCTCGATGGCGGGAGAGAGGGACAGTTCGGAAAAGGATTGGGTCATGGGCATCAAAGTTAGCCCGTTATTGTCGCACTTTGACCGTTTTTCGCCCAACTCGGCCGGATCGTCACTCAGAGTGCTGCCGTCTTGAAGGTGTCACAGGCTTGGACACTGCCTGTCTTCAAACCGCTGTTGAACCAGCGTTGGCGCTGCTCGCTGGTGCCGTGGGTGAAGCTGTCGGGCACCACCTGGCCCTGGCTCTTGCGCTGCAGGGCGTCGTCGCCGATGGCGGCGGCCGCGTTCAGCGCCTCTTCCACGTCGCCCGGCTCCAGGATGTTGCCGGTCTTCTGGTTGTGGTGCGCCCAGATGCCGGCAAAACAGTCGGCCTGCAACTCGACACGCACCGACATGGCGTTGAACTCGCGCTGGCTGACCCGGCCGCGCATTTCGTCCATCTTGCCGGTGATGCCGAGCAGGTTCTGCACGTGGTGGCCCACCTCGTGGGCGATCACATAGGCCTGCGCGAAGTCGCCCGGCGCGCCCAGCTGGGTGCGAAGGGTGTCGTAAAAGCCCAGGTCGATGTAGACCTTCTGGTCGCCAGGGCAGTAAAACGGTCCCATCGCCGATTCACCGGTGCCACAGGCCGTGGGCGTGGCGCCGCGAAACAGCACCAGGCGCGGCTTCTGGTAGGTCGATCCGGCCTGCTGGAACATGGGGCCCCACACGTCTTCGGTGCCACCGAGCACCGAGGCCACGAAACGGCCCATGTCGTCGGTCGGGGCCTGGGCCGGGCCCTGGCGGCTTTCCACCTGGGCAGCCGGCGCCAGGTCGCCACCGCTGAGCGCGCCCAGGATGGTCATGGGATTGATGCCGAAGATCCAGCCGGCCACCAGCGCCACCGCGATGGTCCCCAGCCCGAGCTTGCGTCCGCCGCCACCGCCGAGGCCCCGCCCAGGGCTCGAGCGTCGGTCCTCGACCTGGTCGGACGCCCGGTTGTTTTCCCATTTCATGCTGCGTCTCCTGCGCAGCGGGAGTCGCTGCGCGGCCCATTATCCGGGCCGCCGGCGCTCAGGCGATGGCCGTGTGGCGGGGGCTGGTCTGGCGTCCCTTGAAGTCGGTCCAGCAGCGGCGCTCGAAGTCGTAGAGCTTGCAGCGACGCGCGGTGTCGAAATACCAGCGCCACGAGAACCGCTGCACGGTGATGCGGCCGGGCAAGGTGGTTTCCAGCAACTGCTGCGCGCCTTCGAGCTTGTAGAGCGGGATGCTCATGTCCACGTGGTGCGCGGTGTGCTCCATGATGTGGTGCAGCAGCGCACCGACGCGCATCGGGAAGGTCAGGTGCACGGTCGTTGACACAAAGGGCGCGGCGCGCGCCCAGGCGGCCTTGTCGTCGTGCCACTGCACGGCGGTGTGCGTGTGGTGCACGTAGACCACGAAGCCGATCATGGCGTTCCAGAACAGGAAGGGCACCACAAAGCCCAGGCCCACGAGCAAGGCGACGGACTGGCCGGTGGCCAGGGCCGCAGCCACCAGGGAGCCGATCCACACCGCGGCGGTGGCGATCACGATCACACCGTCCCGGACAAATTCGGCGCGCCGCGTGCCCAGGTAGGTCTTGCGTGGAAAGAACATGCGCTTCCACCACATCTCGATCAGGTAGTAGGCCGCGGGTCCCCAGCCGCTGCGGTAGAGCCGCTCGAGCCGGCGCTGCCCGGGACCCAGCGCATCGAACTCCGCGCGGGTCAGGGGTGCCCAGACGAAGTCCACCCCCTTGAGGTTGGTGTAGCCGTGGTGCACCACGTTGTGCCCCACTTCCCACAGGCTGTACGGCGTGAGCGAAGGCAGCATGGCGAGGCGCCCGAGCGCGCGGTTGAGTCCGCGGTGCGGCGTGTAGCTCTGGTGGCAGGCATCGTGGCCGATGATGAAGAGGCGCCCGATCATGAAGCCGGCCGCCAGGCCACACAGCAGCTTGGCCCACCAGGCCGACAGCAGCACCGTGCCCACCATGAGCGCGGCAAACACCGCCCAGTCGAGCACCAGCAAGGCGATGGCGCGCGCGGTGCGGCGTTCGACGATGGGGGCGAGCCAGCTGCGGATCACCTTGCGGTGCGGCAGGGGTTGACTGGCGGGGATGGGGTCGGGGAAAGCGGGAAAGACAGGACTGCTGGACATGGCGACCGATGCTATCGGTCCACTCCCCACAAGGCTTTGATGCAAGTCAAGCTACCGGCGGTGGAACGACAGTCCAGAACACCGCGGAACCGGCTTTGCCGGACCGCAGGTGTTGCCCCCTGAGGAGGTCGCGCGAAGCGCGGCGGGGGGACTCTTGCCTAAGCCTTGGGAAGGGTCACCCCGGTCTGTCCCTGGTACTTGCCGCCACGGTCCTTGTAGCTGACCTCGCAGACGTCGTCCTTGTCGCTCTCGAAGAACAACACCTGGGCACAACCCTCACCGGCGTAGATCTTGGCCGGCAGCGGCGTGGTGTTGCTGAACTCGAGCGTCACGTAGCCTTCCCATTCGGGCTCGAAGGGCGTCACGTTGACGATGATGCCGCAGCGCGCGTAGGTGCTTTTGCCCAGGCAGATGGTGAGCACGTTGCGCGGGATGCGGAAGTACTCCATGGTGCGCGCCAGCGCGAAGCTGTTCGGCGGAATCACGCAGACATCCTTGTTGATGTCGACAAAGCTGTTCTCGTCGAAGTTCTTCGGGTCCACCACCGTGCTGTGGATGTTGGTGAACACCTTGAATTCGGGTGCGCAGCGGATGTCGTAGCCGTAGCTGCTGGTGCCATAGCTGATGACCTTCTTGCCGTCCACCGAGCGCACCTGGCCGGGCTCGAAGGGTGAAATCAGGCCGTGTTCTTCGGCCATGCGGCGGATCCATTTGTCGCTTTTGATGCTCATGGTGCGCGATTGTAGGGATTCAGGCTCCGGCCCCGACGGACCGGCGCACCGGGATGACCCCATGTACTTTCCGGCATTTCAGTAATTACTGAAAACTCAAGCCGTCGCCGGTACAGTCACGCCCATGCCACTGCAAGACCACCTCCCACCCCTCAACCGCGAGTTCGTTGCCCACTTCGGGGAAATGGGCAGCAAATGGGGCATCAACCGCACCGTCGGCCAGATCTACGCCCTGCTCTACATCTCGCCCCAGGCGCTCAACGCCGACGACATCGCCGAGACGCTGGAGTTCTCGCGCTCGAACGTGAGCATGGGCCTCAAGGAACTGCAGGCCTGGCGTCTGGTGCGCCTGCGCCACCAGCCGGGCGACCGGCGCGAGTACTTCGAAGCCCCGGCCGACGTGTGGGAGATCTTCCGCGTGCTGGCCGAAGAGCGCCGCCGCCGCGAGGTGGAGCCCACGCTCTCGATGTTGCGCACCGCCCTGCTCGACACCCCCACGACCGACGCCGAGCGCCATGCGCAGGCCCGCATGCGCGAGATGCACGACCTGATCGACCGCCTCATGACCTGGTTCGACGACGTGCAGAAACTGGCGCCCGAGACCGCCATGCAGCTCATGGGCATGGGAACCACCGTGACCCGGGTGCTCGAGTTCAAGGACCGCCTCACTGGCAAGTCGCCGGCGCGCAAGACGCCCCCGAAAGACCCGCTCGACCACGCCGCCTGAGCCACCCACCGATCGATCCACCCGCACCAAAGACCCGCCATGGACGCCCTGATCCTGTCCCGCATCCAGTTCGCCGCCAACATCAGTTTTCACATCCTGTTCCCGACCATCACGATCGCGATGTGCTGGTTCCTGCTGTTCTTCCGGCTGCGCTTCATCAAGACACGCGACCCGGCGTGGGAAGAGGCGTACTACTTCTGGACCAAGGTGTTCGCGCTGACCTTCGCACTCGGCGTGGTCTCGGGCATCGTGATGAGCTTCCAGTTCGGCACCAACTGGCCGGGCTTCATGGAGAAGACCGGCAACATCTCGGGCCCCCTGCTGGGCTATGAGGTGCTGACCGCGTTCTTCCTGGAGGCCAGCTTCCTCGGCATCATGCTGTTCGGCCGCGGGCGGGTGTCGGAGCGCGTCCACCTCGCCGCCACCTTCCTGGTGGCGCTGGGCACGACCATGTCGGCGTTCTGGATCCTGAGCCTGAATTCGTGGCTGCAGACCCCCGCCGGTTACGAGATCGTCAACGGCCAGTTCTTCGCCACCGACTGGATGGCCGTGGTGTTCAACCCTTCGTTTCCCTACCGTCTGGCCCACAAGCTGCTGGCCTCGGCCCTCACCGCGTCGTTCCTGATCGCCGGCCTGTGCGCCTGGCAACTCATCAAGGGCAGCGCCACCGCCGGCACCCACAAGGCCATGCGCACGGCGCTGGTGGCCGCAGCGCTGGTGATCCCGATCCAGTTCGTCGCCGGTGACCTGCACGGCCTGAACACGCTGGAACACCAGCCCGCCAAGGTCGCGGCCATGGAGGGCATCTGGGACACCCAGAAGGGCGCGCCGCTCACGCTGTTCGGCATTCCGGACGAAGAGGCGGGCAAGACCCACTTCGCCATCCAGATTCCCAAGCTCGCCAGCCTGATCCTGGCGCACGACCTCGACGCAGAGATCCAGGGCATCAACGACTTCAAGGGAGCGCACCCGCCGGTGGCACCCGTGTTCTGGGCCTTCCGCGTGATGGTCGGCATGGGCACCCTGATGCTGGCAGTGGCGTGGTTCGCTGCCTGGCAGCTGTGGCGCAAGCGCCGCCAGATGGTCGACGGCAAGGTTCGCCTGCCCAAGCCGCTGCTGTGGGTGCTCGCGGGCATGACGTTCTCGGGCTGGGTGGCCACGCTCTCGGGCTGGTACGTCACCGAGATCGGTCGTCAGCCCTTCATGGTCTACGGGCTGCTGCGCACCAGCGAGATCGCCACCGACATCGCGCCCCCCATGATCGCGCTCACCCTCACGGCCTACCTGATCGTCTATGGCCTGCTGCTGGTCACCTACATCGGCGTGCTCAAGTACATGGCGGAGAACCCGTTCAAACATGCCCCTGTGCGGGGCAACAGCGCCGCGCTGGGCAAGGCTGGCGTTTGACCGAATCAAAACGGAAGCACGATTCATGACCTGGGCTGAACTCCTCCCCCTCATCTTCCTTGCCGTGATGGGCCTGGCCCTGCTGGCCTATGTGGTGCTGGACGGCTACGACCTGGGTGTCGGTCTGCTGCTGCCGCTGGCCAGTGAAAGCCAGAAGGACACCATGATCGCCAGCATCGGCCCGTTCTGGGACGCCAACGAAACCTGGCTGGTGCTCGGCGTGGGCGTGCTGCTGGTGGCGTTTCCGTTTGCCCACAGCCTGGTGCTCACCGCGCTCTACCTCCCGGTGGCCGTGATGCTGATCGGCCTGATCCTGCGCGGTGTGGCGTTCGACTTCCGGGTCAAGGCGCCGCTGCAATACAAGGACTTCTGGAACAAGGCCTTCTTCGCCGGTTCCCTGCTCGCCAGCAGCGCTCAGGGCTGGATGCTGGGCAGCTACATCACCGGCTTCGAGCCAGGCTGGCTCGGCCTGGCTTTCAGCCTGGGCATCGCCGTGACGCTGCCGGCCGCCTACATCCTGCTGGGCGCGGGCTGGCTGATCATGAAGACCGATGGCGATCTGCAGTTGCGCGCGGTGCGCTGGGCGCGGCGCGTGCTCTGGCCCATGGGCGCTGCCCTGCTGGCCATCTCGGCCGCCACGCCGCTGGTGAACCCGGCGGTGGTGGAGAAATGGTTCGGTGTGCCCGAGGTGTTCGCGCTGATGCCGGTGCCGCTGAGTTGCGCCATGGCATTCTTTGCGGTCCGCTGGGTGGTCACCCACCCCGAGGCGGTGAAGGCCGGTTACGGCTGGGTGGTGTTCGTGTCCACCGTGCTGATCTTCGTGCTGGCCTTCTTCGGACTGTCGTACAGCATCTACCCCGACATCGTGATCGGCCGCATGACGGTGTGGGAGGCGGCGATCGGCACCGAGGCGCTCACCGTGATCTTCATCGGCGTGGCCGTCACGCTGCCGGTGATCATTGCGTACACGATCTTCATATACCGCGTCTTTTGGGGCAAAGCCCGCGACCTCACCTATAACTGAGAGCTCCCCCCTGCGCCGCTGACGCGGGTTCGGCACTCCCCCCTGCGCCGCTGACGCGGCTTCCCCCCTCTCTGGCGCGCCTTCGGCGCTGGGAGGGGGGACGGCATCTGGGGCCGGCGCAGCCGGACCCTTGATGCCTCTTGGGTTTTGCGTTGCTTTACTGGCCGGCGATCACCGTGCGTTCGATCACCCGGTCGTCGCCCAGCACGATGAGTGCGAACAGCAGCTCATCAAGATGGCCAGCCTGCGCGGTCTTGCGCGCCAGCAGCGGCGTGGCTTTTGGATCGAGCACCACGAAGTCGGCCTCGTTGCCGGGCTGCAGGTTGCCCACCACACCGTCCAGACCGAGGGCTTTCGCCGCACCCGCCGTGTGCTGCCACCAGAGCTGGCCCGGTGTGAGGCTCAGGCCCACCTTGCTCTGGCCCTCGCGGCCCACGACGTAGGCCGCGAGCATGGTGTGGAACGGTGAGAAGCTGGTGCCGCCGCCCACGTCGCTGGCCAGGCCGTGGCCCATGCCGGCGGCGTCGGCCGCCGCAAAGTCGAAGAAGCCGCTGCCCAGAAACAGGTTGCTGGTCGGGCTCACCGCGGCCACCGCGCCGGTCTGCGCCATGAGGGCACGGTCGGCGGCGTCGAGGTGGATGCAGTGCGCGTACACCGCGCGCTCGCGCAGCAGGCCGAAGTCGCCGTAGACGCCCAGGTAGCTGCGCGACTGTGGAAACAGCTCGGCCGCCCAGCGCACTTCATCGAGGTTTTCCGCCACATGCGACTGGATCCACACATCGGGGTACTTCGCGGCCAGTTCGCCGGCGCCGCGCAACTGCGCGGGCGTGCTGGTGGGTGCGAAGCGCGGCGTGATCGCGTAGCCCAGGCGGTCCACGCCGTGCCAGCGCTGGATCAGCGCCTCGGTGTCGATCAGGCTCTGACCGGTGTCGTCGCGCACACCGTCCGGGCTGTGGCGGTCCTGCAGCACCTTGCCGGTGATGAAGCGCAGGCCGCGGCGCTGCGCTTCTTCAAACGCCGCGTTCACCGACGCCGGGTGCGAGGTGGCAAAGGTCAGCGCGGTGGTCACGCCATGGCGGGCCAGCTCGTCAAAAAAGAAACCCGCCACCTCGCCGGCGTGCCCGGCATCGTGAAAGCGCGATTCGTGAGGAAAGGTGTAGTTCTCCAGCCAGGGCAGCAGGCCGGCGGCGGGCGCGCCGATCACGTCGGTCTGCGGGTAATGGATGTGCATGTCCACGAATCCCGGCGCAATGATCCTGCCGCGCAGGTCTTCCACCGCCACACCGGGGAAACGGTCGATCAGCGCGGCGTGGTCGCCCACGGCGCGCACGACCGACCGACCTTTCGCGTCCGGCCCCACGACCAGCAGGCCATCGGCCTCGAACACGGGAGACTGGTCGTCGGCAAAACGCAGGATGGACGCTCGGTAGGCTTTCATGGGCAAGAGCTTAGGGCAACGATGATTAAGTTCAAGCTGGCCCACGACTTGCATGTCGACATGC
>NZ_JAUCZG010000036.1 GCF_030373225.1 Hydrogenophaga sp. | reverse complement strand
GCACCGTGGGGCGCAGCGTGCCCGGGGCGGCAGGGTCGGCGCTGATCTGTGCCTGGGCGGGCCACAGCAACGCGCAGCCCACCGTCAGCAGCAGGCTGCGCCAACGCTGCGGCCCGGTGGCACGGGCAGGGCCTTCGCCGCTGGCTGAAGAGCGGGTGTGGGAGGACGCGGTGTCGCTCACGGCCATGAGCTGGCTGCGCGCGGCGTTGAAGACGATGCGGTGTTGGTTGCGATTCATGGAACTCCCCTGGCGGTACTTGTGAATGGCGTGGACGTCAGAAGCCGGTGGTGAGCCAGAAGCCCACGGTGGCGTTGGCGGTGCGAAAACCGTCGGGCTTGTGCAACGGCCAGCCGGCGAACACCTCGTACTGCACGGCCCTGGCAGCACCCGCGCTGCCGCGCAGGCCGAGCACCGCGCCGCTCAGGCGGGTACCCGGCAACTGCGCCGCGCCGGGGCCTCGCACCTGGCCGTGGTCGATCCCGGCGAAGGCCGATGAGCCGCTGTCGCCCAGCGGGGTGGCGAGTTCGTTGCGCCAGAACCAGCCGCTGTCGGCGCTCAGGCTGAACTCGCCGTCAAAGCCGCGCACGGTGTGGCGTGCGCCGATGGCAAAGCGTTCGGACGGTGACAGCGGCGTGCGGTGCGCCTGGCCGCGCCACTGGGTGGAGAACTGCCAGGTCTGCGCGCCCAGCCTGAAGGGCCTGTGCCACTGCGCGCCGGCCTGCCACAGCGCGAAGCGCGATGTGCCTTCGCCAAACGCTTCTTCGGGCGCGCGCAGCGAGCCGAAGGCCCCGGTGCCGCGCCGGTAGCCCAGGTTCAGGTCCAGCGTGCCCGGGCCCACGTGGGCGCGGTGAGCGATGCCCAGCTGCCAGCCGCCCACGCGCCGGCGCTGCACCTGCACCTCGGTGTCGTCGATGAAGTTGCGCGACTGCCGGGCGAACGCCTTGGCGTGCAGCGTGGTCTTGCGGGTGGCGTCGCGGTGCAGCAGGTAGGACAGCGAGAGGTCCTGCGAGCCCGTGAGGCCGCGGTAGGCGTAGTCCTGCGCGGCGCCGGCCACGGTTTGCAGGTAGCGGTGGCGGCTCAGGTCCAGGGACAGCAAGGCCCGGCCCCAGGGCAGCGAGTAGTGCAACGAGCTGCCGCTGGTGCCCCGGGCACCGGGGTCGCCGCCGCCCAGGCTGCCTTGCAGGCCGAGGTAGAACAGGTCGTTGAGATGGAGCGGGTTGGCCAGACTGAGCGTGGCGCTGCCCTGGTGGCGGCCGGTGCTGCGCGAGCCGCTGTCGTCCACCCCCAGTTGCAGGCGCAGCGCCCGCCCCTGTGTCCAGTGAATCAGCAGGTCGCTCTGGCCCGGTTCGTCGGCCGGCTCGATGCGGATGTCGATCTCAACACCGGGCACGCGCTTGAAATTCTCCAGCGCCTGCTCGATGTCGCGCAGGTTGAGCAGGTCACCGGCCTGGGCGGGCAGGGCGCCTCGCATGGAAGGGTGACGCGCGCCAGCTTGCGCAAAACGCACCTGCCGGATGCGACCCGGCAACAGGGTCAGCAGCAACCGCCCCTGTTGCAGTTGCTGGGGTTCCACCACCACGCGGCTGGTGACGAAACCGCGTGCAACCGCGGCCTGTTGGGCGCGCTGGAGCAGCACACCGATGCCCCCGGTGCCCAGGCAGCGGTCCAGCGGGCTGTCGGGTGCGGTGAGCGCGTCCAGCATCCAGCCGAAACCGGGTGCCCCGCCGTCGCGCAGCTCGATGTGCCGGATCACGAAGCAGGGCGACTCGATGGTGGGCAGAGGCAGCGTGGACGCGTCCTGGGGGGCATCCGGCCGGACCTCGGGTTCGGGCACGGCCTGCTCGCGTTGCCGGGCGTCGCGTTCGTCGGCTCGGCGCTGCTCGGCCGCGCTTTGCGCGGTGTCGCGCGGGGTCTGGCCGGCGGCGGGCCCTGTGCCGAGGGCACCCGCCAGCAGTGCCAGCGTGGCCACGCGCCGCGCCGGCGCGGGGGACTTGCCGAGTTCCATCTGCTACCTCGCCTGAATCCTGCTGGTTGATCAAGTCGAAACCCCGCGCATTCTGGCCAAACCAGGGAAAAAACGAATACCAAAGTTGTGTATGTGGAATAAAAAACACGAATCAAAGAAGTACAAGCATTGAAAAAGGGTGTTTGTCGACGGGTGATCCGCAGGCGCCTGGCGCGCTCGTGCAGAGGCTGGTGCGGACGGCTTCGAGCCACCGTCGGGGCGATCGGGCTGACAGAATGCAGGCCTGCCCCCGGTCACAGCCCATGCCCAACATCCCCGAAGTCCTCATCAGCGAAGTCGGCCCGCGCGACGGCCTGCAGTCCGTCCAGGCCACCATGCCCACGGCCCACAAGCTGCGCTGGATCGATGCGCTCGTGGCCGCGGGCCTGCGCGAGATCGAGGTCGGTTCCTTCGTGCCGCCCAGGCTGCTGCCGCAGATGGCCGACACACCTGCGGTGGTGCAGCACGCGCTGCGCCACCCCGGCCTGGTGGTGATGGCGCTGGTGCCCAACCGGCGCGGTGCCGAGGCCGCGCTGGCCTCGGGCGTGCACAAGATCACCCTGCCGGTGTCGGTGAGCGAGGCGCATTCGCTGGCCAATGTGCGCAAGACGCCGGCACAGATGCTGGGCGAGTTGCGCGAGGTGAACGCGCTGCGGCGCGACGCCGTGCCCGGCGTGGCGATGGAGGTGGGCCTGTCCACCGCGTTCGGCTGCACGCTGCAGGGCTCGGTTCATGAAGACGACGTGATACGCCTGGCCGTGGCCTGTGTGGAAGCGGGTGCGGACGAGGTGGGCCTGTCGGACACCACCGGCATGGCCAACCCGGCGCAGGTGCGCCGCCTGTTCACACGGCTGCGCGCCGAGCTGGGTGAGCGTGCGGGTGCGGCCCACCTGCACAACACGCGCGGCCTGGGCCTGGCCAACTGCCTGGCCGCCCATGACGTGGGCGTGCGCACCTTCGATGCGTCGCTCGGCGGCCTGGGCGGCTGCCCGTACGCGCCCGGTGCCTCGGGCAACGTGGTCACCGAAGACATGGTCTTCATGTTCGAGGCCATGGGCGTGCGCACCGGCATCGACATTTCAAAACTCATCGCCGCGCGCGAACCCCTCAAGGCCGGCCTGCCGGGCGAACCGGTCTACGGCATGACGCCCGAAGCCGGTTTGCCCAAGGGCTGGCAGCTCAACAAGCTCCGTTCGGGCTGAGCCTGTCGAAGCCTTCTCACCTCTCAGCGACATGACAAAACTCCCCTACGAAGGCATTCGCGTTGTCGAATTCACCCACATGGTCATGGGCCCCACCTGCGGCATGGTGCTGGCCGACCTGGGGGCCGAGGTCATCAAGGTCGAGCCGCCCGGCGGTGACAACACGCGCCGCCTGCTCGGCTCGGGCGCGGGCTTCTACCCACTGTTCAACCGCAACAAGAAAAGCCTGGTGCTCGACCTGCAGTCGCCCGAGGGCAAGGAGGCCGTGCTCAAGCTGATCGCCACCGCCGACGTGGTCAGCGAGAACTTCAAGCCCGAGACCATGAAGAAGCTCGGCCTGGACCACCAGAGCCTGAAGACACTGAACCCGCGCCTCATCCACGTGAGCCACAAGGGTTTTCTGCCCGGCCCGTACGACCACCGCACCGCGCTCGACGAGGTGGTGCAGATGATGGGCGGCCTGGCCTACATGACCGGGCGCCCGGGCGATCCCTTGCGCGCGGGCTCGTCGGTGAACGACATCATGGGTGGCCTGTTCGGTGCCATCGGTGTCATGGCCGCGCTCAGCGCGCGCGAACACACCGGCCTGGGCTGCGAGGTGCAGAGCGCGCTGTTCGAGAACAACATCTTCCTGGTGGCGCAACACATGATGCAGTTCGCGGTCACCGGCCAGCCCGCAGCACCGATGCCCGAGCGCATCTCGCCCTGGGGCATCTACGACGTGTTCCGCGTGCAGGGCGAGGAGCAGATCTTTCTGGCCGTGGTGAGCGACACGCAGTGGGCGATCTTCTGCGAGGCCATGGCCTTCGCCGACCTTCAGGCCGATGAGCGCCTGCACACCAACAACGGCCGTGTGCGCTCGCGCGAGTGGCTGATTCCGCAATTGCGCGCGCGCCTGGGCGAGCACAGCGCCGCCGACCTCGCTGCCACGTTCGAGCGCCACGGCCTGCCGTTTGCACCCATCACCCGGCCCCACGAGCTGCTGGACGACCCGCACCTGCTGGCCACCGGCGGCCTGGCGCCCATCACCCTGCCCGATGGCGAACGCGCCGGCCAGACCGCGCAGACCGTGTTGTTGCCGCTCGCGCTCGACGGCGAACGCCTGGGGGTGCGCCGCAGCCCGCCCCGGCTGGGCGAACACAGCGCAGAGCTGCTGGCCGAGCTGGGTTATTCGACCGCGGACGCGGCGCGCCTGAGCCAGACGGTGCAGAAACCCGCTTGAGAAGTCATCAATCGAAGGGGCTTCGTCATTGATCCGATACGGATCGTGGGGTAATCTGCCCCGGTGGACAAACTCAAACAGCTCGAAACCTTCGCGTCGGTGGCCACGCGCGGCAGCCTGACCGCCGCCGCCAAGGCCGAGGGCGTGGCCCCGGCCATCATCGGCCGCCGGCTCGATGCGCTCGAGGCCCGTCTCGGTGTGAAGCTCATGGTGCGCACCACGCGGCGCATCACCCTCACCCACGAGGGCAGCGCCTTTCTGGAAGACTGCCACCGCCTGCTGACCGACCTGGCCAATGCCGAGGCCAGCGTGAGCGCCGGGGGTGTGAAAGCCAGCGGTCACCTGCGCATCACCGCGCCGGCCGGCTTCGGCCGCCGCCATGTGGCGCCGCTCGTGCCGCATTTTCGCGAGCTGCATCCCGAGGTGACGATCTCGCTCAACCTGAGCGACCGGGTGGTGGACGTGGCCGGCGAGGGCTACGACTGCGCGGTCCGTGTGGGGGACCTGCCCGACTCGTCGCTGGTGAGCGTGCGACTGGCCGAAAACCGCCGCCTGTGCGTGGCCACGCCGCGCTACTTGCAGCACCACGGCAAACCGCTGACACCGGCCGACCTGGTGCGCTTTGACTGCCTCACGCTGTCGAGCGACGCCTCACAGACCCGCGGCTGGGCGTTCGCCGTGAAGGACGACAACGGCGAGATCACCATCACCCACCTGCGCCCCGGCGGCCCGCTGGACTGCACCGATGGCCAGGTGCTGCACGAGTGGTGCCTGGCCGGCTACGGCATCGCCTGGCGCAGCACCTGGGAGGTCGAGGCCGACATTGCGGCCGGGCGGCTGGTGAGCGTTCTTGACGACTTCGCCGCGCCCCCCAACGGCATCTTTGCGCTGTTCCCGCAGCGCAAGCACCTGGCGCTGCGGGTGCGCCTGTGGATCGACTTCCTCAAGCACGAATACGCGCGCCCGGAGTTCTGGAAGGGCTGAAGCGGCCGGGCCGCCCGGAACTTCCCCCGGCGGCCCGACCTCCCATCGGCTTCTTCACCGCTTGCAAGACCCGGCATGCAGACCCGCCCCACGCTCCCCTTCAACCGCCGCCGGTGGCTGGCCACCGCCACCGCATCGCTGGCGCCGCTCGCCTGGCCGGCGCTGGCCCGCCCGGTCGCTGCTTCGTCCCTGCAGACGCGCCGCATTCCCTCCAGTGGCGAAGCGGTTCCCGTGATCGGACTGGGCAGCTGGATCACCTTCAATGTGGGCAACGATCCGCAGGCCCGCGACGCCTGCGCCGAGGTGGTGCGCGCGTTTTTTGCCGCCGGCGGGCGCGTGATCGACAGCTCGCCCATGTACGGCTCGTCGCAACCGGTGATCGGTCATGCGCTGGCCAGGCTGGGCCAGCCCGCCACGCTGTTCTCTGCCGAGAAGGTCTGGGTTGGCGACGCCTCGCGCGGCCCGGCGCAGATGGAGGCCTCGCGCGCCTTCTGGGGCGTGCCGCGCTTCGACCTGATGCAGGTGCACAACCTGCTGGCCTGGGAAGAACACCTGCCGCGGCTGATCGAGATGAAGGCCGCAGGGCGTCTGCGATACGTGGGCATCAGCACCTCGGAAGGGCGGCGCCACGCCGAGCTCGAACGCATCATGCGCACGCAGCGCATCGACTTCGTGCAGCTCACCCACAACCTGCTCGACCGCGAGGCCGAGCAGCGCCTGCTTCCGCTGGCGCAGGAGCGCGGCATCGCGGTGCTGGTGAACCGCCCGTTTCGCCAGGGTGCCCTGCTCGACCAGCTGGCGCGCCACCCGCTGCCGGGCTGGGCGGGCGAACTCGGCTGCGACAGCTGGGCGCAGGTGGCGCTCAAATTCGTGGTGTCGCACCCGGGCGTGACCTGCGCCATTCCGGCCACCCGCCAGGTGGCGCACCTGCGGCAGAACATGGGTGCGGCGCTGGGCCCCCTGCCCGATGCGGCGCTGCGTTTGCGCATGGCACGCGACGTCGCCGCCCTGTGAGCCCTCACCGTCCCAGCCGGGCCATGCCGTGAGCGAGTGGTGGACCTACCGCCCGGCGGACTTCCTGATGTTCGCGCCGGGCACCTGGTGGCGGCTGTTCGAACTGCACAACCAGGCCTGGTGGCCGGCGCAGGTGTTGCTGCTGTTCGCAGGATGCGCTGTGGTGGTGGGTCTGTGGCGCGCACACCGGGGCTCGCTTCGCACCGCGACGGTGCTGCTGGCGCTGGCCTGGGCCTTCGTCGCCTGGGCGTTTCTCTGGCAGCGCTACGCGGCGATCAACGGGTCGGCCACCGGTTTTGCCTGGGGTTTTGCGGCCCAGTCGGTCGGCCTTCTGGTGCTGGCGACGCGTCCTTCGCTGTCGCTGGAGGCCCGCCCGGCACGCCGCAGGGCGGGCCTGGGCCTGCTGCTCTGGGCGGTGCTGGCCCATCCCTGGCTGGCCCCGGTGCTGGGTCGGCCCTGGGTCCAGGCCGAGGTGTTCGGACTGGCGCCCGACCCCACCGCCATCGCCACCCTGGGTGTGCTGTTGTGCGCCGCGGCGGGCACACCCGCCGCGCGGCGGCTGCTGAGGGTCTTGCGCGCCGGGGCGCTGTTGTGGCTGGCCGTCAGTGCCGCGACGCTGGGCACCATGGGGTCGGCGCAGGCCTGGGTTCTGCTGGGTGCGGCCGGTGTGGCCGTTGCGGTGTGGGGCGTTTCCCGCACTCGCGCGTAGGGCGTCCGGCTTCAGTACAGGTCGCTGCGGCGGTCGGGCAAGGGGCTGGTGGAGCGCGCGCTGTGCAGCGCGCTGCGCGTGAGCGTGGTGAGCAACAGCTGCTCGCCGCGCCCGGCCTGCACCTGCACCTCGCCCATCGGGGCGCACACGGTGCTCAGCCCGCCATAGCGCGTGTCGCCCTCCTGCCCGCAGGCGTTGGCATAGGCCAGGAAGACACGGTTCTCCAGCGCGCGCGCCGGCAACAGCACGCGCTGCACCTCGTCGAAATGGACCATGTTGGCGGTGGGCACCAGGATCGCGTCCACCCCTTGCAGAGCGAGGCCACGTGCCGGCTCGGGGAACTCGATGTCGTAGCAGACCAGCAGGCCCAGGCGCCAGCCGTTCCAGTCGAACACGGCCGGCGCTTGCGGGCCGGGGCTGAACTGGGCACGGTCGATGTCGCCGAAGAGGTGTGTCTTGCGGTAGTTCGCCTTTCGCTCGCCGTCTGCACCGATGAACTGCACCGCGTTGTATGGCTTTGCGCCGGTGTTGTGCTCGGGGTAGCCGAAGACGATGGCGATGCCGTGGCGCCGGGCGATGGCGGCAGCGGCTTGCGCGAGTGCACCGTCGGCCGGTTCGGCGAGCGCCGCCACCGCCTGCGCGCCGATCTGGTAGCCGGTGAGCGACATCTCGGGACAGACCAGCAGCTCGGCCCCTTGGGCGCGGGCTTGTGCGGCGGTGGTGTCCAGCCGGGCCAGCGCTTCGTCAATGCCGGCGGCGTAGGGGCACTGCCAGCTGGCGAGGGTGAGGGTGTGGGCAGTCATGCGGGTGCGGGAGGGATGACCGGAACGGGGATCAGTCGGGCAGGGCCACCGGCCCGAGTTCGGCGAACACGTCACCCGGCCCGGGGTTGTCCTTGTGCGTGCGGCCGCCCAGGTGCTTGACGATGCCCCACACCGCGTTGAGCGAGGTCTGCACCGCGCCTTCGACCCAGGCCGGTGTGAACGACACGTCGTCGCCGGCGATGAAGATGCCGCGCTCGGGCGGGGCGAACCCGTCCTGCATGAAGTGGCTGTACATGCGGTGGTTGTAGCGGTAGTGGCCGGGCAGGGCGCCCTTGAAGGCACCGAGAAAATGCGGATCGGCCTCCCAGGACACGCTGATCGGGTCGCCGATGATGTGGCTGGTGATGTCCACGTCGGGGTAGATCTTCTTCAGGGCCGAGAGTGCGAGCTGCACACGTTTTTCGGTGCCGTGCGGCAGCATCTTGAGCGCATCGCCCATCCAGGCGTAGCTCAGGCAGATCACGCCGGGTTGATCGGGCCCGTTGTCGAACAGATAGGTGCCGCGCGTGAGCCGGTCGGTCAGCGTCATGCCCATGGTCGGCCAGCCGTTCGCCTTCAGGTCGTTCCAGAACGGGCGGTCCACCATCACGAAGGTCTTGGACGACTGCATGTAGCGCGTGCGGTCCAGCGCCATCCAGTGCTTCTGCGAAAACAGCGACTCTTCCACCGCGATCTGCGTCGTCAGCAGCCAGCTCTGGCAGGTGGTGAGCACGGCGGGGTAGGTGTGGGTGTTGCCCCAGGTGTCGGTGACGGCGAGCTGTTCGCCCGCCGCGCGGCTGATGGCGGTGACCCCGGCGCGCGGTGCGCCGTGGTGCAGGCTGGCCAGCGTGGTGCCGGCGGGCCAGTGGCGCATTTCGCTGGCGGCCGGTGCGTGTTGCCACAGGCCCAGCGGCACCTGCTGCACGCCGCCAACGACGAGGTGCTGGTTCTCGTCGCAGCCGGTGAGCACCACGCGAAGGATCTCCAGCATGGAGTTGGGGAAGTCGGAATCCCAGCCGCCGGTGCCGAAGCCGACCTGGCCGAACACCTCGCGGTGGTGGAAGGACAGTCCGGAAAAAGCGTCGGACGTGGCCACGAAGTCGTAGAAGGTGCGGTCGTCCCAGAGCGGCACGAGCTGGTTCCACAGGGCCTTGAGGCGCGCAACGTCGCGCTCGCGCAGCGCCTGCTGAAGCCCGCCGAAGCCCGCACCCTCTTCGAGCGCCTGTGCCCAGGCCTGCGCCACTTCGCCAAACAGCGGCGGCAGGTCGGCCAGCTCGCGTGCCCAATGGGTGCGGCCTTCGAGGTCGACCACGGTGCAGCCCGCGGCGGCGGTGAGCGGGTTGGGGAAGGGCCGGGTTTTCAGGCCCAGCCGGTTCACGTAGTGGAAGAAGGCCGTGCCCGAGGCCGGGAAGCGCATGCCGCCGAGCTCGGCCACCACGCCCTGGCCGCCCTCGAAGGCCTGCGACCGCAGCCGTCCGCCCATGCGCGACGCTTCAAACAGCACCGGCTTCAAGCCCAGCTTCATCAGCTCGTACGCCGCCACCATCCCGGCCATGCCGGCACCGACGATGGCCACCTCCTGACCCAGGCGCTCGGGTGGCAGCTCGCCCAGGCCTTGCGGATGTGCAATCCAGTCGTCGAACGCAAAAGGAAAGTCGGGACCGAAAACGGTGACGGGCGCGTCAGCGCTGCGCAGGGACATGGGTGCCTCCAAAGGTCAGGCCAGGCTGGTGAGCAGCCAGAGCGCCGTGCCCCACATCATGAGCGCAACCAGGCCGTCGAGCGCGCGCCACAGGTGCAGGGAGTTGAGCCGGCGACCGAGCCAGAACGCCGCCACACCCAGCGCCAGGAACCACACCACCGAACCGGCCGCTGCGCCCAGGCCGAACACCGTGCTGCCCTGGCCGTAGGCCAGCGAGGCGGTACCGATCAACACCGCGGTGTCGAGCCAGGCATGCGGATTGAGCCAGGAGAAGGCCAGCGCCGAGAGCACGGCCTGGCGAGGCGAGACCGGCTCCATGGCCCCGTCGCTCGGGTCTTCCAGCGCCAGTGCGCGCGGATGCAGGAAGCGCTGGAACGCCTGCCAGCCGTAGACCGAGAGAAACAGCACCCCGGCGCCGATCAGCGCCCCCATCAGCTTGTCGGACAGGCCGCCGAGCTGGGCCAGCCCGAGCACACCGAGCGAGATCAGCGCGATGTCGGCCACCGCGCACACGGCCACGGTGAGCCACAGGTGCTGGCGCTGCAGTCCCATGCGCAACACATGCGCGTTCTGCGGGCCGATGGCCATGATCAGCGAAATGCTCAGCACCATGCCGGCGGTGAAGGTGGGAAACAGGGGAAAGGCGAGGGTCACGGCGAACTCCGGGCAACAACGGGGCCCACAGGGGTGGGTGAATGCGGCGAAGTGTGCGTTGAAAGCGGGTTCATTTAAATGAAGTTCAATTAAACTCAGAACAATTAAAAATTACTTGAGCGAACATGCTGGACGCCCGACAACTTGAAGCGCTGGCCGCTGTGGTCGATCACGGCGGCTTCGGTCCGGCCGCGCAATCCCTCTCGCTGTCGCTGGCGGCGGTGTCGCTGCGCATCAAGTCGCTGGAAGACACGCTGGGCCAGCGCCTGCTGGTGCGTGGCAAACAGGTGCGCGCCACGCCGGCTGGCCAGGCGCTGCTGGGCCATGTGAAGCAGGTGCGGCTGATGGAAGCCGACCTGCTCGACGGATTGCAGGGCGGTGCGCCGCCCCGCGGCGGCGTTCGCTGGCAAAGCCTGGGCGTGGCCATCAACGCCGATTCGGTGGCCAGCTGGTTCCTGCCCGGCGTGGCCAGCCTGCTGCAGCGCCATCACCTGCTGCTGGAGATCCTGATCGACGACCAGGACCACACCCACGACGCACTGAAAAGCGGCGACGTGACGGGTTGCGTGACCACGCTGACCACCGCCATGCGCGGCTGTGTGGCCGAGCCGCTGGGTGTGATGCGCTACCGCTGCGTGGCCGCGCCCGCCGTGGCGCAGCGTTGCCGCACGCCGCGCGGCGCGGTGTCGGTGCACAAGCTGCTGGCCCAGCCGGCGGTGATCTTCAACCGCAAGGACGCGCTGCAGGACGCGTTTCTCGAACAGCACTTCGGGCTGCGCCAGCCCAACTACCCGCGGCATTTCGCGCCCGCGGTGGAAGCCTTCGAGACCGCCATCGAGCTCGGCCTGGGCTGGGGCATGGTGCCCGAGCAGCACCTGGCGGCCCGCCCCGGCCTGCAGGAAATCCTGCCCGACGCCACGGTGGACGTGACGCTGTACTGGCAGCACTGGGCGCACGAGTCGATCTCGGCGCAACGGCTCACGGCGGCGGTGAAGGAGGCGGCGGCGCAGCAGCTGCGGCCCGTGCCGCCGTGAGGCCGGGTGCCGACGCCTAAAATTCGACCCATGCTCAAGATCAAACAGGAATTGCTCGACGGCCTCGCCGCCGAGCTCGACACACTTTTGCCCGGCGCTGCCGCGCGCGCGGCCTTCGAGTCGCCCAAGGTGGCGGCGCACGGCGATTTCGCCAGCACCGCGGCCATGCAGCTGGCCAAACCGCTCAAGCTCAACCCGCGCCAGCTCGCCGAAACCCTGCGCGGCGCGCTGCGGGCCCGCGTGGAATACGAACAGTGGGTGTCGGACATCGACATCGCCGGCCCGGGCTTCATCAACATCCGCCTCAAACCGGCCGCCAAGCAGCAGATCGTGCGCGAGGTGCTGGCCGCCGGCGCGCGCTTCGGCATTGCCGAGCCCAACGGCCAGCGCATGATGGTGGAGTTCGTTTCGGCCAACCCGACCGGCCCGCTGCACGTGGGCCACGGCCGCCAGGCCGCGCTGGGTGACGCCATCTGCAGCCTGTTCCAGACCCAGGGCTGGAGCGTGCACCGCGAGTTCTATTACAACGACGCGGGCGTGCAGATCGCGACCCTGGGTCTCTCCACCCAGCTGCGCGCCAAGGGCTTCAAGCCGGGCGACGCCGAGTGGCCCGAGTCCGCCTACAACGGTGCCTACATCGCCGACATCGCGGCCGATTTCCTGGCTGGCAAAACAGTGAAGGCCGACGACCGCGAGTTCACCGCCAGCGGTGACATCAACGATCTGGATGGCATCCGCCAGTTCGCCGTGGCCTACCTGCGCCACGAACAAGACCTGGACCTGCAGGCCTTTGCCGTGAAGTTCGACCACTACTACCTGGAGTCCAGCCTGTACACCAGCGGCCGGGTCGAGGCCACGGTGCAAAAACTCATCGACGCCGGCAAGACCTACGAGCAGGACGGCGCACTCTGGCTGAGGTCCACCGATTACGGGGACGACAAGGACCGCGTGATGCGCAAGTCCGACGGCTCGTTCACCTACTTCGTGCCCGATGTGGCCTACCACATCAGCAAGTGGGAACGCGGCTTCACCAAGGTCATCAACATCCAGGGCACCGACCACCACGGGACGATTGCCCGCGTGCGCGCCGGCCTGCAGGCGGCCAACGTCGGCATCCCGCAGGGCTACCCCGACTACGTGCTGCACACCATGGTGCGCGTGGTGCGCGGCGGCGAAGAGGTCAAGATCAGCAAGCGCGCCGGCAGCTATGTGACGCTGCGCGACCTGATCGAATGGACCAGCAAGGACGCGGTGCGTTTCTTCTTGCTCAGCCGCAAGCCCGACACCGAATACACGTTTGACGTGGACCTGGCGGTGCAGAAGAACAACGACAACCCGGTTTATTACGTGCAGTACGCGCATGCACGCATCTGCTCGGTGCTCGCCAGCTGGGGTGGCGACGCCGCCACGCTGAAGGACGCCGACCTGTCCGCGCTCGACAGCGCCCCGGCCCAGGCCCTGATGCTGCTGCTGGCCAAGTACCCCGCCATGCTCGCCGACGCGGCGCGCGACCTGGCGCCGCACGACGTGACCTTCTACCTGCGCGAACTGGCCGCGAGTTACCACAGCTACTACGACGCCGAGCGCATTCTGGTCGATGACGCCGTGGTGAAAACCGCGCGCCTGGCACTCGTCGCTGCCACTGCACAGGTGTTGCACAATGGCCTGGCTGTGCTGGGCGTCAGTGCCCCGCAAAAAATGTGATGGTGAAACAAGCGATGAAAAAGAAACCTGCCAGGACCAGCAGCTCGCTGGGCGGCACCCTGATCGGCTTCGTGGTGGGCCTGCTGGTGGGACTGGGCATTGCCCTGGCGGTGGCGGTGTATGTCACCCGGGTGCCGATCCCGTTTGTCGAGCGCAACGTGTCGCGCAACGCCGGTCAGGACGCGCTGGAAGCCGAGCGCAACAAGGGCTGGAACCCCAACAAGGCCTTGAACGGTGGAGCCGCCGCACCCGCACCGGCTGCGCCTGCGGAGGCGGCCGGGGCGATCGTGGTGCCGCCGGCCGACGGCCAGGCCTTGCCGGGCACACCCGCCGCTGCAGACCCCCTGGGCGATCTGGTCCAGTCCCGGCTGGGTCAGGCGACGGCCCCCGCAGCCGCGCAGGCGCCGGCCGCACCCGGGGCCGACCCCTTCATCTATTTTGTTCAGGCGGGCGCTTTCCGCACCCCGGAGGACGCCGAGACGCAGCGCGCCAAGCTGGCCATGCTGGGCATCAACGCCGAAGTGAGTGAGCGCGAACAATCGGGCCGAACCGTGTACCGCGTGCGCGTGGGACCGTTCAACCAGAAGCCGCTGGCCGACCTGACGCAGGAGCAGCTGGAAGTCAACGGCATCGATGCCGCGCTGGTGCGCATCCAGCGCTGACACCCCCGCCCGGTCGCGGCGGGAACTTTCGTCCGCTGCACCCGCCCCAAACATGCCCCATCAAGGAGTCTGAATCCATGCAACGTCGCGATTTTTCCCGGTCCCTGCTGGCCGCCGGCACCACCGCCCTGGCCGCCACCGGTGGCCTCACGCTCACCCCGGCGCTGGCCCAGCGCGTCGGCCCCAAGGAAGGCACCGACTTCGTGCGCCTGGCCCGACCGGCACCGGTGGAGACCCCGGCGAGCCAGGTGGAGGTGGTGGAGTTTTTTGCCTACAGCTGTGTGCATTGCTTCAACTTCGAGCCGCTGTTTGACGAATGGCTGAAGAAAAAGCCGGCCCATGTGAACGTGCGCCGCATGCCGGTGGCGTTCAGCCCGGCCTTCGTGCCCATGCAGCGCCTCTACTTCACGCTGGAGGCCATGAACCTGGTGGAACGGCTGCACCGCAAGGTGTTCCAGGCGATCCATGTCGACCGCCAGCAGCTCACCGCCGCGCCCGTGATCACCGCCTGGGTCGAAAAGCAGGGCGGCGTGGACATGGCCCGCTTCAATGGCCTCTTCAACGGGGCCGCCGCAGGCCTGGCGACCAAGGCCACGCAGTTGCAGGACGCCTACAAGGTCGAGGGCACACCCTCGCTGGGCGTCGCGGGTCGTTATTACGTCAATGGCCAGGGCCCGCGCACCCTGGTGGTGGCCGATGCCCTGATTGCCGAAGTCCGCAAGGCCTGAGCCGCACGTCTCCCTTGCGTCCCCGGTGAAAAAGCCCGCCTGGCGGGCTTTTTCACTGGAATCTGCCGCGCAGTTTTTCAGCGCTGGCTGCCTGCGGTGGGCGGAAAAGACCGGGTAAAGCGGCCTGTCGAAGCCGTGGGGCCGGCCTCCCGTCGTTACAATGAATGCAAGTTTCGTGCCCTTGCAACCCCACGCCTCCCCCACTCCCATGCGCCTTCGCCACCCCAAGCTTCTGACCGGCTGCTGCCTTGTGGCCGGCCTGTTGCTCGCCACCGCAGCGTCGGCTGAAAAGGCAGACCGCAACCTGCCGCTCAATGCCGAGGCCGACGCACTTCGTTACGACGATGCGCGCCAGACCAGCGTCTTCACCGGCAACGTGGTCATCACCAAAGGCACGATCATCATCCGGGGCGCCAGGGTCGAGGTGCGCCAGGATGCCCAGGGCAACCAGTTCGGCACCGTCAACGGCAACCCGGGTTTTTTCCGCCAGAAGCGCGACGGGGTGGACGAATTCATCGAGGGCACGGCCCAGCGCATCGAATACGACAGCCAGGCCGACACCGTGCGTTTCGTCGGCGACGCGGTGCTCAAGCGGTTCAAGGGCACCCAGCTGAACGATGAAACCACCGGCAGCGTGATCGTCTACAACAACACCACCGATGTGTTCACGGTGGACGGTGGCGTGGCCAGCCGCACCGCCGGCAATCCCACCGGGCGCGTGCGCGCCATGCTCACGCCGGTTCCCAAGGAGGGCGCTCCCGTCGCCCCGCCGGCGCCGCCAGCCACCCTGCGACCCAGCAACCAGCTCGGCGAGGGCCAGCAGTGACGGCGGTGCCTTCGGAGCAGGTCCGCAGCCCGGACAAACGCCCGGCGCCCGAACCCAGCCGGCTGGAAGCCAGGGGCCTGCAAAAGGCCTATGGCAGCCGCAAGGTCGTCAAGGACGTGTCGCTCGCGGTCTTCAAGGGTGAGGTGGTCGGATTGCTGGGTCCGAACGGTGCGGGCAAGACCACCTCCTTCTACATGCTGGTGGGCCTGTTGCGCTCCGACGCCGGCCAGATCCTGCTCGACGGCCAGGCCATCGAGGACCTGCCGATCCACCGCCGGGCGCGACTGGGTCTGGGTTACCTGCCGCAGGAAGCCTCGATCTTTCGCAAGCTCAATGTGGCCGACAACGTGCGAGCCGTGCTCGAGCTGCAGGAAGACGACGCCGGCAAGGCCTTGGGCAAGGCCGCCATCGAGGCCCGGCTCGACGAACTGCTCAAGGACCTCCACGTGGACCACCTGCGCGATTCCCCTGCGCCGGCGCTCTCGGGCGGTGAACGCCGCCGGGTTGAAATCGCCCGGGCACTGGCCACCAATCCGCGCTTCATCCTGCTCGACGAGCCCTTCGCCGGCATCGATCCGATCGCCGTGATCGAGATCCAGCGCATCATCGGCTTCCTCAAGTCGCGCGGCATCGGCGTGCTGATCACCGACCACAACGTGCGCGAGACGCTGGGCATCTGCGACCGCGCCTACATCATCAACGACGGCCACGTGCTCACCAGCGGCACGCCGGCCGAGATCGTCGAGAACGCCGACGTGCGCCGCGTCTATCTCGGCGAACACTTCAGGATGTGATGACCCCCACGCTCGTCACTTCGTGTACTTCGCTGCCCCCCAAGGGGGCTGATTCGCCTTGGGGCGGCCCGGCGGCGAATCGTCTCGTCGTTTGCACACAGGCGTTCTCATGAAACAGGGCCTGTCACTCCGGGTTTCGCAGCACCTGGCGCTCACGCCCCAGTTGCAGCAATCGATCCGCCTGCTGCAACTCTCCACGCTGGAGATGGCGCAGGAGGTCGAGCAGATGCTCGACGAGAACCCCTTCCTTGAACGGTCCGAAGACGCTGCCGATCGTGAAACCTTCGGTCTGGAGCAGTCCGATGTGCCGGTGAGCGCGGGCGAGCAGATCACCGAGGCGTCGGTGGCGCCCGATCTGCCCGAGGCGCCCGGGCCCATGCCCTCCAGCACCGAGCAGGTGAGCAGCACCGGCAGCGACACCGGCGACGGCGAAACGATCGAGGGCAAGCTCGATGGCGCCACCCCGGTCGAAGAAAGCTGGGAGGGCGACGGCACGGTGGAGATGGCGCCCGATGACAGCGAGTGGGGCGGCGACGCACCGGCGCGCAACAACAATTCCTCGGGCGACGACGACACGGCCAGCGCCGCCGACCTGGCGCGCGCCCACATCAGCCTGCAGGACTTCCTGCACGACCAGGCGCGCTGCCTGCGCCTGTCGGAAGAAGACCGCGCCGCCTTGTACTTCCTGATCGAGTCCCTCAGCGATGACGGCTATCTCGAAGACAGCCTGGCCGAGCTCGCCGCGGCCTGGCAGGCCCTTTCCGGCCGCATGGCAACCGATGATCCCGGTGCAGGCCTGGAAGAGCGCGAAGCGCTCGAGCAGCGCCTGGGCATGGCGCTGCAGTTGCTGCAGCACATGGAGCCTGCCGGTGTGGGGGCGCGCAACCTCGCCGAATGCCTGCGCCTGCAGATCCTGGAAATGCGCAACACGCCCGAGGCCCGCGCGGCCCTGGCCATTTGCGGGCAAGCCATGGAACTCGTGGCCAAACGCGACGTGAAACGCCTGTGCCACCTGTGCGGCCTGGACGACGAGACCGTGCGCTCGGCACTTGGACTGATCGCCCGGCTCGAGCCCAAGCCGGGGCGCCGCTTTGTCGATGTGGAGCGCAACGTGGTGGTGCCCGACGTGCTGGTCACGCGCGCCGGTCGCGGCTTCAAGGTGCTGCTCAACCCGGAGGTGATGCCGCGCCTGCGCGTGCACGACGTGTACGCCAGCGCCATGCGCCAGAACCGTGGCGGGCGCGACAACGGCGGCGAGGCTGGCCACGCGGCCATGCAGCAGCGCCTGCAGGAAGCGCGCTGGTTCATCAAGAACATCCAGCAGCGTTTCGACACCATCCTGCGCGTCTCCAGCGCCATCGTCGAGCGCCAGCGCAACTTCTTCATGCACGGCGAACTCGCCATGCGCCCGCTGGTGCTGCGCGAGATCGCCGACGAACTCGGCCTGCACGAGTCCACCATCAGCCGCGTGACCACCGCCAAGTACATGGCCACGCCGTTCGGCACTTTCGAACTCAAGTACTTCTTCGGCTCGTCGCTGGGCACCGAAACGGGTGGCAGCGCGTCGAGCACGGCGGTGCGCGCGCTGCTCAAGCAGTTCATCGCCGCCGAAGAAGCCGCCAAGCCGCTGTCGGACAACCAGCTCTCCGACCTGCTGCGCGAACAGGGCATCGAATGCGCACGCCGCACCGTGGCGAAGTATCGCGAAGCCCTGCGCATCGCGCCTGCCAACCTCCGCAAATCACTTTGAACCAGTTACAAGTTTTTCTGCCCTGCGCCGCCGGCGTCGAGGACATGCTCGCCGCCGAGGTCAAGCGCATCACCGGCGTGGACGCGCCGCACAAGGCGCGCGGCGGTGTGGCGCTCAACGCCTCGTGGCGCGACGCCATGCGCCTGAACCTGCACAGCCGCCTCACGCAGCGTGTGCTGGTGCAGCTCTGGCACGGCGGCTACCGCTCTGAACAAGACCTCTACCACGCCGCCAGCGAAGTGGCCTGGGAGATCTGGTTCACGCCGGCCCAGACCATCAAGGTCGAGATCACCGCGCAGCACAGCCCGCTGACTTCCCTGAACTTCGCCGCGCTCAAGGTGAAGGACGCGATCTGCGACCGTTTCCGCGAGAAGCGCGGCGAGCGCCCCAGCGTCAACACCACCTGGCCCGATGTGCGCATCTACGTGCACCTGACCACCGAGACGGTGAGCCTGTACATCGACACCTCGGGCGAGCCGCTGTTCAAGCGCGGCTGGCGCGAGGACAAGGGCGACGCCCCGCTGAAGGAAACCCTGGCCGCGGCCATGATCGCCGCCACCGGCTGGGACGCCTGCGCCGACCAGCCGCTGGACGAGATCGTGCCGCTGTACGACCCGTGCTGCGGCAGCGGCACGGTGGTGATCGAGGCCGCGCAGATCGCGCTCAACATCGCGCCCGGCCTGCTGCGCCGCTTCGCGTTCGAGAAGCTGCTGCCGTTCCAGCCCCACGTTTGGCAACCCATCCTCGATGACGCCGAGCGCCAGCAGCGCGACTGGCCAGAGGGCCACGCGCCCATCGTCTTCGGCAGCGACGTGTCCTTCCGCATGGTCGACTTCGCGCAACGCAACGCCGAGCGCGCGGGTGTGGCCCACGCCATCGAGCTGCGCGGCGGCGACGCGCTGCAGCGCATGCCGCCGAGCGACAAGCCCGGCGTGATGCTGCTCAACCCGCCGTACGGCGAGCGCATTGCTGCCGCCGGCGTGGCGGGCCAGAGTTCGGAAGATCGCGCCAGCGCGCGCGCCCAGCGCGCGGCGCCGCGGGAGTCGCGCACCTTCACCACGGCCAAGGCCGCGCCACCCGCACCCGGCCTGGGCCGGGAGAGTGCGCAGATGCCGGACGGCGGTGACGGCAGCGACTTCTTCAACCAGCTCGCGGCCCACTGGAAAAGCCACTACGCCGGCTGGACCGCCTGGTTGCTCACGCCCGACCTGAAGCTGCCCGGAAAAATGCGATTCAAGGAGTCGCGCCGGGTGCCGCTGTGGAACGGCCCGATCGAATGCCGTCTCTTCCGCTTCGACCTGACGGCACGGCGGGAGGCACCCCCGCCGCGCTCTGCGCGTCCCCCTCAAGGGGGCGATGTCCAGGACCGGTGAAGCCGGATCCGCGACATCCCTGGACCGAGACACTTCTATCGACGTGAGGGGCTGCGGTGAGTGAGAACCTCGACATGAACAGGCTGGTGCTCGACACCAACATCGCGCTCGACCTCTTCGTGTTTCAGGACCCCGCCACCGCGGCTTTGCGCGCGGCGGTGGAGCGCGCGGACGGCGCGTGGATCGCCACCGCGGCCATGCGCGAAGAGCTGTTGCGTGTGCTCGACTACCCGCAGATCGCGCGTCGCCTCGCGGCGCAAACCCGGCCCGCGCAAGACGTGCTCGATGCCTTCGACCGCTGCACCCGCCGGGTGGCCGAGGCGCCCAAGGCCGCCTACACCTGCAAAGACCCCGATGACCAGAAGTTCATCGACCTGGCGGCGGCGCACCGCGCCACACTGGTGAGCAAGGACGACGCGGTGCTGTGCATGGCCAGGCGCCTGGCGCGCGTCGGTGTTCATGTCTGTCGTGAATGGAGGCCCAGCCATGTCGATTGAAATGCGCCTGCCCTGGATCGCGCTCGGTGCCTTGGTCTGTGCCAACGCCTGGGCGGTGCAGCGTTGCGAGCTCAATGGCGAGAGCGTGAGCCGCGCCAACGGCCACACCACCGCCGGCAAGAGCGGCGTGATGCGCTGCACCAACGACAGTGGTCAGGTGCGCCGGCTCGACCAGACACTGCGCGACGGCCAATTCGTGGGCCCGGTGCTCATGGTGCTGGCCGATGGTGAACGGCGCGAATACAGCCTCAATGAACGCGGCAACCGCGACGGCGTGGCGCGCACCTTTGATGGCCAGGGCACGCTGCGCAAGGAAGAGCATTTCGAGGACGGCAGTGCCGTGGGCGTGCAGAAGACCTTTGCCGAGGCGGGTCACCTGCAGACACTGCGATTCGCCGCTGGCCGGCGCACCGTGCTCACCATGGCCTACCTCGCCGATGGCCAGCTCACCGAGCTGCGCTGCGCCGCCGTGAGCCTGGTGCCGCAAGACCGCGAGGTGTGTGGACACGCCGGTCGTGCGAGCGATGTCACGCTGGTCCGGGCAGACGGCAAGCCGGCGGGCACGGTGAGTTACCTCCACGGACAGATGCAGCGCCAGACCGTGCTCGACCGCGACGGCAAGCCCGTGCGCGGTGAAGCGCTCAAGGACGGGCGGCGCATCAAACAGGTGTTCTATCCCTCGGGCCGGTTGCGCTCGGAGGCCGACTTCGTCGAGCGCGACCCGAACAGCGGCGAAGGCCGCGAAGGCGTGGCGCGCGAATGGGCCGAGAGCGGCCAGCTCACTCAGGAAACCACCTGGGCCGACGGCCATGAACAGCAGATCCGCCAGTGGTACCTCAATGGCCAACAGAAAGCCCACCAGCAGATCCGCCGCGACGGCCGCCAGCAGGAGCGCACCACCGAAAGCTTCTGGGACACCGGCCTGCCGGCCGCGGTGAACGTCGAGCGCAACGGTCGCCTGCTGGGCTGGCAGAAATACTTCACCGAAGCCGGCGTGCTGGCGCGGGAAGACGAGCACGGCGAGCGCGGCCTGTTGCTGCGGCGCCGGTCTTACGACGCGCAAGGCGTGCTGTTGCGCGAAGAACGTTTTCTGGAAGACGGCTCGCGCATCTGACGCCGGGCTCCATCGGGTTCAAGGATTCTCCATGGCCTCCACCTCGTCTGTGTTGCGCCGGCTGGCGGCAGGGCTCGGGGTGCTGGCCGTGCTGGGCGTCGGGGTGGTGGGTGCCTTCTACTGGCACGACATCGGCCGTTCGTACGAGCGCATCGCCGGCCGCAGCGAGCGGGTGTCGCTGCCGCAGGGCGACATGGAGTTTGTCCAGGCCGGCGCCGGCCCTGCGGTGCTGGTGATCCACGGCAGCGGCGGCGGCTTCGACCAGGGCGAGCTGCTGGCGCAGGCCGTGCTGGGCGACGGTTTTCGATGGATCGCGCCCTCGCGCTTCGGCTACCTGCGCTCCACCTTTCACAGCGGCGCGACCTTCGAAGACCAGGCCCATGCCTACGCGGGTCTGCTGGACCACCTCGGCCTCGATCGTGTTGCGGTCGTTGCGCTCTCCCACGGGGGTCCGTCTGCGTTGTACTTTGCGGTGCTGCATCCAGAGCGCGTCTCCTCGCTCACGCTGCTGTCCAGCGGCGTGGCCTCGTCCAGCGATCCCGCCCAGGCGCAGGCCAACCGGCAGGGTGACCTGTTGACCACGGTCTTCCAGCACGACCTGCTGTACTGGACGATCAGCACCTGGCTCAGGCCGGCGCTGTTGGGTTTGATGGGCGCGAGCGACGAGGTGGTCGCAGGGCTGGCGCCGGCGTCGCGGCAGCTGGTGAACGAGCTGATCGAATTCATGAACCCGGTGCAGCCGCGCTCCGCAGGCGTCGTGTTCGACAACCGTGCCGCCTTGCCCAACGAGCGGATCGCGGCGATCCGCGCGCCCACGCTCATCGTGCACGCCACCGACGACAGCCTGCAGCTCTATCGCAACGCCGAATTTGCGGCAAAGCACATCGCCGGTTCACGCCTGTTGCGCTTCGAGAGGGGCGGCCACCTGCTCGTGGCGGTGGAGCAAGTCGCGGTGCGCGGGGCGGTGCAGGCGTTTGTCCGTGCGCACGCTGCCCGCTAGCGCCATCCAGGTTTCTCCCTGTCGCCAGGATGCCACCGGAGCCCGGTTGGCGGGTCGGCGGTCCCTACACTCTGGATCTTCCAAACAAGGGAGGAACCCCATGATTCGTCACGCCATTCTGGTGGCCGGCGCGCTCGCGCTCACAGGCTGTGCCTCGGTGATCAACGACGTCACCCATCCGATGAAGGTCGAGACCAAGACGCCGTCGGGAGCGCTGGTGGTCGGTGCCGACTGCAAGCTCACCAACGACTACGGTGTGGTTCAGGTCAAGTCCGGCGATACCGCCCAGGTGCGCCGATCCAGCAAAGACCTCGACATCGTCTGCAAGGACCCTGCCAACCCCGATGCCGTGGCCAAGGCCATCTCGCGCGCCAACGGCGGCATGTTCGGCAACATCATTCTGGGCGGCGGCATCGGCGCCATCATCGACCACAACAAGGGCACGGCCTACTCCTACCCGATCTGGGTGCAGATGGTGTTCGGCAAATCCCTGGTGTTCGATCGCTCCACCGAAAAGGAAGGCGTGCCGACCGTGGGCACCGAAGCGCCGGCCGCCTCGGCCAGCAAGTAAGCCGCGCGCCTCAGGCCAGGCCGAACCGGTCGGCGTGCGCCTGTGGCCAGTAGGTGGTGAACACCGCGTGCTGACCCGTCAGGTCGTGCAGCAAGGCGCCGGGCAGGGTTTCGGGCAGCAGGTTGGCCAGCAGGCGGACTTCGTTCTGGCTCACGCGGCGCACGAGATGGTGGGCGGTGATTTCGCCAGGGTGTTGCAGCCCGGCGGCCTGGATGAGTTCGTGCAGCGCCATGAGCGTGCGCTGGTGGAACTGAAACACCCGCTCGGCCTTGTCCGGCACCACCAGCGCCTGCTGGCGCACCGGGTCTTGCGTGGTCACGCCCGTGGGGCATTGGCCGGTGTGGCAGGTCTGGGCCTGGATGCAGCCCAGCGCAAACATGAAGCCGCGCGCGCTGTTGCACCAGTCGGCACCGATGGCCATGGCGCGCACGATGTCGAAAGCGCTGACGATCTTGCCCGCGCAGCCCAGTTTGATGCGGTCGCGCAGGTTCACGCCCACCAGCGTGTTGTGCACCAGGCGCAGGCCTTCCTGCAGCGGCGCGCCCACGTGGTCGGCGAATTCGAGCGGTGCTGCGCCGGTGCCACCTTCGGCGCCGTCGACCACGATGAAGTCGGGCGTGATGCCGGTTTCCAGCATGGCCTTGGCCATCGCGAACCATTCCCAGGGGTGGCCGATGCACAGCTTGAAGCCCACCGGCTTGCCGCCCGAGAGTTCGCGCAGGCGCGCGATGAAGTGCATGAGCTCGATGGGCGTGGAGAACGCCGTGTGCGCAGCGGGCGAGACGCAGTCCTGGCCCACGATCACACCGCGCGCGGCGGCGATCTCGAGCGTGACCTTCGGGCCGGGCAGCACACCACCGTGCCCGGGTTTGGCGCCCTGGCTGAGCTTGATCTCGATCATCTTCACCTGCACGTCCATCGCGTTGGCCGTGAAGCGGTCGGGGCAGAAGTGGCCGCTTTCGTCGCGGCAGCCGAAATAGCCCGAACCGATCTCCCAGATCAGGTCGCCGCCGTGCAGGCGGTGGTACGCCGAGATCGAGCCTTCACCGGTGTCGTGCGCGAAGCCGCCGCGTTTGGCACCGGAATTCAGCGCCTGGATCGCGTTGGCCGAGAGCGCGCCGAAGCTCATGGCCGAGATGTTGAACACACTGGCCTCGTACGGCTGCGCACAGCCGGCGCCGCCGATGGTGAGCCGGAAGTCGTGCGAGGCGATCAGGCTGGGCGCCATCGAATGGTTGATCCACTCGTGGCCCGACACGTTCTGGTCCAGCTGCGTGCCGAAGGGGCGCTTGTCGGTCTCGCCCTTGGCCCGTGCATAGGCCAGGCTGCGCTGGCTGCGCGAGAACGGCGTGGCCTCAACGTCGCTCTCCAGAAAATACTGCCGGATCTCGGGGCGGATCTTCTCCAGCATGAAGCGCAGGTGGCCGATGACCGGGTAGTTGCGCAGCACCGAACTCTTGCTCTGGCGCAGGTCGCGCAAGCCCAGCGCCGACAGCCCCGCGAAGAGCAGGAACCAGAAACCACCGATGCCGAACGCCACCAGCGTGAACAGGCTGAGCAGTGCGAGCAGCACACACAGGCCAAGCGCGGTGTAACGCACGGGGTAGAGGGCATTGAGTCGGTCGAGCATGCAGGCTTTCGGCGATGGGTGCGGAATACACTCGAGGGCATCATAAAACCCGGGCCCCTGCAGGCCCGCTCACCCCCATGAACACCCCTCTGGAGCCGGCCGCTGCGCTGGACAACAACGACTTCGACGCGCTCGATGCCATCCTGGACGACCTGCGCGAGCGCGGCGAAGACGTGCCGCAGTGGGAATTCTGCGAAGGCGCCATGGCCGCACTGCTGTGCACCCGTCGTCCGGTGGATCCGGCCGAGTGGTTGCCCATGCTGTTGGGCACGGGCCCGCTGCCCACGGCGCCGCAGGAAGACGGCACGCACTTCGCCAACACGGCCCAGTTCGAGCAGTTCATGGCGCTGTGGTCACGGCGCAGCGCCGAGGTGGCGGCCTCGCTGGCCGCGCCGGTCGACACGCTGGAGGACGAGCGCAGCTACCACCCCGAACTGATGGATGTGCGCGGCGCCGTGGCCGCGTTGCCGGACGCCGAACGCGCCGACTTCAAAGGCCAGGAGCTGCCGGCCTACGCCCAGGTCTGGGCGCTGGGCTTCATGTTCGTGGTGGAGAACTGGCCCGAGGACTGGGCGCCGCCGCGCGACAAGGAAACCGCGAGCTGGATCGACGAAGCCCTGGACCACCTGGTGGCGCTGACCGAGGACGACACCGGCACGCCCACGGTGAACATGCATGCGGAAGACGGTCCGACGAGCGTGAGCGACGAGCGCCTCAATGCGTTCGGCGCGGCCATCTGGGCGGTCTACGACCTGGCCCAGATCGGCCGCAGCCTCGGGCCGCGTGTGGAGCCGATCCGCAAGACCGTGACGCCGGGGCGAAACGACCCCTGCCCGTGTGGCAGCGGCAAGAAGTTCAAGAAGTGCCACGGCACCTGACGTCGCCGGGCTTTCAGTCCTTGCCAGAACGTTGGGGCCGAGCCATCCCCCGTTCGGGCTGAGCCATCTTCCGTTCAGGCTGAGCCTGTCGAAGCCCTCGCCCGGTGCGCAGGCGTGTCACTTCAATTCGAACGGCCCACCCTGCACCAGCGCCCGCTGGTAGGCCGGGCGTGCGTGGATGCGGCGCAGCCAGTCCATGAGCCTGGGGCGGCTCTCGTTCAGGCCCGCGCGTGCGGCAGCGGCTTCCACCGGGAAGCTCATCTGCACATCGGCCGCACTGAACGAGCGGCCGGCGAACCAGTTCGATTGCGCCAGTTCCCCCTCCAGAAAATCCAGGTGCTGCGTGAGGTTGGGTGTGATGAAGCGTTTGTGCACCGTGGCCGAGATCGCCTTGGCGATCGGTCGCACCAGCAGTGGCGCCTTTTCCACTTCATCGAACACCAGCTTCATGAGCAGTGGGGGCATCAGCGAGCCTTCGGCGTAGTGCAGCCAGTAGCGGTAGCGCCAGTGGGCGGGCGTGCCGGGCTCGGGTGAGAGCCGGCCTTCACCGTGGCGCTCCACCAGGTACTCGATGATGGCGCCCGACTCGGCCAGCGTGGCCTGCCCGTCGGTCACCACAGGCGACTTGCCCAGCGGATGCACCTTCTTCAGCGAGGGCGGGGCCAGCATCGTCTTGCGGTCGCGTTCGTAGCGCTCGATGCGGTACGGCACGCCGAGCTCTTCGAGCAGCCAGAGCACGCGCTGGGAGCGCGAGTTGTTGAGGTGGTGGACAGTGATCATGTGGGCGCCTGTGCGGTGGATGTCATGAAGCTGCGCAGGGCGCCGGCCGTGGCCTCGGGCAGTTCTTCGGGAATGAAATGGCCGGCCGGCATCGCCTGGCCGCTCACGGTGCCAGCGCACTGGGCCTGCCACAGTGCGAGCGGATCGAACAGCTTCTGCACCACACCGCGCTGGCCCCACAGCACCAGCGTGTCGCAGGCCATGCGCTGGCCGCGCTCGCGGCCTTCACGGTCGTGGTCCAGATCGATGCCGGCGCTGGCGCGGTAGTCTTCGCAGGCACTGTGGATGGCTTCGGCGCGGCAGAAGCAGCGCTCGTACTCGGCCAGTGCCCTGGGCTCGATGTGCGGCAGGCGCGTGCCACCCTGCGCCGAGCCCCATCCGCCGAGTTTGGCGTGCAGATAGGCCAGGGCGTTGCCGCCGATCATGAGTTCGGGCAGCGGCGCGGGCTGGATCAAATGGAACCAGTGGTAGTAGGCACGGGCAAACGCCATGTCGGTGCGTGCGTACATGTCCAGCGTGGGCGCGATGTCGATCACGCAGAGCTTGCGCACGCGCTGCGGGTGGTCCAGCGCGAGGCGGTGCGCCACCCGGCCGCCACGGTCGTGGCCGCAGAGATAAAACGTGTCGATGCCCAGCGCCGTGACCACGTCGACCACATCCTGCGCCATTTCGCGTTTGCTGTAGTTGCTGTGGTCGCTCTGGCCGGGTGCGTGCGAAGAGTCGCCGTAACCGCGCAGATCGGGCAGCACCAGCCGGAAGTGGGGTGCCAGCTCGCGCGCCACGCGCTGCCACATCACGTGGGTCTGTGGAAAGCCGTGCAACAGCACCAGCACGGGGCCGTCGGCCCGACCGCCCACGCGCAAGGCCGCGTGTGCGCCCCGGGTCTTGATCTGTTGAAACTCGAATCCGCCAAACCATGCCGCGCTCATGTGCTGTTCTCCTTGCGCTGGAGTGTAGGCCTGGGGTGCACAGGGTTCAGCTCAGCGCCTGCGGCAGCGCACCGGCCAGGAAGTCCCAGACCCGGCGGATGCGCGGGTTGCTGCGGATCTCGCGGTGCACCGCCAGCCACAGCGGCAGGGGAGCGATCGGCAACATCGGCAGCAGCGGCACGAGGTCGGGGTGGTGCCGGGCCACGTAGCGGGCCAGAAAACCGATGCCCAGGCCGGCATTCACAGCGGCGTGGTAAGCATTGAGATCGTCGGTGCGCACGGCGAAGTCCTCGCGTTGCAGCGGGTAACCCATGGCGGCAAAGCCGCGCAGGATCTCGGGGTTGCGGTCGTTGCCCACGAGGTCGTGTGCCAGCAGGTCGGCGGGCACGCGCGGCGTGCCGCGGCGGCGCAGGTAGTCCCGGTGGGCGAAGGCACCGATGGCCACCTGTCCCACGCGCCTGGCCACCAGCGAGCTCTGGTCGGGGCGCACCATGCGCAGCGCGATGTCGGCCTCGCGTTGCAGCAGGTTGCTCACCGCGTTGCTCGACACCAGTTCCAGCTGAATGTCTGGATGGGCCTGGCGCAGCTGTGCCAGCAGCGGCGGCAGCAGCACGCAGGTCACCGGCTGGCTGGCACTGATGCGCACGGTGCCGCGCGCATCCAGCTGCGCACCCGAGGCCTGGCGCGCCAGCTGGTCGGCCGCGCCCGCCATGTGGCGCGCGGCCTCGGCGAGGCGATGGGCATGCGCGGTGGGCAGCAGGCCCCGGCCGGTCCGCTCGAACAGCACCACACCCAGCTGCGCCTCGAGCTCGCCGATGTGGCGGCCCACCGTGGGCTGGCTGGTGTTCAGCGCACGGGCTGCCGCCATCAGGCTGCCACGGTCCAGTGCCGCAAGGAAGGAGGGGATCAGCGCCCAGTTGAAATCACCGGTATGCATTTGTGAATGGCTGGTGTTCGAATTGAAGTCATTGTGTATGGGCGGTTCTTTTCCCACAATGTCTTTCATGGCAGTGCGCCAGCCGTCGCTGTTCCGGGCCACTTTTCATTCGCAGGAGCCAACATGCACCGCAGATCCTTTCTTCGAACCGTGGGCGGTGGCGTCATCTCCGCCGCCACCGCCGCCACCCTGGCGGGCTGCAGCAGCGCGCTGCCGCCCGAGGCCATTGCCGCCTGGCAGGGACCGGGCAACGAGCCCGATGTGCGGCGCTGGATCCTGGCGCACGCCATCCTCGCGCCGCATTCGCACAACCTGCAGTCGTGGCTGGTCGACCTGAGCGTGCCCGACGAGATCACGCTCTTCATCGACCGCAGCCGGCTGCTGCCCGAGACCGATCCGTTCTCGCGCCAGATGATGATGAGTCAGGGCACCTTCCTGGAACTGCTGGACCAGGCGGCCCGGCAAAGAGGCCAGCGGGCCGAGGTGACGCTGTTTCCCGAGGGCGTGTTCGCGCCCACCACCGTGGACGCCCGACCCACGGCGCGGGTGCGTCTGGTGGCCGACGCGTCGGTGCAGGCCGACCCCTTGTTTTCCCAGGTGTTTCGCCGCCGCACCAACCGCGAGGCCTACGAGCCGCGCGTGCCGCCCACCCAGGCCCTGCAGGCCATCGCCGCCAGCACCGCCGGCGGGGCCTGGCGCACCGGTTTCGTCACCACCGCAGAGGCCGCCGCCCTGGCCGAGCACCGCCGCATTGCCAAGGAGGCCTGGCGCATCGAACTCACCACGCCGCGCACCGTGCTCGAATCGTTCAAGGTGCTGCGCGTGGGCCCGAGGGAAATCGCGCAGCACCGCGACGGCATCTCGCTCAACGACCCGATGGTGCGCGCCCTCACCGCGCTCGGCCTGTTCGACCGCAGCGTGGCGCCCGCCGCCGATGACCAGGCCACCACCGGCCAGCTCACCGAGTTCAACGCCCACATCGACGGCACACCGGCGTTTTACTGGCTGGTGACCGAGGGCAACGACCGCGTGACACAGGTCAATGCCGGGCGCGCCTGGGTGCGCGCGCAGCTCGCAGCCACCGCGCAGGGCTTGTCGATGCAGCCGATTTCACAGGCGCTGCAGGAATACCCCGAGGTGGCCGTGCCCTACCGCGAGATCCACGCGCTGCTGGACGCGCCGGCGCCGCGCCACACGGTGCAGATGTGGGCCCGGCTGGGCTACGCACCGGCCATCGAGCCCTCGCCGCGGCGCGGACTGGACGCGCACATCGTCAAGGCCTGACCCGCACGATCCAGGCGGCATTCAATTCGACAGCAACTCGAACGAGGTCTGCGCCAGTGCCACGCCGTTGACCAGCACCTCGATGCGGTGCGTGCCCGGGTACAGCGTGCGTGTGGTCACCGGCCTCAAGCTGTGGCGTTTCGCCAGCACGCGTTGCTCGCCGGCGGCGAGCGTGAGCTTCCAGCCCTTGAACACCTTGGGCGAGGTGCTGCCGTTGGCGCGCACATGGTGCACCGCGTAGTCGATTTCCAGCGGCTGGGCCTGGCGGGCGGCGGATTGCAGCACCACCCGCAGGCCGATCTCGCCTCCCACGGCGGCGCGCTGGTCCGACAGCGCGAGCGAGGCCTGGCCCTCCAGCCCGCGGGCCAGACCCCAGGCGGCCAGTGTGGGGGCGTGGCCCTGCTTGATCAGGCCGCGGCTGGCGTGGCGCAGCAGGGCGCTGCGCTCGGGCCCGGCCCCGATCAGGTGTTCCTTCACCCAGCCCGCCACCAACGCGGGATGGTCCTTGGCGATGTCGTTGAGGTGGTTGGCCACGCTGCGCCGCACGTAGCTGCTGGGGTCGTCCTGCAACGCCCGCAGCAGCGGCAGCGCGGGCGCGGGGTCGCTCACCAGTGCCTGCAGGCGAAGTCCCCAGGGCAGTCGCGGGCGGCTGCCCTCGCTCACCAGCCGGCGCACGTGCACGCTCGGGTCTTGTGCCCAGCGCGCCAGCACCGGCCACACGGCCTCGGGCTGCTGCTGGATGAAGGGCCGGATCGCGAACTCGGCGGTGGAGCGCTGCGTGAGCGCGTGCAGGCAGGCCAGAGCGCGCGGCACGTCGTGCAGGCCCTGGCGGGCCACGAATTCGCCCATCGACCAGATCACCCAGCCGGACAGGCCGGTGCTGGCGGCTGCGGTCGTCAGACCCACGGGCTCGCCGCGGGCGTCCAGCGGCAGCGGCGGCGCCAGGCTGGCTTCCAGCACGCCGCAGGCGGTGTCGAAATGCCCGGGCAGGGTGGCGTGCAGCGCGTCGGCCAGCTGCAGCATGCGCGCCTTGAGTTCGAGTGCGTCCAGGCCATGGCCGGCGAGGGCCTCGAAACGCGCGCGATCGAAGCCCGACCAGGCTCGTTGCAGGTGCAGACCCGTGGTGGCCACGGTGCCGGCGTTGATCAGGTTCTTGAACGGCTCCATGGCGTGCTCTCAGGGCAGGCGTTGCAGCAGTCCGGTCAGGGCGTGCTGCACGGTGGCGGCGCGCACCGCAGCGCGGTCACCGTCGAAGCGCCGGCATTCGGTGAAGGTGCCCGCCGGCGTGGCCCAGCCGAACCAGACCGTGCCCACCGGCTTGTCGGCACTGCCGCCGGTGGGGCCGGCCACGCCGGTGACGGCCACCGCCATCCGGGCGGGCGAATGCGCCAGCGCACCCGCCGCCATGGCGCGCGCCACCGCCTCACTCACCGCACCGTGCCGTTCGATCAGTTTGGCGGGAACACCCAGCAGCTCGGTCTTGGCGGCGTTCGAGTAGGTGACGAAGCCGCGCTCGAACCAGTCGCTGGAGCCGCTCAGGTCGGTGCAGGCGCCGGCGATGAGGCCGCCGGTGCAGCTCTCGGCGGTGGCCATCATCAGCCCGCGGCTTTTGAGTTCGTGCGCGAGCGCCTCCACCAGGCCGGTTGTGCCCATCATCAAAACCTCCAGAGCGCGATCACCAGCAGCGTGCACAGTGCCGCGGCGACATCGTCGAGCAGGATGCCGAAGCCGCCGCGCGGACCAAAACCCTTGAAGGTCTGGTCGGCCCAGGCCATGGGGCCGAACTTCACCGCATCAAAGAAGCGGAACAGGCCGAACGCCACCAGTTGTCCCCAGAAGCCCGTCGGCTCGATCAGCCACAGCACCAGCCAGAAGGCCACCACCTCGTCCCAGACGATGTGGCCCGAGTCGGCCACGCGCATGTGCAACGCGGTCACGGTGCAGGCCCACCAGCCCACCAGCGTGGCGGCTGCGATCAGCAGCGCCCAAGCGGGCGGCGACATCAGCGGCTGCAGCAGCAGGAACGACGCCCAGGCCCACAGCGTGCCCACGGTACCGGGTGCAAACCGGCTCAGGCCGGCGCCCCCACCGAGTGCGATGAAGTGGGCCGGGTGGGACAACAGAAAGGCCCAGGTCGGGCGGGCCATGGGGGCGTGGGCGGTCTCGGGCATGGACGGATTATGGGTGGGCGGTCTTGCCGGGCCGTGACACCGGCGGGATACTGGCGCGAACGAAACAGGGGGGCGCATGGAGATGAACACCGGTGCCATCCTCACCGCCATGGTGCTGGGTGTGCTGCTCACGGGCGCCGCCTCCTGGGTGGTTGCAGGCCTGTACCGCCGCCGGATGCTGGCACTCATGCGGCGCTCGCCTCCACCCGATGCGGCTCATGCCGTGGCCCGGTCCGGCGCGCCCGCGCCAGACCGGCCAACGGTCGTGCTGGATGCGGCGGCGAACCGGCACGCCAGCCGGCGCTACCTGCTCGTGGTGAGCGCACTCAGCCTGTTGATCGGCGTGACCCAGTCGGTGCTGGCCTTGCTCTTCATTTATGGCAGCGAATTGCTCAGCCTGGGCCGCGCGCTCACGCTCGGTGTGGTCTACGCCTGGCCGATGGCCCTCACCTGGGGGCTGGTGCGGCGCTGGTCGTGGTGGCGGACATTGGGGGCGATCGGGCTGTACCTGATGGCCATGCTGGCGCTCACCTGGTGGCGGTTTGTCTCGCCCCAGCCGCTGGCCACCTCGCTGGGCTGGCTGGGCGGTCTGGTGCTGCTGCCCGTGCTGGTCACCCTGGTGATCGGCGCCAGCGGACGCATCCGCGCCATCGCGCCGTATCTGCTGCCCATCTTCATGCTGCTGGCGGCCTCGTCGGTGCTGGCGTTGCAGGCCATGGTCAGCGGCGTGCAGGACCCACCGGGCTGGTTGGTGGCGCTGGTTCAGGCGGTGGGCGCCTGGCCCGCGATCGTGTTGCTGGCGCTGGCACCCTGGGCGCTGCTGGCCTGGCCCGCCTGGGCCATGGCGCGCGGGCTGGCGCACGCCTACCGTGCCAAGCGTTTCTCGGACCTGTGGTACCTGCTCGCGGCCTACTGGCTGGTGGTGCTGGGCGCGTCTGCGCTGCCGGCGCTGCAGGGTGTGGGCTGGATGGCGCTCACCCAGTTCCTCCCCTCGCTGTGGATTCCGCTGGCGGGCCTGGCCCTGCGCAGCTGGCTGGCGCCCCGGCGCGCGCCACCCACGCTGCTGGTGCTGCGCGTGTTCCAGCAGGACGCCGGCGTGCAGACCTTGTTCGACCGGGTGGTCGAGCGCTGGCGGCTGACGGGCAACACCGTGCTGATCGCCGGCACCGACCTGCTCAGCCGCACCATCGACCCGGACGATGTGTTCACCTTCCTCGATGGTCGGCTGGCCGGGCGCTTCGTGGCCAACGAAGCGCAGGTGGGCGAGCGCCTGCGCGACTTCGACCTGGCGCCCGACCCCGATGGCCGCTACCGGGTCAACGAGTGCTATTGCTTCGACAGCACCTGGCAGCAGGCGCTGGCCGCGCTGGTGGTGCAGGCCGACGTGGTGCTGATGGACTTGCGCGGGTTCCAGGCGCGCAACCAGGGCCGCCGCCACGAACTCGGCGTGCTGGCCGGTGCACCGCACCTGCAGCGCGTGGTGCTTCTTTTTGATGGCAGCACCGACCGGCCCACCGCACTGGCCGATCTGGTCGGCGCCCCCGAGGGGCGCGTGGTCTGGATCGAGGCGGGTCGGCTGGAGCACCGGCGCGTGGAGCAGATCGTGGCGGCGCTGCTGGGCGCGCGCGGATCAGCCGAAGTGGTCGAAGCCGCGTGATGAGACCGTCACCGGGTGACCGGACGCATCGAGCACCCGCAGGCCGGGCGACGCACTGATGCGGCCGATGCGCTGCACCGGTGTGCCGCTGGCCTGGGCGGCCGCGTCCACCGCTGCGCGCGCGATGGGCGCCGCCGTGAACAGCAATTCGTAGTCGTCGCCGCCGTTGAGGATGCAGTCCAGGCGCTGCTCTGCGCTGAGTGGCTGCAGCGCCGGCGCCACCGGCAGGGCGGCCAGCGCGATCTCGGCGCCCACGCCACTGGCCTGCAGGATGTGTCCAAGGTCTCCGGCCAGGCCATCGCTCAGGTCGATGGCCGCGTGCACCGCGTTGCCCAGCACCGCCAGCAGCGTGCCCAGTGCCAGCCGGGGCAGGGGGCGTTCCAGCCGCTGGCGCAGTTCCGGGTGGCGCGTGAGGGCCTGTTGGCCGCAAGCCCGGGTGGCCCAGTCGGTGCCGCGCATGAGTTCGAGCGCCAGCCGCGCCTCGCCGGTGCGCCCGGTGAGGTAGAGGTCGTCGCCCACCTGCGCCTGGCTGCGCTGCATGGCCGGTCCCGGGCGCACTTCGCCCATCACCGTGATGCAGATGTTGAGCGGCCCGCGCGTGGTGTCGCCACCCACCAGCGGGCAGGCGTGGGCATCGGCGAGCGCGAACAGGCCGCGGGCGAAGGCAGCGAGCCAGGTCTCGCTGGCATCGGGCAGGGCCAGCGCGAGCGTGAAGCCCAGCGGGCGCGCGCCCATCGCGGCGAGGTCGCTCAGGTTGACCGCCAGCGCCTTGTGGCCCAGGGCCTCGGGGTCGACGTCGGCAAAGAAGTGCCGGCCCTCGACCAGCATGTCGGTGGACACCGCGAGCTGGTGTCCCGGGTGGGGTTGCAGCAGGGCGCAGTCATCACCGATGCCCAGCGCCACCCCGGGCCTGGCCACCTGGCCAGGCCGCTGGAAGTGCTTGCGGATGAGTTCGAATTCACCCATGGGGCTCGGCGGTGGCGTCATCGTCCCCGGGATTGTGGCGTGGCGGCAGCAGAAAACTCAGCGGCGCCACGCGGATGCGCCGCTTGATCGCGGTGCGGATCAGCTGGCGGTTGACCTCGCTGATGCTCTGGGCCTGCAGGGCCAGCCGGAAGGCGAGGTAGAAGCTCACGGCCAGGTTGATCGGACCGATCGCCACGATGCCGCCCACCGCCCACCAGAAGGCGGGTTCACGCAACACGCCCAGACCCAGCGCCGACGCCGCAGCGGCCACCTGGCCGGCCGACAGCGTGACGTGGCGCACGTCGATGCCCAGGCCGAAAAACTGGAGAAAGGCGGGGGTCAGGCCCAGCATGAATCCGAGCGAGATGTTGGCGGCCAGGCCAGAGATGTTGGTGCGCGTGAAATTGGCCCAGCGCGCCGCCCGCTTGCGTCCCAGCAGGTTGGTGAAGCGCGGGTTGTGCTCCATGGCCGAATGCAGCTTGTGGAACACAAACCAGTTTTCCACCCAGCCCGCAACGATGCTCGATGCAAACAGCAGCACGCCGGTGAAGGCGGCGAACAGCAGGGTGGGGCCCAGCAGGCTGATGCTGTGCAGCGTATGGCGCGCCTTCTCTTCGTCCAGCATGGCGCTGCCGGTGCCGAACTGCAGCAGCGCACTGATCAGGAGCACCACCGGTATCACCAGGCCGATGTTGCCCACGATGGCCGCCACCTGCGAGCGGAACAGGTTGGCCACTTCGTCCACGAAACGCCTGACGGCGCCCGGCTGCTTGATTTCCTTCAGCTTGGCCACCATCGCCGGGGCGGTCACCGCGGGCTGTTTGGTCGCCACCGTGAGGTGCAGCAGCATGATGATCACGAACGATGCCGCGTAGTTGAAGCCCGCCGCAAAACCGCCCCAGAAGGCCGAGAGGCCCAGGCCGTACAGCGCAAACTTCACCCAGGTGGTGATGCCGAGCACCGCGCCGCCGCCTGCGGCCTTGCCCAGCATGTCCTTGTACTCGGCGGTGTTGCGGGTGATGTAGTGCTCACCGCTCTCGGCACTGCGCTCGGCCACCTTGGCTGCGGTCAGGTGCGAGCTGGCGGCAATGAGGGAGCGGATGCTGCGGCTGTCCAGACCCACCTGGGCGAGGTCGGCCAGCAGGGCGACCGTGGCGCGCTCGGGCTGGTCGGACTGCAGGCAGTCGAGCAGTTCCTTCACCCGCACCACCCGTTCGCGCAGCTGGCGCAGCCGGAACACGATGCCCACCGAGACGCCGTGCTCCTCGAGGTGCGAGTACACCGAATAGGCCGCGTGGCGACAGGCGTCGAGCTGGTTGCGCAGCCGCGTGGCGGCCTCCAGTGCCTCCGGGCTTTGGGCGCCGTGCACCCGCACGGCGCGGCGCAACGCCTCCAGATCGCTGGGCAGCTGGTGGAACGGCTTCTGCTCTTGCGCCTCGGGCGACATGCGGACCCGGATCTCGGATGCAAAACCGGTGGCGCTGACCTGGCTCACGCAGGAAATCATGGCGTCCATCAGGGCCACCTGCCAGAAGTCGGCGTCTTTCGCATGGGGCTCGGGGCCGGCGCCGATCAGCAGGTCGCGCAGGCGCAGCAAGGTGGCACTGTCCAGTGCCTTGAGCCAGCGCACATCGAAGCGCGTGGGCAGCAGCAGGCCGAACAGCTCGCCCAGATCGGTGGTCTCGGGCGTGTTGGGCAGCACCTTCTTGCGCAGGCGGTTGCCGAACTCGCTGAGGAAGGCGGTGCGTGGCGCAAAACCGTGGTCGGCCAGCAGCGGGGTGATGTCCACCGTGGCGACGAAATGCTGCCACCAGCGCTGCCAGCGCAACCGAAGCTCGGGCTGCGACTGAACGCTGTCGAGAAACTCACGCACCCGCGCCACGCTGGCCGGCACGCTTTTTTCGTCACCGCGCACCCAGCGCATGGCGTCGATGAACCACAGGTGGCGCTGCGCCAGCGGTGCCTCGGGGTCCAGGCGGGCGATCAGGGTGGCGGCGTGCATGGACTCAGCGGTGGAGAGAACGCTGGCGGGGGGGCGGGGTGGTGCACCTCAGTGCAGCACTCGCGAGGGGGCTTCGCCCGAACCGCTGGCCCGCAAGGCGAACTCGGGCACCACCGCCTCGAACCGTTCGCCGTCTTCGGCGACGCAGAAAAAGCTGCCCCGCATGCTGCCCGTGGGCGTCTTCAGCCGTGTGCCGCTGGTGTACTGGAACGATTCGCCCGGACGCAGCAGCGGCTGGTGACCCACCACGCCCAGTCCCTTGACCTGTTCCGTGTGCCCCAGCTCGTCGTCGATGATCCAGTGCCGTGCGATGAGCTGCGCGGTGGCCTCACCGGCGTTCGTGATGGTGATGGTGTAGGCGAAGGCGTACTGGTCTTCGTCGGGCGAAGACTGTTCGCTCAGGTACTGGGGTTCAACCTCGCAGGTGAACAGGTATTTGGGCATGGCCGGCATGTTACCCCGGGGCTGCGTGCGCCTGCGATGCCTGCCAGAATGCACCCGAACGCCTCCCCACCACTCACCACAGGTTGCCCATGTCACGGAACGCCAGCGCCGCATTCATCGCCCCCTCCATTCTCTCGGCCGACTTTGCCCGCCTGGGCGAAGAGGTGCGAAACGTCATCGCCGCCGGCGCCGACTGGATCCATTTCGACGTGATGGACAACCACTACGTGCCCAACCTGACTTTCGGCCCCATGGTGTGCCAGGCGCTCAAGCCGCACGCGAAGAAACCCGACGGCACGCCGGTGCCGATCGATGTGCACCTGATGATCCAGCCGGTGGACGCGCTCGCCGGCGCCTTCATCGACGCCGGCGCCGACCTGGTGAGCTTTCACCCCGATGCAAGCGCTCACGTGCACCGCAGCGTGCAGGCCATCAAGGCCAAGGGAGCCAAGGCCGGCCTGACCTTCAACCCGGGTCAGCCACTGGACGTGCTCGACTGGCTGATCGACGACATCGACCTGATCCTGATCATGAGCGTCAACCCGGGCTTCGGCGGGCAGAGCTTCATCGACTCGGCGTTGCGCAAGATCGAGGACGCGCGCCGGCGCATCGAGGCCACGGGCCGGGACATCCGCCTGGAAGTGGACGGCGGCATCAAGCCCGACAACATCCGCCGCGTGGCCGACGCAGGCGCCGACACCTTCGTGGCCGGCAGCGCGATCTTTGGCAAGCCCGACTACAAGGCGGTCATTGACCAGATGCGGTCAGCGCTGGCGTGATCGGAGAGATTCAGGCGGTCATCGTTGACCTCGATGGCACGATGGTCGACACCCTGGGCGACTTCGATGTCGCGCTGAACGAAACATTGACGGCGCTCGGTCGGCCGGGCGTGAGCCGTGGCGACATCGAGCGCATGGTGGGCAAGGGCTCGGCCCACCTGATCCGTTCGGCGCTGCTGCACGGCGGGCTGCGGGCCGATGAAGCCGCCGCCTTGCAAGCCGACGCCTGGACGCTGTATCAGGCGCACTACCTCGCCATCAACGGCGCCCACAGCGCCGTCTATCCCGGCGTGGTCGAAGGCCTCACGGCGTTGCGAGAGCACGGTCTGCCGCTGGCCTGCCTGACCAACAAGCCCCTGGCCTTTGCCGAGCCGCTGCTCAAGGCCAAGGGCCTGCTGGGCTTCTTTGTCCATGTGTTCGGGGGTGACAGCTTCGAGCGAACGAAACCCGACCCGCTGCCCTTGCTCAAGACCTGCGAGGCGCTGGGCACGGCGCCGGTCCACACCTTGATGGTGGGCGATTCACAGAACGACGGCATCGCCGCGCGGGCGGCCGGCTGTCCGGTGGTGCTGGTGACCTACGGCTACAACCACGGAGCGCCGGTGGCGCAGGCACCACACGACCGGCTGATCGACTCGCTGGCCGAGCTGGTCAGCCTTTCTTGACACCCAGCAGCGCGTCCTTCAGTTGCCAGTCGGCCGGTTTGGGTCCCAGCCAGATCCGCATCAGGGCGTTGAAGAATTCGGGCTCCTTGAACGGCTCGCCTTCGACCTTGCCCTTGATGGTCAGCACCGTGCCGGTGCCAGGTACCCAGTCAAGCAGGAAGGTATCGCCCGCCACCAGTTTCTTGTGGTCACTGAACACCTGGCTCATGCGCAGCACGCCCGGGATGAGTTTGGAGAAAGCGGCGCGCTCCATGTTGTCTTCCATGCCGCGCGAAAACAGCTTGCCGAGTTCGGCCGAATCGATGTCGCGCAGCATGGTGATGCTCATGCGACGGGGGCCGGTGGCGGCCAGCACGGCGGCCGGTGTGTCGGCCTTCTGGCCGAGGTAGAGACCGGCGGTGTAGACCTTGAACACCGCCTTGTAGCGAATGCCCGCACCATTGAGCACGAGCGGCTGGTTGGCCACGGTCACGCGGTCTTCGAGCATCACACCGCCCACGTCGATGGTGGCGGCTTGAAGCAGGGCGGGCTGGAGCAGGGCGGTGCAGAGCGCGGCGGCCCCCAGGAGGGCAGAGGGTGAAGTGATGCGTTTCATGGGGATCCGGGTCGGTTGAAAAAGAACAGCCGTTCTATTTTCTGATTGTCCTTGCCCGCCGCGACGGGGCTCACAGGGTTTAGCCGTAAAACCAAAGCATCCTGGCGTGAACCACGGCACGCCACAGGCCCTTTGCTACACTCCCGGCACCATGTTCCACCCATGCACGACCCCATCAGGTGTTCTGCCGAGCCGCAACGGCCGGGGAGCCTGGCCCTGGCGCAAGCCAGCGTAAACGTGCACTCCCCCCGGGGCTGGCACAGCGTTCCACGGGCCTGCCCCGCCGCTGTTTCACCCCACCCCTGGACCGGCAGCGCGCCTGACCGGATGGCATGATCCCCAGCGCCCTGCCCGATGTGTCGATGACGCCGGGCCGGACCGACGGAAAGAACGAACATGATCACCGAACTGGAATTCAAGAGCCTGGCCCAGCAGGGCTACAACCGCATCCCGCTCATGGCCGAGGCCTTCGCGGACCTCGAGACACCGCTCTCGCTCTACCTCAAGCTCGCACACGGGCGCGGTGACGGCAAGCACAGCTTTTTGCTCGAATCGGTGGTGGGTGGTGAACGGTTCGGGCGCTACAGCTTCATCGGCCTGCCCGCCCGCACGCTGCTGCGCGCCAGCGGCTTCGGCGCCGAAGCGATCACCGAGGTGGTGCGCGACGGCGTGGTGGTGGAGACCGACCACGGCAATCCGCTGGATTTCATCGCCGCCTACCAGCAGCGTTTCAAGGTGGCATTGCGCCCCGGTCTGCCGCGTTTTTGCGGCGGCCTGGCCGGCTACTTCGGCTATGACGCGGTGCGCCACATCGAGAAGAAGCTGGAGCGGACCTGTCCACCGGACACCCTGGGCTGCCCCGACATTCTCCTGCTGCAGTGCGAAGAACTCGCGGTGATCGACAACCTCTCGGGCAAGCTCTACCTCATCGTCTACGCCGACCCGGCGCAGCCCGAGGCCTACGCCAACAGCAAGAAACGCCTGCGCGAGCTGCGCGAGGCGCTCAAGTACTCGGTGAGCGCGCCGGTGGTCAAGCCCAGTCAGGCCTACCCGGCCGAGCGCGACTTCGCCAAGGCCGACTACCTGGCCGCGGTGGAGCGGGCCAAGGAGCTGATCGCCGCCGGCGATTTCATGCAGGTGCAGGTGGGCCAACGCATCAAGAAGCGCTACACCGAATCCCCGCTGAGCCTGTACCGCGCCTTGCGCTCGCTCAATCCCTCGCCCTACATGTATTACTACCACTTCGGGGATTTCCACGTGGTGGGGGCGTCCCCTGAAATCCTGGTGCGCCAGGAAAACACGGCCGAGGGCACCAAGGTGACGATCCGCCCGCTGGCCGGCACCCGTCCGCGCGGGGCCACACCCGAGCTGGACAAGGCCACTGAAAGCGAGCTGATCAACGATCCGAAGGAGCGCGCCGAGCACGTGATGCTGATCGACCTGGCGCGCAACGACATCGGCCGCATTGCGAAGATCGGCACCGTCAAGGTGACCGAGGCTTTCGCGGTGGAGCGTTACAGCCACGTGATGCACATCGTGAGCAACGTCGAAGGCATGCTGGTGGACGGCATGACCAGCATGGACGTGCTCAAGGCCACCTTTCCGGCCGGCACGCTCACCGGCGCGCCCAAGGTGCACGCCATGGAACTGATCGACCAGCTCGAGCCCACCAAGCGGGGCATTTATGGCGGTGCCTGCGGCTACCTCAGCTACGCCGGCGACATGGACGTGGCCATCGCCATCCGCACCGGCATCATCAAGGACCAGACGCTCTACGTGCAGGCCGCTGCCGGCGTGGTGGCCGACTCCGTGCCCGAGATGGAGTGGAGGGAAACCGAGCACAAGGCGCGTGCGCTGCTGCGGGCCGCTGAGCTTGTCGAGGAGGGTCTGGAATGAACAAGCCGATCCAGAGCGCCGCCGGGCCGTCCCAAGGCGCGAAAGCCCCCCTGGGGGGCCGCGACCCACGCGCCGCGGGGGAGCGTGGGGGCCTTCGTGTCCTGATGGTGGACAACTACGACTCGTTCACCTTCAACATCGTGCAGTACCTGGGGGAGCTGGGGGCTGAGGTCACCGTGGTGCGCAACGACGAGGTCACGGTCGACGAACTGCAGGCCCGTCTGGATGACGGCCTCATGGACCGCCTGGTGATTTCGCCCGGACCGTGCTCGCCGGCCGAGGCCGGCATCTCGGTGGCGGCCATCCAGCACTTTGCCGGCCAGCTGCCCATCCTCGGCGTGTGCCTGGGCCATCAGAGCATCGGCGCGGCGTTCGGCGGGAAGGTCATCCGCGCTCAGGAGCTGATGCATGGCAAGACGTCGGTGATCACGACCACGCAGAAAGGCGTGTTCGCAAACCTGCCCGAGCGGTTCACGGTGAACCGTTACCACTCGCTGGCCATCCGCCGCAGCGACTGTCCGAGCGAGCTGGAAGTGACCGCCTGGACAGACGACGGAGAAATCATGGGTGTGAAGCACAAGACGCTTGCCATCGAAGGCGTGCAATTCCACCCGGAAAGCATCCTCACCGAACACGGGCACGCGATGCTCAAGAACTTCCTCGAACAAGCATGAAAACCGTTGATCTCAGAAGCGACACCGTCACCCGACCGACGGCGGCCATGCGCGAAGCGATGATGGTCGCGCCCCTGGGCGACGACGTTTTCGGCGACGACCCTTCCGTCAACGCACTGCAGGACAAGATCGCCGGCATCACCGGCAAGGAGGCCGCGCTGTTCATGGCCAGCGGCACGCAGAGCAACCTGTGCGCGATGCTGGCGCACTGCCAGCGCGGCGACGAGTACATCGTGGGGCAGAACGCGCACACCTACCGCTACGAAGGCGGCGGCGCGGCGGTGCTGGGCAGCATCCAGCCGCAGCCGCTGGCGCAAAACGCCACCGGGCAGATGCAGCTGGCCGACATCACCGCCGCGATCAAGCCCGACGACCCGCACTTCGCGCGCACGCGGCTGCTGTGCCTGGAGAACACCTGGAACGGCCACCTCATGCCGGCCGACTACCTGGACCAGGCGACCGCTCTGGCGCGTGAGCACGGGCTGGCGGTGCACCTGGACGGCGCGCGTGTGTTCAACGCGGCCGTGGCGGCTGGTGGCGATCCCTTCACGGCGGTTCGTGACATCGTGGACCGCTTCGACAGCGTGTCGGTCTGTTTCAGCAAGGGCCTGGGTGCGCCCGTGGGTTCTGCCTTGTGTGGCTCGAAGGACCTGATCCGCCGCGCACTGCGCTGGCGCAAGATGCTCGGCGGTGGATTGCGCCAGTCGGGCCTGCTGGCGGCCGCTGCACACCATGCGCTGGATCACCACGTCCACCGCCTCGCCGACGACCACGCGCTCGCGCAGCGCCTGGCGCAGGGGCTGGCCGGCATCGATGGATTGAGCGTGCGTTCCGCGCAGACCAACATCGTTTTCGTCGATGTGGCGAACGGCCGCGGCCCCGATCTGCTGACCCACCTGGCGCGCGACGGGGTGCTTGCCACCGGCCTGATCGGCCTGCGCTTCGTGACCCACCTCGACGTCGACGCGGCCGGCATCGACCGGGCGATCGCCAGCACCCGCGCGTTTTTTGCGCAGGGCGCCTCGTCCGCCAGCCACCGGCCCGCCGGCTCGGCCGTTTACTGAACGCAGGGCGCCAGGCCATGCCCGACCTGCCGCAACTGCTGCTCTTCATCGCGGCGGGCTGGCTGCTCAACCTCACGCCCGGCCCGGACGTGCTGTGCATCGTCACCAGCGCGCTCAGGAGTGGTGTGCGCGCCGGCATGGTGGCCGCACTCGGCATCGTCAGCGGCTGTTTCGTGCACGTGTTCGCTGCCGCCATCGGCGTGGGCGCGCTGCTGGCCACGTCCGCCACCGCGTTCACCGTGCTCAAGTGGCTCGGCGCTGCCTACTTGCTGTGGATGGGCGTGCGCCTGCTGCTGTCCAGGGCCGCGCCTCTCGATCTGGAGGCGGGCACCACCGACGTTGACCTCTGGCGCGTGTACCGCCGCGGCTTTCTCACCAACGTGCTCAACCCCAAGGTCGCGCTGTTCTTTCTCGCCTTTGTGCCGCAGTTCATCGCGCCCGAGGTGCCGGACAAGGTGCTCGCGTTTTTGCTGCTGGGCCTGATCTTCAACCTCAGTTCGCTGCCGATCAACTTCGGCTATGCCTGGCTCGCCGCCTGGGCCGCGCGCCGGGTGCAGACCGTGCAGCGCGCCCTGCGCTGGCTGGACCGCGCTGCCGGCGTGCTCTTCGTGGGCTTCGGGCTGCGCCTGGCCTTGACCGACAATCCTCTTCCTTGAACCGACAAGCCCTGGAGACCCGCATGCCGAGCAGCCACAAGATCACACCGCAGGAGGCCCTGCAGCGCACCATCGAACACCGGGAGATCTTCCACGACGAGATGCTGCACCTCATGCGACTGATCATGAGCGGCGAGATGTCGCCCGTCATGATGGCGGCCTTCATCACCGGCCTGCGCGTCAAGAAGGAAACCATCGGCGAGATCACCGCTGCCGCACAGGTGATGCGCGAGTTCTCCACCAAGGTGCATGTGGCCGACAAGACGCACCTGGTCGACATCGTCGGCACCGGCGGCGACGGCTCGCACACCTTCAACATTTCCACCTGTTCGATGTTCGTGGCGGCTGCGGCCGGCGCGCGCGTGAGCAAACACGGCGGGCGCAGCGTCTCGAGCAAGAGCGGCAGCGCCGACGTGCTGGAGAGCCTGGGCGTGAACATCAACCTGCCGCCCGAGGCCATCGCGCGCTGCATCGAGCAGGTCGGTGTGGGTTTCATGTTCGCGCCCAACCACCACCCCGCGATGAAGAACGTGGCTCCGGTGCGGCGTGAACTCGGCATCAAGACCATCTTCAACATCCTGGGCCCGCTCACCAACCCGGCCTCGGCGCCCAACATCCTGATGGGCGTGTTCCACCCCGACCTGGTGGGCATCCAGGTGCGAGCGCTGCAGCGCCTGGGCGCCGAGCACGCGGTGGTGGTGTACGGCCGCGACGGCATGGACGAGGTCTCGCTGGGCGCGGCCACGCTGGTGGGCGAACTCAAGGACGGCGAGATCACCGAATACGAAATTCATCCCGAGGATTTCGGCATGACCATGGCCAGCAGCCGTGCGCTGCGGGTGGACACCCCCGAGGCCTCGCGCCAGATGCTCATGGGCGTGCTCGAAGGCCGGGACGACCCGACCTTCAAGGCCGCCAGCGACATCGTGGCGCTCAACGCCGGCGTGGCGCTGTATGCCGCCAACGTGGTGGCCGACATGGGCGCGGGCATTGCACTGGCCCGTCGCACGCTCGCCTCGGGCGCAGCACTGGCCAAACTCGAACAACTCAAGGCCTTTGCGGCCTGACCCGGAACATTCCCATGAGCGACATTCTTCAGAAGATCGTGGCCGTCAAGCACGAAGAAATCGCCGCAGCCCGGCGCAGAAAGCCGCTCGACGTGGTGCGCTTCGACGCCGAGAGCCGGGTGCTCACGCGCGATTTCGAAGGCGCGCTGCGCCGCAAGATCGCCGCCGGCCAGGCCGCGGTGATCGCCGAAGTGAAGAAGGCCAGTCCCAGCAAGGGCGTGCTGCGCGAAGACTTCATCCCGGCCGACATTGCGCAGAGCTACGCCGAAGGCGACGGACAGGTGAGCGCTGCCTGCCTGTCGGTGTTGACCGACCAGCAGTTCTTCCAGGGCAGCACCGACTATTTGAAGCAGGCCCGCGCCAGTTGCGACCTGCCCGTGCTGCGCAAGGACTTCATGGTCGACCCCTACCAGGTCTACGAGGCCAGGTCGATGGGGGCCGACGCGATCCTGCTGATCGCAGCCTGCCTGGACGACGCACAGATGGCCGACCTCGAGTCCCTGGCGATGGGACTGAACATGGCGGTGCTGGTGGAGGTGCACGACCGGGACGAGCTGCACCGCGCGCTCAGGCTCAAGACCCCGCTGGTCGGCATCAACAACCGCAACCTGCGCACCTTCGAGGTGTCGCTGCAGACCACGCTGGACCTGATGGTCGACGTGCCGGCCGACCGCTTGCTGATCACCGAGTCCGGCATCCTCGCGCGCCAGGACGTGTCCACCCTGCGGTCTGCCGGCGTTCACGCCTTCCTGGTGGGCGAAGCCTTCATGCGGGCGCCCGAGCCGGGCCTGGCGCTGGCCGAGCTGTTCGCCTGAGCGCATGGTCCTGCAGGACGACTCGGGCTGGGCCGACCTGACGGCCGATTTCCAGGCGTCGGCCGAGGGAATGGCCCTCCAGGGATTCCTGGACGACCGGCGCGCCCGGGGCGCGACCATCTATCCCCCGGAGCCCTTGCGGGCCCTGCAGCTGACCCCCCCGGGCGAGGTGCGCGTGGTGGTGCTGGGGCAGGACCCGTACCACGGGCCCGGCCAGGCCGAAGGGCTGGCGTTTTCGGTGGCGCCCGGCGTCAAGGCACCGCCGAGCCTGCGCAACATCTTTCAGGAGCTGCAGCGCGACCTGGCGCTTGCGGCGCCGGCCAACGGTTCGCTGGTGCGCTGGGCACAGCAAGGCGTTTTGCTGCTCAACACCTGCCTGACGGTGGAGGAAGGCCAGCCGGCCAGCCACGCCAACCGGGGCTGGGAAGCGCTTACCGACCGCATCATCGGGCGCTGCAATGCAAGCGGACACCCCAAGGTGTTCCTGCTGTGGGGCGCCCACGCACAGAAAAAAGCCGCCCTTGTCGACCCCGGACGGCACCTGCTGCTGCTCGCCAACCATCCGTCGCCGCTGTCGGCCCGACGCGGCCCATTGCCGTTCATCGGCTGCAGCCACTTCAGCCAGACCAACGAATGGCTGACCCGACAGGGCGCCGGGGCCATCCGCTGGTGACCTGCTGCGCTGCGCGGGAGCTGGCACATCGCCGGAAAACCATGGCATAATCGCGGGCTGCGCTATGGAGGGGTGGCCGAGTGGTTAAAGGCAGCAGACTGTAAATCTGCCCGCTTACGCGTACGCTGGTTCGAATCCAGCCTCCTCCACCAGCGATCGATGAGTGACATGAAAGCGAAGGGACTGTGCGTCCAGCGGGCCTTGCCGACCGAAGGCGGGTCCGTGCGTATGGAGTGAATTGGCGGGAGTAGTTCAATGGTAGAACCCCAGCCTTCCAAGCTGATGACGCGGGTTCGATTCCCGTCTCCCGCTCCATGTCCTGTTGATGGTCGGTATTGAATGCTTTGGGTGGTCGGCTCGCCGACGCCCTTGGCCCTTGTGGCTCAGTGGTAGAGCACTCCCTTGGTAAGGGAGAGGTCGCGGGTCCGATTCCCGCCAAGGGCACCAGTTTTTGCAGATGTGGATTCGCAAGTGTTTTGGTTGTTTCGGCAGTTTTGATTTGGAGCTGAAAAATGGCAAAAGAGAAATTTGAGCGGACCAAGCCGCACGTGAACGTGGGCA
>NZ_JAUCZG010000035.1 GCF_030373225.1 Hydrogenophaga sp. | reverse complement strand
TGTTGACCAGCGGCACGCCGTTGGCCGCGCCAAGCACCGTGGGGCGCAGCGTGCCGGGGGCGGCAGGGTCGGCGCTGATCTGCGCCTGCAGCGGCAAGCTGGTCAGCAGCATGGCTGCTCCGGTGGTCGCCTTGCCCATGGTGCGGGTGCACTCGGCCACGACCATGCGCAGCCCTCGCACTGCATTGAACAACGGGCGATGACGACACTTGTTCATGAATCACTCCTTGAACTGGCCTGAGCGGCCAGCTTGTTGACGGTGATTTGTTGCTTGTTGCAACAAAAAGGACCGCGGAGTGTAGTTCTTAAGACTTCATTGGTTGGATGCTGCCCGGGGTAGGGCGCGGGTGGGCTCGGTGTCGGAAACCGCTATCACGCGACGGACCGCGCGCGTGCCCGCGCCCGAAGGCGCTGAACCCGTTCACGCCACCGAATCGCTCTTGCGCGGCGCGGTGAGCGTGAGCAGGATGTCGGCGTACCAGGCGCAGTTCAGGCCGAGCGACTCGTCGAGCACCAGATCGCGGTCGCCCATGTCCATGCGGGCCGAGTGCACGCCCAGCAGCTTCCAGGGCAGGGCGGCATTGAGGGCTTCGGGAGAGGTGTCGCGCATCACCACGGCCGCACCGCTGGTGCCACGGTGGGTGCGGGCGTCGGTCAGGAAGTAGCCGTTGCCCTGGAAACGGATGCCGTAGGGCGAGGCAATGATGGCGTGGCGCAGCACCGGCAGGTGGTGCAGGGCGTCGTGAAAGCCGAGCGGAAAGCCAACCACCAGCAGCGACTCGCCGGGGTGCACGTCGGCAAAGCTGGTGGACAGGTGGGCCGGGCTGAAGGCCCGGATCACCGACTCGTCGGGCAGGGCCTTGCGGTCGAGCTCGATCACCGCCACGTCGATCTCGCCGCCGCTGTCCTTGCCCTGGCGCCAGACCGCCTCGCCCTCGTCGTACAGCAGCATCGAAAAGCCGGTGGAGCGTGTGAGGTTGGAGGCGTCCAGGTGCAGCTCGATCTCCAGCCGGTCCGGAAAGTGCTGGGTGTCTTCGTCGATCACCACATGCCGGCTGGTCACGAGGAACAGTCGGTCGTCGCGTTCGAAGAAGAAGCCGCTGGCGTTGGTGAGCGCCTGCTTGCCGTGGAAGGTGGAGACGCGCGGTGCTGCCAGAAACAGCGGGTCGACCGGCGCGGTGATGGGCGACACGTGGTCGCCATCTGCATTGCCGGTGGATGGAGCCTGCATCTGCTCGGGCGCGGGGTGGATCGGGGGTCGGTTCATGGTTTGAGTGTCGCACCCTTCGACGCCAACAGCGCCAGGGGATTCAGGAGAGAGGGAATGGTGAAGGCGGGCTGCGCCGGAACGCGTGCGGCGGGCCCGGCCGGTTGGGGCGCGTTGGGCGCCAGCGCCGCCCGGGTGGGGGGAAACTGTTTCGAGACGAAGGTCCAGACCATGCGCGATGCATCGGGTCCTTGCGCGTCGCTGTAGGGCTGGTTGGGGGCGCCACCGCTCCAGGCGTGGCCGAGCTGGGCGACGTCGATCAGGGTGACAGCGGTGTGGCCCCGGTGTTTGAAGTCGGTCACCTGCCTGGCGCGACGCTGTCCCTGGATCACCAGCAGCGGAGGCAGCGGCAGCAGCGCCTGTCCCGGTGAGGGCGACCACGGTGCGGGCAGGTGGTGACCGCGCATGGCGGCCAGGATCAATGCCACTTCGGCGTGGGCACGGCCGCTGCGCGTGTCGTACCCGTTCCAGCAGCGCTGGGCGCTGCGGGTGGTGCGCGCGAGCGCGGCCAGGTTGCGATTGAACAGCTTCACCCAACCGGACGCCGCCGCGCGCTTGGCCATGGCCGCCGGGTCCTCAGGCTTTCAGGAACGCCAGCAGGTCTTTGCACAGACGTTGCTTGTGACTGACGAACAGGCCGTGCGGGGCACCCTCGTATTCGACCAACTGCGCGCCGTCGATGGCCGCCGCCGCGAGCCGGCTCGATGCCGCGATCGGCACCGTCTTGTCGTCGGTGCCGTGGATCAGCAGGGTGGGCACATCGAAGGCCGCGAGGTCGGGACGGAAGTCGGTGCTCGAGAAGGCGCGCATGGCGGCCAGGGTGGGCCGCAGGCCGGCCTGCATGGCCATGCCGTGCGCCCAGCGCAGGGTTTCATCGCTGACGCGGCTGTCGATCGAGCCCAGGCTGAAGAAGTCGCGGAAGAAGCCGGTGAAGAACTTGGCGCGATCGTCGGTCAGCGCGCGGGCCGTCTTGTCGAACGCGGAGCCTTCGGCGCCGGCGGGGTTGTCCGGCGTCTTCAGGCGAAACGGCAGCACCGAGGAGATCAGGGCGGTGCGGGCCACGTTCTTGCCGTTGTGGCGCGACATGTAGCGCGCCACCTCGCCGCCACCCATCGAGAAGCCCACCAGGGTGGCGTCCTGCACGTCGAGCTGTTCCATCACTTCCCAGAGGTCGTCGGACAGGGTGTCGTAGTCGTAACCGTTCCAGGGCTGCGAGGAGCGGCCGAAGCCGCGCCGGTCGTAGGCGACCACTCGGTGGCCGCTTTCCACCAGCGACACCGCGAGATCGTCCCAGCTGTCGGCGTTCAGCGGCCAACCGTGCACGAGCACGACCGGCTGGCCTTCGCCCCAATCCTTGAGGTAGATCGAGGTCTGGTCGGCGGTGGTGATGCGGTGCATGGATGGTCTGCTGATTGAAAACGAAAGTTTTCAGTGTCCGCAGCGCGCCGGGCCCTGTCTGTTCGCCACCGCACCCACCGCTGAAGCTGCCAAGGGCCCACGCCAGCGCGGCTGACGCAGGCGTGCTGCAATCCGGTCCCTGGACGGACATTGCCATGAACCTCAACGACGACTTCTCCCTGCGTGCGACCCAGTTGGCCGACACGGCCGCCTGGCAGCCCTCGCCCCTGCCCGGCGTGGAACGTCGCCTGCTCGACCGGGTGGGTGACGAGGTGGCGCGCGCCACCAGCGTGGTGCGTTATGCACCCGGCTCGCGGTTCGACGCGCACACCCACGGAGGCGGCGAAGAAATCCTGGTGCTCGAGGGTGTGTTCTCCGACGAGACCGGTGATCACCCGGCCGGCACCTACCTGCGCAACCCGCCGGGTTCGCGCCACGCACCGTTTTCGCAGGCGGGCTGCGTGCTGCTGGTCAAGCTGTGGCAGTTCGCCGCCGACGACCTGACCCCGGTGCGCATCGACACCCGCGCCGAGCCCTGGCGCCAGGGTCTGGTGCCGGGCCTCACGGTGATGCCCCTGCACGAGCACGACGGCGTGAGCACGGCGCTGGTGCGCTGGGCGCCCGACACGCGGTTCAACCCGCACCGCCACCCGGGTGGTGAAGAGATCTTTGTGCTCGAAGGCGTGTTTCGCGACGAGCACGGCAGCTACCCCCGCCACAGCTGGCTGCGCAACCCGCGCTGGAGCCAGCACACACCCTTCACCGGGCCCGAGGGCGCGCTGATTTTCGTGAAGGTGGGCCACCTCGGCGCCAGCTTCATGGCGCCGGCCGTGGCCTGATCAGGTGCCGCTGCGCAGCAGCATGGCGGGGTTCAGCCGCATCTGCGCCAGCAGGTAACGCGCGCCCAGCCCCAGGCTGATCGCGCTCACGCCGATCGCGGTCAGCGCCCCGGTCCAGTACAGGCCCATGGGGTCGAGGTCGAGGCGCCAGCGCAGCAGTCCGGTGGCCAGAGCGCTGCCGGCCAGCATGGCAAAACCCGCGGTCACCACCGCCAGCAGCAGGTATTCCCAGACCAGCACGCGCCGCAGGCTCGAGTGGCGCGCGCCCACGGCGTGCATCACCGTGGCTTCGAACACCTGGCGCGCGCGGCTGCTGGCCACCACGCTGGCGAGCACCAGCAGGCTGGCGGCCAGGCACACACCGGCCACCACCGCCAGGCCGCTGCTGGCGCGGCCCATGAGCGCGCGCGTCTCGCGCAGCAGCGATTCGGTGCGAACGGTGGCGATGTTGGGCGCGACGGCGGCCAGCTGGTCTTGCACCCGCACGGCTTCGGCCGGATCCAGCCAGGCGGCCCCCACGTGGCGCGTGATGTAGGGGTCGAGCACGCCGTCGCTGAAGATGCCCTCGAGCCACAGGCGCGCCTGCAGGCGCCGCTGGCTGTAGATGGCGGCGAGCCCGGCCTGCACCGGCGCACCCAGGATCTCGAAGGTCAGCCGGTCGCCCACCCGCAGGCCGAGCTGGTCGGCCTCGCGGTCTTCCATCGCCACCAGCGGGGCACCGGTGTGGTCGGCCGGCCACCAGGCGCCGTCGCGGATCACCACGTCGTCGATGTTGCCGGCGCGGCTGCTGAGCTTCTGTTCGTCGCGCGCTTCGCGCACCCGTTCGCCGTCGGCGCTGTCGCGCAGCACCTCGCCGTTGACCTCGATCAGGCGGCCCAGCACCAGTGGTGCGGTGGTGAGCTGGCGCAGGCCACTCTGTGCCTTCAGCGTGTCCTGCAGCAGCGCGAGCTGTTCGGTCTGCACGTCGTGGAACACCATGGCCGGCGCGTTGGCGGGCACGGTTTGGTTCACCGTGCGCAACAGCGAAGTCACCACCAGCGTGCAGGCCACGAGCAGCGTGAGCGCCGCGCCCAGCGACAGCAGGGCCGCGCGCAGGGGCGAGTCGCTGCGCTGCAGGCCGGCCATGGCCAGGCGCAGCTCGAACGGCAGGCGCGCACCGGGCCGCAGCAGCTGGCGCCGCGCGAGTGCGCGCAGCAGTCGCGTCACGCCTTCGAGCAGCAACAGCAGCAGCACGGTGGCCAGCACGAAGGCCAGGCCGAAGCGCGCATCGGGCACGCTGGCCACCACCAGCACGGCCACCAGCGCGGCAACACCCGCGGTGAGCCACCACACACGGCGCGGCGTTTTCAGCGTGTTGCCGTCGATGCCGCGAAACAGGGCCGCCGGTGACACCGACAGCGCGCGACCGAGCGCGGGCAGCGCGAAGGTGAGTGCGGTCAGCACGCCGAAGCACAGGCCCACCAGCGATGGCAGCCACAGCCCGGCCAGCAGCGGCGCCAGCGGCAGTTGTTGTGCCGCCGCCCAGGTGCCGGCCAGGGCCAGGGCGTTGCCGATGAACACGCCGGCGAGGCTGGAGAGCAGCGCCAGCATCAGCACCTGCAACAGCACCATGGCTGCCAGGCGGCCGTCGCGCAGGCCCAAGGCGCGCAGCGTGGCCAGGGTGCCCAGCTTGCCCTGCAGGTAGGCCTGCACACTGTTGAACACGCCGAGTCCGCCGATGAACAGGGCGGAGAAGCCGATCAGCAACAGGCCCGAGCCGATCTGTCCCAGCACCTCGGCCATGCGGTCGCTGCGCTCGGCAAAGGTGCGCACCTCGGCCTGCAGGTCGGGGAAGGCCGCGATGAAGGCGTCGCGCCAGGAGGCGGCGGGCTGCGGCGTGCGCACGCGGTAGTGGTACTCCACCCGGCTGAGCGGCTGCACCAGCCCGGTGGCGGCCAGCGCGCCGTCGGCCACCAGCACCGGTGCGCCGCCCCAGTCGGCGCGCAGGCTGCGGTCGGGCTGGCGCACCACGAGTGCGCGCACCTGCAGGCTCAGGTTGCCCACTTCCACCGTGTCGCCGGCTTGCAGGCCCATGCGCTGTGCCAGGGTGGCGTCCACAGCGGCACCCCACACGCCGTTGCGCTCGGTCAGCGTGCTGGACAGGTCGCCGGCCGGGGCCAGCTCCACCGTGCCGTAGAGCGGGTAGCGCGCGTCGGCGCTCTGCAGCTCGATCAGTTGCGCGCGGCCATCGGGTGCGCGCAGCATGGTGCGCAGCTCCACCAGTCGCGCGACCGTGCCGCGCTCGTTCATCCAGCCGAGCACCTCGGGTGCCAGCGGTGTGGTCTGTTCCACTTCCACGTCGCCACCGAACAGCTGGCGCGCGTCGCTCTGCAGTGCGCCTGCGACCTGGCGGTACAGACCCCCCCCGGCCGTGACCAGGGCCACGCCCAGCACCAGGCAGGCACAGAAGATCCACAGGTGTCGGCCACTGGCGCGCAGGTCGCGCCAGGCCAGGCTAAACAGGAATCGCATCGGCTGCCCGCGAGTTCTTCACTTCGGTCAGGTGGCCGTCGTGCAGCCGCAGCACGCGGTCGCAGCGCGCCGCGAAGTCGGGGTCGTGCGTCACCAGCACCAGCGTGGTCCCCGCCTCGAGGTTGAGTTCGAACAGCAGGTCGCGGATCGCCTCGCCGGTGTGGTCGTCGAGGTTGCCGGTGGGTTCGTCGGCCAGCAGCAGTCGCGGGCGGTGCACCAGCGCCCGGGCGATCGCCACGCGCTGCTGCTCGCCGCCCGAGAGCTGGCTGGGGTAGTGGCCTTGCCGCGCTCCCAGGCCCACCCGCTGCAGCAGGGCGGCTGCGCGTTCGTGGGCATCGGGGCGGTTGGCCATCTGCAGCGGCAGGGCGACGTTGTCCAGCGCGCTCAGGCTGGGCAGCAGGTGGAACGACTGGAACACGATGCCGATGCGGTCGCGCCGCAGGTCGGCCAGGGCGTCGGCGTCCATGCCGCCGAGCCCGGTGCCATCAATGGCCACGCGCCCGCTGCCCGGTCGCTCCAGGCCCGAGAGCAGCAGCAGCAAGGACGTCTTGCCCGAGCCGGAGGGCCCGGTGATGGCCACGCGCTCGCCGGCGGCCACCGACAGGTTCACCGAGCGCAGCACGTCGATGCGCGTGGCGCCCAGCTGGTAGTGCATGGACAGGTCTGAAATTTCGATCATGCGGGTTGGGGTCGAACGGGTCGCGAAAGGTTCAGTATGCCGAGCGGGCCGAACCGCCGCCCGGTGCCGGACCATTTGTGCACCCATGCCCCCGGTGTTGCGCACCCGTGACGCCGGTTTCACCCCTGCGCCCTACACTCGGCAGGGTATGTGCAGCAGTCTGTTGCGCGCGGCCCGGGGGGCTGGCGGACGGCCCTGGTGTGCTTGTGAAACGTCGCCCGGGCCTTTCGTGCCCCGGCGAACAGGGGAGAAACCATTGCAGGGCAGGTGCTTGCGCCGGAGGTGGCGCGCGTTGGTCGCCGCGGCGGTGCTGGTGCTGGCGGCCTGTGGCGAGGCGGTCGTGCCGCCGCTCACCGTGGGCATGAATCCCTGGGTCGGCTACGACCCGCTGGTGCTGGCGCGCGACCGGGGCCTGACCGATCCCGGGCAACTGAGGGTGGTGGAACTGGCCTCGGCGTCCGAGACGGTGCTTCACCTGCGCAACGGCCTGCTCGATGCCGCCACGCTCACGCTCGATGAAACCCTTCGCCTGATCGACAGTGGCGTGGCGGTGCGCATCGTGGCGGTGCTCGATGCCTCCACCGGTGGCGACGCGGTGATCGCACTGCCGCGCATCACCTCGCCGGCGATGCTCAAGGGCGAATTCGTCGCGGTGGAAGACTCGGCCGTGGGTGCCCTGCTGCTGCAACGCCTGCTGCAGCAGGCCGGTCTGACCCGCGCCGACGTGCGGGTGACCAATGTCGAGGTGGCCCGCCACCTCGAAGCGCTGCAGTCCGGACAGGCGGCGGCAGCGGTGTCCTTCGAGCCGCTGGCCGGCGCGATCGAAGCCGCCGGCTACCGGCGCATTTTCGACAGCAGCGAGATCCCGGGCGAAATCCTCGACGTGCTGGTGGTGCGCGCCGAGGTGCTGCAGCAGCGCCCCGCTGCGGTGGACGCCCTGCTGCTCGGCTGGTACGCCGGCCTGCACGCCTTCCAGCTCGACAGGGCGGGCGCGGCCGAGTCGCTGGCACGGGGCACCGAGCTCTCGCCCGAGGCTTACATGGCGGTGCTGGGGGGCCTGGCCTTCCATTCCCGCGAAGCATCGGCGCACGAATTGCAGGGCGACCCGCCACCGCTGGTGGAAAAAGCCCGGGTCGTGGCCGAGGCCCTGCTCGAGATCGGTCTGATCCAGCGCCCGCCGCGCTGGGACGGGTTGATCGACAGCGCGCCGATGCGGCGTCTGGCGGCGCAGGCCGGGACGCCGTGAAGCCCTTGCTGTCCCGCCTCACCCTGCCGGGGCGCTGGCTGGCGCCGCTGATGCTGGTGTTGTTCGCGCTCACCGCGTCCACGGTGAGCCATGTGGTGCAACTGCGCAACCTCGGCGCGCAGGTGGTCGAACAGGAAACCCGGCGCCTGCGCGAGCGCCTGAGCGTGGAGCAGAGCCGTCTGGGCGCCTTGTCCGCGCTGGACAACCCCACCCTGGTGCGCCGGCTGGTGGGTGGGCTGGGCCTGTACGGCGGCATGCAGCACATCTACCTGCTCGAGCGCGACGCCCTGGTGGAGGCCTCGCTGGTGCGATCGGACATCGGGCAGCCCTTCGGCGACGTGCTGCGCCAGCGCGCCGATCTTGCCGAGGTCGGTCAGGCGGTGTCGGGCGACGTGTCGGACGGGGCCATCAGCGTCGTCCACCTGCCGGCCACGCAGCGGCTGGTGGGTATCGTGCCGGTCCCCAGCGGTCGACGCCTGGTCACCGTGGTCGACCTGAGCCTGCCGCGGGCCGTGCGTCTGGCCGACCTGCGGGAAGACGCCTGGCGCGAGGGCCTGCTGCTGCTGGGCCTGGCGGCCTTGCTGGCCCTGTTGATGCACCTGGTGTGGTTCCGCCGCGCCCGGCACCTCGCGTCGACCCTCAAGCGCATCGGCGACGGGGAGTTGCAGGCCCGGGTGGCGCTGGCGGGGAAGGACGAACTCGCCATGATCGGCAGCGAGGCCGACCGCATGGCCGAACGGCTGCAGAGGGGGCAGACGCAGCTGCGCCACCTGGTCGATCTGGTCGACCGCTCGCCGGTGGTGGTGATCGAATGGCTCAACCTGCCCGGCTGGCCCATGAGTTACATCAGCGAGTCGGTGGCGCAGTGGGGCTACCGGCCCGTGGACCTGGTGGACGGCTCCCTGAACTACGCCGGGCTCATTCACCCCGACGACATCGCGCCCATCACGGCCGAGGCCGACCGCTACTTCCGGCAGGGCCCCGACGAACACCGCCAGGAATACCGGCTGCGCCGGGCCGACGGCGGCTGGGTGTGGGTCGATGACCGCACCACGCTGACCCGCGACGAACAGGGTGTGGTCACCCACATGAGCGGCGTGCTGCTCGACATCACGGTGCAGAAAGAGGCGCAGCTGGCGCAGCAGGAGCAGGCCGGCTTCCTGCGCCTGTTCTACGAACTGCCCTTCATCGGGATGGCGATCTCGGAACCCGGCTCCACGCGCTGGCTGCAGGTCAACAGCCAGCTGTGCACGATCCTGGGCTACCCGCGCGAGGAACTCACCCGCATGACCTGGACCGAGATGACGCCCCAGCCCGATCTGGAGCACAACCTGGCCCTGCGCGACGCCATGCTGGCCAACCGCACCGACCACTATTCGATGCGCAAGCGATTCCTGCGCAAGGACGGCAGTGTCGTGCACACCGAGCTCGACGTGCGCGCGGTGCGCCACCCCGACGGCTCGCTCAAGCACCTGTTCTCCACCATCAAGGACATCACCGAACGCCTGCAGGCCGAGGCAGCGATCGGTCGGCAGAAAGACCTGCTGGAGCTGGCCGAGTCCATGGCCGGCCTGGGCAGCTGGGTGTACGACACGCAGAGCCATGACATCTGGTGGTCGCGCCAGATGTACCGCAACATCGGGCGCGACGAAGCGCTGGGACCACCACCCGACCTGGCGGCCTACCTCGCCTGCATCCACCCCGACGACCGCTCCCGCGCCGAGCGTTTCATGCGCTCGATGCCGGGCGACGAGGCCATGCTCACCGCCGAGTTCCGCCGCCATCCCGACCTCGGTCCCCTGCGCTGGTTCCGGGGCAGCGTGCAGAGCAAACCCATGGCCACGCCCGGCTTCTACAGCTACAGCGGCACCCTGCTCGACATCACCCAGCTCAAGCAGGCCCAGACCACGCTGGAGCAGAGCAACGCCGAACTGGAACAGCGCGTGACCGAGCGCACCGCCCAGCTGCGCGGCCTCAACGAGGAACTGGAGGCCTTTTCCTACACCGTCTCGCACGACCTGAAAGCCCCGCTGCGCGGCATCGACGGTTACAGCCAGCTGCTTGAAGAAGAGCACGGGCAACATCTCAACGAAGAAGGACGCCAGTTTCTCGGCCGCATCCGCCGCGGCGTGTCGCAGATGGGCGAGCTGATTTCGGGGCTGCTCGACTACTCGCGCATGGAGCGGCGAACCATGGAACACCAGCGAGTGGACGTGCCGGCCCTGGTGGCCCAGGTGATCGAAGGCTTCAGCGCCGACATCGAGAGCACCGGCGTGCGGCTGAGCCTGCAACTGGAGCCGATGGTGCTGCAGCTCGACCGCGAGGGCATGGCGGTGGTGCTGCGCAATCTGGTGGGCAACGCCGTCAAGTTCAGCCGCACCCGACCGCAGCCCGAGGTGGAGATCGGCGCCCGCACCGAGGGCGCCCGCCGGGTTCTCTGGGTGCGTGACAACGGAGTGGGTTTCGACATGAAGTACCACGACCGCATCTTCGGCATCTTCCAGCGCCTGCAGCGCGCCGAGGATTACCAGGGCACCGGCCTGGGCCTGGCGCTGGTGGCCAAGGCGGTGCAGCGCATGGGAGGCCGGGTCTGGGCCGAGAGCCGGCCGGGGGAAGGTGCCACATTCTTTCTGGAGTTTCCTGCATGAAGAAGCCCGCTTCCCTGCCGCCGATCCTGCTGGTTGAAGACAACCCGATGGACCTGGACCTCACGTTGCGGGCCTTCCACCGGAAGAAGTTCTCCAACACCATCCAGATTGCGCGCGATGGTGAAGAGGCGCTGGCTTTTCTCGCGCGCTGGGAAGCGGGTGAGCCGCTGCCAGCGGTCATACTGCTCGACATCAACCTGCCCAAGGTCAACGGACTGGAAGTGCTGCAGAAGCTCAAGGAACACCCGGTGTTCCGGCGCATCCCGGTGGTGGTGCTCACCTCGTCGAAGGAAAGCTCCGACCTCAAGACCGCCTACGATCTGGGGGTGAACTCCTACATCGAGAAGCCGGTCAGCTTCAGCAAATTCATTGAAGTGGCCGAGCACATCGAGCTCTACTGGTGCCTGCTCAATGAGCGGCCCTGAACCTGGAAATGACCATGATCAAGATCCTCATCCCCGTTGACGGCTCCGACCAGTCCATGCACGCGGCCTACCACGCCATGCGCCTGGTCAGTGCGGGCCTCAAGGCCCGCTTCGTGGTGGCCAATGTGCAGGAAGCACCCAACCTGTATGAACTCGTCGTGGCGCACGATCCCGACGTCCTGCACGAAGTCAGTGACGCTGCCGGGCACGACCTGTTGCGTCCGGCGGTCGCGCTGCTCACGGCTGCCAGTCAGCTGGTGGAGGAAGTGGTGGCCAGTGGCGACCCGGCGCACACCCTGATGGAACTGGTGGAAAGCCACGGATGCGACGCGGTGATCCTGTGTGCCCATGGCGCTGGCGAAAGCGAGCGCGGTCTGGGCTCGGTGGCACAGCACCTGGTGCAGCACTGCCAGGTAGCGGTCACCATCGTGCGCCCGGCCCCCCGCGAGGAGCCCGAAGCGTCCTGAGCGCGCCAGCGCGCGCAGGCCCTGTGGTGCCCGGTCAGCTCAGGTGTTTGCCCACCAGACCGGTCATTTCGAACATGGTGACTTCATCTTTTCCGAAGACGGCCTTGAGCTTGGCGTCGGCGAGGATGTTGCGCTTGTTCTTCGGGTTCTGCAGGTTGTTGGCCTTGATGTATTCCCACATCAGCTTCACCACTTCGGTGCGGGGTTGCGGCGTGGCACCGATCACGGCGGCGAGTTCGGCGCTGGGCGTGAGGGCACGGTTGAATGCGGAGGGCGTCTTGGCAGTGGTCATTTGAGGCTCATCGGTTAAACGGCGATTCTAGGGCGTGCGTCCGAACCCGGTGCAACAACCGGCCAGCGCCGTCATTCCTGCAAGGTGAAGAAAAAGGTGGAACCCTCACCGGGCACCGAGGTCGCCCAGACGCGGCCGCCGTGTCGCGAGACGATGCGCTTGACGATGCTCAGGCCAATGCCCGAGCCGCTGAACTCGGTGTGGTGGTGCAGTCGGTTGAATGGAGCAAACAGCCGTTCGGCAAAGGCCATGTCGAAACCGCAGCCTTCGTCGCGCACAAAAAACACCTGGCCTTCTTCGTTCATGAAGCTGCCCACGTCGATGGCGGTGGCGTCTTTCTTCTCGCTGAACTTCCAGGCGTTGCGCATCAGGTTGTCGAGCACACAACGCACCAGTGGCGGGTCGGCCAGTGCCCGCAGGCCCGGGGCCACCGTGACCACGGCGCGTCGCTGCGGTTCGGCTGCCAGCAACGTCTCTCCGATGTCCCGGGCCAGCTCGCTGATGTCGACCTCGGTGAGGTTCATCGACGAGCGCGACAGGCGCGACATCTCGAGCAGGGCGTCGACCAGGTCGCCCATGCGCACCGCCGACGAACCCATGGTCTGCAGCAATCGGGTTCCCTGCGTGCCCAGGCCGACGGCGTAGTCCTCGATCATGGCGGTGCTCAGCCCGGCAATGGCGCGGATGGGCGCACGCAGGTCGTGGGCCGCCGAGTAGGTGAAGGCTTCCAGCTCGCGCATGGTTTGTTGCAGCTCACCGGTGCGTGCGTTCACCTGATGCTCCAGCTCGTCGTTGCGCGCACTCATCTGGATCTCGGCCAGCTTGCGCCCGGAGATGTTCTGCACGATGCCGCTGAAGCGGTGTCCGGCCAGCGGCGTGGCTTCGATCTTGACCCAGCGATCCACCGGACCTTCGTGACGCACACGGAACTCCTCGTTGAATGGGTGCAGGGGCTCGTTGCAGTCGTTCATGCGCAAGGCCAGCGCCGGTCGATCCGCCTCGTGAACCGACGACAGGAATTCGGCGAAGGAGAGCGCGCGGTCCTGGCGCTGACCCATCAGGAGCGCTGACTGGTGCGAGAGCCGCAGGTGGCCGGTGTCGCAGTCGAACTCCACCGTGCCCATGTGGGCCGAATCCAGCGCTTGCTGCAGCAGCCGCTGACTCTCGGCCAGGGCTTGCTCCACCGAATGGCGTTCCAGCGCCATCTGGATGGTGGCGTGCAGTTCGCGCTCGGAAAACGGCTTGATGAGGTAACCGTACGGGTGCGTCTGGCGCGCACGCTCCAGCGTGGCGTCTTGCGAATAGGCTGTCAGGTAGATCACCGGCACCGGGCAGGTTTCATGGATGCGCGCCGCCACCCCGATGCCGTCCATGGAGCCCTCGATGTGGATGTCCATCAGGATCAGGTCGGGACGCGCCTGCGTCACCAGGGCCAGTGCTTCACTGCCCGAGGCGGCGATGTCGGGCACGTGGTAGCCCATGCTCATGAGCTGTTGCTGCAGGTTGAACGCGACGATGGCCTGGTCTTCGACCACCAGGATGTGGGCAACGCTCTTGCCTTGCGTGGGGCCGGTAGGCTTAGCACGGGGCTGCGGTGGCGCAGCGAATCGTCGTCCCGGTGAAAGCGGTGGGGCCTGCCCGAGGTGCTCGTTGCGCGCCGTGGGTTGCTGTGTCATCGGTGTCTCCTGCGGGGGAACCGGGGCCTGGTAGTCCCGGTTCGTTCAACCTTGTGCGCGGAAGGTCAGGCCTGTCTGTCCCCTGTTGTCGTTGTTTCCCCTTGCCGGACCCAGTGTACGCTGGCGAACACAGCGATGGTGAGCAACCGCTGTGCGGTGCAAGACACCCCGCGGACCTATTTGCGGGTGTCGAGCCTGAAGATCTTCACCGCATCGTTCATCACGCGGGCCTGCGCCTGCAGCGAGCTGGCCGCGGCCGAGAGTTCTTCGACCATGGCCGAGTTCTGCTGGGTCACCGAGTCGAGTTGACCCACCGCCTGGTTGATCTGTGCCAGGCCCATCGACTGTTCGTGGGTGGCACCGGTGATCTCGGCGATCAGGCCGTTGACCTGTTCCACCGAGCCCACCACATGGGCCATGGTCTGGCCGGCGCTGTGCACCAGCTGGCTGCCGTGCAGGACCTTGGCCGCCGATTCGTCGATCAGCACCTTGATCTCCTTGGCCGCACTCAGCGTGCGCTGGGCGAGGTTGCGCACTTCGCCCGCCACCACCGCAAAACCGCGGCCCTGTTCACCGGCGCGGGCGGCCTCCACCGCGGCATTGAGCGCGAGGATGTTGGTCTGGAACGCAATGCCGTCGATCACGCCGATGATCTCGCCGATGCGGCGCGACGACTTGCTGATGTCGTCCATGGTGGCCACCACCTGGCTCATGGCTTCATTGCCCTCGCGTGCCACGGTGGCCGAGCGTTGCGACAGCACCGAGGCCTCGCGCGACGAGTTGGCGCTCTGCTGCACCGTGCTGGTGAGCTGTTCCATCGAGGCGGCGGTCTCTTCCAGGCTGCTGGCCTGAGATTCGGTGCGCGAGGACAGGTCGGAGTTGCCGGCGGCGATCTCGTTGGACGCCACCTGCACACCTTCGACCTCGTGGCGCACGTCGGACACCACCGCCTGCAGGTTCACGTTGAGCTGGTTGAGGGCGCGCGCGAGTTCACCGAATTCGCCGCTGCTGGCGCCCTTGAAGCGCGCCGACAGGTCGCCCGCGGCCATCTGGTTGGCAAAGCCGATCGACTGCATCAGCTGCCTGAGGATCTGGCTGCGCAGGTTCAGCGCGGCCAGGCTGGCGATCACCAGCAGCACCGCACCGGCGCCCAGCTGGGCCACGGCGCCGTGTTCCGCGGCGTATTCCCCCACCACCAGACCCACCGCCGCCAGGCCCACCGACGACACGGCGATGCGTTTGCCCAGCGTGAGCTGGGTCATGCGCTGCAGGCGACCGACAAGGCCGGTGCGAACGACGCGACCGTGGTGCAGGGCCACACCCGGGTGGCCGGCTGCGTGTTCGGCCCGCATGCGGGCATACAGCGCCTCGGCCTCCTGCACCTGCTCTCGCGTGGGCCGGGTGCGCACCGACATGTATCCCACCGCCTGGCCGTTCTCCATCACCGGCGTGGCGTTGGCCACCACCCAGTAGTGGTCGCCGTTCTTGCGCCGGTTCTTCACCAGGGCCGACCAGGGCGAGCCGCTGGCCAGCGTGGCCCACATGTCGCGAAAGGCCTCGGTGGGCATGTCGGGGTGGCGCACCAGGTTGTGCGGCTGCCCGATGAGTTCTTCGCGCTCGAAGCCGCTCACGGCAACAAACGCCGGGTTGCAATAGGTGATGCGGCTTTGCAGATCGGTCGTCGACACGAGGGTCACGCCCTCTGGAACAACGAACTCCTGGTGGGTGACGGGCAGATTGGTGCGCATGGGGCTCTCGCTGTGGTTGGGTGGAGCCCCGCGCCCCAAGGGCAGCTGTGTACGAGACCGTACTGACAGTATCGGCAAAGCCCTGGCCACCTGAAGGGCCGAACTCAAGAAGGAAAGCCGGTCAGTACCGCTTCTTGACCTGGCTGGCCCATCAGCTGCTGTGGGGCGGCTCCCAGTCCTTGAGCGAGCCGTGCCGGTGCGCGAACACGCTGGTGAACTCGGCGCCGAGCAGGAACACCTGCGCCGAGTAGTACACCCACAGCAGCAGCACCACGATCGAAGCCGCCGCGCCGAACACCGAGGCCACGCCGCTGCGCCCGATGTACTGGCCGATCAGTTCCTTGCCCAGCGTGAACAGCAGCGCGGTGATGGCCGCGCCCAGCCAGACATCGCGCCAGGTCACCGGAACGCGCGGCATCCACCTGTAGATCATGGCGAACACCGTGGTCACGAACAGGTAGCTCAAACCGAAGTTGATGACGTCGGCCACCATGGCCCATTCGCCCAGCCAGGGGGCCCACCATTTGCCCAGCGCCGCCATGGCCGCGCTCAGCACCAGCGAGACCATGAGCAGAAAGCCGATGCCCAGCACCATGCTGGTGGAGAGCAGGCGCACACGAATGAAACGCAGCACGCCGCCGCCCTCGGGGTGGGGCGGCGCACGCCAGATGCGGTCCATCGCATCCTGCAGTTCGGCGAACACGGTGGTGGCACCCGCGACCACCACCACCACACCGACCACCGTGCCCCAGAGCCCGGCGCGCGGCCGGTTCAGGCCCTGCAGCAGCGAATCCACCGCCACGGCGCTGTCGGTGCCCACCAGCTGGGTCAGCTGGGCCAGGATCTCGCCGCGCGCTGCGGGTTCGCCGAACAGCAGGCCGGCCACCGAGATCACGATCAGCAACAGGGGTGCGATGGAAAACAGCGTGTAGAACGCCAGCGCGGCGCCCATGCTGGGTGCGTAGTCGTCGAGCCAGGCGTTCACCGTGGCACGGGTCAGGCTCCATGCAGCGCTCAGCATGGTGTCGGGTCAAAGGCAATGGTCATCGGCCCGATTCTCGCGGCCGACCCGCCCGAGTGTGTGTTCGCTGTCGCACGGTCGGGCCTCCGTGGCGCGCGATTGTCCGAAATGAGCGCTCAAGTTCGGCTTTGGAGCGCCGATGAAGGGTCAAGAACACCGGGCATGTTTGCGCCCGGTGGCCATGTGAAAGGTCCGCCATGATCAACATTTCCAGCCCCACCCCGGTGTCCTGGCCCACGCCGCCGTCCACCGCCGTGGCGCCGGTCAGCGCAGCCACGCCGGTCAAGCCGGTGCAGTCCGGCGGACGCGATGCGCAGACCGACCTCGAGGCCCGGCGCGAAGCCCGCCTGCCACGGCCCCGGGCCGGTGCACCTGGCGAAGCCAAACCCGACGGCAGCGACGCAGCGCCGCTGTTGCCTCGCGAAGCCGCTGCCCAGGGCGGCCCGGCTGTCACGCCGGGGGGCCAGCAAGCCGCAGCCAGGCGCGCCGAGCAGGCGCTGCAGAAAGCCGAGGCCGACAAGGCCAGCCACAAGAAGGCCATGGAACGCCTGCAGGACGTGCTCTCCAGCATGTGGGCCGCCAGTGCCGCCGTGGTGGACCAGGCGCTGGGTCTGAGCGGCGGCCGCAACGAGTTGCCCGGCAACCAGAGCGACACCGCACCCGACCTGTCGGCGGTGGCGGCATCCACCATCCAGCGCCGGCTTCCGCCGCCCCCGCTGCTGGTCGGGCAGGCGCCCGAACAGGCCGGGGCCGACGCCATGCCCTGGCCGGTGCTGCCACCGGCCGACGACCAAGCACCGGCCGTGGCCGCGCCCGAGGTGCCCGGCGGCGAAGTGATTGCCTACGATGAAAACGGCAACAGCAGCCTGGCGCCGCTGGAAGCCGGCACGCTGCTGAGCGAGAAGGCCTGAGCGGCGTTTGCCCGCTTGACGGGGATCCTGCGCCGGGCACCGAAGTGGGCGATGGCGCCCACCGGGGCCGGCCGGGATGGCGGTTTCAGACGGGCAGTTCCCCCGAAAACTCGCGCAGGGCCTGCTGCGTGCGGCTGGCGTCGTCGAGCAGCTGGGTGCCCAGTTCGGGGCGCAGCGGCATGTCTTCTTCCTGCGCCAGTCGTTCGATCTGTGCCGAGGTGCGCACCAGCGCCCGAAAGCCCAGCAGCATGGCCGTGCCCTTGAGCTTGTGTGCGTCGTAGGCGATCTGCGCGGCGTCGCCCGCGGCCAGCGACGCCAGCAGCACATGCACGCTGCCCTCGGGGGGCTCGAACAGCGTGCCCAGCAATTCGTCCATGGTGTCGGGCGGCATCATCGCAACGATCTCGGTGTAGGACTCGGTGTCGATCAGGCCGGCCGCGCTGGCATCGAGGTCCTGCGCGCGCGGCGCCAGTGGCTCGGGGACGGGGGCGGCGTCGCCCACCAGCACGGTGGTCGCGTCCAGCAGGCCGCAGCGCTGCAGCGCCCGCCGCAGGTCTTGCGCCTGCAGGGGTTTGCTGGCGAACTCGTTGACGCCCACGTCCAGCGCCTTCTTGCGCGTGTCGTTCACCACGTCGGCGGTGACCAGCACCACCTTGATGTCCTTGTTGGGGCTGTCGAGCGCGCGGATCGCCGCCGTGGTGGCCAGGCCGTCGAGCACCGGCATGTGGTAGTCGAGCAGCACCACGTCGAAGGGCTGGCTCGCCAGCAGCTGCAGGGCTTCCTGTCCGTTTTCGCAGAACACCGCTTCGTGCCCCATGCGTTCGAGCAGGATGTTCATGTACTTCAGGTTGATCGGGTGGTCTTCGGCCACGAGAACGCGCAGCTGGCGCGCCGGGCCCGTGCCGTCGGTCGTGTGTGCCACCAGAGCAGGCGCCACGGTCTGCGGCAGGATCATGTGCACGGTGAACACCGAGCCCTGACCCGGCTCGCTGCAGACCTCGATGTTGCCACCCATCATGTGGGCCAGGTTGCGCGAGATTTCCAGACCCAGCCCGCTGCCGCCGATGCGCCGGCGAATCGAGTTGTCGGCCTGGTAGAAGCGGGTGAACAGCTGGGCCACGGTGGCCGCGTCCATGCCCATGCCGGTGTCCTGCACCGTCAGGCTGACGCCATCGGGCGTGCCCTCCAGCCGCGACAGGCGGGCCGTGATGCTGCCCTCACTGGTGAACTTCACCGCGTTGCCCAGCAGGTTGAAGAGGATCTGGCGCACCCGGGTGGGGTCGGCCATCACCCATTCGGGCAGGTCCGGCGCGGTCTCGACTTCCAGCGTCAGGCCCTTCTCGCGTGCGGCAGCCCGCATCAGGCCCTCGACCTCCTGCACCAGCGAGCGCAGGCGCGAAGGCTCGGGCGCCAGGCGCAGCGTGCCGGATTCCATGGTCGAGACATCCAGGATGTCGTTGAGCACGCTCAGCAGGTGTTGCGCCGAGTCGCGCGCCGTCTGCACGTAGTCGCGCTGCTGGCTGGAGAGCCGGGTTTCGTCGAGCAGGTTGAGCATGCCCAGCACGCCCTGGAACGGTGTGCGGATCTCATGGCTCATGTTCGCCAGGAAAACGCTCTTGCCATGGTTGGCGGCTTCGGCCTCGTCCCTGGCCACGGCCAGTTCGCGCGAGATCGCCTGGAGTTTCTCGTATTGGAGAACCTGGCGGCGCAGATGGCGCACCAGCAGCACCACGAACAGCAGCAACACAAGCGCCTGAATGCCGGCCAGGCCGATCACCAGGCGGCCCTGGTCGCGCAGCTGGATGTTGCGTTCGTCCACGAAACGCGCCGTGGCACGGTTGGCTTCGCGCGTGAGTTCGCCCATCGCAGGCCCGATCTGCTCGATGGCCCGGGTCAATGCCAGCCGCGCAGGGCGCTGTGCCAGCAGGGCGTCGGGATCCGCAAAGACCGGGTCGGCCTGCGTCACAAAATCATTCACCAGCCGGATGGCTTCCAGGTAGGCCGGTGTGGTGTTGAGCAGGTCGCTGCGCGGCATGTCGGTGACCAGCGCGATGCGGCTGACGAACACCTCGTACCGTTCGACCAGATGGTCCATCTCGACTGTGGATTCCGGGTCGACGGAGCTGTGCAACGCATAGCCGAGGTGGCTGAGTTCACGCTCGAGCTGGTAGGACTGCCACATGATGGAGTCGACCTGGTTGACCGCCACGTCCTGCATCAGGTCGAACTGCTTGTACTGGATGTAGCTCAGCGGCGTCAGCGTGACCAGCAGGGCCGCACCAATGGCGGCCACCCAGTGCCTGACTCGCCAGCCGCTGAGACCGGTGGGCCGGAGGTTCATTTCAATTCCAGGGCCTTGAGTTGCCAGATGGAACGTTCGTAATAGACCGAGGTGCGCAACTCGGCGGCGTTGTCAAACGGGTAGACCACGAACAGCGGACCTTTGCTGCGCACGGGGATCGGCTGGTCGTCGATCAGGCGGGCCATGAGCACGCCATGCTTGCCGAGGTCTTCGATCGGGATTTTGATCTTGTAGTCGTTGATGGCCACCGCGCTCAGGTTGGTGCCGCTGGATTTGACCAGGGCGAGCACATCCGACAGCAGCGGGCCGGTGAACTTCACCGGCTTGTCGTACCAGGGCGTTCGGGTGGTGAAGCTGTGCTGGGGCAGTTTCTCGATCATGGCCATGTCGAACACGGCCAGGTCGCCCTTGTTGGTGGCGCCGATCTTGCCGCTGATGCTGAGGATGGCCCGGCCCTTGGGCGCCTCCAGCGCCTGGGAAAACACCGCGGGTGTGGCCGCGGCCAGGGCCAGCAGCAAGGTGAAAAAGCGACGGTTGGTCATGGTGATCTGTCCTTTGAAAATTGAGGGTGAACGTGGGTGGTCAGATGCGGTGCCGCACGCCGGCCGGCGTGCTGGCCAGGCGGTTGAGAACCGCGTTGGCGATCTGCGTCAGGGGCAGGATCTCGTGCGCCGCGCCGCACTGGATGGCCATGCGCGGCATGCCGAAGACCACACAGCTGGCTTCGTCCTGCACGTAGTTGTAGCTGCCGGCGTCCTTCATTTCGCGCATGGCCTGCGCGCCGTCTGCGCCCATGCCGGTGAGCATGATGCCCAGCGCGTTGGGGCCGAGCACGCGTGCCGCCGACTTGAACAGCACCTCCACCGACGGTCGGTGGCGGTTCACGGGTTCGGTGTCCTCGACCACGGCCACGTAGTTGGAGCCGCTGCGGTCGATGCGCAGGTGGTGACCACCGGGCGCGATGTAGGCGTGGCCGGGCAGGATGCGCTCACCGTGCCGGGCTTCCTGAACGCGGATGCGGCACAGGGTGTTGAGCCGGTTGGCAAAGCTGGTGGTGAAGCCCGGCGGCATGTGCTGGGTGATGACGATGGCCGGCGCGTCGGCCGGCATGGGCATCAGCACCTCGCGGATCGCTTCGGTGCCACCGGTGGAGGCGCCGATGCAGATGATCTTCTCGGTCGAGACGCGCGGCAGCGCAGCGCGTGGCGCCTCATGGGCGCCACCACCCACCGGGGCGGTGCCGGCCGCAGGCGCGGGCGGCAGGCGCCTCACGTGCGCGGCCGCCGCCACGCGGATCTTGTCCACGATGTCGCCAGCCAGTTCCTGCAGACCGCTGCTCACGCCGATGCGGGGCTTGGCCACGAAGTCGACCGCGCCCATCTCCAGCGCGCGCAGGGTGGTCTCGGCCCCCTGCTCGGTGAGGGTGGAGACCATCACCACCGGCATCGGTCGCAGGCGCATCAGTCGCGAGAGGAATTCCAGCCCGTCCATGCGCGGCATCTCCACGTCCAGCGTGATGACGTCGGGGTTGGTTTCCCGGATCATTTCGCGCGCCACCAGCGGGTCGGCCGCGGCGCCGACGCAGGTCATGTCGGCCTGGCGGTTGATGATTTCGGTCAGCAGGCTGCGCACGAGCGCCGAATCGTCCACCACGACCACTTTGATTTTTGCCATTTTTGTTCTCCTTGCTGCTTCACGTGCCTTGCCGGGCCGCAGGTGTTGCCCCTTTGAGGGAGGATGCGGCTGCACGCAGTGAGCAAGCGACGGGGGTGTTCACAAGGACTTTCAGAACAGATCCACCGAGCCGCCGGCAACGGCCTTGGCCACCACCGATGCGCTGCTCTTGCGTTCCTGCGTTTCCAGGGTTTCGGGGTGCGAGTGCGCCAGCCGCTTGACCATGGCCTTGCCGGTGGCGGGGAAGTAGCAGACCTTGCGCGGGTGGATGTCCAGCACGTCCTTGGAGATCACTGCAATGCGCTCGGTCTGCAGGTAGTCCAGCACGAACTGCGTGTTGCGTTCGCCCACGTTCATGGTGGTGAAGGTGTGCATGACCTGGCCACCGCCGAACACCTTGGCCTGCATCGACTCGCGCCGGGCGCCGAGTTTCATCATCTCGTTGATCAGCAGTTCCATGGCGAACGAGCCGTAACGCCCGCCCGCGTCGTTGCCACCGTCGGGCAGCATGAAGTGGTTCATGCCGCCGACCCGCACGCGAGGGTCGTAGATGCAGGCGGCGATGCAGGAGCCCAGCACCGTCATCACCATCATGTCGTCGGCGGTCACGTAGTACTCGCCGGGCAGCACCTTCACCGCGTCCTGGTGAAAGTGATGGTCGTTGTAGAAAAAGCTGGCCTCGCCCGGCTTGCCCTTGCGGGCCTTGAGCTGGTCGAGTCGGGAGGTGGGGGCTGCGATCATCCGGGCTTTCTCACAGACGTTCGTAGACCGTTTTGCCGCGCAGCGCAAACAGGTTGCGCGCGTCGCTGAAGTTCTCGGCGTGGCCGACGAACAGCATGCCGCCGGGCTTCATCACGCGGTGGATGCGCTCGAGCACCTGACGCTGCGTGGCGGCATCGAAATAGATCATCACGTTGCGGCAGAACACCACGTCGAAGGGTTCGCGAAACGGCAGGTCGTGGATCAGGTTGACGGTCTGGAAGCTCAGGTTTTTCTGCAGTTCGGGCTTGACGCGCATGAAGCCCTCGTTGCTGCCTTTGCCCCGCATGAAAAATCGCTGCATGCGCTCCGGGCTCAGGCCCTTGGTTCCGTCGGCCTTGTAGACCCCGCGCTGTGCGGTGGCCAGCACCTTGGTGTCGATGTCGCTGTTGACGATGTCGTACGAGCCGCTGCCGCCCAGGCCCTCGACGGCGGTCATGGCGATGGAGTAGGGCTCTTCGCCGGTGGAGGCGGCCGAGCACCAGATGCGCCACTTCTGCGAACGGCTGGCGGCAAACATCTGCGCCAGGATCTCGAAGTGGTGTTGCTCGCGAAAGAAGGCGGTGAGGTTGGTGGTCAGGGCGTTGATGAACTCCTGCCACTCGGCGCCGTCGTGGTGTTCCAGCCAGTCGAGGTAGGTCTTGAAGCTGTCGTGACCGGTCTCGCGCAGCCGGCGCGACACGCGGCTGTAAACCATCGCGTGCTTGCCGTCGTGCAGGCTGATGCCGGCCTTTTTGTAGATCAGCGCCTTGATGCGCGAGAAGTCGGCGTCCGACCAGACGAATTCCCGGCCCTCTGCCAGCGGGCCGTCTTCGGACGCCGGGGTCCTGGGCGGGGGCACCGGACGTGCGACGCGTTGGAAGGAAGGGGTCTGCTGCAGCATCGGGTGTCCTGACCGGGTTGGGGACTGGGCGCGCCAGGCGCGGGGGTGTTTGTCGAGGCGCTTCAGTGGCGAGAGCGGCGCACCAGGCTGGAGGTGTCCAGGATCAGCGAGACCTTGCCGTCGCCCAGGATGGTGGCGCCCGACACGTTGGGCACCCGCCGGTAGTTCGATTCCAGGTTCTTGATCACCACCTGCTGCTGGCCGAGCAGTTCGTCGACCATGAGGGCAACGCGCTGGCCGTCGGCCTCGACGACGACCATGATGGGGCTGGCGCCGCTGTGTTCGAAGCGCGGCACCTGGAAGACACGCTCGAGTTCGATCACCGGCATGTATTCGTCGCGCACCTTCACCACCTGTGCGCCTTGCGCCAGCGTGTTGATGTCGGCCGGTTTGATCTGGAACGATTCGATGACGCTGGACAGCGGCAGGATGTAGACCTCGTCGCTCACCCGCACCGACATGCCGTCCATGATGGCCAGCGTGAGGGGAAGACGCACCGCCACGCGCATGCCGTAGCCTTCGGCGGAGTCGATTTCCACCGTGCCGTTGAGCGCGGTGATGTTCTTCTTCACCACGTCCATGCCGACACCGCGGCCAGACACATCGGTCACTTCGTCGGCGGTGGAAAAACCGGGGGCGAAAATCAGGCTCCAGACCTCGGTGTCGGTCATGGAGTCGGGTGCGTCGATGCCCTTCTCGCGGGCCTTGGTCAGCAGCTTCTCGCGCGAGAGGCCCTTGCCGTCGTCGCGCACCTCGATCAGGATCGAGCCGCCTTCGTGCGTGGCCGACAGCGTGATCGTGCCGTGCTCGGGCTTGCCCTTTGCGCGGCGGTCCTCCGGCATTTCGATGCCGTGGTCGCAGCTGTTGCGGATCAGGTGGGTCAGCGGGTCGGTGATCTTCTCCACCAGGCCCTTGTCGAGTTCGGTGGCCTCCCCGTGCGTGACCAGCTCGACCTTCTTGCCCAGTTTGGTGGCGAGGTCGCGCAGCATGCGCGGGAAGCGGTTGAACACCACCGACATCGGGATCATGCGGATCGACATCACCGCTTCCTGCAGGTCGCGGGTGTTGCGGTCGAGGTCGGCCAGGCCTGCGAGCAGCGGCTGGTTGGCACTGTTGTCGAGCTCGCGGCTCTTCTGCGCCAGCATGGCCTGGGTGATGACGAGTTCGCCCACGAGGTTGATCAGCTGGTCGACCTTGCTGACCGACACACGCAGCGTGCTCGATTCCATCGCGGCTGGTGCGCCGTTGCGGGCCTCGGCTTTCGCGGCTGCGGGTTTGGTGGTGTTGTCGGGGGCGATGACCACGGCGGTGGCGGCGACGGCCGTGGCCGGCTGCTCCGGCATGCCGGGCGCGCCGTCGAAGAAGCCGAAGTCGGCCGACCCGGCCGGGTGGGCCGCAAAGGGTGGTGGCGCGGTGGGAGCCGCCGCGGCGCTGTCGACGATGCAGATCTCTTCCTTGCTCACGTGGAAAGTGAAGAGGTCCATCAGGTCGGCGTCCGACGAGGTGGTGGTGGCGCGGTAGACGCGCTTGTTCGCCTGGTCGCAGGGCAGGGGCTCGATGGTGCCCAGGCCGGGGATGTCGCGGAACAGCTCGGCCACGCCGTCGGCCTGCGCCACGTTGTCGAGCGGACCGATGTGGATCTCGATGTCGCGCAAGGCCTTGACCTCGGGCTTGTTGACCGTTCGCGCCGGAGCGGCGGCCTCCACCGTCACCGGCGCCACGCTGGGTGCGACGGTCACGGCCGGCGCAGCAGCTTCGCCGTTGGCCAGCGCATAGATGCGGGCCACCAGATCGCCGGTGGCCGGGGTGTCGTTGCCGCGGCCCTGGTGGTGGGCGAGCTGCAGGCGCAGCGCGTCGCTGGATTCGAGCAGCACGTCCACCATGGCAGCGGTGGGGTTGAGTTCGTGGCGGCGCAGCTTGTCCAGCAGCGACTCCATCTGGTGGGTGAGTTCGGCCACGTCGGCAAAGCCGAAGGTGGCGGCGCCGCCCTTGATGGAATGGGCGCAGCGGAAGATCGCGTTGAGCTCCTCGTCGTCCGCCTTCTCCACGTCCAGCGCGAGCAGCATCTGCTCCATCTGGTCGAGGTTTTCGCCCGCCTCTTCAAAGAAGATTTGATAGAACTGGCTCAGGTCAATGTCGTTGGCCAGGCTCTGACCTTCATTCATCATTTCACCCATGGTGAAACTCCTTGGCTGCTGACATGGTGGAAGGAAGCGGCGCGCGGGGTCACCGGATCACCTTTTGGATGACTTCGATCAAGCGGCTGGGATCGAAGGGTTTGACCAGCCACCCGGTGGCACCTGCACTGCGGCCGGCCTGTTTCATCTGGTCGCTGGACTCGGTGGTCAGGATCAGGATGGGTGTGGTCTTGAACTTGGGGTGGTCGCGCAGCTTGCGCGTCAGGCCCAGCCCGTCCAGGTTGGGCATGTTCTGGTCGGTCAGCACCAGGTCGATGCTGTGCGTCTGGGCTTTTTCAAAAGCGTCCTGACCGTCCACCGCTTCCACCACGTGGTAGCCCGCGCCGGTGAGGGTGAATGCCACCATTTTTCGCATGGAAGCCGAATCGTCGACGGCAAGAATGGATCGCATGGCTAACTCCGTGTTTCAGTCAAATATCGGCAGATACCGGGGGGTCTTGAATCCGGGCCTGTCCGGTCAGAACAGGTCGATGGAGCCGGCGTCCATCTCGCTCTGGGTCACCGGGCTGGGTCGCTCGGGCATCGGGTCGAGGCCCAGCGGGACTTCACCCTCCTCGGGCTCCATCGCTTCTTCGGCCAGGCGCCACGCACAGCTTTGCAGCACCTTGCCGGTGTGCACGATGAGCTGGGTGGCCATGTCGTGAAACTGCAATTCCGTCACGGCCTGGTGCAGGCTGGTGCGGATCGGGCCGAGTTCGCCCTGGCGGTTTTCAGGCAGGGCACCCAGGGCCTGGTTGGCCGTGCCGAAGCGCTCCATCAGGTTGGTCGTGGCGTGGTCCAGCAGCCCTTCGAGCCGCTGCAGGTCGGTCACGGCCATGAGCAGCGAGTCCTGTAGGTTGGCCACCAGGTTCACGGGCAGGGAGACGCTCGGCGGAGCAGGCTGCATCGTCAGTGGGTCCATGTTGTTGCTCAGGTAGGGATCGCGATAGGGTGGGCAGTACAATTTTGTCGGTCTGTAAGAAGCTGTATCGGCAGAAAACTGGCCGAATTCAGCACCTTTTCCGGGGTTGTTCCGCCGCTGTCGCCAGCGACGGGCCGGCCCCGGCCCATTCCGGCATCCCCCAACCATCCAACAGGCGTGTCCGAGAACCCCGAAAAACCACTGGTTCACATCCTCCACCTGGAAGATTCTCGGGTGGACCATGCGTTGGTGAAGTTCGCCCTGCAGCGCAGCAAGCTGGCCAGCGAGGTGGTGCTGGTCGACACCCTGGAAGACCTGCGGCGCGAACTGCTTACCGGCCGTTTCGACGTGGTGCTCGCCGACTACCACCTGCCCGGTTTCACCGGCATGGACGCGTGGGACGTGGTGAGCGAGATGCAGATCGAGATTCCCTTTGTCATCCTCTCCGGCGCCATCGGCGAGGCGGCGGCGGTGGATGCGATGCACCGCGGCGTGAGCGACTACCTGCTCAAGGACAGCATGCACCGCCTCTCGCACGTGATCGAACGGGCCATCGAGGTGTCGCAGACGCGGCGAGAACGCGCGCGGGCGGCCGAAGAGCTGGCCGAGTCGCGTCAGCGCCTGGCCGAACTGGCCGAGCACCTGCAGACCAGCATCGAGCAGGAACGGGCCGACATCGCCCGCGAGATCCACGACGACATCGGCGGTGCGCTCGCCGCGGTCAAGCTCGACCTGGCCTGGGTGGGTCGGCGCAACACCGATGCCGAGGTGCTCAAGCACGTGGGCACGGCCATGGAGATGCTGCAGCACGCCCTGGGCGCAAGCCAGCGCATCATGATGAACCTGCGCCCGCCCATCCTCGACCAGGGCCTGGTGGCTGCGGTGCAATGGCTGGCCGGCGGGTTCGAGCGCCGCAGCGGTTTGCGGGTCACCATCCGCCGCTCGTCCGACCAGATCGATGTGCCGATGGATGTGCAGTTGGTGGCCTACCGCACGGCCCAGGAAGCCCTGACCAACATCGCCAAGCACACCCGCGCCACGGCGGTGGAGATCGACCTCAGCGACGGCGAAGGCGTGCTGACCCTTGAAGTCACCGACAACGGCCAGGGCATGAGCCCGGAGTCCTTGCGCAAAACCAAATCGTTCGGGCTGCTGGGCCTGCGTGAGCGAGCCGCCAAGGTGGACGGCTGGCTCGACGTGAGCACCTCGGCCCGGGGCACATCGGTCATCCTGTCCGTTCCCCTGACAACCCCCAACAAACCGGACAGCGCGGCGAAAGCCGCGGAGCAAGCCCATGATCAAGGTGATTTTGTGTGACGACCACGCGGTGGTGCGACGCGGCATCCGCGACACCATCTCGGAGGCCACCGACATCCAGGTGGTGGGGGAAGCCGGCAGCTACCCCGAGCTGCGCGAAGCCATGCGCAAGACCGAGTGCGACGTGCTCGTGCTCGACCTCAACATGCCCGGGCGCGGCGGGCTGGAGGTGCTGGCCGCGCTGAAGGAGGAGGGCTCCAGCGTGAAATCACTGGTGGTCTCCATGTACCCGGAAGACCAGTACGCGATCCGCTGCCTGCGCGCCGGCGCGCGCGGCTACCTCAACAAGGCCGGCGAGCCGGCCGAGCTGGTGGCCGCCATCCGCACCGTGATGCAGGGCCGCAAGTACGTGACCGCCGAAGTGGCCCAGATGCTGGTGGACAACCTGAATGCGCCCGAAAGCGAGGAGTTGCACGCCAGCCTGTCCGAGCGCGAACTCCAGACCCTGCAGAAGATCGCCTCGGGCAAGAAGCTCTCCGACATCGCCGAGGAGCTCATGCTCAGCCCCAAGACCGTGAGCGTCTACCGCGCCCGGGTGCTCGAAAAGCTGCACCTGGCGAACAACGCCGAACTCACGGTGTATGCCATTCGAAACGGGATTGTTTAGGAACTCCCCCCTGCGCCGCTGACGCGGCTTCCCCCCTCTCTGGCGCGCCTTCGGCGCTTGGAGGGGGGACGGCGGCTTGGGCCGGCGCAGCCGGACCCTTGCCGCCCCTGGAGAGCTTCCCCTCGCCAGTTGCAGTGCCTTGCCCCCTTGCCCCTCCGGGGAGAAGGCTGGCCTGCCCCGGGCCTGTCGAAGGGGGGTGCGGGGCACGCTGGACGCAACGCCGCTTCAATTCAGTACCTGCTGATAATGGCTCGATGCCCGCACCGCCCTCTTCGTCCATCTGGAGCCCCCTGCGCCAACCGGCCTTTCGGGGCCTGTGGATTTGCGGCGCCATCTTCTTCATCGGCGCGGGCATGCAGACCATGGCGGCGGCCTGGCTCATGGTGGAGCTCACCGGCTCCTCGTTTCTGGCAGCGCTCGTGCAGACCGCGGTGTTTTTGCCCATGTTCCTGCTGGCCCTGCCGGCCGGTGTGCTGGCCGACACCACCGACCGCCGCCGCCTGATCTCGGGTGCGCTCATCGCCCAGGTGGCCGCCTGCGCCTTGCTGGCCGCGCTGGTGCTCGCTGGCTGGGGTGGGCCGGGCTCGGTGTTGTTTCTGGTGTTCGTGTGTGGTTGCTGCACGGCGGTGCTCACGCCGGCCTGGAATTCGTCGGTGATCGATCCGGTGCCGCGCGACGAATGGCCGCAGGCCATCACGGCCATCGGCATTGCCTACAACGCGGCTCGCGCCATCGGCCCCACGCTGGCCGGCCTGCTGTTTGCGCGGCTGGGCGCGGGCTGGGTGTTCGTGGTCACGGTGTTCACCACGCTGGTCATGTGGGAGTCGATCCGGCGCTGGCCGCCACGCGCCCACCCACCGTCGAGCCTGCCGCCCGAGCGGCTATGGGGCGGCACGCTCAGCGGCCTGCGTTTTGCCTGGCACTCGCGCATCATCCTGGCGCAACTGGTGCGGGTGATGGCGTTCAGCGCAGCCGGCTCGGCCCTGTGGGCCCTGCTGCCGGTGATCGCGCAGCGCCAGCTGGGCACGGGCGCCGAGGGTTTTGGTCTGCTCATGGGCTGCCTGGGCACCGGCGCGGTGGCCTCGGGCCTGGTGATCGGCCGGCTGCGCGCGCGTTTTGCGCTGGATGCGATCGTGTCGGTGAGTTGCCTGGCGTTTGCACTGGTGATGCTGGTGGCCGCCTGGGTGCGGGTGCCGTGGCTGGTGTACACGGCCATGGCCGTGGGCGGCGCCGCGTGGATGGCCACCATGTCCACCTTCAACACCGCCACCCAGGCCAGCGCGCCGCCCTGGGTGCGTTCGCGCGCCGTGGCCTTGCACATCGTCTCGGCGCTCGGGGCGTTTGCCATCGGCTCGGCCTTCTGGGGCGCGGTGTCCGACATCGCCGGCCTCACCGCTGCGCTGGTGGCCGCGGGCGTGCTGATGGCCGCGGGCCTGCTGCTGGTGCGCCCGTTTCCGCTGCGCATGGGCGCTCTGCACGAGGTGACGCAGGGCACACCCTGGGACGAACTCTTCGTGGTGGACGAGCCCAGCCCGGCGGCCGGTCCGGTGGCGGTGGAGGTGGGCTACCGCATCCGCCCCGGCGTGGACCAGGCGTTTCTCGACACCATCGCCCGCATGAAGGCGCCGCGTCGGCGCGACGGCGCCAGCTTCTGGCGCGTCTACCGCGATCTGGGTGAGCCCTCGCGGTATGTCGAACGCTTCATCGTCGCCTCGTGGGCGGACTACCTGCACCAGCGCGCCCGCGCCACCGTGGCCGACCGCGCGCTGGAAACCGACATCCGCGCGTTTCTCGCCGAGGGCGAGAGCGCGACCATGTCGCACTACATCGCCGAGCGCTGACCGGACGCGGCATGCGCGGGGTCGGCCAGCCGCTGGCGCAGCTCGGTCTTGAGCACCTTGCCGTAGTTGTTCTTCGGCAGCTCGGTCACGATTTCATACCGCTTGGGTCGTTTGAAGCGGGCCATGCTGGCCAGGCAGTGCCGGTCGAGCGTGTCCCTGGTGGCGGTTGACCCCGGCTGCAGCACCACGAAGGCCACCACCGCTTCGCCCCATTCGGCGTCGGGCAGGCCCACCACCGCCACCTCGGCCACGCCGGGCGCGGTCAGCAGCACTTCCTCGACTTCGCGCGGGTAGATGTTGGAGCCGCCGCTGATGATCAGGTCCTTGCTGCGGTCCTTGAGCGTCAGGAATCCGTCGGCGTCCAGGCAGCCCACGTCGCCGGTGAAGAGCCAGCCGTCGCGCACCGCGGCACTGGAGGCCTCGGGGTTGTTCCAGTAGCCCGCCATCACGCTGTCGCCCTTGATCAGCACCTCGCCCACCGCACCCGTGGGCAGGCTGCGGCCGTCGGCGTCGGCCACGCGCACCTGCACCGGGGTTTGCGCCACCCCGACCGAGGCCATGCGCTCGGTGTGGCGCGGGTGGGCGGTGTCGGCCAGTTGCCGGCGCGAGAGTGCGGTGCCGACCATGGGCGTTTCGCCCTGGCCGTAGATCTGCACGAAGCGTGGGCCCATGACGCGCAGGGCCCGCGCGATGTCGGCCGCGTACATCGGTGCGCCGCCGTAGACGATGGTCTTGAAGGCGCGTGCCGACGCCTCGGCCTGGATGCCGTGCTGCTCGGCATGGTCGACCAGGCGCTTGACGATGGTGGGTGCGGCGAAGGTGGACAGCGGCCCGATCGCCTCACCGAGCGCAAACAGCTCGGCCGGCTCGACTCCGCCGGAGGCCGGCACCACGTGGCGCGCACCCGCCATGAGGTGTGGAATGGCATAGAGGCCCGCGCCGTGCGACATCGGCGCGGCATAGACGATGGCGTCCTCGCTGCTCACCGGGTCCACGTCGATGAAATAGGTCAGGCCCATGGTCATGAGGTTGCGGTGCGTGAGCATCACGCCCTTGGGGCGCCCGGTGGTGCCGCTGGTGTAGAACAGCCAGGCGAGGTCTTGCGCCTCGCGTTCGACCACCGGCACCGCCCAGGCATCGCCGACCGGCGTGAGCAGGTCGTCGCAAGCGTCCGACTCCACATCGATCTGCTGCTGCAGCCCGGCCAGCGGTTCGCTCGCCACGTCGTGGGTGACGAAGGCCCAGCGCGCACCGGCATTGGCCACGATCCACTCGGCCTCGCGCGGGTGCAGCTTGGCGTTCACCGGCACCACCACCAGCCCGGCCCACCACGCCGCCCACAGGATCTCGAGGTAGCGCGGCTGGTTGCGCATGAAGAGCATGACCCGGTCGCCCGGCACCAGCCCGGCAGCCCGCATGCGCTGCGCCAGGCCGGCGCTGCGCTGCGCCCACTGCGCGTGCGTGGCCCAGGGCTCGGTGCCGTACAGGATGGCGAGGCGGTCGGGACATTGCCGCGCCTGGCGCAGCAGCAGGTGGACTAGGTTCAAGGGAGTCTCCAGGGGGCAATGGCAGACGACTACAGTGGAGGGCCTATTGTGACGAGGGGTTCAAGGTGGTACTGGGCAAGTCGGGTGTGTCGGTGCGGTGGTGGGTGGTCCTGGCCATGGTGGCGGCCTTGCTGCTGGGCGGCTGCGGCAAGGACGATCCGCAGGCCCGGCTGGAGGCCGCGGTGCAGCAGTTGCAGGACAACCTGGAGGCCAAGGACACCCGCGCGGTGCTCGACCAGCTCGACGCCGGCTTCTCGGCCCAGGACGGCATGGACCGTGACGGGGCGCGCAAGACCATGACGCTCATGTTCCTGCGCTATGCCAGCGTGAAGGTGATCGCCCTCACGCGCAAGAGCAGCATCGATCCGACCGCACGCCAGTCGGGCCTGACGCAGGCGCAGGTGGTGGTCACGGGTGCGCAGGGGCTGATTCCCGAGCGGGCTGCGCCGTACGAGGTGCGCCTGGAGTGGCGCCTGGTGTCGAACGAGTGGAAGCTGGTGCGACTGACCTGGGAGTGAGCGCGGCCTCAGCCGCCGGTGAAGATGTCGGTGGCCAGTTTCATGAGGGCGGCCACCGGGGCGTCGAGCATCGGCAAGGTGAAGGCGATGCCCACCAGGCCGGCCGACAGCGTGAGTGGAAAGCCGATGGCAAACGCGTTCATCTGCGGCGCGATGCGCGAGACGAAGCCCAGCACGATGTTGATGAAGAGCAGCATGCCGATCATGGGCAGGGCGATCCACAGGCCGTAGCGGAACACCACGGCACCGAGCTCGTGCAGCTGCATGCGGTTGACCGATTCGAGCGCGCCGCCGCCCACCGGAAAGGTGTTGAAGCTGGCGATCACCGCCTGCAGCAGCATGAGGTGCCCACCCATCACCACGAACAGCAGCATGGTGGTGTTGCCGAAGAAGCGGCCGACCGTGCTCGACTGTGCATTGGTCGAAGGATCGAAGAAGCCCGCGAAGTTCAGGCCCATCTGCAGACCGATGACTTCGCCGGCCAGCTCCACCGAGGCGAACACGATGCGCACCGCCAGACCGATGGCGATGCCCACCACCACCTGCTGCACCACGGTGGAAAACGCCTGCGGATCGGTGAGCGCAACCATGGGCTGGTCGCCCAGGCCGGCCTGGGCACACACGGCCACGATGAAGGCCAGCGCCACCCGGGTGCGCAGCGGCACCGAGCGCGAGGAGAAGATGGGTGCGCTCGAGAAGACGGCGAGGATGCGCAGGAACGGCCAGAACACCGGCGAGACCAGCGCCATCACCTGCGCTTCGGTGAACGTGGGCATGTCAGTTCGCCACGCTGGCTCTAGATCGCATAGTTCGGAATCGAGAGGATGGTGCTGCGGATGAACTCGACCATGGTGGTCATCATCCACGGCCCGGCGATGGCGAACACCGCAATCGCTGCGATCAGCTTGGGCACGAAGGCCAGTGTGGCCTCGTTGATCTGCGTGATGGCCTGGAACAGGCTCACCACCAGACCCACGACCAGCACCGTGGCCAGCACCGGTGCGGCCACCATGAGCAACATGAACAGCGCGTTCTGCGCCATCGTTAGAGCGGCTTGGGGATCCATGTCTTTTCCTATTGGGCGAAGGAGGCCGCCAACGAACCAATCAGCAGATTCCAGCCGTCAGCCAGAACAAACAACATCAGCTTGAACGGCAGCGCCACCAGCACCGGGGACAGCATCATCATGCCCAGCGACATCAGCACGCTGGCCACCACCATGTCGATCACCAGGAAGGGAATGAAGATCATGAAGCCGATCTGGAACGCGGTCTTGAGCTCGCTGGTGACGAAGGCCGGCACGAGCACGCGAAACGGTGCGTTCTCGGCGCTCACCTCGTTCGGCAGCTTGGCCAGCTTGGCAAAGAGTTCAAAGTCGGACTGGCGCGTCTGTTTGAGCATGAAGGCGCGCATGGGGCCCTGGCCGCGCTCAAGCGCCTGGTCGAAGGTGATGGCATTGCGCGAGTAGGGCTCGTAGGCATCGGCGTACACCTTGTCCAGCGTGGGGCCCATCACAAAGAGCGTGAGAAACAGCGACAGGCCCACGATCACCTGGTTGGGTGGCGCCGACTGGGTGCCCAGGGCCTGACGCAGCAGCGAGAGCACGATCACGATGCGGGTGAAGCCGGTCATGAGCAGCAGCACGGCCGGCAGGAACGAGAGCGCGGTGAAGAACAGCAGGGTCTGGATCGGCACCGAGTAGCTGGTGCTGCCACTGCCCTGACCGATCATCAGGGGCAGCGATGGACCGGCGGCGGCCGGGGCTGCCGGAGGTGTGGGCAGCGGCAGCGCCTGCGCCCAGACACCGGCGGCACACAGCGCCAGCGCGCCGAAGATCAGCCCGCCTCGCATCAGGTCAACGCGGCGCATGGGGGGCTTTCATGAGTTGTGAGAGTCGCGCAGCGAAGCCGCTGGGCGGTGCCGCGGGATCGATCGGCAAGCCGGGCAGTTCGGCCGGCAACGGCATCTGGTGCAGCGCGGTCACGCTGCCCGCGGCCACGCCCAGCACCAGGCAGATGCGATCGGCACCTTCACCCACCTGCACCGCGACCACACGCTGCTGCGGCCCCAGCGACAGGCTGGAGAGCACCTGCAAGGCCGGCCCGCCGTGGCCGGCCATCCCGGGCAGGCGACCCCGTGCCCACTTGAGGGCCAAGGCCAGGCCCACCATCAAGGCCAGCAGCAGCAGGGCAGGAAGAGCGTTTTGCAACATGGTCGTTCGAACGAAGGGTTTTCAATCCAGTGATGACGCGGGTCCGGCTTCGCCGGCCCCAGTCATCGCCCCACTGCCAGGGGGGTGACGCCGAAGGCGGCGCGGGGGGTCCACCCCTTCATGTCCTGCTGACTCTCTTCATGCGTTCAGAAGGCGTGACGATGTCGGTGAGCCGGATGCCGAACTTGTCGTTGACCACCACCACCTCGCCCTGCGCGATCAGGTAGCCGTTGACCAGCACGTCCATGGGTTCACCGGCGAGTGCGTCGAGCTCGACGATGGAGCCCTGCGCGAGTTGCAGGATGTACTTGATCGGCACGCGCGTGCGGCCAAGCTCCACCGAGAGCTGCACCGGGATGTCGAGCACCATCTGGATGTCGTGCATCGGGTTTCCGGTGGAGGCCCCCGTCGCCGTCGGGATCGGTGTGGCGTTCGCCTCGAACACGTGCGGGCCATCGTCGGCCGACGTGCTGGTGCTCGACTGCTCTTCGAGGGCCTGCGCCCAGTCGTCGGCAACGGATTCTTGTGAAGGGGTTTCAGTGGACATGGTTTTCTCCGAGCCAGTTCGAGTCGATGCCGCGCAGGTTGCGCTCCACGCGAAGTGCGTATTTGCCTTTGTGGGTGCCGTATTGACCTTCGAAGATCGGCACCCCGTCCACATGCGCCTGGATGGTGGGGTTGCGGTCGAGTTCGATGAAGTCGCCGATCTGCATGGCCAGCAGTTGCTCCACCGTGGCGTCGGTCTGCGCCAGCTCGGCGACCATGGTGACCTCGGCGGCCTGGATCTCGTGGCTGAGCAACTTGACCCAGCGGCGGTCAACCTCGATCGCGTCGCCCTGCACGCTGGAATACAGCACGTCGCGAATGGGCTCCAGCGTGGCGTAGGGAATGCACAGGTGCAGCGAGCCGGTGATGTCGCCGATCTCCAGCGTGAAGCTGGTGGACACCACGATCTCGCTGGGTGTGGCGATGGTCGCGAACTGGGGCTGCATCTCCGAGCGCTGGTAGTGCAGCTCGATCGGATACACGCCGCGCCAGGCCTTCTTGTATTCCTCGGCCACCACGTCCACCAGGCGGTTGATCACGCGCTGTTCGGTGGGTGAGAAGTCGCGGCCCTCGATGCGGGTGTGGAACTTGCCGTTGCCGCCGAACAGGCTGTCGATCACACCGAACAGCAAGGTGGGTTCGCACACCACCAGACCGTTGCCGCGCAGCGGGCGGATGGCCATGATGTTGAAGTTGGTCGGCACCACCAGCTCACGCAGGAAGGCGCTGTACTTCTGCACCTGCACCGCGCCCACCGAAATCTCGGGGCTGCGCCGGATGAAGTTGAAGAGACCCAGGCGCAGGTTGCGCGAGAAGCGCTCGTTGACGATCTCCATGGTGGGCATGCGCCCACGCACGATGCGCTCCTGGCTCTGCAGGTTGTAGTCGCGCACGCCGCTGGTGGGCGCGTCTTCCTTGGCGAGTTTCTGGCTCTCGCCGGTGACGCCTTCGAGCAGGGCGTCGATTTCTTCCTGGGACAGAAATGACTCAGCCATGGCGTGGGGCTCCGGTCACTGCACGATGAGGCTGGAGAACAGCACGGCCTGCACCGGGTTCGGCGCCGCCTTCGATTTTTTCTTCGGCGCGCCTTCTTCGCCGGCCGCTGGCGCCGGCATCTCGTAGCCCATCTCTTTGGAGATGGCCGCGATGATGTCGTTGGCCAGCTTGCCCTTGCCCTGCACCTGCAGCATCTCGTCGGCCGTGCGCTGGGAGATCAGCAGCAGGATCTCGCTGCGGATGTTCGGCATGTAGGTCTTCACGTCGGCTTCGGTCTTGGCGTCCTGCAGTTGCAGCGTCAGGCCGAGCTGGATGAAGCGGCTGCCGCCTGGGTCGGCCAGGTTGACCACCATGTTCTCCAGCGGAAGAAAGGTGGGCGCGTTCTTCGGGTCCTTGGCCACCTGGGCCACGGCCTCGTCGTCGGCGTACTCGTCGTCCTCGGCGGTGTTCTTCTTGAGGATGAACAGGGCCGCTGCGGCACCGATCAGGGCCAGCACCACCACGCCGATGATGATGAACAGCAGTTTCTTGCTCTTCTTCTTCGGCGCTTCAGGAGCGGCGGTGGTGGCGGCGGCAGCAGCAGACATGGTCATCCTTCAAAAAGCCCCCGCGGGGAGGGGGAGGCACACGCACGATGCGCGTGGGGTTTGAAGAATTATTGGGCGGGGGCCCTCATGCCGGTCATCAGATAAGCGCCTGAAAAGGCGCTTATTAAGGTGTTCAGGCGAAGACGTCCAGCGGGTGGCTGCCGTCGGCTCTGGGTGCGGATGGCGTGGGGCGGGTCGCGTCTGCAGCGGTGGGGTTGCTGACTTGCGTCACGCCCCGTGGCCGCGCCGCGCCGTCATCACCGCGCGAACCCGGCTGGCCGTGGGCCCCGACCGACACGCCGCCGAGCTGGATGCCGCTCCTGTTCAGCAGGTCGGCCAGCGAAGCGCCGGCGTTCTCGCGCAACAAGGCGCGCGCCTCGGCGCTCTCGCTCATGAACGCCACCTGCACTTCCTGGCCCTGCATCGAGAGCTGGATGTCGATCGCCTGTTCGCCCGCTTCACCGCCGACACGCAGGCTGGCGTGTCGCAAGTGCTGCGTGCCCCAGTGGGTCACGGTGGGTTCTTCGCCGGCATGGGTGTCGGCCATGGGGTTGTCGGCCCCGGTGTCGGTGGGCTCGTGCGACGGGTTGTTGGAGCCGGCGCTGTCCGAGCCCATGGCAAGGTCTGTCGCCACGGCACCCGGCAGCGCGGCGACTTGCGCAGCCTGTGGGCCCGGGCCTGCCAATGCCGGTGGGTTGAACCCTTCCACCGGGACGTCACGCCGGTCCGTCGGCGCCAGCGGCACACCGGGGGTCAGGCCGAAGCGCTCGTTCAAGGCCACGGTGCTGCGCACCGCGTGGGCCTGGGCGGTCTGGTTCGCAGCCTGCTGCAGCGCCACCGTCTCGCTGTTGGCGGACGATGCGTGCCGCCAGGCCGTGCTGGCGGTGACACCGTCGGTGCCTCGTGCAGCGCCTGCGATGGCGGCGCCCGCCCGGGGGCTGTTGGCCGGCAACGCGGGAGTGCCCCGGGGACCGGCCTGCACCGCGCCGTCGATCAGGCCGGCATCCACGGGTGTGTCGGGCACGGCGGTCATGTCCTGAACGTCGATCTTGCCTTCGCGGCCGCTGGCGGGCGCCGGGCGGTTCGCTGCAGCGGCACCGGGCAGGCCCGCATCGCCGTCGGTGCGGGCGGTCGAAGCGGTGCGCGACCATCCCGGCATGCCCCAGTCCATCAGGGCGGTCAAGGGGTTGGCCGGACCGTTCTGCTCGGCGCGCTCTTCGGCGCTGGCAGCCGCGGGCGGCTCGCCCGGCGCGCTGCTGGCTTCGGGCAGAACCTGGGTGCTGGCGAGCAGGTTGAGCAGGCTCGAGAAAATGTCCGTGCCGTCGGGCTGGTCCTTCGGTGCGCGGGCGCCGGCCTGCGCCGGCCTGGCCGTGGCCTCCACCGGTTTGGGTGGGCTGGCGGTGGTGGTGGTGGTGCTGCTCATGTGCGAATGCCTTCCTGTTGCGTCCGCGCCAGGCTCTGGCGCAGGTGGATGGCCAGCGCCATCTCGTCGGTGTTTTTCTGGTCCTGGCGCTGCACGCGCTGCTGCACCGCGAGCTGCTTGCGTTCGGTGAACTTGCGCAGGCCGGCCACGTCGCGCTCGCACACGTGCACCTGTCCCTGGCAACGCTCGATGATGTCCATGCGCTCGCGCAGCACACCGCGCTGGAACTCCAGCGCGTGGTCGATCTTGGCCATGAACTGGCGGTGGTGCATCAGCAAGGCGGTGTCCACGCCGGCGGCGCTGCGCACCGCCCAGCGTTGCTCGGCCTCCTGTGCGTAGGCCTGCAGCTGGTCCATCTGGTCCTGCGCCACCTGCAGTTCGCGCTGCATCTGGCCCAGCGAACCGAGGGCTTCGTCGCGGCGTTTTTCGGCGATTTCAACCACCTTGTTCAATGTCTGAATGGTCGTCATGCCTGCTTGCCTTCATAGGGGTTGTGGTGGGCGCGGGACGGGCGCTGGGCGTTGGCCGGTTTGTCTTCCTGCAGTGCCGCCTGCAACTGCTGCAGGCTGTCGGGCAGGGACGCGGCTTCGTTCATGTCCTGCATCAGGAAGCGCTGCAGCGCGGGGTAGAGCACGATGGCGCGGTCGGTCTCGGGGTCGCTGCCGGGCACATAGGCGCCGAGCTGGATCAGGTCGCGGCTCTTGATGTAGCGCGACCAGGCGCCGCGAAACTTGCGCGCCAGATCCAGGTGCACCGCTCCGGCCACGTTGTGCATCACGCGCGAGGCTGAGGCCTCCACATCGATGGCCGGAAAGTGGCCCGACTCGGCCAGCGAGCGCGAGAGCACGATGTGGCCGTCCAGGATGGCGCGGGCCGCGTCGGCAATCGGGTCCTGCTGGTCGTCGCCTTCGGACAGCACGGTGTAGAAGGCGGTGATCGAGCCCACGCCGTTCAAGCCGTTGCCGCTGCGCTCCACCAACTGCGGCAGCTTGGCAAAACACGACGGCGGATAGCCTTTGGTGGCCGGCGGCTCGCCGATGGCCAGCGCGATCTCGCGCTGCGCCATGGCGTAACGGGTGAGCGAGTCCATGAGCAGCAGCACATCGAGCCCGTCATCGCGAAACCGCTCGGCGATCGCGGTGGCGTAGGCCGCACCCTGCATGCGCACCAGGGGCGGCGCGTCGGCCGGTGCGGCCACCACCACCGAGCGCTTGCGGCCTTCCACGCCCAGGATGTCCTCGATGAATTCCTTCACCTCGCGACCGCGCTCGCCGATGAGCCCGACCACGATCACGTCGGCCTTGGTGTAGCGCGCCATCATGCCCAGCAACACGCTCTTGCCCACGCCGGAGCCGGCGAACAGGCCGATGCGCTGGCCACGACCCACGGTGAGCAGGGCGTTGATCGCGCGCACGCCGGTGTCCAGCGGCGTGCGAACCGGATCCCTGTCCATCGCGTTGAGCGGTGCGCGGTCCATCGGCTCGATGTCCACGTTGATGATCGGACCCTGGTGGTCCATCGGGTTGCCGTGCGAGTCGACCACGCGGCCGAGCAGGCCCCGGCCCAGTGGCAGGCGCAGCGTGCCGCGGTCGTCGGGCGAGGGCGGTTTGTTGGTGTGGCCCACGCGCGGCACGGTGCGGTAGGGCGCCAGCGGCGTCACACTCGCGCCGCTGGAAAGACCGTGGGTGTCGCCCGCAGGCATCAGGAAGGCGCGGTCGTTGGAGAACCCCACCACTTCTGCCAGCACCGGCGGCTTGTTGCCGTTGCCAATGAGGCATTGCGAGCCCACCGGCACCTTGAGACCCACGGCCTCCAGCACCAGGCCGGCCAGGCGCGTGAGCGTGCCGCGCACTTCCAGCGGGGTGTCCACGGCCGCGTTCACCCGCACGTCGTCCATGAAGTGGCCCCAGCGGCTCTCTGTGCCGAACGTGCTGTCAGACATCTGTGTTTCCTGGGTTCTGGTTCCACGCCACGTTCATGCCGAGGTTGCCCACGGCGCGCGACCAGCGCTTTTCGATCGTGGCGTCCACCGCCGAGGTGCTGGACTCGATCAGGCAGCCACCGGGGCTGATCTGTGCATCGGCCACGAACTCGGGCAGCGGGCTGTTCAGGGTTTCCAGCAGCACGCCCTTCATGAGCGCGAGGTCGCCCGGGTTCATCCGCACCATGACCGGCAGGCCGTCGTCGACCAGTTGCGACAGGGCCTCGGCGATCACCGGCTTCATGTGCTGCGGGTCGATGGCAATCGTCTGGCGCACCACCTGGCGGGCCAGGTCACAGGCCAGTTCAAGAATGTGGCGCGAGATTTTCTCTTCGCTCTTCTTCAGGTGGTCGCGGGTGTTGTGCAGCAACTGGGCCATGCGCACCGCGGTCTCTTCGGCCGTCTTGCGCACCGTGGCTTCGAGCGCATCACGCACCTCCTGACCACCGGCCTCGTGCCCACGCTCGAAGCCCTCGGCATGGGCCTGCTGCCGCGCTTCCTGCAACACCTCGCTGGTCACGCCTTCGTGGCGGTCGCCGGCGGATGCATGCAGACGATCGTCGCTGCCATCCACCGCCGAAAAATGCCAGGCCGCAACGCCTTCGATCTCTTCGCGCGGGATGAAACGGGAGTGGGGGTTGGGTTTGGAAGCCATGGTCACTCAGCCGCAGAAGAAGGAATTGAACCCAGCCGCAGCAAGGGCCCGGCTGCGCCGGCCCCAGCCGCAGCGAAGTGACCCCAACCAGGGGCACCGCGGGTCCGGCTCTGCCGGCCCCAGGTGCCGCCCCCCTCCCGCCGCAGGCGAGAGAGGGGGGACGCGCGCAGCGCGGCGGGGGGTGATCTCCCTCATACGAACGCCTCTTCCTCACCGCCGCCGCCGATCATGATCTGACCTTCGTCCGCCAGGCGCCGCACGATCTTCAGAATCTCTTTCTGCTGCGTCTCCACCTCCGACAGGCGCATGGGCCCGCGCGATTCGAGGTCTTCGCGCAGCGCTTCGGCCGCGCGGGTGGACATGTTGGCCAACACCAGTTCGCGCAGCTCGTTGGTGGCGCCCTTGAGCGAGACCACCAGCGCATCGGTGGCCACTTCCTTGAGCACCATCTGCATCGACTTGCCGTCGAGCTTGAGCAGGTCCTCGAACACGAACATCTTGTCCATGATCTTCTGCGCCAGTTCGGCGTCGAACTCGCGGATCGAATCGATCACCGAGGTCTCGATCTGCGAGCCCATCATGTTGATGATCTCGGCCGCGGTCTTCACGCCGCCCATCGATGTCTTGCGGATCTTGTCGCCTCCGGCGAGCACCTTGAAGAGCACCTCGTTGAGGTCTTTCAGGGCCGTGGGCTGGATGCCCTCGAGCGTGGCGATGCGCAGCATCACCTCGTTGCGGGTGCGTTCGGTGAAATTCTTCAGCACGCCGGCGGTCTGGTCGGACTCGAGGTGCACCAGGATGGCGGCCACGATCTGCGGGTGTTCGTTGCGCAGCAGCTCGGCGATCGACAGCGGGTCCATCCATTTCAGGCTCTCGATGCCCGAGACGTCACCGCCCTGCAGGATGCGGTCGATCAGCAAGGAAGCCTTGTCGTCGCCGAGCGCGCGCTTGAGCACGGCACGCACATAGTTGTCGGTGTCGGACACCAGCAGGCTTTGCGACGCCGCTGCGCCGGTGAACTTCTGCATCACCTGGTCCACCCGCTCGTGCGAGACCGAGCGTGTCTTGGCGATCGTCTCGCCGAGCTTCTGCACTTCCTTCGGGCTCAGGTGCTTGAACACCTCGGCCGCCTCTTCTTCGCCGAGCGACATGAGAAAGATCGCGGCGTCCTGGATTCCCTGGTCTTCCATGTTCAGATCCTTGTCAAGCGAAGCAAAGAGAAATCAGCCGGCGCGAAGTGACCGCGCCCAGGGGCACCGCGGGACCGGCTTTGCCGGGCCGCAGGTGCCGTCCCCCTCCCGCCGAAGGCGAGAGAGGGGGAAGCCGCGCAGCGGCGCAGGGGGTGGCGCCGGCTCATGCCGGAGCCTCACCATTCACCCAGCCTTTGACGATATTGGCCACGGCCATCGGGTTTTCGAGTGCGAGCCGCTTGGCGTCGGTGATGCGCTGGGCCTCCGGCGTGGGTTCGTTGCCGGGCATCGGCAGACCGGGGCGCTCGGGGGCTTCGTTGAGCATGGCGTTGAGCGGTTGCAGTTCGGTCTGGCTGCGCACCACCGGTGTCTTGATCAGCTTGAGGCCCGGGCGAACCATGCCCATGAGCACCAGCAGGCCCAGGCCCACCATGCCGATCGGCCAGGCCAGACCACGCAGGAACTCCTGGTTTTCGGCCTGTTTCCACCAGGCGACTTCTTCCACTTCGCTGGTCTTCTCCACATTGAAGACCGCGTTGACCAGGTTGACCGAATCGCCACGGTCCTTGTTGAAGCCGATGGTCTCGCGCACCAGGGCGGTCATCTGTTCCAGCTGTTCGGGCGGAATGGCCACGGTGGTTTCCTTGCCGTTGCGGTCCACCGTGGTGCGGTGGTTGATCACCACCGCCGCGCTCAGGCGACGGATCTGGCCGCTGGCTTCGCGCACCACCTTCACTGTCTTGTCCACCTCGTAGTTCACCACCGACTCGCGGCGCATGGTGCCGGGTTTGTCGGCAGCGCCCGGGCCTGCCACGCCCACCGGCGCGGCGGCACCATTGATGGGTGCCGCACCGGGCACCGGCGGCTGGTTGGTCACGGCGCCGGGCACGCCGGCGGGCTGCGCCGCGGCGGCCGAACCGTCTTCCACCGTCTGCTGGCTGCGCACCACGCTGGTGTCGGGGCTCTGGTTGGGCTTGTGCTGTTCGCTGGTGGACTCGACCAGGGAGAAGTCCACGTCGGCACTGACCTGGGCCTTCACGTTGTTGCGGCCCACCAGGGGTTCGAGCATCTCCATGATGCGGCGCGTGTAGAGCTGTTCGATCTGCTGCGTGTACTGCAGCTTCTGCGTGTCGGCGCCCTGGGCCTGCGCATCGGCCGGGGCCGAGAGCAGGCTGCCGGCGTCGTCCACCACGCTCACCGCCTTGGGGTTCATCTCGGGCACGCTGCTGGCCACCAGGTGCACGATGCCGGCCACCTGGGCGCGGTCGAGCGTGCGGCCGGGGTGCAGGGTGAGCAGCACCGACGCGCTGGGTTTTTGCTGTTCGCGAAAGAAACCGTTCTGGTTCGGCAGTGCCAGGTGGATGCGCGCGCTCTGCACCGAGGAGAGCGACTGGATCGAGCGGGTGAGCTCGCCTTCGAGACCGCGCTGGAAGGTGAGGCGTTCCTGGAACTGGGTCATGCCGAAGCGGTTGGCTTCCATCTGCTCGAAGCCGCTCACCGAACCCTTGGGCAGACCTTGTGACGCCAGGCGCAGACGCGTGTCGTGCACCTTGTCGGCCGGCACCAGGATGGCCTGGCCGCCCTCGGCGTGCTTGTAGGGCACGTTCATCTGCGAGAGCTGGGCCACGATGGCGCCGCCGTCCTTGTCGCCGAGGTTGGCGTAGAGCACGCGGTACTCGGGCTGGCGGCCCATGAAGAAGAAGGCCAGGGCGATCGCCAGCAGGGCCATGGCGCCCAGGCCGAGCTTGATCTTCTGCGCCTGGTCCATGCGCGAGAGGCCTTCGCCGAAAGCGCTGCGGCTTGCGGGCTGGAGTTCTATCGGTGCCAGGGTGGTGCTCATGGGGTGCAGGGCTCGGGTGAAAGGTCGCCGGAAAAGAGTCGCATGCGGGGCTGGAATACAACCCGTTGCAACCGATTATTCGGTCCCACCCCCTGCGCCATAGCCTTGATAAGGCCGTGCTTTGTGCCCTTATTCCCGCCCCGTTCGCGGGGCTCGCCGCCTAGCATCGACGCATTCACTTTGTGAGAGGAATCTGCCATGGACATGCGCATCTCCCCCCTGACCAGCCAGGCACTCACCGGGCTCGGCCAGAGCCAGCTCAAGCGCCCTGGCGGCGTGGCCGGCGCCGAGGGTGGTTTCGCCGCCAACCTCAAGGACGCGCTCAAGACCGTGAGCGCCGCGCAGAACGACGCCTCGCAACTGCAGACCCAGCTGCAGCTGGGCAACCCCAAGGTGAGCCTGGAAGAAACCATGCTGGCGATGCAGAAGTCGCAGATCGGGTTTCAGGCCACGCTGCATGTCAGAAACAGAATGGTCCAGGCCTACACAGACATCATGAACATGGGGGTCTGACTCCGCCTCTCCGGAGCGCGTGTCTGAGCCCAGAGATGCCGAGGAACTGGCTTTGCCAGGCCTCAGGCATCGTCCCCCCGGGGGGAAGCCGCAAAGCGGCGCAGGGGGGCTTCCCTTCTAATGCATGGGTTGAGGTTGGTTGCGGTCGATGAGCTGCGACAGGTCGTTCAGCCACGGTTCGGCCAGGTTGCGGATCTCGGCGTCGGTGCGCAGGATGCGCTGCATGATCTTCGTCTTTTCCTGGCGCTCCGCGGGCGCCAGCTCGACGGTCTTCGATTTGAACCGCAGTTGCGCGATCAGCACCGCGCAAGCGCCCTCGAGCCGCACCACCTGGTCCCAGTTTTCCGTCTTGGCCGCATCGAGCATCTGGCTGCTCGTGCGCTCGATCGCCTTGTAATAGTCCAGCAAGCTGTGCTCCATGTCAGGCCCCAAGGCCCTGGGCGGGCGGTACGGTGGCAGCGCCGCGGATCTGTTTCCAGGAGTCGGCCACGGGTTCGATGAGTTGGATGACCTCGGTGATCAGCGCGCGGTCGTTGCGCAGGTTGGCCAGAGACAGGCGCTGGATCGCATAGTCGTAGAGGCCGCGCAGGTTGGAGGCCAGGCCGCCGCCCTGTGGCATGTTCAGGCCGGCCTTCAGGCCTTCTTCGAGGATGCGAACGGCTTTGCCGATGGCCTGACCCTTGGCTTCGATCTCGCCGCGCTCCATCGCACCACGCGCAGCGTTGAGCGACTGGATGAGGCCATCAAACAACATGCTGACCAATTGGTGCGGGTCGGCGGCGCTGACGCCGGTGTCGGCGGAAACGCGTTTGTAGGCGGAGGCGGCTCGTGAATTCACAGAGGTAAACATGGCTTCGGTTCCTTGTGGCTGATACCTTCCTGTATCGGCACGCCCCAAGGGGACTGTAGGCGCCAAAGCGCGGATATGCGGTGTAAATGGTGTCGACGTGTTCATGGTTTCGCCTTCTTCATCAATGCATCGCGCCCGGCGTGAAAAACCCGACCGGGCAGGGGGCTGCGAAGGGTCGGGTTGGCCGGGCGCAGTGGGGGCCTCATCCCGTGCTCTTGTTCCACAGCGTGACCTGCTGGTTCACGAAGGCGCTCAGTCCGTTGAGTCGGCCCACCGCGGCGTCCATGGCGTTGTATTGCGCCAGCAAGCGGACCTCTGCGCGCGCAGCGCGGTCGGCCACCCGGTCCTGCTCCTTGGTGTTGCGTGTCACCGAGTTTTTCAGGGCTTCGGCGCGGCCCGTCACCAGACCGTTGGCGGCCAGCAGGCCGTCGGCAAAGGCGTCCATCTTCAGGCCGAAGCCCCTGGCTGCGGGGTTGCTGCTCTCGGCCGTGAACAGGGTTTTCAGACCCGACGGATCGTTCAATGCGGTGTCCAGTTTGGCCGCGTCGATGCTCATCGTGCCGCCGTTCTTGATCTCGATGCCGATGTCCAGCAAACGGGTGAAGCTGCCGCCGGGGGTCACCGAGCGCATCATGCCGCGCAGCGCGTTCTGCAGCCCCACGGCGGTGCTGTCGCCCTGCAACGACCCGGCCACCTTGGTGTCGGGGTCGTATTTGGTGGCGGTGGCCAGCATGTTGTTGATGGCGTTGTAGGCATCCACAAAAGACTGGAGGTTCTTGCGCATGCCCTCCTTGTCGTTGAACACGGTGAGGTCCACCGGGGTGGTGGTGACCTGCAAGAGGTTCAGCGTGATGCCTGGCAACGCATCCCGCACGGTGTTGCTCGCTGACGAGATGGGCACGTTGTTCACCGTGGCCTGGGCATTGACACCCGCCTGGCTGAGAGTCATGCCATGAAAGTTGCCGGCCACCTTGTCGTAGGCAAGGCGCGAAAGGCCCGCGGTATCGGTGTTTGTGGCGTCGTCGTCGGCGACCTGGATGCGGAAACCGAGGTCTTCACCGGTGTCTTGCGAGCGCACCAGCAAGCGTTCACCCGACGCATCTCGCAGCACGGTGGCGCTGATGCCGGCGTTGGCAGCGTTCATCTTGGTGGCAATGGAGGACAGCGTGTCGTCGGCAGTGACCGCCACATCGATCGCGGCCGCGCTGCCTGCCACGAAATCGCCCGTGGCCCAGCTGCCGAGCTGGATGCTCAGTGTCCCGCTGCCCACCGGCGAGCCGACGGGTATGGCGATCGATGCGTTGGACTGCGACCTGGCCAGCGATTGCACCTCGATGCTCATGGACGTGGGCGCGGTCCCCGGGGACACGGTGATGCCCACCTTGTCGGGCGCGGTGGATCCGCCCTTGACCAGATCCCAGGCGGTGGGATCGGAAAGCTTGGCCGCCGCGTCGCCCAGACCGGCCACCATCGACTTGATGGTGCCGTAGATGGACAACTTGCTCTGGAAGCTGGCAGCCTGTTGCTGCAGCGGTGCGAGCGGGGCACGTTCCAGAGCCACCAGTTGCGAGACGATGCTCTTGATGTCGATGCCGCTGGCAAGACCTGGCGATGAAATGGGCATGGTGACTCCTTGTCGGGTTGGACACAGCGCACGCGTCTGGCATGCGCTGTGTTCACCCCGCAAGGCCCAAGGCGGCGGGGCGGTTGTTCACCGCCGCCGCCGCCCGGGGCCGCCCCGCCCGAAGGTGTGGCGCTTGCGAGCGCTGCGCCGATCAGCGCAGCAGGGACAGCACGCCCTGGGGAACCTGGTTGGCCTGGGCCACCATGGCCGTTCCGGCTTGCTGCAGGATCTGGGCACGCGAAAGATTGGCGGTCTCCTTGGCAAAGTCGGCGTCCATGATGCGGCCGCGCGAAGCAGAGAGGTTTTCCACGCCGATCTGGATGTTGGCCACGGCGTTTTCAAAACGGCTTTGCACGGCACCCAGGGTGGCGCGCGAACTGTTGACCTGGTCCAGTGCGTCGTCGAGCTTCTTGATGGCGATGTAGGCACCCTTCTCGCTCGTGACGTCGATGGAGTCGATGCCGGTCAGGTCAGCGGAGGCGGCGACCACGGTCGGTGCGGCGAAGCCCGTGGCGGCAACGGTGAATCCGGCGGAAAACGTGGGAATGATGGGGGCGCCTGCGGCGTCCAGGCGAGAAGAGATGACCTCCAGGTCGAACGTCCCGTTTCCGTTGTCCACCAGGTAGGCCGAGACGCCGGTGTCGCTGGCCCTGCGGTTGATGGCTTCCACCACCTGTCCAATGCGCTCGGTGCCCGAATCGGCCGCAGTGAGGGCACCCAGTTCGTAGGTCGTGCCGGCAACCGTGATGTCGAGCACGCCGTCGGCGACGGCGGTTCCGGCACCGGTGAAGCCCGCTGCGTTCGGGTTGATGGCGGCAACGGTCACTTCGCCATAGGCGATGGTGCTCAGGTTTTCGGCGGTGGTGTCGGCCAGCGATCCGATGGTGATGTTGTCGCCGGCGTTGGCGCCGACCTGGAAAGTGGCGGCGGTGAAGGAGCCGTCGAGCACTTTCTTGCCGTTGAACGAGGTCTGCTTGG
>NZ_JAUCZG010000034.1 GCF_030373225.1 Hydrogenophaga sp. | reverse complement strand
CTCAGCTCAAAGCTGCGTGACTCAGGCGACAACTACCTTGACGCGCGCCGGCCTGTCCAGTCCTGTTCGATGCGCCTGTCGCATCGGCGCCATTGCATTCGATGCCGGGTAATCATTCAAGATGATTCATTTCGTGGAAATGAATACAAAAGGTACCATTAACTTCAAGCATGGGATAAAAATATCTTCGTAAACCTTTGATTTGCTTGTTGTTTTCAGGCCCCCCAAACGACGTGCGGGATTGCACGAACACGGTGAGTGAACGTATCCTCCGGCCACATTCCTATAAAAGTCGTTGAGGTCACACCATGCGCTGGTTCAAGCCGAGTATTCGAAACAGCATTTCCGCACTGCTCAGCCCCGAGGTTCATCAGGACCCGGGCGAGGCGCTGGAGCCTGTTCGAAAAGCCATGCTTGACGTGCTCGGCGAAGACGGCGCGCAGATCAATCCCGATCTCACCCGCCGGCTGAAATACCTGCACGATCCCCATGCCCTGTGGTTTGCACGGGCGGAAATGGTGGCCGCCTTGAGCCAGATCCACGGCGAAGCGCTCGCCGTGCACCGCGTGCAGAGCCTCTCGCCGGTGTTTCAGGGACTGGTGCCGCGCAGCCTCATCGAAGCCAGCCGCAGCCGCCGCTGAGCGACCCGGGGCTGCTCAGCCCCAGTACACCAGGGCGTCGCGCCCTTCCACCATCAGGTCGACCTTACGCCCCACGGGCAGCAGCACCTTGGTCGGCACATGGCCGAACGGCAGGCCGGTGAACACCGGCGTTCGGGTCCTGGTGCGCAGCCAGTCGACCACCGTCTGCAGATTGAAGCCCCGGTCGTAACCGGGCACCAGCTTGAAACGGTTGAACGAACCCATCAGCACCGCCTTTTGACGACCCAGGATGCCTGCATCCAGCAACTGGGTGAGCTGGCGTTCGATCCGGTAGGGGTGTTCATGGGTGTCTTCCAGGAACAAGATGCCGCCGCTGATGGCGGGCAGCCAGGGCGTGCCGACCAGTGAACAGACGACGCTCAGGTTGCCGCCCCACAGCGTGGCCGAGCGCACGCGCAGTGCGGGCGGCGCATCGCCCTTGCCGGGCTTCATGGCCCGCAGATCGCCAACCGGCAGGCGCCACCCGGCGCCCTCGCCGTGCCCGACCACGAGGTCGTCGAAACACGCTTCCATGATGTCGTCGGGCGCCTCGGCCCCGAAGTCTTCCCCCAGCGCCGGGCCGGCCCAGCTGCATGCGCCGGTCTTCGCCAGCAAGGCCATTTGCAGCGCGGTGAAGTCGCTCAGGCCCACGAACTGCGTGCCGCCGTCGATGGCCTTGGCCAGCTTCTTGAAGGGCAGCTCGCCCAGGATGCGCGTGAGGCCGTAGCCGCCCCGCGAGATCAGCGCCACGTCGGCGCCACTGGCCGCAGCGCGCGCAATGGCGGCCAGCCGGGTGGCGTCGTCGCCTGCGAAGCGCATGTGGCTGGCCAGCGCCGTCTCGTCGATTTCCACGTCGTGTCCGAGCTGCCGGAGCCGGGCCGCACCACGGCGAAACGCGGCCTTGTCGCGCACCGCGCTGGAGGGAGAGTAAATGTAGATGTGGCTCATGGTGTGCGAGGTCGGCAAGGGGGGTCGTGATCGGATGGCTCAAGGGGTGAAATGGCGCACCGCCGCCTCGGCGACGGCCTCGCCGTGCTCCTGCACGAAATGGCCGGCCTGCGGCAGCAGCATCGGCTCGGGACAGCCGCGAATCGACGCATGCAGTTCGCGCATCACCGGTTCACCCAGCACCGGGTCCAGCTGGCCGATCGCCATCAGGCTCTGACCACGCCAGTCGCTGGACCAGAACGCCCGGGCCCGACGGCTGACGTCGGCACCGTCGTCGCCCCGGTGTTCGGGCACCAGCGCGGGAAAGGCGCGCAGGGCGGCGCGGTGGCCGCGGTCGGGAAACGGCGCGTTGTAGGCGGCGCACTCGGCCGCACTCAACTGGGGGTTGCCGCGCGCGAACAGACGCGCCACGTCGAATTCCGGGTTCTGCGCGCACATGGTGCGCCAGGCGAGGAAGCCCGGCGACAACGGTGTCTCACCGGTGGCCACCGTGGTGTTCATCACCAGCAGGCCGCGGTAGCGCCCGGGCGCCTCCATGGGCAGCGTGAGACCGAGCAGTCCGCCCCAGTCCTGCACCACCAGCACCACGTTGTTCAGGTCCAGCCGCTCGATGAATTCGAGCAGCACCTGGCGGTGCCAGGCGAAGGTGTGCGCAGCGTCTTTCTTGGGCTTGTCGCTGCGGCCAAAGCCGATCAGGTCGGGCGCCACGACACGACCGCCGCCGGCCAGCAACACCGGGATCATCTTGCGGTAGAGGTAGCTCCAGGCCGGGTTGCCGTGCAGGCAGAGCCAGGTGAGGCCAGGCTGCGCAGTTCCTTCAGCGGACGCTCCCTCGTCGAGGTAGTGCATGCGCCAGCCGTCCAGCGCCGGGAGATCGCTCAGGTAGCGGGGCTGCCAGGCGTAGCCCGGCAGGTCGGCGAAGCGCTCGTCCGGCGTGCGCAGCGCGTCTTCGCGCAGGGGATGTGGGTTCACGCGTCGCTCCTTGAAAAATCCGCGCAGCAGGTCGGCGGCGGCGCTCGCCAGCACACCGCCCTGCACCACGGTCTGGTGGTTGAGTTGGGCGAGCCCGAACAGGTCGAGCACCGAGCCGGCCGCGCCGGTCTTGGGGTCGGACGCACCGAACACCACCCGGGCCAGCCGGGCGTGCAGCATGGCGCCGCTGCACATCGCGCAGGGCTCCAGTGTCACGTACAGGGTGCAGCCGTCCAGCCGGTAGTTGCCCAATGCCTGCGCGGCGGCGCGCAGGGCTTTGATTTCGGCGTGAGCGGTTGGGTCGAATCCGTCGATCGGGGCGTTGCGCCCGGTGGCGATCACGCGTCCGTCCTTCACCACCACCGCCCCCACCGGGACTTCGCCTGCCCTGCCCGCGGCCCGGGCCTCGGCAAGCGCCAGTCGCATGAAGTCTTCGTCGGTGAGCGTGCATTCGGACATCCGCTCGAGTGTAGGACAGCGCCCCTGCACCGCGGCTGCGCCCGGGCCCTCTGGCATGATCGCGGGTTGTTCTGGTTTTCCCTATGTCCACGCCCCTCCTCCATCCCTCGACCCGACGCTGGGAGCTCGACGCCCTGCGGGGCTTGATGCTGGTGTTGATGACGCTCACCCACATGCCGACGATGTATTCGTTGCCATCGGGCCAGCCGTTCGGCTTCGTTTCAGCGGCCGAGGGTTTCGTGTTCCTGTCGGCCTTCATGGCCGGCCGCGTCTATGGTCAGCGCGCCCGCCGGGACGGTGTGGCGGCCATGCAGACCGCCTATCACGAGCGGGCGCTCAGGCTCTACCTGTGCCAGCTCGCGTTGCTGCTGCTGGCCTTCACGGTGATCGCGTGGCTGGGCGTGCACAACCGGCAAGGGGGCGTGACCGGCCTGCTGGAGTTCTTCTTCATCGATCCGCGTTCCGCCGTGGTCGGTGCGGCGCTGCTGCTGCACAACCCGCCGCTGCTGGACATCCTGCCGCTGTACATCGCCCTGATGCTGCTGAGCCCCTGGCTGCTGCGACACGCCCTGCACAGCGGCTGGTCGGCCGTGCTGGCGCTCAGCGCCCTGCTCTGGCTGGCCGAACAATGGGGCCTGGGCCTGACGCTGCACGGGCTGGCCGTGAGCATGACCGGGCTGCCGATTCCCTACAAGGACATGGGCGCCTTCCACTGGCTGGCCTGGCAGGCGCTGTGGATCGCAGGTCTGTGGCTGGGCGCGCGCCAGCAGCCACTGCCGCGCATGCCGCTGTGGGTGGTGGTGCCGGCCGCGGTGTACGCCGCGGGCATGCTGCTGTGGCGCCACATGGTCGGCCAGGATCCGATGCCGGGCGTGCCCGCGGTGGGCCTGCTGCTGGACAAGTGGTCGCTGGGGCCCCTGCGGGTGCTCAATTTCGCCAGCGTGTTCGTGCTGCTGGTGGCTTCGGGTCCCTGGCTCAAGCGCGTGCTGCCGCGTCCGCTGCCGCTGGAGTTGCTCGGGCGCCATGCGCTGTCGGTGTTTTGCGCCCACATCGTGATCGCCCTCTTCACCCTCGCCTTCTTCGGCTCGACCGAGGTGGTGCGTCCGTGGCGCACCGATGTGGCGCTGCTGGCGGGCGCCTTCGCCGGCCTGTTTGCGGTGGCGATGGCGGTGCAGGCGCATGAGCGACGGGGCCGTCGGCCAGCGCCCGTGTGGCGCTCAGGGCCGCAGGTGCGCTGAGACGATCTGGCGCCACAGCCCGTAGCCCTCGGCGCTCAGGTGCAGCTGGTCGCGCACGAACAGCTCGGGTCGCGGGCGGCCGTCGTTGTCGAGCATGGCGGCGTGCACGTCGATGTAGTCAAGGTGGTCGTGCTGCAGCACGTGGGTCTGGATCAGCAGGTTGGCTTCGCGCATGTCGGCCAGGTGGGCCAGCCGTGACGGGCTCGGTTTGATCGAGATGTAGGCCACGCGGGTGGCCGGCAAGGCCGCGCGCACCTGCTGCACGAACCGAACAAAATGCGCCAGCAGCTCGGCCGGCCGGGCGCCTTCGTTCACATCGTTTTCTCCGGCGTACAGCACCACCAGGCGCGGCTGGTAGGGCAGCACCAGACGGGGCACCAGGTCGGCACAGTCGGCCAGGCGCGAGCCGCCGAATCCCCGCTGGATCACCACCGGCTGATCGTCAAAGGCCGTCGCCAGGCCGTTCCAGAAACGGATCGACGAACTGCCCATGAACAACACCCCGCCGGGCGGCGGCATCTGCTGGCGATCGGCCGCCGCGAACGCATCGAGTTCGGGCTTCCAGCGCCGTTCGGCAGACGCAGCCGCCTGCGCCCACGCAGCCAGGGGCAGCAGCGACGACGCGAGCAGCCAGGTCCGTCGCCTCATGCGGGCGACCCGGTCAGACCGAGCCGGCGCATCCAGCCGGCCAGCGCGCGCTCGTTCTCGTTGCCCGCCTCGTAGGCCGCCAGCATGGCGGCGTGCGACTCCGGCCGGTGCTGGTTGAGCTTGACCTTGCACTGCAGTTCGCTCACCCGCAGTTCGAACGCATGGATGCCGCCCATCATCTTGTGCTGGTAGTCCTCGGGCAGCGAGCGCCACTGAGCGTCATAGGCCGGATCGTGGTCGTGGATCAGGTGCTTGATCAGGCGGTCCTTGTCCTGGAAGGCCTCGATGAAGCTCACCTGCACCCGCGCGTGCACCGCGAGATAGCTCCAGGTGGGCACCCGGGTGAGATCGGGATAGACCCGCGGCGTCATGTAGGCCTGCGGGCCCTGGAACACCACCAGGGCCGCGCTCTGCCGGCGCAGGTATCGGGCGTGCGGGTTCGGCCTGGCCACGTGGCCCAGCAGGGTCAGACCACCGTCTTCCTCCACCAGGTGCAGCGGCAGCGGCGTGACAAACGGAAACCCGTCGTCGTCGGTGGACACGAGGCTGGCGAACGGGTGGGCCCGCATCAGGTCGCGGGCAATGGCGGGATCCTGGGCGGCAAACTGTGGCGGCAGGTACATGCGGGACTCTCGCGGACGTTGCTTTGGGTGGGGCTGCCGCAGTGTATTCCCGCAGTCCGGATTCGGGCGCCGGTGGGATGATCCAGCCACGTCCTGTCACGCCGCGCCTTGCGAGCACCACCACCATGTCCTTTCTTCACCACCCCGCCTTCCAGAGCCTGGTGCTTCCCCTCGCGCTGGCGGTGCTGGCCTGCCTGTTGCTGCGCCTGGCCGGCCCGCGCTGGGCGAGCCTGGGGGCTGCCCTCGGCCTCGTCATCGCGCTGGCCATCTGGCCCGGTTTCGACTGGCCAGCCCGCTCGCGCGTGCAGATGCTGCCCTGGGTGACGCTGGTGGGCACCGTGCTGGCTGCCCTCGCCACGGAACTGCATGCGCCGGGCACGAGGGCCCTGGGGCGGGTGCGCGGGCGGGTGTCCACCCTGCTGCTGACGCTGGCCGCACTGGCGCTGGCCGCCTGGGCCGCTGTTGGCGGATCGCTGCTGCTGGCCCAGCTCGCTGCGATGCTGGGCTCGGTCGCCGGCGTGCTGGTGCTGGTGTCGTGGCGCAGTGCATCCATCACGCCGGCGGCGCTGCTGCCGCTGTGGCTGCACGGGATCGGCATCGCCCTGTGCCTGGCCGGCCTGCCTGCAGCGGCACCCGAAGGCGCGGGGGGCAGCGATGCCGACGACCCCTACTACGCACCCCGGTGGAAGTGAGCACCGGGGGGTCTGGTGGTGAAGTCGAGGGCTATTCCGGTTGATGCCACGGTGCCGCAGAGCCGATGCGATGATGCCGCGATGCCTTCGACCGTGACGCTCACCTCCTTGCCAGCGGCCAGCGACCCGGTGCTCGATGTGCCGCACGACTGGCCCGGCCTGTGGACGCAAATGCTGCGTGCCCGCGATGGCGGCCCTTGCTCGCTGCTGCAATCGAAGCCTGGCGAGGGCTGGGCGGTTCAAGGGCCGATGAGCGCGCGTGCCGCGGCCCTGTTCGAGCTGTACAAGCCCCTGCTCGATGCGCGCACCCGCCAGCGTGGGCCGGGCGGCCGCGCCTGGGTGGTGGCCCAGCTCGGCCAGAGCCTGGACGGCTTCGTGGCCACTGCCACCGGTGACTCCTATTACGTCAACGGGCCCCACTGTCTGCTGCACCTGCACCGCCTGCGCGCGCTGTGCGACGCGGTGCTGGTGGGCGCCGGCACGGTGGCCACGGACAACCCGCAACTCACGACCCGGCGCGTACCCGGCCCGCAGCCGGTGCGCGTGGTGCTGGATCCGGCGGCGCGACTCGATGGTCTCTCGCGCGTGTTCCGCGACGGGCAGGCGCCCACGCTGTGGTTGTGTGACAGCCGGCATGCGGCCCGGGCACGCGCCCGGCTGGGTCGCTCGCCGGGCCAGCGGACCTGCTCAGCCGAGGTGCTGGCCGTCGACGACCTGATCGCCGATGACACAGCGGCGGGCCACCACCCCCAGCGGGCGGTGGACGCACTCGCCAGTCGCGGGCTGCGGCTGCTGTTCGTGGAAGGCGGCGGCATCACCGTCTCGCGGTTTTTCACGGCGGGCGCACTCGACCGCCTGCATCTGGTGGTGGCGCCGGTGCTGATCGGCAACGGACGCCGGGGCCTGCAGGCACCGGCCCAGGCGGTGATGGCCGATTGCCCGCGCCCGCCAGCTCGCACGGTGGCCCTCGGCCCGGACATGCTCTGGGACCTGGACCTGCGCTCGGTGTGAGGCCGGGCGCCTGTCAGCCCGGCAGGGCCAGCAAATCCAGATGGCCCACGCGCAACCGGGCCTCGGCGGCCACCGCGAGCCGCCGCTGGCGCCAGGCGCGCACCGCCGGCGCCGACGCGGGTGACTGTTCGCCAGCCGCCGCCGCCATGCCGTCGATCAGTGCGCTCTGCAGCGCCAGTGGCTGTTCGCCGCCGCTGCCATCCACCCACCAGTCGCTGGCAGCGCGGAACACGCGGTAGCCGGCGGCGCCCAGCGCTGCCTGCAGCGCGTCGACCGCGGCGGGCCCGAGCGCCGGGCCCAGGCCCTTGTTGCGCCGCTGGTGGTCGGCGAACAGCCGGCCCACGGTGTCGTCCAGTTCGTCCTCGGGCGTCCAGATGTGCCGGCCATCCACGTTCAGGCTCATGAGCAAGGCCACGCCCGATGCCGCGCTGGCCCGCACCAGTCGGTGCAACCAGTCCAGCCCCACCAGATCGAGCAGGGCCGAGGCCGTCACCAGGTCGGCGGCGTGCCAGGGCAGCGACTCCAGCCCCGCCATCAGGTCCATCTGCTGGCGCACGATGGCCGCTTCGAACCCCGCTCCGGCCAGAGCCAGCGGGCGGTTCAGATCCGGCTCGCTGTCCATTTCCGCGGGCTCGCCAGGCAGGCCGCCTGCCGGTGCAAGGTGCTCGGGCCAGCGCTGCAACAGCTGCGCGTCGTGATCGACCACCAGCCACTGCTGCGAACCGCCCAGACGGGGCGCGAGCCAGCGCAGGTTGGCGCCGGTGCCGCAGGCCAGGTCGATCACGCGCCAGGGACCGGTCTCCGGCGGTCGCCATGCCGAGAGCCGCGACGTCAAGCGAAGCCCGGCGGCCGCTTCCTCGCGCGCCGCTGCGTCGAAGGGTTCGCGCAGCCGCAGCCAGTCCGCGCTGAAGGTGGCCGCGCTCATGCGACCTCCCCGAGCACGCCGGCGAAGCGCGCGGCCTGTTGCGGCCAGCTCGGCAGCTGCGAGGCGGCGGCTCGGGCACCGGCGCCCAGGCGTTCGCGCAGTGCGGCGTCGCTGAGCACGCGCTCCAGCGCGAGCTGCAACGGGGCGACCTCGCCGGCGGCCACCTGCAGACCCGCCTGGGCCGGCAACGTTTGCGCCAGTGCGCCGGCGTCGCTGGCCACCACCGGCAGCCCGTGTGCCAAGGCCTCGGTGATCACCATGCCGTAGCCCTCGTGCAGCGACGGCAGCACAAAAACGTCGGCCGCTGCGTAGTGCGCCTGCAGCGCAGCAGCATCGACCTCGCCGTGCCAGAACACCCGCTCGCCCAGGGGCGCCGCCAACCCGTGCAGGCGGGTGGCGGTGCCGGGATCGCGCCCGGCGCTGCCCACGTTGTGCAGCGTCCAGTTCAGGTGCATCAGCCCGGCAAGTGCCTGCAGCAGCAGCGCGTGGCCCTTGCGCGGTGTGAGGGTGGCCACGCACAGCAGGCGCAGCGCCACCGGGCCGGATGACGTGGCCGGTCGGTCGCGCGCCGGCACCGGGTCGGTGCCGGGCTCCACCACGGCAATCTGCCGTGGTGGTACTCCCATGGCCGCAACGTCAAGCGCGGTGCGGGGGCTGGTCACCACCACCTGCCGCGCATGCCGCAGCGCCTGCGTCTCGCGGGTGCGCAGGCGCTCCTGTGCTTGCGCGTCCAGGCCGGTTTCGAGGTGCAGCGGGTGGTGCACCAGCGCCACCCAGCGCAGGCGTGCGGCGTGCGGCGCCACCACATCGGCCAGGGCGCCGAACGCCAGTCCGTCGGCCACCACCAGCGTGCCGTCGGCCAGCTGTTCGATGAGGTCCGCGGCGGCAGCGAGGTCCGACGCGTCGGGTTGCGGCCAGGCGCCCGAGAGCACCAGAACCTCGACGCTCCAGCCGGCCTCGCGCAAGGCCAGCACCAGCCGGCGGTCGCAGGTGTACCCGCCGGTGGGGATGTTCCAGTCGCCCGGAATCAGGAAGCAGCAGGCGCGCGGGCCGGGCATGGCGCTCACGCGGTGGCAGGCACCGGCACGGCACCCTCGTACGAGGCCCAGGCCACGTGCGATTCGTTGAGGGTCACGCGAAGGTGCTGCACACCGGCGGAAGTCGCCGATGGCAAGGCGTTCACGCCGAGTGCACCCGCGGCCAGACGCGCTGCGACGCGGTCGAAGATCAAGCGGGCAAGGAATTCGGTGGTGGTGTTGCGGCCCTTGAACTCGGGCACCTCGTCGAGGTTGCGGAAGTTGAGTGCGGCGAGTTCTTCGCGCAGCACCTGCGTGGCCAGACCGATGTCGACCACGATGCCGTCGGCGTCGAGCACTGCGCGCCGCAGCTCCAGGTCCACCACGTAGGTGGCGCCGTGCATGCGCTGCGCGGGGCCGAACACCTCGCCTTGGAAGCTGTGGGCGATCATGAAATGGTCTCTGACGTTGACGGCGTACATGGGTTGTTCTCTTTTCTTCAGATGGGGTAATCGATGCGGTGGCAAAGCGTGTCGGTGGCACCCGCTGCCAGACGCTCCAGCACGGTCGGCAGTTCGTGAAACGGCGCGCTGTGCGTGATCAGGCGGTCCAGCACCGGGTCGGTGAGCAGGGACAGCGCGAGTTCAAGGCGGCGGCGGTGGCTCCAGCGCCCGCGCTGCGCGGTGGCCACATGGCCCACTTGCGAGCTTTTGAGCGTGAGGCGCTGCGAGTGGAAAGCCTCGCCCAGCGGCACGCTCACCGCGCGGCTGCCGTACCAGCTCAGTTCGAGCACGGTGGCTTCAAAGGCGGCGAGCCCGAGCGCCGTGGCCAGCCCCGCGCCTTGCCCACTGGTGTGAACCACCAGGTCGGCGTCGGTGCGTGCGTCGGCCGGCAAGGCAAAGCCGGCACCGAGCGCGCGCGCCAGGCCCTCGCGACCGGGTTCGGTATCGACCACCTGCACCTGGCAACCGGGCAACCGGGCCGCCAGCCAGGCCACCAGCAGGCCCAGCGTGCCGCCGCCCACCACCGCGATGCGGTCGCCCAGGCGCGGGCTGGCGTCCCACAGCGCATTGATCGCGGTCTCCAGGTTCGCGGCCAGCACGGCACGCGCCGGCGGCACACCCGCCGGCAGCGGCACCACCGCGTCGGCCGGCACCTGAAACACGGTCTGGTGCGGATACAGGCAGAACACCGTGCGCCCCAGCAGCTCGGCCGCACCCGCCTCGACCACGCCCACGTTCACGTAGCCGTATTTCACCGGGAAGGGAAAGTCGCCCTGCTGGAACGGCGCGCGCATGCGCTGGGCCTCGCTGGCCGGCACCTCGCCGCGCAGCACGAGCAGCTCGGTGCCCCGGCTCACGCCGGTGTGCAGGGTGCGCACGCGAACCTCTCCCGGGGCCAGCGGTGGCAGTGGCGCTTCGCGGATCTGGGCGAGTCCGGGTGCAACCGTCCAGCAGGCCTGGGCGGTGGTGTCTGAAGAGGGTGAAGGCGAGGCCATGAACAAAAAGGGATATGTCGTGTCCGAACGGAGGTGCGTGCCATGATCCCCCGAACCGCCCTGGAACCGCCGACAGGCGAGCCCATCTTATGTTGCAGCCGATGAAAACCGCAGGCAGCCCTCCGATAACGCCCCCGCCCCGACAGGACATCGCAAACCACCCGGGTCTGGCGCGAGATGCCGCGCGCGAACTGGCGGCCGTGGGCACCGTTGTGCTGCTCGCGGCATCCGCTCTGGCCTCGATCGGTGGACTCGGCGCCGACCACGTGCTCAAGGCCGCCGCCGTGTACGCCGCCGGTGCCTGGCTGGTGTGGCGGGCGCTGGTGGCGCCGGCCCGGCCCCACCCCCATGCCCGTTTCGGCCCGGCCAACCGGATCACGCTGGCCCGCCTGGGCGCCATGGCGCTGATGGCGGCCCTGGTGGGCGAGGCCGTGCCAAGCGCGCCGCTGGGCGACGTGTCGCTCGCTGCCTGGGCGCTGGTGGTTGCGGCCACGCTCACGGCGCTGCTCGATGCGGTGGACGGAGCACTGGCGCGGCGTAGTGGCCTGGCCAGTGCGTTCGGCGCGCGTTTCGACATGGAAACCGATGCCGCCTTCACCCTGGTCCTGTGTGCGCTCGTGCTGCAGGCCGGTCAGGCGGGTGCCTGGATCCTCGCCAGCGGGCTGATGCGCTACGCCTTTGTCGCAGCCGCCCTGGTCTGGCCCTGGCTGAACGGGCCCTTGCCACCCAGCAAGCGCCGCCAGACCGTGTGCGTGGTGCAGATCACCACCCTCATCGTCTGCCTGGGGCCGATCGTGCCGCCGCTGCTGGCCAGCGGCCTGGCCGCGACCAGCCTGGCCTTGTTGACCCTGTCCTTCGCCATCGACGTGCGAACCCTGGCGCGCCAGCGCCCCACCCCACCGGAGACCTGAACCATGCGTGCCAACACCTTGACCACCCTCACCCTGTGGGCCGCCCTGGCCGGCAGCGCGTCCCTGTTGATGACGGCGCCCGCCCAGGCCCAGGCGGCGCGTTACGAACTCGATCCCGACCACACCACGGTGGCCTTCCTCGTCGACCACATCGGCTACGCCAAGATCCTCGGCCTGTTCCGCTCGGTGCGCGGCAGCTACCGCTTCGACGAGGCCACGGCCACGCTGTCGGACGTGCGCATCGAGGTGGAGACCGCCAGCGTCTTCAGCAACCAGCGCAAGCGCGACGACCACCTCAAAGGGCCGGACTTTCTCAACAGCGGCGAGTTTCCCAGGATGGTGTTCACCGCCACCAGCGCCAAGCGCAGCGCCGAGCGCAACTTCGAGATCAGCGGCCAGCTCGAGCTGCTCGGCAAGTCGTTGCCGCTGACCCTGCAGGCCACCTGGAACAAGAGCGCCGAATCGCCGCTGGGTGGCCCGCTGCGCAAACCCTATGTGATGGGCGTGTCCGCACGCGGCAGCTTCAAGCGCAGCGCCTACGGCATGAACTACGCGGTGGCCAACGGTTGGGTGGGCGACGAGGTGCCGCTGATCATCGAATTCGAGGCCGTCCGGCAGTGAGGTCGGGGGCCGTGGCGCCTTCCGGGGCGCCGGTCTGGCTGCTGCGTTTTGTCATTGCCTTCGGCCTGCTCAACACGCTGCTGACGTTCGAGAACCGCTGGCCCGGTTTCGGCGTGGCCCACATGCCGCGCCTGTCGTTCGAGCTGTGCCTGCTGGTCGTGGCCCTGATGGCCTGGGTGGGCTGGCGAAACGGCTTGTCGCGCCGGGCCGCCACCGTCTGCACCGTGGGCTTCATGGCGCTGGTGCTGGCGCGGTACGCCAGCGTCACCGCACCGGCCGTGCTCGGGCGCCCGGTCAACCTCTACTGGGACGGCCGCCATGCCGGCGAACTGCTGAAGGTTGCGCTGGAATCGCTGCCGGGCTGGCAGGTGGCCGCCGGTGTCGCGACGTTGGTGCTGGGCGGTTTGCTGCTCGCAGCGCTGGTGCGACTGGCCATCGAGGCGCTTGCGCGCTGCCTGGCCTGGCCTGCCTGCCGGCCCTGGCTGCTCACAGGTACGGCGGCCTGCACGCTGAGCTTTGCTGCCCATGTGCCCGACCAGCGCGACACCCGCTGGTTCTTTTCGCTGCCGCTGGCGCCCACGCTGTGGCAGCAGGGCCGGCTGCTCGCCAGGGTGTGGCTGCCCGGGCAGGCCCGCGCCGCGCTGGGCCCAGGCCCGGCGTTCGACGGTGATCTCTCCGGCCTGGTGGGCGCGCAGGGGCCTGCCGACGTGCTGCTGGTGTTCGCCGAGTCCTTTGGTGCCATCAGCTTCGACGACCCCGCAATGGCCGCTGCGCTGGCCGCACCGCGCGCCGAGCTGGCCCGGGCGATCGAAGACAGCGGCCGCCTCGTGGTGTCGGCGCGCGTGACCGCACCCACCTTCGGCGGCTCGTCGTGGTTGTCCCACGCCGCCCTGCTCGCGGGCGTCGACACCGCCGATCCGGCCGATCACGACCTGCTGCTGACCAGCCAGCGGCCCACGCTGGTGCGGCATTTTGCGAACCACGGCTACCGCACTGTGGGCTGGATGCCCGGTCTCAAACGCCCCTGGCCCGAGGGCGCCTTCTACGGCTTCGACCGGCTCGCCGACGACGCGGGCATCGGTTACCAGGGGCCTGACTTCGGCTACTGGCGCATCCCCGACCAGGCCGCACTGGCCCTGCTGCAGTCGCAGGAACTTGACCGCAGCACTCCGCGCGAACCGCGTCTGGCCGTCTTTGCCACCACCAGCACGCACGCGCCGTTCCACCCGCTTGCCCCGTTCAGCACCGACTGGCAGGCCTTGACCGGCCCGGCGGCCTACGCGGCCGGCGTGGCTGCGACGCCCCCGGCCAGCGCGTCCCTGAACCCGCCCGTGGCGCTCTATCTGCAGGGCATGCACTACCAGCATGCGTGGATGGCCGACTACCTGCGACACCGGGCAGCCCGGCCGATGGTGATGATCATCGTCGGCGACCACCAGCCGCCGGCCCTGGTGAGTGGCCAGCGTGCCTCGTGGGACGTGCCGGTGCACGTGATCGCCGACGACCCGGCCTTGCTGCAGCGTCTGCTGGGCAGCGGGTTTGTGCCGGGCCTGGCGCTGCCGCCGACCGCGCTGGGCAACATGGCCGCCCTGACACCCGTGCTGTTGAACGCCTTCGACGCGCCAGGCGCCCAGGAGAGCCAGGGCTTCGAGCACGTTCAGCGGCCGGCAGACCCGGCCAGCTCAAACGATCGATCGCTGCCGGGTTCCTGAACTCAGCGGGCCAGCCAGGCGTGCACGTCGCCGGACGGACCATCGGGCGGCATGGCGCGCAGCCAGTCGCGCATGGCCTCGGCCGACTCGCCCTGCGGCTGCAGCAGGCTCAGGCGCTCACCCAGCGACACGGCATAGCGGTAACGGCCAACGCCGGCCAGCGCTTCCAGCCGGTCGATGCAGCCCAGGGCCACGTCGCGCACGGCAGGCAGGAACTCGAACGAGACCGCCGCCAGCGGCTGGCTCAGGCCCATGAGCACCTCCAGCTCGAAGCCTTCCACGTCGATCTTCACGAAGTCGGGCACGCCGTGCTGCGCGATCAGCGCGTCCAGCGTGGTCACCTCGACCAGCGGCCCCGCCTGCCACTGCACGCCGCGAAACGAGGGTGCCGCACCGCCGCGCCGCACGAAGTCGCTGGACAAGGTGGCCACCGTGGGCGTTCGCGGACTCGCCATCAGTTGCGCCTGTCCCGGCGCGCGGCCCAGCGCCTGCGGCAGCAGGCTCACCCGGTCGTCGCTGCCGAAACGGCGCTGCAACAGCCGCAGAAAATCGGCCTGCGGCTCCAGCGCAACCACCCGCGCGTCAAGCTGTCGAAACGCCGCCGTGCGGTTGCCGGCATGCGCACCCACATCAAACGCCAGCCCACCCGCCGGCACGAAACGACGATAAAACCGCCGCAGCTGCCTGCCCCGCCACGGAATGCCGCGGTACACCAGCAGCGAACGCAGCAGGCCGAGTCGACGGTCGATCTGCAGGCCCATCAGGAACGGGGCGATCGCCAGAGGCACTGATCCGGGTAGTCGACGGAAGTCCCGGGGACGGGGATGGTTGGCAGACCATTCATGGTTGTGCAAAGGCGATCCAGTTCCGGACTACACGGATCGCACACCTGATTGATTCAACTGCACGGAGTAACGTCGGGTTAGGTAACGGGTGAGTGGATTCTCCACATACCGATAAACCACCACGCCGACGACAATGCAAATCACCATCACTGCAACTGCAAATACAATGGCATTGAAGCCGTTGCTGTCGGTATCGAATAGACGAACCCATGCCACTCGACAAACTCCAAGGGTAAAAATGTGGCTGAGATAAATTGAATAGCTGGCATCACCCACTATTCTGAGAAGGTCATTTTTCCAGCGCAGAAAATCAACATTGAGCGACCCTGCAACGATCAATGTGGCACCAAGAATATGCAGGTATTTGGCAGCAGGATGCAGACTGTTGTAGGCAAGAAAAAACCAGCCTGAAAAAAATAAAAAAACTCCAACGACAGTGGAGAAGCCCTTTTGCTGGTTTGCCCAGATTTTTCCAAGTAAAACACCAGATGTAAACTCCAGCAGAAGTGGACTAGTGTAGGTGGACAACATAGCCGAATCGATCGGACTGAACGTTGCACCCAAAAACACAAGTCCCAACATCGGCGCGGCCACAGCGGGGAGAAGATAATTTTTTGGCAAGAACAATGCAAGCGCGAAAAGTGCGTAAAAGAACATCTCATAGTTCAATGTCCATCCAGGAACGAGCAGCGGGAAAATGCTGTCAGGGAAGGCCCGAGAATAATGAGGGATAAAGAAAAGACTCTGAAAAAATGTCGATGTCGTGACAGACAGTGTTTTGAAGAAGCCGGGAAATATCAGCCACAATAGGCACATCAGACATGTTAGAAGCCAATACAAGGGCGCGACGCGAATGATGCGGCGCATCATGAATTCGCCGGGAGTAATGACTGAACCAGCGGTGGTGATATACATAATGAAGCCGCTGATTACAAAAAATATATCAACGCCCAGGGAGCCAAATGAACCCGGCAGGAATGGTTCAAATGCCGGTATTTGAGACCCTGCATGATGATAAACGACCATCATGGCTGCAACCCCTCTCAGATACTGTATGGGGAGTAGTGTTGCTTGGCCAGATCTTACAATCATGATATCAATCCATTTGAATGTACAAGTTCAAATCAATCCCTGCCCAACCTCATTTCAAATCAAAAGTCCACAAATAATGGTCCGGCATCATCACTTGCAACCCCGAGGTGGCTATTGACATAGTCCTATTTGCCAAGATCTCGGACATGAATTCACGAAAATCCTTGATCGAGACGGGTCAGCCAAGTCCGTTCGCAGCCATGGCAACATTCGACTCCAATATCCTTTGGTGTTCCTGCACCACTCACAGCCAAGCTTACGCCGAATACTCTCAATTCCGTGAGTTCGCATGTCCTGACTCTGTATGCGATGCCGGCGGTTGCACCACCTACCCAAGCAGGTCACCCCCCGTTCCGGGATCAAATGTTCGGGTGCAAACCGTCTTCAGTACGGTCATCAAGCCTTCACTGTCACTTATGATTTAAAAGTGTGTGACATGCTCGGCTTTTTCAATCTATTCCTTCCCGGAAGGCAGCCCGGATGGTAATGGATTGATTATGCGACTTGAATTCATGTTGCGTAAGGGAATCCAAGCTGCTTCGGGGACGCACCGTGTTGCAGTGGCTCCGCCAAACTTCATTGACCGCGGCAGCCCCCTTTCAGGATCTGAACCACTCCAACGACAGCCGCTCGTCGCGCAACTCGCCGTTGAAGCTATTGTTGACCCCGTAGTGCCAAGGCTTGGCAGGATCGCTCAAGGCGGTCGCGATACTGTTGCCATTTGTCGGAACACCTCTTGCATCTGGTGCATTGTCGCAATGCACGACCAGCCGGGAGCGCAGCTCCATCTCACACATCTACGAATGGAGCCGACGACGTCGCCTATCAGGCACTCGCGCATGACTGCCGCAGACGTTTCTCGCGCCAGTGCTTGCCCTCCGGAAGAGCCCATCCCAGTTTGTGGACACCGCGCGGAGCTGGTGTGGCTGGGCGGTCCTGGCCTCGACCACGGCGTTCCGCCCGCCTCCGTCTCCGCGCGTCTGAGCTACTGCTTGGTGATTTCTCCTGTCCGGGGGTCAGCCGAGTGCACCTGAAAGAAGCTTTGGGCAAAATCCAAGCTCGATCTCAGCGAGCATGGCGTTTTCCTTGGCCGGTGGATTGGACACCCTTCGCGATCGAAAAGGACTCAGGAGACGTCCATGATGTCCTTGGTGAGTCGGCTCATCCTCATGGGATCCACGCAGGCTGGGAGCCATCTCCCTGGAAATTGCTGGTCCTAAAGGCTAGTCGGGTCGTGCGGACGCCTGCTGTTTGCTTTTTTGAAACTTGGTGGCAGCCCTTCAGGGCTTGAAGGAAGAAAGATGTAGCCGGCTCACTCCCACTCGATCGTGGCCGGCGGCTTGCTGCTCACGTCGTAGGTCACGCGGTTGATGCCGCGCACCTCGTTGATGATGCGGCTGCTGACCTTCTTGAGCAGGGCGTAGGGCAGTTCGGCCCAGTCGGCGGTCATGAAGTCGCTGGTCTGTACGGCGCGCAGGGCCACGACAAAGTCGTAGGTGCGGCCGTCGCCCATGACACCCACGCTCTTGACCGGCAGGAAGACAGTGAAGGCCTGGCTGGTCAGGTCGTACCAGCTCTTGCCGCTGGGGTGGTCGATGGTGGAGCGCAGTTCTTCGATGAAGATCGCGTCGGCCCGGCGCAGCAGGTCCGCGTATTCCTTCTTCACCTCGCCCAGGATGCGCACGCCCAGGCCCGGACCCGGGAACGGGTGGCGATAGACCATGTCGTGCGGCAGGCCGAGCGCCACGCCCAGTTCACGCACCTCGTCCTTGAACAGATCGCGCAGCGGCTCCAGCAATTTCAGGCCCAGCTGCTCCGGCAGGCCTCCCACGTTGTGGTGGCTCTTGATGGTCACGGCCTTCTTGCTTCTGGCACCACCCGATTCGATCACATCGGGATAAATAGTGCCTTGTGCCAACCACTTGGCGCCGTTTGTTGATGCACCACTTGAGATGAGTTTGGCGGCCTCGGCCTTGAAGACCTCGACGAATTCGCGCCCGATGATCTTGCGTTTGGCTTCCGGATCGCTCACGCCGGCCAGGTGGCCCAGAAACTGGTCGGCCGCATCCACCCGGATCACATTGGCGTGCAGCTTGCCGACAAACATGTCCATCACCATGTCGCCCTCGTTCAGGCGCAGCAGGCCGTGGTCGACAAACACGCAAGTGAGCTGCTCGCCAATCGCACGGTGGATCAGCGCGGCGGCCACCGACGAATCGACACCGCCCGACAGGCCAAGAATCACCTCTTCGTCACCCACCTGTTCGCGGATCTTCTGCACCGCTTCTTCGATGTGATCGCGCATCACCCAGTCGGCCCGGGTGGCGCAGATGTCGAGCACGAAGCGCTCGAGCATCGCGCGCCCTTGCACCGTGTGCGTGACCTCCGGGTGGAACTGCACACCGTAGAAGTGACGAGCCTCGTCGGCCATGCCGGCGATCGGGCAACTGTCGGTGCTGGCCATGAGCTTGAAGCCCGAGGGCATTTCGGTGACCTTGTCGCCGTGGCTCATCCAGACCTTGAGCATGCCGTGGCCGTCCGGCGTGTGGAAGTCGGCGATGTCCTTGAGCAGCGGCGTGTGACCGCGCGCGCGCACCTCGGCGTAACCGAACTCGCGCGAGTTCGAACCCTCCACCTTGCCGCCGAGCTGCTGCGCCATGGTCTGCATGCCATAACAGATGCCCAGCACCGGCACACCCAGCTCGTAGACCGCATCCGGCGCCTTGTCGTCCACCTCGTACACGCTGGCATGGCTGCCGGAGAGGATCACGCCCTTGAGCTGGCCGTCGGCGGCGAACTCGCGCACCCAGTCGCTGCTGACGTCGCAGGGATGAACCTCGCAGTACACATGGGCCTCGCGCACGCGGCGCGCAATCAGCTGGGTGACCTGGGAGCCGAAATCGAGGATGAGGATTTTCTGGTGCTGCATGGCGGTGTCGGGTTGGGCTGTTCAGAAAGCAAAAAGGCCGTCCATCGGGACGGCCGCCGGCGCCTGGGCGCTCAGTCTGCTCTGTAGTTGGGGGCTTCCTTGGTGATCTGCACGTCGTGCACATGGCTCTCGCGGATGCCGGCCGAGGTGATTTCGACGAACTCCGCCTTGTGGCGCATGTGCTCGATGCTCGGGCAGCCGCAGTAACCCATGGCCGCGCGCAGGCCACCGGCCATCTGGAAAATGATGGAGACGACCGAGCCCTTGTAGGGCACGCGGCCTTCGATGCCTTCGGGCACCAGCTTGTCGGCGTTGGGATTGCCGGTGCTCGACTCCTGGAAGTAGCGGTCGGCGCTGCCCTGCTGCATGGCCCCGATGGAGCCCATGCCGCGGTAGCCCTTGTAGCTGCGGCCCTGGTACAGAACGATCTCGCCAGGCGACTCCTCGGTGCCGGCGAACATGCCGCCCATCATCACGGTGTTGGCACCGGCGGCGATCGCCTTGGCGATGTCGCCGCTGTAGCGGATACCGCCGTCGGCAATCATCGGCACGCCCGTGCCCTGCAGCGCGGTGGCCACGCTGTCGATGGCCATGATCTGCGGCACACCCACGCCGGCCACGATGCGGGTGGTGCAGATCGAGCCCGGGCCGATGCCGACCTTGACCGCATCTGCACCCGCCTCGACCAGCGCCATGGCCGCACCGCCGGTGGCGATGTTGCCGCCGATCACGTCGATCTGCGGGTAGTTCTGCTTGACCCAGCGCACGCGATCGAGCACGCCCTTGCTGTGGCCATGCGCGGTGTCGACCACGATCGCGTCCACACCGGCCTTGACCAGGGCTTCCACGCGCTCTTCGGTGCCCTCGCCCACACCCACCGCCGCACCCACGCGCAGGCGACCCGAGGGATCGCGGGCGGCGTTGGGAAAGTTGAGCTGCTTGGTGATGTCCTTGACCGTGATCAGGCCCTTGAGCTCGAACCCGTCATTGACCAGCAGCAGGCGTTCGAGCTTGTGCTTGTTGAGCAGGGTCTTGGCCTCGGCCGGCGTGGTGCCATCGGGCATGGTGATCAGGCGCTCGCGCGGCGTCATGATCTCGCTCACCGGCAGGTCGTATCGGGTCTCGAAACGCAGGTCGCGTCCGGTGACGATGCCGACCACCCGGCCTGCCTCGACCACGGGAAAGCCGGAAATGCCCAGCTCTTCGGACAGCTTCATCACCTGCCTGATGGTGGTTTGCGGCGAGATCACCACCGGGTCGCGCAGCACCCCCGACTCGTAGCGCTTGACCTTGGCCACATGCGCCGCCTGTTCCTGCGGCGTGAGGTTCTTGTGGATGATGCCGATGCCGCCTTCCTGCGCGATGGCGATCGCCAGCCGGGCTTCGGTGACCGTGTCCATGGCGGCTGACACCAGGGGCAGGTTCAGCTGGATGTTGCGGGAGAACTGGGTGGCAAGAGAGGTGTCCTTGGGCAGGACCTGGGAGTACGCTGGCACCAGCAACACGTCGTCGAAGGTGAGCGCTTTGCCGAGTAGGCGCATGAGGAAAGCTCCAAAAGCGTCGATTGTAGCCGCCCACCCTGCGGGCAAACCCGCGCGCGGCCACCCCGGGCCGCGACCGCTCAGTGCGGAAAAACCACCGCTGCCCCTGCTGGTGCGTGCCCGAGGCCGAAGGAGTGCTGCCGTGCCAGGTCTCGCGGATAAACTGGCGCCATGGCACAAGCTCCCACACCCCAATCGTCCTGGCGCAATCCCTTTCTGCTGGGTTTGCTGCTCGTCTGCAGCTCCGCGGCTCTGGCCCAGTGGCAATGGATCGACGGCACCGGGCGCAAGGTGTTCAGCGACACCCCACCGCCGGCCAACATCCCCGACAAGAACATCCTCAAGCAGCCAGGTGCCTTGACGGTGGCGCCTCCACCGGCAGCCGTGGAAGCAGCCACGGGGGCTGTTGCCGGCGCCACGCCCGCCGCGCCCCGGATTCCGGCCCGCGACCCCGAGCTGGAAGCGAAAAAGAAGCAGGCCGAACAGGCCGAGGAAGCGAAAAAGAAGGCCGAACTCGAGCGCGTGGCCAAGGTGCGTGCCGAGAGCTGTGAGCGCGCACGCAAGGCCAAGATCACGATGGAGTCCGGTGTGCGCCTGGCAACCACCAACGCCAAGGGAGAGCGCGTGATCATGGACGACCAGGCCAAGGCCGCGGAATCGCAGCGCATGGACAGCATCATCCGCAGCGATTGCGGCCCCATGCCCAAATAGCCGTCAGGCGGTCTGCCTCAGCGGTTCAGTAGCCGGCCTTGGAGCCGGCTTTTCTTCGGGCGAACAGCCCGGTTCCCCGCGCACCCTGTCCAACGAATCGCTCGCGGCGGGCCACCTTGGGGTCCACGCGCAGGGCCCGGTAGACCTCCAGGCGATCACCCTCGCGCAGCACGTGGCCCGGGCCGACCCGCCGGCCCCAGACACCCAGCGTGAGGGCCGGCGTGCCAAGTTCGGGGAAGCTGTCGAACCAGCCGGCTTGCCCGAGTGCCTGCTGAGCGGTGCAGCCCGGCGGTACCTCGATGGCGACCTCGGTCACCTGGCGCGGCGCCGGCGAATGAACCAGGGTGATGTGCATGGCGGGTTCAGTCCGCGCCGTAGACCTGATCGGCGCGTTTGACGAAGGCGTCGACCAGGTTGCCGGCGATCTTGTCGAACACCGGGCCCACGAGCGCTGCCAGCGTGGAACTGGAGAAGCCGTAGCTCAGGGTGAATTCGACCTTGCAGGCGCGCTGGGTGCCGTCACCCAGAGGCGTGAACGCCCAGACGCCGTCGAGCCGGGAGAACGGCCCATCGACCAGTTCCATGAGCACCCTGCGGTCGGTTTCGTGGGTGTTGCGTGTGGTGAAACTCTGGCGCAGGCCGCTGATGGCCATGCCCACACGCGCCACCATGCCGTCCTCGACCTGCTCCAGCACTTCGCCGTGATCGCACCAGGGCAGAAACTGCGGATAGTGTTCGATGTTGGTCACCAGCGCGAACATTTCGGGAGCGCTGTGCCACAGCAGGACTGACTTGTGAATCGTTTTCATACAATCAACTGCATTGTATTGGCCTGAAACGGCCGCACCTCGCGCGCCATGGCCACCAAAAACAGCAAAGCAACTCCCACCAAAGGCCTCGACAGCCGCATCGCCGACAACAAGAAGGCGTTTTTCAACTACGCCATCGAGGAACGCTTTGAAGCCGGCATGGTGCTCGAAGGCTGGGAGGTGAAGGCCCTGCGCGAAGGCAAGGTGCAGCTCACCGACGGGTATGTGGTCATCCGCAGCGGCGAATTGTTCCTCATCGGCTGTCAGATCAATGCGCTGCACACGGCCTCCACGCACATCAGCCCCGATGCGGTGCGCACCAAAAAACTGCTGCTGCACAAGGACGAGATCCGCCGCCTCATCGGCAAGGTGGAGCAAAAGGGCTACACCCTGGTTCCGCTCAACCTGCACTGGAAAAACGGCAAGGTGAAGTGCGAGCTGGCGCTGGCCAAGGGCAAGGCCGAGCACGACAAGCGCGACACCATCAAGGACCGCGAAGGCAAACGCGAGGTCGAGCGGGTGATGAAGACGCGCCACCGCTGAGCGCTCGCGCGCCAGCCCCCGCGCCGCATCAGCCCAGGTGTTTCAGCGGATGGTCTTGCGCCGGCCACGGACTGGTGAAGAACTCGGCCACCTGCCCTCTTCCCACCTCTTCGATGCGCTGCGGGTTCCAGCGCGGCTGATGGTCCTTGTCCACCGCCAGCGCGCGGATGCCCTCCACCGTCTCGCTGGCCGCGCCCGGGCGCAGGTGGAAACATCGGTGAACCAGGCCGCGCTCCATGCGCAGGTTGTCGGCGAGACCCAGGGCACGGGCGCGGCGCACCTGTTCGAGCACCACATGAAGCATCAGCGGTGAGCGGTGGCGCAGCGTGGCGGCGGTGGCCTTGGCCCAGTCGCTGTCGTCCGACTCCAGCGTGGACATGATGGCGTGCATGTCGGGCAGGCCGAACACCCGATCGATGGTCCTGGCTGGCCAGCTGCCCGGGGCCACCGTGGTGCTGAGGTGACTGGCGCACCAGCGCTCCACCGCGGCGCCGTTCTCGAACGGCGTTTGCGCCAGCGAGTTCCACAGGCCCGCGAGGCGGCCCGATTCGATGAAACCGTCGGCCAGGCCCGCGGCCATGGCATCCCGTGCGCCGAGCACCTGGCCGGTGAGCGCGAGGTACTCGCCCAGGCGACCCGGGCACCGGCTCAGAAAGTAGCCACCGCCCACGTCGGGAAAGAGTCCGATGTGGGTTTCCGGCATGGCCAGCTTGCTGCGCTCGGTGACGATGCGCAGGCTCGCGCCCTGGCTGATGCCCATGCCGCCGCCCATGACGATGCCGTCCATGAAGGCGATGTAGGGCTTGGGGTAGGTGTGGATCAGGTGGTTGAGCGCGTACTCTTCGGTGAAGAAGTCCTCCAGCGATGGGTCGCCTGCGAGGGCGGCCTGGTGGAAGAAACGGATGTCACCACCGGCGCAGAAGCTGCCGAACGGGCCCTCCTTGTTGACGCCGCGGATCGCCACCGCCTGCACCTGATCGCTGTCGCGCCAGGACACGAGCGCCTGGGTGATGCTGCGGATCATGTCCAGCGACAGGGCGTTCAGCGCCTTCGGGCGGTTGAGGGTGATGCAGCCGACGCGTCCGAGGACTTCGGCGATGACGTGGGATTCGGAGGTGGAGGCGTTCATCGGGGTTCTTCCGCAGGAATCGTTCATCGGGGTTGCTGGTCGACGGTCTGGATGCGCGGGGACCCCGTGCGCGAGCGCCAGCCCAGCAGTTCGTTGATCACCAGGGCGCCGATCACGAGGCTGCCGCCCCGCAGCACCTCGTCGCCCGGCACTTCGTTGGCCCAGACCCAGGCCAGCAGGATGCCGAAGATCACCTCCAGCAAGGCCAGCAGCGACACTTCGGGTGCCTTGAGCACACGTGCGCACACCACCGACAGCGCGCAGGGGATGGCCAGCTGCACGAGGCCGAGCAGCGCCAGCCAGGCCACGTCGCCAGCGGTGGCGGCGAATGGCAACGCCAGCGGCAGTGTCAGCAGCGAGGAGATCACCGCGCCGAGAAGCACCGAGGGCACGAGGTCGATCTTTTCGCCCTGGCTCTGGCTGCGCTGGACCACCGTCCAGTTGATGGCACCTGCGATCGGCACACACAGGGCGGTGAGCGAGCCCAACACCAGTCCGCCGGTGTCGATCTCGGGACGGGCCAGCGCCGCCACGAACTGGCTGCCATACATGTAGGCGATGCCGGCACCGGCGGCCAGGATGGCCAGCCAGGTGCGCGCAGCCAGCTGCTGCCCGATGAAGATGCGCGCCACCAGCGCGGTGAAGAGCGGCCCCACCGACATGATCACCAGCACGTTGGCCACGCTGGTGAAGCTCAGGGCCAGCATGAAGGCGGTGAACATCACCGACCAGCACACGCCCGAGATCCAGAACGCCGACGATTCGGGAATCAGGCCCCAGTGGCGCTTGAGCCAGCGCCGCAGCGAAGGCTGCGCCGTCGGCTCCACCAGGTGGCCCTGGCGGCGGTCGGCCTGACGCCACAGCGGCAGGATGACCAGCAGCGACAGCGCCGTGAAAGCGCTGCGCCAGAATGTGATCTCGAAACGCGCTGCCGATTCCAGCTGGCGCGACACCACCCCTGCGATCGACCACATGAGCGTGACCGCCAGCATGAGGAACACCGCCTGGGTATGGGTCAGGCGGTTGAGTGCGCGCAAGGGCATGGTGGTCTTTTGCCGTTGTTCGGATGAACTCACCCCGTTCGGGCTGAGCCTGTCGAAGCCCCCTGGATGCGTTCGTCCCGAGCCTGGCGGAGGACCAGCTCGGGGCGATCGGGAATTCAGGCGCTCTTGGACGCGCGCTTGCGGTCGCTTTCCTTCAGGAAGCGCTTGCGCAGACGCACGCTCTTGGGCGTGATTTCCACCAGCTCGTCGTCCTCGATGAATTCGACGCCGTATTCGAGGTTGAGGTCGACCGGTGGCGTGATCTTGATCGCGTCTTCCTTGCCGCTGACGCGGAAGTTGGTCAGCTGCTTGGTGCGCGTGGCGTTGACGATCAGGTCGTTGTCGCGGTTGTGGATGCCGACGATCATGCCTTCGTACACCGGGTCGCCGGCACGCACGAACATGCGGCCGCGATCGTCGAGCTTGCCCAGGGCGTAGGTGAAGATCTCACCGTCGTCCATGGAGATCAGCACGCCGTTCTTGCGGCTGGCGATGTCGCCCTTGTGCGGCTCGTAGCCGTCGAAGATGTTGGCGATCAGGCCGGAGCCGCGGGTGAGGTTCAGGAATTCGTTGGTGAAGCCGATCAGACCACGCGCGGGAATGCGGTACTCCAGACGCACACGACCACGGCCATCGGGTTCCATGTTGGCCAGTTCGCCCTTGCGCTCGCCGAGCGCCTGCATCACACCGCCCTGGTGCTGCTCCTCGATGTCCACCGTCACCATTTCAATGGGTTCGTGGCGCACGCCGTCGATCTCGCGGAACACCACACGTGGCTTGGAGACGGCGAGTTCGTAGCCTTCGCGGCGCATGTTTTCCAGCAGGATGGTCAGGTGCAGTTCACCGCGGCCCATCACTTCAAAAATGCCGTCCTCGTCGGTTTCCTTCACGCGCAGGGCCACGTTGTGCTGCAGCTCCTTCTGAAGGCGGTCCCAGATCTGGCGGCTGGTGACGAACTTGCCTTCGCGCCCGGCCAGCGGGCTGGTGTTCACGCAGAAGTTCATGGTCAGCGTGGGCTCGTCGATCTTGAGCATGGGCAGCGGCGCGGGGTTCAGCGGGTCGGTCACGGTCACGCCGATGCCGATGTCGGGAATGCCGTTGATGAGCACGATGTCGCCCGGGCCGGCTTCGGTGACCTGCACACGGTCCAGGCCCTGGAACTTGAGCACCTGGTTGACACGGCCCTTGACGACCTTGCCGTCCGCGCCTTCCATCACCACCACGTCCATGTTGGGCTTGATGGTGCCCTGGCTGATGCGGCCAACGCCGATGCGGCCGACGAAAGTGGAGAAGTCGAGCGCGGAGATCTGCAGCTGCAGCGAAGCGGCCGGGTCGCCGTCCTGCGGCTTGACGTGCTTGAGCACGGTGTTGAACAGGGCCGACATGTCGGGGCCCCACTGCTCGCCGGGCGCACCTTCGACCAGCGAGGTCCAGCCGTTGATGCCCGAGGCGTAGACCACGGGAAAGTCGAGCTGCTCGTCGTTGGCGCCGAGCTTGTCGAACAGGTCGAACGCGGCGTTGATCACGGCGTCCGGACGCGCGCCCGGTTTGTCCACCTTGTTCACGACCACGATGGGCTTGAGGCCCAGGGCCAGCGCCTTTTTGGTCACGAAGCGCGTCTGCGGCATCGGGCCTTCCTGCGCGTCGATCAGCAGCACCACACCGTCCACCATGGACAGGGCGCGCTCGACCTCACCACCGAAGTCCGCGTGGCCGGGGGTGTCGACGATGTTGATGTGCGTGCCTTCCCAGCTCACGGCGCAGTTCTTGGCCAGGATGGTGATGCCCCGCTCGCGCTCGATGGCGTTGTTGTCCATCACCGTGTCCACGATCTTTTCGTGTTCGGCGAAGGTGCCCGACTGGCGAAGCAGCTGGTCCACCATGGTGGTTTTGCCATGGTCGACGTGGGCGATGATGGCGATGTTGCGGATTTGTTTGCTCATGATGCGAGTTCCGGTGAGGTTTCCAGGATTTGCTGTATTTCGATGGGGCTCAGCAGCCGCCCCGGGATCAGTTCACCCGACAGGGTGTGCGCGCTGCCCAGCAGCACGGCTTGTGAAGGCAGGGTCTCTTCGTCCGCAGAGGGCGCCGGTCCGAACACGGCCACCCGCTCGATGTCGGCCCAGTCGCCCCGGCGGCGCACGCCGCTGAGGAAACGTCCGGCATCGTCGGCGTCGAGCGTGACGCGCTGGTGTCCGACCAGCAGGGTCTGCACCGGCAGCAGCAGCGACACGCGCTCGCTTTCATCCAGCGCTTCGAGGGCGTCGAGCGTGATGCATTGCGAAGCATCGAACGGCCCGGTTTCGATGCGGCGCAGCATGCTCAGGTGACCACCGCAGCCCAGGGCTTCGGCAATGTCTTCACCCAGGGTGCGGATGTAGGTGCCCTTGCTGCAACGCACGCGCAGGCGCAAGAACGGCGCCTCGCCCTGCAGCTGCATGTCGAGCAGGTCGAGGTCGTGGATCACCACATGGCGCGCTTCGCGCTCCACGGTCTCGCCCTGGCGGGCGTATTCGTACAGCGGCTTGCCGTCTTTCTTCAGCGCGCTGTGCATCGGCGGCACCTGCGTGACGGGGCCCATGAAGCCATCCAGCACTTCGACCACCTGCCCCGGCGTGCAAGCCACGTCACGGGTCTGGATCACATCACCTTCGGCGTCGGCCGTGCTGGTCTTCACGCCGAGGCGCACCACCGTTTCGTAGGTCTTGTCGGCATCCAGATGGATCTGGCTGAACTTGGTGGCGGCGCCAAAACACAGCGGCAACACCCCGGTGGCCAGCGGGTCGAGCGTGCCGGTGTGGCCGGCCTTCTCGGCGCGCAGCAGCCACTTGGCTTTCTGCAAGGCCTGGTTGCTGGAGAGACCCAGCGGTTTGTCCAGCAACAGCACCCCGTGCACAGGGCGCCGTTGCACCCTTGTGCGTGGCGCGTGCGTCTTGCCCCCACGCTCGCCCGTTGCGCGTGCATCGCCACCCCCCAAGGGGGCGTTCGCTCCCTGGGGCGGCCCTGCGGTGCTCATGTTTACTCTTCCTTTGACCGAGAAGACACTGCCTTGGAAATCAAGGCGTTCATGTCGGCCGCACGCTCGGTGGTGCGGTCAAACACGAAATGCAGCGTGGGCACGGTGTGGATGTGCAGCCGCTTGAACAAGCCGCTGCGCAGGAAACCCGCCGCGGCGTTGAGGCCTTCGAGCGTTTCGGCCGGGTCACCGGTGAGCAGGCTGAAGAACACCTTGGCGTGCGCATAGTCGGGCGTGACCTCGACCGCGTTGATCGTGACCATGCCCACCCGGCGGTCTTTCAACTCGCGCGCGATCAGCTCGGCCAGATCGCGCTGGATCTGGTCGGCCACGCGGAAACCGCGGTTGGGGGTGGAGGAGGCTTTGCGAACCATGCAGATCACCGCTTACAGCGTGCGGGCCACTTCCTTGACCTCGAAGAATTCGAGCTGGTCGCCTTCCTTGATGTCGTTGTAGTTCTTCAGCTTGATACCGCACTCGAAGCCTTCCTTGACTTCGCGCACGTCGTCCTTGAGGCGCTTGAGGGTGTCGATCTCGCCGGTGTAGATGACCACGTTGTCGCGCAGCAGGCGGAAATGCGCGCTGCGGGTGACCTGGCCAGCCGTGACCATGCAGCCGGCAATGGTGCCGATCTTGGTGGCCACGAACACGGTGCGGATCTCGGCAGAGCCGATGACCTCTTCGCGCTTCTCGGGCGCCAGCATGCCCGACATCGCCGCGCGCAACTCATCGACCGCGTCGTAGATGATGTTGTAGTAGCGCAGATCGACGTCGTTGCCTTCGGCCAGCTTGCGTGCACCCACGTCGGCGCGCACGTTGAAGCCGATGATGACCGCCTTGGAGGCGATCGCCAGGTTGACGTCGGACTCGCTGATGCCGCCCACACCGGCAAACACCAGCTGCACCTTGATCTCGTCGGTCGAGAGCTTGAGCAGCGACTGGGCCAGCGCTTCCTGCGAGCCCTGCACGTCGGACTTGACGATGATGGGCAGCAGCTTGACTTCACCAGCCGACATGTCGGAGAACATGTTCTCCAGCTTGGCGGCCTGCTGGCGCGCCAGCTTGGTATTGCGGAACTTGCCGGCACGGTAGGTGGCGATCTCGCGCGCACGGCGCTCGTCGGTCATCACCATGAAGTCGTCGCCGGCCTGGGGCACTTCCGACAGACCCTGGATTTCCACCGGGATCGAAGGGCCGGCCGATTTGATGCTTTTGCCGTTTTCGTCCAGCATGGCGCGCACACGACCCGAGGTCTGGCCCACCAGCACGACGTCACCGGTCTTGAGCGTGCCACTCTGAACCAGCACCGTGGCCACTGCGCCGCGGCCCTTGTCGAGACGGGCCTCGATCACCAGGCCCTTGGCCATGGCTTCCACCGGGGCCTTGAGTTCCAGCACCTCGGCTTGCAGCAGCACCTGCTCCAGCAAGGCGTCGATACCCACGCCGGTCTTGGCCGACACACCCACGAACGGCACGTCACCGCCGAACTCTTCGGGCACGACTTCTTCGGCCACGAGTTCGGAGCGAACCTTCTCGAGGTTGATGCCCGGTTTGTCGATCTTGGTCAGCGCGACCACGATGGGCACCCCGGCCGCCTTGGCGTGCTTGATGGCTTCCTTCGTCTGCGGCATGACACCATCGTCGGCCGCGCAGACCAGGATCACGATGTCGGTGGCCTGGGCGCCGCGGGCACGCATGGCGGTGAACGCCTCGTGACCCGGGGTGTCGAGGAACGAGATCATGCCGCGCTCGGTTTCGACGTGGTAGGCGCCGATGTGCTGCGTGATGCCGCCCGCTTCGCCCGCAGCCACCTTGGCGCGGCGGATGTAGTCAAGCAGCGAGGTCTTGCCGTGGTCCACGTGGCCCATGACGGTGACCACCGGTGCGCGTGGCAGCAACTCGTGTTCCTGTTGCGCGGTTTCATCGTCGGCGAAGGCTTCCGGATCGTCGAGCGCGGCCACCACGGCCTTGTGACCCAGTTCTTCCACCACGATCATGGCGGTGTCCTGGTCCAGCGGCTGGTTGATCGTGACCATCTGGCCCAGCTTCATCAGCTGCTTGATCACCTCGGAAGACTTCAGGCTCATCTTGTGCGCCAGCTCGGCCACCGTGATGGTCTCCGGCACGTGCACTTCAATGACCTTGAGTTCGGTCGGCGCCACGAAATTGCTCTGGCCGGTGTCGCGGGAGTCGCGCGAGTCGCGTCGACCGCGCGGGCCGCCGCGCCAGTTGGTCGAGCGCCCGGCACTGGTGTCGCCACGCGTCTTGATTTCTTTTTTCTTGGCCGCGTCGTCCTTCCAGGTCGAGGACAGGTTCTCGGACTTGACCTCTTTCTTGCCGGCCGCGCCGGCCGTGGCTGCGCCTGCAGCGGTGGTGGCGGGCTTGCCGGGCGTGCCGGCGGGCTTGTGCAATGTGCCCTTGATGCCGGCCTTGGGGTCGACCGGCGGTGGCTCGGGCTTCTTGGCCACGAGCGTCTTGGCCGGGGCCGACATCATGGCGCGGATGTTGGCCGCTTCGGCCTCGGCCTTGCGACGGCGCTCCACCAGATCCTGCGCGCGCAGGTCGTCGGCGCGCTTGCTCTCGGCATTGCGGTCGGCGATGACACGGGCAGCGGAGTCGCGCTCCAGGTTGGCCGTCTTGGTCTTGGCCTCTTTCGCGGTGCGGGCCGCGATTGCCTCGGAGATGCCTTCGGGCGAGGCCGCTTCGGCCGCCGCACGTGCGGCGGTTTCGGCCGCTTCAGCCGCTTCGGCCGCAGCGGCGCTGGCCCGCTCCTGCTCGACAGCGGCTTGCGCCTGACGGGCTTCTTCGGCTTCGCGCGCCTGGCGCTTTTCGTTGAACTCTTCTTCCTGGCGACGCAGCAGCTCGGCCTGGCGGCGGGCATCTTCCTCGCGGCGGGCCAACTCTTCGGTGTCGATCACCGGCGCGGCCACCACCGGCTCTTCAACCGCCTCGGGCACGGCAACCTCGTCATCGCGCTTGATGAAGGTGCGCTTCTTGCGCACTTCCACCTGGATCGTGCGGGCACGACCGGTGGAGTCGGCCTGCTTGATCTCGGAGGTCGATTTCTTCACCAGGGTGATCTTCTTGCGTTCACCGCCGGCCGTGCCGTGGCTGGCCTTGAGGTGGCCCAGCAGCGATTGCTTGTCGGATTCGGTGACTGGATCGGCCCCGGATGACTTGGGCACGCCGGCCGCGGAGAGTTGCTCCAGCAGGACGGTGGTGGGCTTGTTCAGCTCGGCAGCCAGTTCGGCGACGGTGGTACTTGTCATAGGTCTCTATTCTCCGATGGGCCTCCGCTGGTCAGGTCGTGGATTGCGCTTCGTCACCGGTGAACCAGTGAGCGCGTGCCAGCATGATCAGCGCGGTGGCCTCTTCAGGCGTCTGTGCGGTGATGTCGGTGAGCTCGTCGGTGGCCAGATCGGCCAGCTCGTCGCGGGTGTGGATGCCGGCGTCGGCCAGCTTGGCAATCAACTCGGGGGTCACGCCTTCGAGGTCACGCAGGTTCTGCGAAACTTCTTCGACGCTCTCTTCGCGAGCGATTTCCATCGTCAGCAGGGCATCCTTGGCGCGGGTGCGCAGCTCATTGACCGTGTCTTCGTCGAACGACTCGATCTCCAGCATTTCCTGCAGCGGCACGTAGGCCACTTCTTCGAGGCTGGTGAAGCCTTCTTCGATCAGGATGTCGGCGATCTCCTGGTCCACGTCCAGCTTGGCCATGAACACCTTGCGGATGCCGTCGGCCTCTTCGGCCTGCTTCTGGGCCGACTCGTCGGCCGTCATGATGTTGATGCGCCAGCCGGTCAGCTCGGACGCCAGGCGCACGTTCTGGCCGCCGCGGCCGATGGCGATCGCCAGGTTCTCTTCGTCCACCACCACGTCCATGGCGTGACGCTCTTCGTCCACCACGATCGAGACCACGTTGGCCGGGGCCAGCGCGCCGATGACGAACTGCGCAGGGTCTTCGGACCACAGCACGATGTCGACGCGTTCGCCAGCCAGCTCGTTGGTCACGCCGTTGACGCGCGAACCGCGCACACCCACGCAGGTGCCGATCGGGTCGATGCGGCGGTCGTTGGTGTGCACCGCGATCTTGGCTCGCGAACCCGGGTCACGGGCGCAGGTCTTGATCTCCAGCAGGCCTTGTTCGATCTCGGGCACTTCCTGGCGGAAGAGCTCGATCATGAAGGCCGGTGCCGAGCGCGACAGCAGGATGGGTGCGCCGCGCAGGGTCAGGTCCACGTCCATGATCATGGCGCGAACGCGGTCACCGGTGCGGAAGTTTTCCTTCGGAATCATCTCGCCGCGCTTGAGGCGGCCTTCGACGCGGCCGCTCTCGATGATCAGGTCACCCTTGTCCATGCGCTTGACGGTGCCCACGAAGATCTTGTCGCCGCGCGACATGAAGTCGTTGAGCAGCATCTCGCGCTCGGCGTCGCGGATCTTCTGCAGGATCACCTGCTTGGCGGCCATGGCGCCGATGCGCCCGATCGGAACGCTCTCCACCGGCTTCTCGATGAAGTCACCCTCTTCGATGTCGGCGAGCTCGTCGCGGGCATCGGTGAGCAGCTCTTCGGCATCGGGGTTCTGCAGGCCGGCTTCATCGGGCACGACCAGCCAGCGACGGAAGGTTTCGTAGGCACCGGTGTCCGGGTCCATGGCCACGCGGATGTCCACGTCGCCCTTGTAGAGTTTTTTGGTGGCCGAGGCCAGCGCCAGTTCAACAGCGCCCAACACGACGTCGCGCTCGACGTTCTTTTCGCGCGAGATCGCATCGATCAGCATCAACATTTCGCGGTTCATTTCACTCGCCCACCTTTCCGAATTGCTTGTCCTGGGTCACTTTGATTTCTCTCACTCGTCACTGTCTGAAGCCAATGCTCCGGGAGCCTGTCGGCCCTTGAAATTCACGATCGGCGCCAGACGCGCCTGCTGGATGTCGTCCAGCGAAAAGGTCATGGCCTGCATCGGCACGGCAGCGCGCTTCTTGCTCACCCGCGCGCCCGGCTTGGGTTCGGGCGCATCGCTCCACACCACCTGCCACTGCACACCATCGTCCGCACGCTCCAGCGTGCCCCTGAATTTCTTCCGGTTCGCCGCCACATCGGTTCCGGTGGCGCCGATCGGCGCCTTCAAGGTGAGGTCGATCACGTGACCTTCAAACCTCACATAGTCGATCTCGCGCTTCAGCGGCCGGTCGATGCCCGGCGAACCCACCTCGAGGCGCCGGTACTCCAGGCCTTCCACTTCCAGCAGGTATTGCAGCTGACGCGTGATCTTTTCGCAATCTTCGACCGTGACAAAACGCTCGGGCGCCGCCGGCTCACCTTCAACCGGTGCCTGCCATGGCAAGTCGATCGTGATGCGCAGCAAGCCGCTGCCCGAGCGCTCCAGCTCCACCAGGTCAAAACCCAGTCCGGTGACGGTCTGCTCTACGATCTCTTGCCAAGCCATGCTGATGCTGTTTACCCGATGCGTGCCCGATGCGTGCCCGATGCGTGCCATGCGTTGAACCCTGTGGATTACCCCAGGGTCAAAAGCGTTCGGCCAAAAAAAATGGGCCGGTAGTTACCCGCCCATTTGGTCGTGAAGCTCGCATTGTAACGCCTGCGACGAGCGATTGGCAACCGAATCGCCGATCAGTCGTGAACGCCGTTCAAATTCCAAGCACCCACTGAATCAGGTTCTTGGCCAGAAACCCCAGCATGCCGAATGACAGCACCAGAAACAGCACGAAGGTGCCGAACTTCCCGGCCTTGGATTCGCGCGCCAGATTGAACACGATGAAGAGCATGTAGAGGATGAAGGCCCCGACCCCGAAGGTCAGTCCGAACTGGGCGATCTGGCCCTCGGTGTAGCCGAAAACGGTGTTGCCCATGGCTCAGCGCCCCATCCGATGGGCGGTCAGGTCGCGGTAGGCGTGCCAGCTTGCATGGGCCAGCAGGGGAATCAGCACGACCAGCCCGAGCAAGGCGGTCACCATGCCCACGACGACCAGCAGGGCGATCACCACCGCCCACAACGCCGTGGGTCCGGGGTGGTTGGCCACGGCACGCCAGCTCTCGGCCACCGCTGCCATCACCGAGACCGGCCTGTCCACCAGCATGGGCAGGGCCACCACCGTAGACGCGAACACGGGTGCTGCCAGCAAGGCGCCCAGCAGCAACCAGGCTTCAAAGAGGCCAATCTGGCGCACCAGCACCACGTGCCGCAGAAAGTCCATCGGCTTGAGGATGGGCACCGGTGACCCCCAGGTGATCAGCCCGGCCGAGGTGAGCACCCAGCCGGTGCCGGCCAGACCCAGCAACAGGCCGAACCTGATCAGTCGGCCGTCGCCCGAGCGCCAGAGTTGCACCACCTCGCCGAGCCCGGCGCGTTGCTGGCGGCTCACCTGGTACAGGCCGGTCGCCAGGATGGGGGCGACGATCAGAAAGCCCGAAAAGGCGCCCGCGAGCAACCAGAACTGGTCCCGCGCGGCCCACAACAGCAGCCAGCCGAAGGCGGTCAGCAAGACACCGTGAGCCAGCCCGGGCAAGGGGTTGCGCCGCAGGTCGGCCCAGCCCAGTGCGAGCCAGCGCCAGGGCGACTGCAGGGTGACGGGTTGGGTGGGGGTAGAAGCTGGCAAAAGATCCATGCGCAGGTTATACGCCCCACGCCCCGCCGCGGCCCTGACTCAGGTCAAAGCGGAGCCAGGTGTCAGGCCGCGGCCTGCACCAGGGTGCGGGTGTAGGGGTGCTCGGGCGCGCGCAGCACCTGCTCGACGGTGCCGCTTTCCACAACCGCACCGTCCTTCATCACGATCACCTGATGCGCCATCGCCTGGATCACGTCCACATCGTGTGTGATCAGCAGATAGCTCAGGCCGCGTTCGCGCTGCAGGCGCTGCAGCAGGGCCAGCACCTGCTTTTGCACCGTCACGTCCAGGGCGCTCGTGGGCTCGTCGAGCACCAGCAACCGGGGGTCGATGATCAGCGCGCGGGCGATCGCCAGGCGCTGGCGCTGCCCGCCCGAGAATTCGTGCGGATAGCGTTGCAGCCAGTCGCCGCCCCGCGTTGGATCGTCCACCAGGCCGACATCGGCCAGCGCCAGCACCACCCGTTCGCGGCGCTGCGACAACGTGAGTCCGGGCTGGTGCACCAGCAGGCCTTCGCCCACGATCTGCTCGATGGTCATGCGCGGCGACAGCGAGGAAAACGGGTCCTGAAACACCACCTGCGCCCGCTGGCGCAGCGCCCGGCCCTGGCCGCTCCTGATGGCCTGTGCCCAATCGGCGCCGGTGACCTGCAGGCTGCCCTGGTGGGGCAACAGGCCGAGCGCGGCCAGGGCCAGCGTCGACTTGCCCGAACCCGACTCCCCGATCACGCCCAGGGTCTGGCCGGGCGCCAGTGTCAGGTCGGCGCCCTGCACCGCGACAAATTCGCCTTTCTTGAACCAGCCACGCAGCCCGGGCAGCGGCACCGGGTAGCTCACGCGCAGGCCGCGGGCCTGCAACACCGGCGTGGCATCGGCGGCCGGTGGCTCGGCGGGCGCCACGTCGCGTTCGGGTTTGCTCGCCAGCAGCATCTGCGTATACGGATGCCGGGGTGCGGCGAACACGTCGGCCACGGCGCCCTGCTCCACCAGGTGGCCCTGCTCCATCACGGCCACACGGTCGGCAAACCGTCGCACCAGGTTGAGGTCGTGGGTGATCAGCAGCACGGCCATGCCGTGCTGGCGCTGCAGGTCGGCCAGCAGGTCGAGGATCTGGCCGCGCAGGCTCACATCCAGCGCGGTGGTGGGTTCATCGGCCAGCAGCAGCCTGGGCGCACTGGCCAGGGCCATGGCGATCATGGCGCGCTGCCGCTGGCCGCCGCTGAGCTGGTGGGGAAACGCATCGGCACGGCGCGCCGGCTCGGGGATGCCGGTGGAAGCCAGCAACTCCACGGTGGCGGCCAGGGCCTGCCGCGGCGTGAAGCCCTTCTTGAGTTGAAGCACCTCACCGATCTGGTCGCCCACGGTGTAGAGCGGATTGAGCGCCGTCATGGGCTCCTGAAAGATGATCGCCACCTCGTCGCCACGCACACCTCTCAACTGGTGCTCGGTCAGGGACAGCAGATCGCGTCCGTTCAGCAGCGCCGAGCCGCTCACCTCGGCGTTGTGCACCAGGCGCAGCAACGACAGGGCAGACACCGTCTTGCCCGAGCCCGACTCTCCGACCAGCGCCAGTTTCTCGCCGGCCTGGATGGAAAAATCGATGCCGTGCACAACCTCCTGACCACCAAAGGACACGCGCAGGTCTTTCACCTCGAGCAGCGTGGGGGCTGTCATTTGTCCACCTTCCGTGGGTCCAGGGCATCGCGCAGCGCATCACCCATGAAGGTCAGCAGCAGCAGCGTGCCCACAAGCACCGCGAAGGTGGAGAGCGATATCCACCAGGCATCGATGCTGTTCTTGCCCTGGCTCAGCAACTCGCCCAGCGATGGCGTGCCGGGCGGCACACCCAAGCCGAGAAAGTCGAGCGAGGTGAGCGCCAGGATGGCCGCGCTCATGCGAAACGGCAGGAAGGTCACGACCGGCGTGAGGCTGTTGGGCAGCACGTGGCGCCAGATGATCTGCCAGTTCGACAGGCCCAGCGCGCGCGCGGCGCGCACGTAGTCGAGCTGGCGGTTGCGCAGGAATTCGGCGCGCACATAGTCGGACAGCCCCATCCAGCCGAACAGGCTCAGCAACACCAGCAACAGCGCCAGACTGGGCGCGAACACCGCCGAGAAAATGATGAGCAGGTAGAGCTCGGGCATGGAGCCCCAGACTTCGATGAAGCGCTGGAAAGCCAGATCGGTCTTGCCACCAAAGAAGCCCTGAATCGCGCCCGTGACGATGCCCAGCACCACACCGATGGCGGTGAGCGCCAGCGCGAACAGCACACTCACCCGAAAACCGTAGATCAGTTGCGCCAGCAGGTCGCGCCCGCGATCGTCGGTGCCGAGCCAGTTGGCGGCCGTGGGCCCGGCCGGGTTGGGCGACTCCGCAAAGTAATTGATGGTGTTGGCGCCATAGGGGTTGGGCGCGAACAGCGCCCAGTTGTCACCCTTGAAGATCTGCTCCTGAATGAAGGGGTCGAGGTAGTCGGTGGGGGTGTCGAAGTCGCCGCCGAAGACCGTTTCCGCGTGGTCTTTCAGTACCGGAAAATAGGTTTGGCCCTCGTAACGAACGATCAGCGGCCTGTCGTTGGAAATCAGCTCGGCAAACAGGCTGAGCACCACCAGCACGCAAAAGACGACCAAGCTCCAGTAGCCGAGCTTGTTGCGCTTGAAGCGCTGCCAGGCGCGCCGCCCCGGGCTCACGGAAGCGGTGGCCATCAGTCGAACTTCACGCGGGGGTCGACCCACACGTAGCACAGGTCGGAGATCAGCTTGGTGACCAGGCCGATCAGGGTGAACAGAAACAGCGTTCCCATGACAACCGGATAGTCGCGCCGGATCACGCTCTCGTAGCTCAGCAGGCCCAGGCCGTCGAGCGAAAACAGCGTCTCGATCAGCAGCGCGCCGGTGAAGAACGCGCCGATGAAGGCGGCCGGAAATCCGGTGACGATGGGAATGAGTGCGTTGCGGAACACGTGCTTCCACAGCACCTGCCGCTCGCTCAGGCCCTTGGCGCGCGCGGTCATCACGTACTGCTTGCGGATCTCTTCCAGAAACGCGTTTTTGGTGAGCATCGCGGTCACGGCGAAACTGCCGAGCACCATGGCTGTGACAGGCAGCGTGATGTGCCAGAGGTAGTCGACGATGCGCGCGCCCCAACCGAGTTCTTCCCAGTTCGACGACGTGAGCCCGCGCAAGGGAAACCACTGCAACTGCCCGCCAAAGATCACCAGCAGGGCCACACCCAGCACGAACCCCGGAATGGCGTAGCCGATGAGCACCAGCAGCGTGGTCACCAGATCAAAACGCGAACCGGCTCGCACCGCTTTGGCCACGCCCAGTGGCACGGCCACGCCGTAGCTGATGAGAAAGGTCCAGAGGCCCAGGGTGACGGAGACTGGAAGCTTTTCGATGATGAGATCGCCCACCGGTTTGTTCTGGAAAAAGCTGGTGCCCAGATCGAAACGCGCAAAGCGACCCAACATGTCGATGAAGCGCTCGTGCGCCGGTTTGTCGAACCCATACAGCGCCTTGATCTGCTCGATGCGTTGCGGATCGACGCCCTGTGCTCCGCGGTACACCGAACCTCCTTCGGCTGCTCCACCCTCGGCACTGCGCGCTTCGGCCAGGTACTGCTCCACCGGGCCGCCGGGCACAAACTGCACCACCACGAAGGTGATGAGCAGCACCCCGAAAAGCGTCGGGATCATGAGCAAAAGGCGTTTGAGGATGTACACCCACATGGTCACTGCGCCTTCACGAACGGTCGATCAAACCAACACGGCCAAAGCACGGAGGTGCTCATTGTTTCGCCCACCAGGTATCGATGGCCCACGCTTCACCGGTGGCATAGGGAGGCATGTCCGATGGCCGCTCCAACCGCCATGCGTTGTAGGCCATGCGGTGCGTGGTGGCCGACCACTGCGGGATCAGCACATGGCTGTGGGTGATGACGCGATCCAGTGCGCGGCACGCCGCCAGAAAGTCGGTCCGTGTGCTGGCGCTGGTCATGCGGGTGATCAACGTGTCGACCGCTTGGCTGGCAATGCCGGTGAAGTTGCCCGAATCGGGCGTTTTGGCCGCCTCGGAGCCGAACAGATCGGCGTACTCCGAGCCAGGGTTGTGTGTTCCGCCGAAGGCCAGCGTCAACACGTCAAAGTCGAAGGTGCGCAGGCGCTGCTGGTAAAGCGCAAAGTCCACCGGACGAAAGCGCAGCGTGATGCCCAGCTTCTCGAGGTTGCGGATCCATGGCGCCACCACCCTTGCGCCGACCTCGTTGCTGTCGAGGTACTCCAACTCCAGCGGCTGGCCCTGGGCGTCCCTGAGCACGCCGTTCTGCACCGACCAACCCGCCTCGCGCAGCAAGGCTTGGGCCTGTCGCAGGTTCTGGCGCAAGGAGTTCTCACCATCCGTGCGTGGAGGGACAACGGCCGGGCCCAGCGCGGCCGGCGGCAACTGGGCGCGCAGGGGCTCCATCAACGCCAGCTCCTGTGCGCCGGGCATGCCGCTGGCCGAACAGTCGGTGTTGCCAAAGAGGCCCTGCACACGCTGGTACGCGTTGTAGAACATTTGCCGGTTCATCCACTCGTAGTCCATGGCCAGGCCCAAGGCCTGGCGCACGCGGATGTCGTCCAGTGGTGGACGCCGGGTGTTGAGCACGTAGCTCTGGAAGCCGGTCGGCAGTCGGTGCGTGAATTCGCCCTTGACGAGCTCGCCGGTGTCGAACTTGCGCCCGGTCACACGGCGCGCCCAATCACCGGCCGAGAAGAAGCGCATGAGGTCGAACTCGCCCGCTTTCAGCGCCTCCAGCCGCGCGGTGTTGTCGCGGTAGATCTTGACCGTGATGCGGTCGAAGTTGGCGGTGCCGCGGCGCACCGGCAGGTCGCGTCCCCAATACGCCGGGTCGCGCACATAGGTGATGTCCTTGCCGAAACTGACCGGGCCGATTCTGTAGGGTCCACTGCCAATGGGGATGTCGGTGACCACCTTGTCGAAGGTCTTGCGTTGCCCGGTGGCCGGGTCGGCCTCATCGCCCCAGGCCCGGCTGAACACCGGCAGACCGCCCACGGTGAGCGGCAGTTCGCGGTTGGGTACCTTGAAACGGTAGCGCACGGTGCGCTCGTCAAGAACATCGAGGCCGGCCACGTCGGCCAGGATGGTCTTGTAGACCGGCGATGTGTGCGGGCCCATCAGGGTGTCGAATGTGTGCTTGACGTCTGCTGCCAGCACCGGGTCACCGTTGTGAAAGCGCGCGGTGGTGCGCAACCGGAACGTGACCGACAGGCCATCGGGCGCGGCCTGAACGTCTTCGGCCAGCAGGCCGTAGCCGGCACCGGTTTCGTCAAGCGAGCCCGCCAGCAGCGAGTCGAACATCAGGTTGGAGAGGTAGGCCGGGCCGTTGCCTCGCAGGGTGAAGGGGTTGTACTTGTCGAACGTGCTGGCCCGCTGGTTGCTCACCAGACGCAACTCGCCGCTCTTGGGTGCCTGCGGATTGACGTAGGCGAAATGCGTGAAGCCGTCGGGGTACTTCAGCTCGCCCCACAGCGCGTAACCGTGGGCCGCCCAGCCCGACGAACTCCAGAGCACCAGCAACGCGGCCAGAGACAGCGAAGCGAGTCGGTGGCCTGGTCGGGTGGGCAAAAAGTGCATGCGACAATTCTGAAGGATTTTTCATTGGAGACAGAAACATGGGTTTTCTTACCGGCAAGAAACTGCTGATCACGGGCGTGCTGTCCAACCGGTCCATCGCCTACGGCATCGCCAGGGCCTGCCACCAGCAAGGCGCCGAGCTGGCCTTCAGCTATGTCGGCGAACGCTTCAAGGAGCGCATCACCGAGTTCGCCGCCGACTTCGACTCCAAACTCATCTTCGACTGCGATGTCGGTGACGACGCGCAGATCGAGAAACTGTTTGCCGACCTGGCCCGGGTGTGGCCCACCTTCGACGGCTTTGTGCACAGCATCGGCTTCGCGCCGCGCGAGGCCATCGCCGGGGATTTTCTGGATGGCCTGACCCGCGAGAACTTCCGAATCGCCCACGACATCAGCGCCTACAGCTTCCCCGCCATGGCCAAGGCCGCGCTGCCGATGCTCAACCCGAAGTCGGCCCTGCTCACCCTCACCTACCTCGGTGCGCTGCGCGCGGTGCCCAACTACAACACCATGGGTCTGGCCAAGGCCAGCCTGGAGGCGTCAGTGCGTTACCTGGCCGAGTCGCTCGGCCCCAGGGGCATGCGGGTCAACGGCATCAGCGCCGGTCCGATCAAGACCCTTGCCGCCAGCGGCATCAAGGACTTCGGCAAGTTGCTGGGCATGGTCGCCAGTGCGTCGCCGATCCGTCGCAACGTGACGATCGAGGACGTCGGCAACGTGGCCGCGTTCCTGCTGAGCGACCTGGCCGGCGGCGTGACCGCCGAGATCACCTACGTGGACGGTGGCTACAGCCACACCACGGGCGTGAGCCGCGACAGCGACGCGCTGGGCTGAAAACGGCCTGCTCCAAACTCCTTCATGAAGCGGCGGGATTTTCTTGGCTTGCTGAGCCTGGTGGCGGCTGGCGTGTCCGGTCCTTCGTGGGCTGGAGATGTGCCCAGCCTGATGCTCGCCAACGTCTATCGGCCCGGCGTGCCGCTGGGCGACTACTGGCTGAGCGAAAAGTACGACGGCTTGCGCGGCTTCTGGGATGGACGCCGACTGCTGACCCGTGGAGGCGACGTGATCGCCGCACCTGCATGGTTCACCGCCGGCTGGCCCGCTGAGCCCATGGATGGCGAGCTGTGGATCGGCCGCGGCCGCTTCGAAGAAACACTCTCTGCCGTGCGCCGCCAGACCCCCGACGACAACGCGTGGCGCAAGGTGCGCTTCATGGTGTTCGACCTGCCAGCCCAACCGGGGCGTTTCACCGAGCGCATCCAGGCCTACCAGACGCTGGTCCTGCAGCTCGATCGACCATGGGTGCAGGCGGTGGCGCAGGAGCGCGTGAGCAGCCATGCCGAGCTCATGGCGCGGCTCGACCACACGGTGAAGAACGGCGGCGAAGGGCTCATGCTGCACCGGGGCGATTCGCTCTACCGCGCCAAACGCACCGGCGACCTGCTGAAGGTGAAGACGCACGAAGACGCCGAAGCGCGCGTGCTGCAGCACCTGCCCGGGCAGGGCCGGCACACCGGCCGCATGGGCGCCTTGCTCGTGGAAACGCCCGATGGTGTGCGCTTCCGCCTGGGCAACGGCTTCACCGATGCCCAGCGTGATCATCCGCCCGCGTTGGGCGAGTGGGTCACGTACCGCTTTCGCGGCGTCAACGAAAGCGGTGTGCCGCGCTTTGCCAGTTTCCTGCGGGTGCGACCTGACGCATTGCGCTGATCAGGCCTTCACGCAGTCGGCGAAATAACGCTTCCTGCCGTCGTCGCCCACCATCTCGACGAGGCCGTGGATGTCGGTCTCGAAGCCCGGGCATTGGGCGTTGAACTCGCGAGCAAACTTGAGGTAGTCGACGATCTTCTTGTTGAACACCTCGCCGGGGATCAGCAGAGGAATGCCGGGCGGGTACGGCGTCACCAGGCTGGTGGTGATGCGGCCTTCGAGTTCGTCGATCGGCACCCGCTCGGTGGTTCGCTGCGCGATGTGCGCGAAGGCGTCGGTGGGCTTCATCGCGGGTGTCAGGTCGCTCAGGTACATCTCGGTGGTGAGGCGGGCGATGTCGTAGCGGGCGTAGAGCTCGTGCACGTGCTGGCACAGGTCGCGCAGGCCCATCTGCTCGTAGCGCGGGTGCTTCTGGCAGAACTCCGGCAGGATGCGCCACATCGGCTGGTTCTTGGCGTAGTCGTCCTTGAACTGCTGCAGCGCAGTGAGCAAGGTGTTCCAGCGGCCCTTGGTGATGCCGATGGTGAACATGATGAAAAAGCTGTAGAGGCCCGTCTTCTCGACCACCACGCCGTGCTCGGCGAGGAACTTGGTGACGATGGATGCCGGTATGCCTTCGGGCTCGAAGCGGCCGTCCAGATTCAGGCCCGGCGTGACGATGGTCGCCTTGATCGGGTCGAGCATGTTGAAGCCCGGCGCCATGTCGCCAAAGCCGTGCCATTCCTTGGCCGTGGCCTGTGAGCCGGCGGGGTCGGGGTTGAGCACCCAGTCGGTCGCCTCGCCCATGCCCTCCTCGGCCAGATCGTCCGGACCCCAGACCTTGAACCACCAGTCGTCGTCACCGAACTCGGCATCGATCTTGCGCATGGCGCGGCGGAAATCGAGTGCCTCGAAGATGCTCTCTTCCACCAGCGCGCGGCCACCGGGCGGCTCCATCATGGCCGCCGCCACGTCGCAGCTGGCGATGATCGCGTACTGCGGACTGGTGCTGGTGTGCATCAGGTAGGCCTCGTTGAAGAGGTGGCGGTCGAGCTTGACATGCTGGGAGTCCTGCACCAGCACGTGGCTGGCCTGGCTGATGCCCGCGAGCAGCTTGTGGATGGACTGCGTGGCGTACACCACCGACTCGAGCGGGCGCACGCGCTTCTTGCCCATGGCGTGGAAATTGCCATAGAAGGGGTGAAAGGCCGCGTGCGGCAGCCAGGCTTCGTCGAAATGCAGGTTGGCCACGTAGCCGTCGAGCATCTGCTTGATGGCTTCGGTGTTGTAGAGCACGCCGTCGTAGGTGGATTGCGTGAGCGTAAGCACCCGGGGTTTGACCGTGTCCGGGTCCACGCCGGCGAGCAGCGGGTTGGCGCGGATCTTGGCCTTGATGGCATCGATCTCGAACTCGCTCTGCGGAATCGGGCCGATGATGCCGTAGTGGTTGCGCGTGGGTTTCAGGAAGACGGGAATGGCACCCGTCATGATGATGCTGTGCAGGATGGACTTGTGGCAGTTGCGATCGACCACCACCACGTCGCCCGGCGCCACCGTGTGGTGCCAGACCATCTTGTTGCTGGTGCTGGTGCCGTTGGTCACGAAGAAACAGTGGTCGGCGTTGAAGATGCGCGCGGCGTTGCGTTCACTCGCACCAATGGCGCCGTTGTGGTCGAGCAGCTGGCCCAACTCTTCCACCGCGTTGCAGACGTCGGCCCGCAACATGTTTTCGCCGAAGAACTGGTGGAACATCTGCCCCACCGGGCTCTTCAGGAAGGCCACGCCACCCGAATGCCCCGGGCAATGCCAGGAGTAGGAACCGTCTTCGGCATAGTCGAGCAGCGCCTTGAAAAACGGCGGCTGGATGCCTTCGAGGTAACTTTTGGCTTCCCTGATGATGTGGCGGGCCACGAACTCCGGGGTGTCCTCGAACATGTGGATGAAGCCGTGCAGTTCGCGCAGGATGTCGTTGGGCAGGTGCCGGCTGGTTTTGGTCTCGCCGTAGATGTAGATCGGCACGTCCGAGTTCTTGCGTCTCACCTCGTTGATGAAGTTGCGCAGGTTCAGCACCACCGGGTCGAGATCGGCGCCATGGCTGAACTCTTCGTCGTCGATCGACAGGATGAAGGCACTGGCCCGGCTTTGCTGCTGCGCGAACTGGCTCATGTCGCCGTAACTGGTCACACCGACCACCTCGAACCCTTCGACTTCGATGGCCTGAGCCAGCGCGCGGATGCCCAGGCCCGAGGTGTTTTCAGAGCGGAAGTCCTCGTCGATGATGACGATGGGGAAGCGGAATTTCATGGGTTTCTCCAGCCGCGCAGGCGGCCATCGGGCAAAAGGAGGCTGTTGGTGAATGGGCCTTTGCGGCCAAGCAGGCGCGAAGTGTACGGACAACATGTGTCCCGGTCCGGGCGTTGCCGAGCATTTGCCGCAAAATGTGGCTTCGGTCAGACAAACGCCACCTTCGCTTTTCACACTTCGGGTGGCGCTCAGGCCGCACACATCACCTCAGAACATCGGGAGCATGCATGTCGGAATCAACATTGTGGTGGTTGTTGGCGGGGTCCACCGTCGCGCTGGAACTGTTCACAGGCACGTTTTACCTGCTGATGCTGGCTGTGGGCATGGCTGCAGGGGCGCTGGCCGCACACGCCGGTCTGGGCATGACAGGCCAGCTGAGTGTTGCCGCGCTCACCGGCTCTGCGGCCGTCGTGGCGTGGTACTTCGTCAAGAAGCGGCGCGCCAGCGACCCGTCCGTTCGTGCGATGCGCAGCGTCAACCTGGACGTGGGCGAGATCCTGCAGATCGATGAATGGAACGTCGACGGCACCGCCAGCGTCAAATACCGGGGTGCGCAATGGACCGTGATCCACCGTCCAGGCAACCCGCCCACACCCGGCGCCTACCGCGTGGCCGAGCTGGTGGGCAGCCGCCTGCTGGTCGACAAGGTCTGACGCCGAAGCCGCCCTGCCCCCGCGTCCCCCCCCCCGTTTTTGCAACTCTTAGAGAACCGCCCGCCATGGAAATTGCCATCCTTTTGATCATCGTCGCCGCCATCTTCATCACCCGCTCCGTCAAGGTGGTGCCGCAACAAAACGCCTGGGTGGTCGAGCGCCTGGGCAAATACCAGTCATCGCTCGCCCCGGGGCTGAACTTCCTCGTGCCCTTCATCGACAAGGTGGCCTACAAACACAGCCTGAAAGAAATCCCGCTCGATGTGCCGAGCCAGGTCTGCATCACGCGCGACAACACCCAGTTGCAGGTTGACGGCATCCTGTATTTCCAGGTCACCGACCCGATGCGCGCCAGCTACGGTTCGTCCAACTACATCGTCGCCGTGACCCAGCTCGCGCAGACCTCGCTGCGCTCGGTGATCGGCAAACTGGAGCTCGACAAGACGTTCGAAGAGCGCGACATCATCAACGCGCAGGTGGTGCATGCCATCGACGAAGCCGCGCTCAACTGGGGCGTGAAGGTGCTGCGCTACGAGATCAAGGACCTGACGCCACCGAAAGAAATTCTTCTGGCCATGCAGGCGCAAATCACGGCAGAACGTGAAAAACGCGCCTTGATCGCGGCGTCCGAGGGCCGTCGCCAGGAACAGATCAACATCGCCACCGGCGAGCGCGAGGCCTTCATCGCCCGCTCCGAAGGTGAAAAGCAGGCCGAAATCAACAACGCCCAGGGCGAAGCCTCGGCCATTCTGGCCGTGGCCGAAGCGACCGCAGAAGCCATCCGCAAAGTGGCTGAGGCGATTCGCCAGCCGGGTGGTCAGGAAGCCGTGCAACTCAAGGTGGCCGAGCGCGCTGTGGAGGCCTACAGCAAGGTAGCCGCCAATGCCACCACGACCCTGATCGTTCCGAGCAACATGACCGAAGTCTCCGCCCTCATCGCTTCGGCCATGAAGATGGTGGGCAGCACCAAGACCGTCTGATTCCCATTCCTCTGCAGAGACCACCATGACCCTGGCGCGCAACGTCCTCGGCACCGAACTGCTGCCCTGCTCCTACGACCCGCTCACCGGCTTCTACCGAGACGGCTGCTGCGAGACCGGCCCCGATGACCACGGAACCCACGTGGTGTGCGCGCGCGTCACCGCGCCGTTCCTCGACTTCTCGCGTGAGCGAGGGAACGACCTCAGCACGCCACGGCCTGAATGGCGGTTCGCCGGCCTCAAACCCGGCGACCGCTGGTGCCTGTGCGTGCAGCGCTGGCTCGAAGCCCTGCAGGCCGGCGTGGCCCCACCCCTGGTGCTCGAGGCCACCAACGCCGCCACGCTGCAACACGTTTCGCTGGAAGTGCTGCAACAACACGCCTGGCACAAAACCGCCGACGGCAGCCCGGCATCCTGAACCGCACCGGGACACTGCTACAATCGCGGGCTTCCCGGAGAGGTGGATGAGCGGTTTAAGTCGCACGCCTGGAAAGCGTGTGTGGGCTAATACCCACCGCGGGTTCGAATCCCGCCCTCTCCGCCAGTATTCCTTATAAATCAACAACTTACGTCAGTTTAAGATTTCTGACCCACAAAAAAACCCACATTAAATCGTGGGTAGGGTGGAGATAAAAGCGTATGTATTGGGAAGCACTGGCTTGCTAAGCACTGAGACATAGGTCTCTATAAAACTGCTTGGTTTCTTCCATGAAGACCGAGTCGTAGTTTTTCTCCCTTGAGCAGGGTGATTCTTCTCGGACTACGTCAGCTTCTCCTACAAGATGACAGTCGGAAGTATTTTTTTCCGGCACCTTGCGTCCGTGTTCGGACCAACATCACCTCCACTGCGATGCTCACGTTGGCGTTTCCGTGCTGACCAGAAATCCCAGGTCGCAAAATATTCGCGCACCCCTGGTCATACCTTCTGTTGCCACCCACAAACTCTTTGCGGCCCTCTGACGGCTCAGCAAGCTAAGAAAAGCGCGCTGTGGCCAATGTGATCCACGTGATCCCAGGCTGTTTTTCCACCACGATCTGCTCGCCCTCCAGCCGGTAGGTCAGCTGGCAGTTGTGCCGTGCATTGGATAGAACACCTGGATTGAAAATCGCCACGTTCTGGCCGGCTGGACGGCGCACCGACTGGGTCACAAGCCCAGGGTGGCCCTCCCGGTGAATCCTGGACCCCACCGACTGGCACAACCCGTAGTCCGATGGATGCAAGAGATACGGATGTTTGTGAGAAGCTTGCCGAAAATCCAGCAGCGCTGCATGGCAGGCCACCGAATACACCTTGCGCTCGGCGATAACCCCCATCTGCTCAAACCCAGCGTCGCACAGCAAGCCTCTGTGCCAGTGGTAAGCAGACTCATACACCGTCGTCTCGACCGATTCCGAGCCGTACCAGACGCCGTAGGTCCCATCAGAAAACCGGCTCGACTGCCGATGCTTGAACGGCCACATGATGGCGTTGAACCACTGTGCATCTTCAAACGGGCGATCAATGATTGGCGTCCTGGATCGGTATGGCGGTGGCTTGACTTCGTCCTCCACCTTTTGCGCCAACAGCCACTCGGCTGGATCTGGCGTCAGGTCATCGAACAGGTCTTGTGATTGACGCAACGACACGATATTGCGGGCCACATCCTGCTGAAAGTCTGCCAGGGTGAGTTGGGCGAACAGGGAATTCATTCCAGGTCTGACTCAGATGCCCCGGGCGCGGTCCAGGTAGCTGCGCACCATCAGCAGGCCCGCAAAACCCCACTCCCTCACCACCTCAACAGGGGTCAAATTGTCGAAAGCCTTGTTCCGGGTGGTCATCCAGCGATAGACCAGATCCCGGTTTTGTGGAAACAGCAGGCGCAGATTCTTGTGAATGCCAAGCAAGTGGCCAACGCGCTCGTACTGGTCACGGCTGGTGCCGATAGGCTTGCCACTGCGGTAGTTCGACAAAGCCGCCCGGTTGCTGCTAGCGATACCCAGTAAAGCTGCCTGGTCTTCGGTACTCAGCTTCCAGTGGTCGAACAACCCCATAACCATCTTGGCAAGGGCGCCACGGTCGTCTGCCGTGGTCACTTCACGCTCAGCAACTGCGCTCATGGTGGGCTCCTTGTGTTGGCTTGGTCAGGTTTCGAGTATCACACACTGTTGTTATAAATACAAATATTGTTTGCTTTAAAACAGATTAGAGGCATGGGTCGGTCCACCCAATAGCCCCCCTGAGACAGGGTAGCCAGCCTGCTCCCCCCCGTGCCAATATGACCTGCGTCACCTCCCCCTGATAAATCAGTGAGTAA